>NZ_JAJAGH010000006.1:0-390722 GCF_020734085.1 Hominibacterium faecale
AACCAATCCCGGCCAAAATTTTGTCGGGGGGCGCTTAAAAGCAGTATTTTTAGGCGCTTTGTCCAGGTTAGGGGGTGCGTGGCATGAATGGAATCGATTATGCGAACAACGCACTACAAGCCTTATTTGCTGGCTTAGAGGTAAAAACAGAAGGTATCTGGAATTATGTCAAACTACCGAATGGGCTGGCGATTGCCTGGGGCGGCGAACAGAAAATAACAATGGCTTTAGGCGGAACGTCAGGCGCATGCTGGTATGCAGTAGATCGGGCTGTGAATATTCCGGCGGGACTGTTTATAGACGATATAAAAGTGATCGGATCAGCAACGGCCAATCATTATGCTGCGGCCCTGTTTGCGATAAGTGGCGGGAAAGTCTATGTGCAAATGAGCTCATCTTACAGCTTTTCGGACTTGTTAGTAACTTGGGACGCTGTTTTAATCGGCAAGTGGAAATAACCCTCGAAAGGGGGTGTGCGGCGTGAGTTATACACAAGATCAAATGATCGCAATGTTTAATCAGTTGCAGCAATCCCTGATTGACCGAGTTGCGGATACCGGATGGCTAACGTTTCCACTTGAGCCAGGCTGTACAATATATACGACACCAAAGTGTCGCATCATAGGAAAAAACGGGTCAATGTTTGGCTCGATCACGCTGAACAAAGACTTGCCAGCGACATATGTCAAAATTGGAAAACTACCCTGTACATTATTGGAAAATCAGTATATGACACCAACTTGCAACGCCGGAGTGATGATTGTTGGGTATATAAATAAATCGGGGGAAATCTTTATAGCGACGAATGGAAATACGCTACCGCCAGGCGTTTTGATACCGTTCGCCGGATCATTTATAGTAGATTAACCAAGACCTCAAGGGGTCTATTTTTATACCTCTGAAATGGAGGAGAAAGGAAAGAATTATGTGTGAACAATTATTAGACATCCAAGTAGAAGCCTTTGATGAAGAGGCTGCTGCAGCGGAGCTGATCGGCACGGAAGATCAGTTTGCGGACAAAATGACCGATGGAATCGGAGAGGATATCGGAGAAGTAACCCCGGATCCCTATGAAGAAGAGGAGGAACTGTAATGGCTTTGAAAGTAAAAAAGAAATTATGCCCGCAGAAGAAATATAGCCGTAAGTGTCCATACAAGATGACGCCAAGCTACATAACGATCCACAACACCTCAAATGACGCATCTGCGGCCAATGAGGTTGCTTATATGCTGAGCAACAACAACCAGACCTCTTACCACTACGCTGTAGACGATAAAGAGGCCGTTCAGGCGATCCCTCTCAACCGCAACGCATGGCACGCCGGTGATGGCGGTAGCGGGACGGGAAATCGAAAATCGATTGGAATTGAAATCTGCTATAGCAAGTCCGGAGGAAGCCGCTTTGATAAGGCTGAAAAAAATGCCGCATATCTGACCGCCGTACTCCTTAAAAAACGTGGCTGGGGGATTAGCCGAGTGAAGAGACACAAGGACTGGTCCGGAAAGAACTGCCCGCACAGAACGATCTCGAAAGGCTGGAACAGGTTTTTAAAGATGGTACAAGCAGAGCTGGACAAGCTGAATAAAAAGAAAAAATTAGGCAAGCCATCCGTGCCATCTAAGACACTTGTGAAAGGGAACACCGACGCCGCAGTAGAGACACTGCAAGAATTAATGAACTGGTTTATCAGCAAAGGGCTGATCAAGGCTGTAAAGCTAGCATTAGATCGATCTTTCGGTCCCGCAACGAAGAAAGTCGTAAAGATTTGGCAGAAGGCGGCGAAGAAGAAAGGCTATTATACCGGAAGGGTAGATGGAGACTTTGGCCCGAAATCACGTAAAGCAGCGAAGGCATGGATCGCTGATCTATAAGGAGGACAATCCATGATGCAATATATCATTCCTGCTGCCGCACTGATCATCGTACAAATTATTATCAGCTATAAGCAGCAGAGGGTCCAGGACGTTAAAAATGAGTATCTGATCAAAGAGGTGCAGGAGGATATAAAACGTCTGGAGACAAAGCAGGATAAACACAACTCCTTAATTGAGCGGATGGCCGTCGTGGAGAGAGATCAAAAGACGGCCTTCCGGCTGATAGACGAACTAAAAGAAAGAGAGGGAAAATAACATGAAAGCATGGATTAAAAAAGCAGGAGTAAGAGCAATCAAAACCGTTGCCCAGGCAGCTGTTGCCATGATCGGCACGGCGGCGGTGATGCAGGAGGTTGATTGGTGCATGGTAGTCAGTGCGTCGGCGCTGGCCGGGGTGCTGTCGCTACTGACCAGCGTGGCCGGACTGCCGGAGCTGACAGAGGCAAAGCTGAATGACACATACAAGGGCAATCGCATGGATCCGGAAGATAGCGAGACGGAAGTCAGAGACACAGTAGAATAGCCCATATCTATGCCCCGGGGGAGTGATCCTGACCGGGGCTTTTTTAGTGCAAAAAACCACGCAATGCGTGAAAAAGTTCTTGACAATCCACGCAATGCGTGGTATTATATATACAAGATAAGAAATACAAAAACGGAGGGTAAGAAAATGAGAATCGAAACTACAAAAGATTGGAAAGACGTTATTGGAAATGCAGAAGTAAAGGTATTCTTTGACGATGGAACTGGAATGCTGGAACTAGAAGATAAAGACGGAGAACTCATAGAAGCTATCTATGATGATGGCAACTATAGAAAATTACAAGATAAAGTAAAGGCAGCCATCGAAGTGCTGTAGGAGGTCAAAATGGGTAAGGACAATAAGATATTCCAGGCTCGCCGGGCGGCGGGCCTGAGCCGAGCGGATATGGCAAGAGAATTGAAAATACCGGCTCGCACGATTGAGGACTGGGAGTCGGGGAAACGGACCCCGCCTGAATATGTGGAAACGTTAGTAATAGAAAAATTACGGCGCATGGAAATAAAAAACGATTTAAAAAATGGGGCTAGAAATGAAGCCCATAGGATGTATCTAGAAAAAATGGATTATCTTGACGGTGTTGCTTATTTGCTGTCATGCGGATATAAGCGCATGGACAGCGTGACCGAAAAGGTCGGGAAAACTCTCTTTATAAGCGAATGTTACAAAATCACTTTCCAACCTGGAGATTTTGAATATAAGGAGGGCAAAGACAATTCACACGTGGTTACCTGGGAATACAAGGTACCGGACGATGTGGAAGAAACGACGGCCCTTAAATGGGATAATGGCTACTGGCATGTAGCCAGAGCGATGGGAGAATAACAACATGAAAACGTTAAGACTAATTTTAACGCAGTCACAGGCTCATTATAGGCGGCCTGAGACGGTAGACAATTGCATGACCTATCCATTACCACCCTTCTCTACGGTTATTGGCGCTATCCATAAAGCCTGCGGATACAGGGAATACCATCCTATGGACCTCAGCGTCCAAGGCGATTATGGCGCAATGAAGCAAGAAATGTTTCGATCTATGACCGTCCTAAATCGAGTTGAAATGGACCGCGGAACATTAGTTTGGATGCCAGAAAGCGCAATATCAAATGCGCATATTAAGATTGGAAAAACAGTCGCTAGGGGTGCGGACTTTAGGACCCGAAAAAACGTAAAAATCTATAACGAAGAAGAATACCGCAAATGGCTTGCCCTCCGTGAAAACATAGGTCAAACCACTGCGGATCGTAAGGTTGTAGAAGAAACCTTGAAATCATTCAGAAAAGAACAAGAAGCCGCCGGGAAAAAGCGGAAAGACTATAAAGACTCTGATCGATATTTAGAATTGGAAAGGGTTATTAAGGAGGCAAAGCAAAAAAAGGCCGCACTGCAAGCGCAAATGGAGCAGTATCATACGATCGAGTATATTCCGACCTATCAGGAGATTTTATTCGACGTAACATTAATTATTCATATCCGGGCAGATGACGCAGTTTTACAAGACCTATACGAACATCGCTATGACATTAAGGCGATTGGCCGAAGTGAAGATTTTATTAGTCTTGAAAGCGCGGACTTGATAGAACTTGACCAGCTGGATAAAAGCACGGTCGGTCAGCATCATGCGTATATAAAAGACATTGACGATTTTAAGTTTGAGGATGGACGGCCGCTGATGGGTACAAGATATTTGTTGCCTAAAAACTATACAATAATTGACGGAAAACGCAACTTCAAAGATGTTGGGGCAATGTGGGTATCCAATTATAAAATTAAAAAATTTTCAGACTCGATCTGGCACGACCCGGATGGATATATTGTAAATTTTGTATAGTTGATTTTTTAGAGGAAAAAGAATATAATTATAAAAAGCCATAGTGGAATGTAAAAGTATTACAAAGAATATGTATTTACAAATTACACCCAAATTGGAATCTAAATGAATCTCAGATTATGTATTTATGAATCTCTCCATATTGGAAAAAGGCCGCAGGAATAAACCTGCGGCTGTTTATTTAGGAAATACCGGTTCTCCAGTAATTCCGTTCTCAATATGAGCCTTCACGATCTCTTCGGCTTTTGCCCGAACTTTAGTTGCATCTTCCAAGCGATCATATCGGCCTAAGTTATATTTTTTGCCTTTATATCGGATTGACGCTTGCCACTTTTGCCTTGATTTATCCCAATTTACGCCGACGATCCCGCTTTTGTTGGATGCGGTCATAGCGCCAATTTTGATCGGCTGAGAGCCATCAACAAACGTTTCCAGCATTTTTTGCGGAATGTCACGGTCTTTGTTGACACATCCGCAAGATGTTGTCTGGCCGGATATGACGGAATCCTTACGGACTTCGATCACGCTACCACATTCGCATTTACAGACCAGGAAAGTTCTTTTCACTCCTGCGATAGTTTTTGTTTTTTCTGACAGAACGGTTAATTTACCAAACCGCCTATCAATGATGTTTGTATGCTTTAGACATCCGCATGATTTTGTATGGCCGCTCCTTAAATTTCCTGCAAATACCTCACAGGTGTTGCCGCATTCGCACTGACATAGATATTTGTTTCCGCCGATGTATTTTTCGACATACAACAAATCAAAAGTTCGGCCAGTTAAATCATTTCTTTTCATTTAACAATTCCTCGACGATTTCTCCGATTGATTTCCCTGTCTCTTTACGCAAAGAATCAAGTCTTTCTTTTGCAGATACGGAGATATCAGCAGTAATTTTGACTTTATCCTCTTCAAGCCGTCCGAAAATTTGTTCAACCTCATCACCGGACAGATTGCTTTCGGACCACTCTATCGCCGCTTCTGGCTCCATCGGCATGATCTTTTCACCGGCTCCACCGCTGTTTCCATGCCATTCGCCATATCGGGAATTTCCGCCGCCCCAGCCATACAGAAAGAAATTGCCGCTCTTTGTCCGATATAAGACTTCTTCCCAATACTCAAAATCTGAAGGGGAGTGCCCGCTATCAATGCGGGCAAGCTCCTTTGCGGTTTCCGTATTGTACAATTTTCCTTTGATTCTTTTATTCATATCCTTCCTCCGATTATCCCTTAATTTGCACCCATTCGCCGATAGCGTCATCTTCCGCAATCCATCTGCCATCTTCGGCAATATAGACTTCACAGCCGGTTGCCTCGTCAATAAATGTTTCCTGCCCCATATCAACCATAACTTCCTCATCGATTCCGTATACATAAATTTTTTCTAACATTTCTTCGTTCCTCCTTTATCTGATGATACTAGTATACAGGAAAATATTACTTTTGTCAACTGTTTCACAGTAAAATATTACAAAAGTACAAAACTTTTGGGTCTTGACGGATAAAGAGGTTATGATATAATAAGCATAGAAAAACGTTGATTAAGTAATTATATGACCGTGTAGGCATACAGCCATAGTTTGTATGTTGATTGTCGCCCAACCATCAGGGCGTGGATTGAGGTATATAATTATCTAGCGTTTGAGCAACAACTTAATTAGTCGCTTCCCACCCGGGGAGCGTGGATTGCAGTAAATTTATAAGTTATTGCTTAACACAAAAAAGACAAGGCCGCTTTCGAGTTGGTCTTGTCTTTTTTAAATATTGTATTTATTGATACTTACTCTCTGTTGTGTTTCTTTAGGAGTCATGCATCATCATAATTTTTCCAAGTTCGTCTGAATATGATCTAATTTCTAAGGCTTCATCTTTAGCTAGTAACAAGAGTTGTCTGTGAGTTATTTCGCTGAGGTGGGCGTTTTCCTTGACTGCTTTATTTCGTTTTCTTAAGCTATCAAATATTATGATTTGCCTAATGCCAGGAGCGCCGAAATAGGCATAATGATTTATTTTCATGTAGTGTTTTAAGGTGTAAGGTAAATATCTTATTTCGAAAAACAATCGAATTAAACGATTATCTGAATATTTTAACCCATGTAAGAATTGACCTGTATTATATCTCGTTTTGAGATACAACCTGTTTAAATCATATTTTATATATTTTATTTTCATTTTTAAAATCCTTTCTGCCCTCGTAACCTCCGGGGCGGGTCACTTTAAACTAAATCGCATAAATCCTTGTAATCCAGCACTCCTCCGATTGAATCAATAAACACTCCTGTATCCGCAAACCCTTCCAGCCAGTCATAAAATTTTTTAGGACCTGAAAAACTCCACATTTTTGCATGTAAAAATCGTTGTAATGCCGATGTGTTGGCAAAATGAAATTCTATATTCATTGTTTCTCTCCCTTCCGGGGGCCTATGCCCCAAAGTCCATATTCAGAATCATTTCAGCGATTTGTTCCTGATATACAAGCGTGCCATTCAGGTGAGCTCTGCCCGTATTCAGCTCGACGTATCCGTCACCCTTCCTGGAGCCGCCGTTAATGTAAACTCGATCTCTGTCGTATTTGGTCCATCTATTCAGGATGCGTGTAAATCCGTTTGGGCTTGTTATTTCCATGCCATCTACAAATTTTATGGATTTCATTGCTTTAATCTTTGCTTCTGCCCACGCCTCTTTGAGCGCTCTTGACATTGAGCATTTAATTTTTCTTACCATTTCCCATGCGCTTTTCATGATTTCTGATTTATTGTACTTCATTTTTTTGTTCCTCCTAATCTCTTGTTGTTGATACTATTGTACACTTTAAAATGTCACTTGTCAATACAAAATGTACATTATTTTTAAACTTTTGCAAAATATTATTACCGTTTGACACTTTTGCGTTTATAATGTAAAATGTATGCGGAGGTAAAAACGATGTTAACAACGAGTGAAAAAATCATAGTCCTGCTGGAGCGCAGGAAAATGAATAAATCCGATCTGGCTGCGGCAATCGGAACCACACGGCAAAACCTTGGCAATAAGCTGAGTCGCAACAATTTTAGTGAAAACGATCTGCGCAAAATTGCCAGCGCCTTGGGTACAGATTTGCGGGTTGATTTTATTGACCGTGAGACAGGAGAGTCAATATAGTGTACATTTAGCAATTAAGCCGCTCAGACCCCATGATGCGTATTATCGTGTTCTCAGGGTCTTTTTCGTTTTCTGAGATAATTTTAAATTTCAAGACATCGATAGTGAGTCCCATGTCAAAGGTATATCCAATATATTTTTTCTCGATTACACGACTCAGATCGCTGACATATTGCAGCTCACTTTCATAGCCTTGCCTTACCATCAAATCATCCAATTCCTTAAAGGTTAATTCCGCTCCGACTAAATTTTGCTTCTTCATTTTCGTAACTCCTTTCATTTCAACATATTTGAGACTATAGTAAGTAAATAGATCATGACGGCAGTTTGTCCACCGGACACGGCAACTCCATTTCCGGGATGCTCAGGAGGCTGGAGTCCATGTTCCTGCAGGCGGCCGACTTCCCTGTTGACGCCATTCGATCTCAGATCGCGGAGGGCATAGACATTATCATTCATCTTGGCCGCTTGTCCGATGGCAGCCGAAAGGTTTTAGAGATCGCAGAAGTAAAAGGAATATCGAAAGGCGAGATCGAAACCAGTCTGCTTTTTAAATACAAGCCGTCGATCGGTCTGGTGAAAAGCGGCAATGGACTCATCCACGGAGAAAAGCTTGAGTTGAGGGGGATAACACTTGAAAGTTGATTATTCACAGTACGAATTATCCGTAAAGGAAAAGGCCAAATTTCTAGCGGCAGGGTATGTCGTATCCTTTGCAGTGCTCTTTCTGTTTTATCATAGTATCCCTTTTTCCCTGGCAGGAGGATTTCTTCCCTATTTTTTAATAGATCGCTATGAGAACTATCTGGCGGGAAAAAGAAGGGCTTTGCTTACAACACAATTTAAGGACCTGCTGTATTCCTTGTCGGCATCTGCGGCGGTAAATCAGCAAATTGGAGAGGCGCTGAAAAGCAGCCTGGATAATTTAAGCCTGATCTATAGCCCCAAGACGCCTTTGATCGAGGAATTAAAGCACATGGTCAAAGCCATATCAGAGAATAGAGAAAGTGACATTCGACTTCTTATGGATTTTGCGGAAAGAAGCCATTGCGAAGATATCGATAATTTCGTTCAGGTTTATATGACCTGCAGAACGATGGGCGGGGATTTAGAAAAAATGCTGAAAAGTACGACGGAGATTCTAGTGGATAAAATCAATATTGAACGGGAGATCAAAACCATGACTGCTCAGAAAAAGTTTGAAGGAAAGATTATCAGCGTCATGCCTTTAATCGTGATCCTTTTTCTCAATGTTTTTTCTCCGGATTATCTGGAGCCGTTATATACCACTTTGGCGGGACGAATGATTATGACCATCGCTATCGCAGGTCTGGGCGCAGCCTTTTATTTGACAGAAAGACTGACGGATATTGAGGTGTAACTTGAAAGTCTATCAGGAATTTGAAAAGAGACTGGAGGAACGATACCGCAAGCTCTACGGGGGAAAAGCGTGCGCTGCGAAAATCGAAAAAGCCCGCAGGAACCTGCTGATCAAATGCGCGGCTTTCGTAATGTTGATCTGCGCGGCCGCAGCCTACGATCTGTTATTGGGAGCTGAACCCGCAGGGAACCTGAAATTGGGAAGCGGTGGTCAGATTTTGGAGATACAGCGGCCTGATCCAAAAACGGGATCCGTTTCTTTCAGCACGGAGGTGGTGATCCAAGGACCCGATGGAAAGGAAACAAAAGAATACTATATTACCATCGATCCCATTGGAAAAAAGGAGGAACAGCAGCCTGCGGACTCTCTGGAAAAAACAGAAGCAGAAAAAAATGAACAGCAGATGCGGCAAGTCATTGCGCAGCTCAATGCGGATACCGCATCGGAGCGGGTGCGCCTTCCGGATCATCTGGAAACAGGGGAACGCCTTATCTGGAAACAAGTCCAGGATACCAACCTGCCGTTATATTTCATAATGGCACTGGCAGCAGCGGCGCTCATTTACAAAATGCGGTTTTATGAAATTGAAAAAGAAGAAAAGCAAGCGGCCGAATCCATTGTCCGGGAACTTCCGGAATTTATCAATAAACTGGTCCTTCTGCTGAATGCCGGAGTTGTTTTGAATACGGCATTTCTGAAAGCAGTCGACGATCGGATGAAACGAGGGCGTGCGCCGGACTATTTTTATACCCAATTGGAGCGGGTTTGCCGTTCGGTTCAGGAGGTCAACGGATCGCTTCATCAGGAGCTGCGCCGTTTCGCCAAGAGAAGCGGTGTCAAAGAGCTGATGCGGATTTCAAACATCATCAGCGATAATGTGAGCAAGGGCGCGGATTTGGCTGAAAAATTAAAAAAAGAAAACGATTTGCTGTGGTTTTCAAGAAAGCAGCAGTCTGAGGAAAAGGGAAGGCTGGCGGAAACCAAACTGACCCTTCCCTTAGTCATTCTGCTGTCCGTTTTGATTCTGATCACCATAGCGCCGGCATTAATGGGAATGTAAGGGGGATAAAAATGAAGAAATGGAGATTTATAAGCAACAACAAAAAGGGGATGGAAATGGTGCAAGTAGCAATTCTGGTGGCGATTGCCATTGTTCTGGGGCTGATTTTCAAAAGCGAAATAACCAGTTTTGTCAACAAAACCTTCGAAAGCCTCAACAGCGGCTTTTAAACACTGCTTGGAAAGAGAAAAAGGGGACGACCATGGTGGAAGCCGCGTTGGTCTTTCCGTTGATTATTCTTACGGTCGTAGCTTTAATTCATATGCTGGTGTTTCTTTATCAGCAGACGGAATTGCGGGCCCGGATGCATATCGCATTGAGGGCGGAAAGCGGACAAGTCACTCAGACCGTTGAATATATAACAAAAGCGAACGCCAGTTACCCGATTGACCACCGGGGCGGGCAGGTATTTTATGCCTCCAGCGTGGAGTTCTCAAAAAAGGGAATTTTAAATCGGAGGACAAAGGAGCTTTCAGCACACAAATACGCCGATGATGAAGCAATGTTTGTACGTATGGTGGATTTGGCTCAAATCAAGGAGCAAGCAGATGAGAAATAAGAAAGGCAGCGCTTCCGTGTTCTTAGTATTTATTCTGACTGCAATGGTCGCGTTGACTGCGGTTTTCATCTATGCCGCAAAACGAGCGGCGGTCATAAGCTATGGGGACGGTATTTTAAACCTTGCGTGCAGGAGCGCTTTATCGGAATTCAATTTGGAGTTGAAAGACCGCTATGGTCTGTTTGCTTTTGAAAAAACAGGAGAGGAGGTGGAAGCACAGATTAAGGAAGATCTGGATTACGCGCTGCAAGATCGTCAAGAGGCGCACGCCAGCAGAATCAATGTCAGTTTTGGTCAATTTTCATTGGCAGATCCGGAAAATATGAAACAACAAATTTTGGATTATATGAAATTCGCCATTGCTGAAGAATTGCTGAATCGGGGAAAGCGTGAGGAGAGCGGTGAGAAAAAGGAAGACAGGACTCTGCGAAATCGCAGGATCATCGACAGTCTTCCGTCCAAGCCTCTGAGAGAAAGCAGCCCCGGATTTGCGGAACGAATTGCTGAAATCAAGGATCAATTTAAGAATATGGATCAAATCTTTGATCAAAGCAAGGATACATACTTGCTGGATCGATATATTACGCTTAAATTCAAAAACGCGCTCAATGATCAGGTGGACCAGGCTACCTTTTTTGAAAATGAAGTCGAGTACATTCTGCAGGGAGAATACAGTAATAAAAAGAATCAAGCGGAAGTGAGACGAGGTTTGGTATTATTTCGGAGCAGCTTTAACGCAGCGTATCTTTATCTGGATGAAGAAAAAAGGGCCCAGACTCTGGCGGCAGCTGAATTAATGACGCCAGGGCCTCCGGCGGTCCTGACGCAGGCAATTTTGATCGGTACCTGGGCTTTGGCAGAAGCGGAAAACGATGCCAGACTCTTGGAAAAGGGGAAGCCGGTCATGCTTTTAAAAAATAAGGCGTCCTGGGCAACAGATTTGGATTCTGTACTGAAAAATCTTGATCAGGGATGCATTGACACAGGGAGCAAAAAAGGTTTGTCTTATGAAGACTATCTGATGATTTTTCTTCATTTTGAGAGCGAGCCGTTGAAAATAGCCCGTATGATGGATTTAATGCAGATCAACATGAAAGGAACGTTCAGCAAAGACTTTTTGCTGAAAAACTATCATTGCGGCTTCCGGTTAAAGGCAGAGCTAGGCGGAGGAGAACGGGGGTATGATGCTAGGTACTAAAAAGGGGTATTTTACATTAGAAGCAGCGATCTTCCTTCCGATCTTTATCATTGCCATTGCTGCCCTGGGCTATTTCATAAAGATTTTCAGCACAGCGGAAAACATAACCTTTTCCGCTGTGGATGAAACGGCTCATCTGGCCGCACAGGCCTATGGGGTTAAAGCAGCGCCGGTTTTTCCCGCGGCAGTGGAGAGACGGCTGAGAATAGAAAATGAACAGGCAGATAATATCAAGGTCAGCCGGTTTCGATATCTGTATGAAGAAGGCGGCAGGGACGGCTTGATATTACTGAAACTGAACTACCATATTAAGATTAAGCTGCCGCTGGATTTATACGATGGAGTTGATTTGGAAAGCCGCATAAAGTGCAGAGGGTTTATCGGCAAAGCGGCTTTGGCCAATCCCATGGCATTTTCAGAAATGGAAACCAACGGCGATTCAAGAATTGTCTGGATTTTCCCCATGTGGGGAAAGAAATATCATCAGGAAGAATGTACCTATATAAAGGCCAACGCCAAACAGCTTGTTTTGACCGGACCGATCCGAAAAAATTACCAGCCATGTCTACTATGCAAGCCGGACCGGCTGCCGCTGGGAAGTTTGGTATACTGCTTTGCAAGCACAGGCAAAGCCTATCATCAAGGCAGCTGTAAAACCATCGACAAATATGCCATCGAGATTGAGAAAGAGGACGCACTGGCAAAAGGGTATCAGCCGTGCAGCAAGTGCGGAGGGGGATAAAATGGAGATTCGAAACAATGATTTTAAATTACAGCTTAAAGAAGGAGCCGTAAAGGAATTTGAGAAGGTCGTACTTTCGTCCGGGCTCTGTGAATTGTTTATGCCAATGGGTTTTGTCAGCTGTGAAGACGGAGAACTGGTGTCCTACCACTGCAGCGGGTACACGGCTCTGCGGCAGTGCAATGTCAAAGAGATTAAAGAAGCTCTGGATATTCTGGAAAAGACCTTTCTACTGGTGAGCAAAGCCGGCGAATACCTGATCACGCCCAGCAGGATCACACTGAATCTGGATACCATCTTTTACAACCGAAAATCCGGGCAAGTGCGAATTGCTTATGTACCGGCGGACCGGCCTGTCACTTTGCGGGAAAACATGGTAAATTTTATTACGGAAGTGGAAAGGCGCGTTCCAGGATACAACCGTGTTTATCTGGAAAAGGTGAAGCAGCATTTGGAAGAAAACAATTATTATATCACGGACATTATTGATTTGATCGGGGAGCTGAAGCGGGATATTTACAGATAATTCTCAAGATGAGTAGAACCTGAGTTCCATGCTGAATAGGCGCAGTTCTATTTATCAGATCATTTTAAACATTCAGGACAATGGCGGGAAGCTCTGCAGCTTGCTATACTTTTCTCATAGAAACGTCGTGGACAGTGTCTGTAACAGGCGTAAGGAAAGGAGAAAGTAAATGTATAAAGACGCTTACGAACATACCCGTTATTTCGCGGAGGAATGCGGCAAACGAATTGCCGGAGAAACAGAGGTCATAAAGGCTTCCGATTATATTGTCAAAGAATTTGAAAGCTATGGGGTGGATGTGGAGTTGCATCATTTTAAGCTGCCCATCTGCAAGATCACCCATTCCCAATTCAAAGCAAAGGTGGACGGTGATTGGAAAGTCTTAAAGCATACGCCGGTGCTGTTTGCAAAGGAAACGCCTGCTGAAGGGATCACCTATCCGCTGGTATACTGTGAAGGCGGTTCAATCGCCAATATAGAAGCAAAGGACGTGGAGGGAAAAGCAGTACTGATCTGCAGGGATTCTTATGTAGAATACCCGGATTTGGACATGTATAAACGGTTATATCAATATGGTGTAAAAGCCGTTTTCTACACTTCTTCCGACGGTCATCGGGATATTCCATACGTGTATGCCAATTATTCTTATATGGACGAGCCCTTTACCATACCGACTGCTATTCTCAAGTACGACGATGCCATGGAGCTGGCCAAACGAGAAGACGTGGAAATTTTCTACAACTGCCAATTCACCCTGGAAGAAACGGAAACAAGGAATACCATAGGTATGATTGAGGGAACCAATCCGGAGCTGGGAAACATTCTGGTCTGCGCTCATTTAGATTCTGCGGAAAGCAGCGTTGGCGCTGCGGATGATGCAGGGGGCGTGGGCTGCGTTATGGAAATGGCAAGATACTTCGGAAATCTGAAAAAACAGGGAATCCTGCCCAAGCGAACCATCCGCTTTATTGCTTGGTCGGGACATGAATGTGGACTGTACGGCAGCCGCAATTTTATCCTGGATTATCCAGAGGTAATTGATAATATGAAATTTGTATTTAACTATGATATCATTGGCAATGCCTTAAGCTCTCCGCTGATCTGGGCCGGATGCAACGAAAAAGTCGAAAAGGAAATTAATCAGGTTGTCGAGGATTGCGGCTTTGATTGGAACGTTGATATCGGTCCCTGGATTGTGGACACCATTAGCTTTGCATTCAAAGGTATTCCCCATCTGACGCTGACATCAGGGTTCTATGCCATCAATCATACGCCGTATGACAATATGCACTTTATCTCCGAGCAGAGCTTTATCACGCCGCTGCAGTTTTCGGAAGCGATGCTGAATTGGCTTGTCAACACAGATGATATTTCGCAGGGCTACCCGGAGGATTTGTACGAAGATATGAAGAAATACGGAAAAATGTACGGCTGGGGATTTTTTGAAGATTAATCAACGGCCCTGAGTGCGAAAAGCGTGGGGCTGCCGCCGAAAAGGCCATCCACATCATACAGACGTCCTGAGGCGACTGCTTACTAAATCTATACGGCATATCCCATTTGGTGAAAACGAATGGGATGTGCCGTTTTTTTGATTTGTAAATCACGGTTCCATTTTCCCATTGCCCCTTATAAGGTGGAAGAAAATTTATCGTACTTGCAATTCATAGAACCTTTTGATAGTATGAAAAACAACAGCGAGGTACAAAAACAAGATGATGAATTTAAAAGATAAAGAGGTACAGATCATCAATGAAATCCTGCTGGAGCTGTATCGCATGGACGATCTGCAAGCCTTGGAAAAATGTTTTTTGACTGGAATCGGCGCCTTGATTCCTTACCATCAGAGCAATTTTTATGGGATTGACCCAAAGAGCAGCGAACCATTGATCAGGGATGCCTGCTTTATCGATACCGATGAAAGGCTGATTCCTGCATTTTTTGATTCTTACCGGCCTGAGAATAATTATCTGATCAACTTGTTCAACTATAGTCAATCGATCGTCTTTGTGGAATCCGATGTTCTGGACGAACATGCGCGCAGAAATACAGATTTTTATAAACAGTTTCTAGCCCCGCAGGGATTGCTGTGCAGCTGCGGCATTATTCTCATCGAAAACGGCTGTAAAATCGGTGCAGTCAGCATTTTCCGAAAAGAAGCATGGAACGACTTTACAGAAAAAGAAGTTTTCATCTTGGAACTCTTCAAACCCCATCTTACAGAGCTGGTGATGAAATTCGTCTCCCGGCAGGAAGAGCGGATCACCCGTTATTCTGACAGACTTACTTCCCGGGAAAAAGAAATCCTTGAACTGATTGTCCAGGGATACTCCAACGAGGAAATCGCAGAAAAACTTTTCATCACCGTTTCGACGACGAAAAAGCACGTCTATAATATATTCAGCAAATACGACGTCAATAACCGAATGTCGCTGATCAAACTGCTGCATCTCACCTAAATGCAAAAGAATGCAAAAAGATCATGGGATGGCCCCATGAAAAATACGTTGTGCCAGATTGCACTAGAAAAATTAGTGCAATTTTTTTTATGCTTTCAAAAGTCAGATTATATCAAAACTGCTGCCAAAGACCGGCATTATAGAAAAATAACTCGAAAGGGTTATGGAAATACCATGAAGGAAGAATTTCGAATAAGTCTGAAATTTGCGATACTTTAATTGCAAGAAATAAACAAAAGGAGGCGGACACATTGTTAGAAAAAGCAAAAATACAAAAACTGTATGAAACAATGGTAAGAATACGGTGCTTTGAAACACGGGTATCAAAGTGCTTTGCAAAGGGCCAGGTACAGGGATTTGTCCATCTTTGCATCGGACAAGAAGCAACGGCGGCAGGCGTATGCGCCAATTTAAAAGAAGGCGACTTCATATCCAGCACTCACCGGGGACATGGCCACATTATCGCAAAAGGGGCTGATATAAAAACCATGATGGCAGAACTATTCGGAAAAGAGACCGGTTATTGCCACGGAAAAGGCGGCTCCATGCACATTTCAGATACATCCATCGGTGTGCTGGGAGCAAACGGCATCGTAGGAGGCGGATTCAACCTGGCCGCAGGAGCGGCCCTGGCCTGTCAAATGAAGAAAAGCGACAGCATTGTTGTATGTTTTTTCGGAGACGGATCCTCCAACGAAGGGAGCTGGCACGAAGCGATGAATATTGCCAGCGTATGGAAACTGCCCATCTTGTTTGTCTGCGAAAACAACCTCTATGGCATTTCCTCGCGGGTCGACCGGTCAATGGCCGTAGAAAATGTAGCTGACCGTGCAGCCGCATATGGAATGGAGCAGACAATCGCCTACGGCAACGACGTCGCCATCGTTTATGAAACTGCCAAAGAAGCGGTGGATTATGTGCGAAGTGGCAAAGGGCCTATGCTGGTGGAATACAAAACTTACAGACAGCACGGCCACTTTGAAGGAGAACCGGATGTTTACCGGCCTGCGGAGGAAATCAAGGAGTGGCTAGACCAGGACCCCATCAAAAACTGCAAAGCCTTCATGAAAGAAAACAACATTTTGAACGAAGAAGAGCAGGCGGTCATCGATCAAGAAATGGAACATGAAATCGACGAAGCCGTAAAATTTGCGGAAAACAGTCCCTTCCCGCCGGTGACGACGGCAGTAAGAGATGTTTATACCGATATCGTTGAAGAAGGGAGGGACTATCGATGAAACTGACCTACGCAAAAGCAATTAACCAAGCGCTCAGACACGAAATGAAGCATAATCCAAAGGTTTTTATCATGGGCGAAGACGTGGGAATTGTGGGAGGAACCTTCGGGCTGACAGAAGGACTGCAAAGGGAGTTCGGGCCGGAGCGAGTAAGAGACACGCCCATCACTGAACAGCAGATTGTCGGTATGTCCGTAGGAGCCGCATCGCTGGGCATGGTTCCCGTATCCGAGCTGATGTTCAATGATTTTATGGGCTGCGCCTTTGACCAGCTGCTCAATCAGGCGGCCAAGTTCCGATATATGTACGGAGGCAATATGAAAATTCCCATGACGCTGCGTCTGCCCTGCGGAGGAGGGCTGCAGGCCGCTGCCCAGCACTCTCAGTGTTTGGAGGCATTTCTCACCCATATACCGGGATTAAAAGTTGTGTATCCTTCCACTCCCCAGGACGCGTACGGCCTGCTGATCAGTGCGGTGCGGGATGAAAATCCGGTCATGTATTTCGAACATCTGTCTCTTTATTTCCAAGAAGATGAGGTCGAGCTGGATGGAGAGCCCATCCCTTTGGGCAGCGCCGACATCAAATTGCATGGAGATGATGTTACGGTCATCGCAACAGGTCTGTGCGTGCATAAAGCGCTGGAAGCGGCTGGAATCCTTGAAAAAGACGGGATTCACGTAGAAGTGGTTGATCCAAGGACGCTGTATCCCCTGGATAAGAAAACCATTTACAACTCCATAAAAAAGACCAAAAAAGTTGTCATTGTCACAGAAGAAGTAAAGCGAGGGGCATGGTCAGCGGAGATGGCCGCCTGCATCGCAGAAGACATCTACGAATCATTGGAAAAACGAATTGTCAGAATCGGAGAGCTGAACACGCCGATTCCGTATACGGTAGATTTGGAAAGCTACGTGATTCCCCAAGTGCAAGATATCGTGAGGGGAATCCGATCCATTACAGACGAAACAAGGAGGACAAAAAAATGGCCAATCTGATTACAATGCCAAAATTAGGACTGACGATGAAAGACGGTGTAGTAGCCAAGTGGTGCAAAAACGAAGGTGACGCAGTCAAAGCCGGGGAAAGGATTTTGGAGATCACAACCGATAAACTGACCAATTCCCTGGAGTCCGAATATGAGGGGACCATCAGAAAAATACTGGTACAAGAAGGCGAGAAGGTTCCCTGTCAGACACCGCTGTGCATCATCGGACAAAAGGACGAGGATATCAGCCAATGTTTGGCAGAGATCAAGGAGCAATAACATGAGCAAAGGAATCAAAATAGCGGGAATGACTGAAATTATGGGAAGGCGCATGAAAGAAAGCTGGCAAACCTCGCCCCGTGTCACTTATTCCATGTCCGTGGAAATCAGCGCAGCGGAGGCGTTTATCCGAACGTTTAACGGCGCCCATGAACAAGAAAATTTAAAAATCAACTACAACCATCTTCTGATGAAAGCATGCGCCCTGGCTTCAAAAAAGTACGAGCTGTTCAATTCCAGCGTGGAAGGCGATGAGATCATCCTTCACCATGAAATCAACATTGGCCTTGCGGTGGCAACGGAAAAGGGACTGATGGTCCCCAATGTGAAAAGTGTGGATCAGCTCACGTTCAAGGAATTGTGTCAGGAAACGAGACGAATTATCCAAGGCGCTCGGGAAATGAAATTGAATTACGATGATATCTGCGGCGGCACTTTTACCATTACCAATTTGGGCATGTATGGCATCGAAGGCTTTACGCCGATTATCAACCAGCCGGAGGTGGCGATTCTGGGGGTCAATCAGATTTGCACCAGATTGATGATGGAAGGCGAGACAATTCTGACAAAACGCTTTATGCCGCTCAATTTGGTAGCAGACCACAGGATCATCGATGGGGCCATGGCGGCAGAATATCTCAATCAAGTGAAGGGTTCCCTTGAGGCTCCTGAAATGATGGAAGCGTAAGGAGGAAGATATGAAAACATACGATGTAGTAGTTCTGGGCGGAGGCCCAGGAGGATATGTGGCAGCCATCCGATCCGCCCAGCTGGGGCAGAAGACAGCCCTGGTAGAGCGGGAGCAGATCGGCGGAACCTGCCTGAATACGGGGTGTATTCCGACCAAGACGCTGGTCAAAAACGCGGAAATCATCCGGCAGGCAAAGAACAGCGATTACAGAGGCATTCATATAAAAGAGCTTACCATTGATCTTGAGCAGACGATTGCCATGAAAAACCAGGTTGTGGGCCAGCTGCGGCAAGGAGTGGAAGGCTTGCTGGCAGCCAATGGAGTGACGGTTTTCCATGCCGCCGCAAAGGTACTGGACCAATCAAGCCTCCGGCTCGACCAGGATGGAGAAATCATCCGCTTTAAAAATTTGATCATTGCCACAGGATCCAGGCCGGCTGCCATCCCCGTTCCAGGGGCGGCTGATTATGCGCAGACCAGTACGCAAATGCTGGAATTGGACCAGATCCCCCAGAGGGTTGTCATCATCGGCGGGGGCGTGATCGGATGTGAGTTTGCCCATGTACTGCAGAGCTTCGGCAGCCAGGTTACCATTCTCGAGGCCATGCCCCGCATCATCAGCAGCGCGGACGAAGAACTATCCCTGGCGCTGGAACAGAGTATGAAAAGTGCCGGAATTACCATCAAAACAGGATGCATGGTGAAGGAGATTCGGGCAGCTGGAGAAGAAAAAGAGGTTCTGGTCCAGATGGATGGTCAGGGAAGAAATTTTCGCGGCGATCAGGTGATGATTTCCATTGGAAGAACACCCAATACCGACTCCGTAGCCGGGCTGGGGCTGGAAATGAAAGGAGACTACATCAAAGTAGACCAATGCACCAGAACCAGCCTGCCTCATATCTATGCCATCGGCGACGTGACAGGGATCCGGCCGTTAGCTCACACAGCATCCCATATGGGAAAGGCAGCGGCAGAAACCATAGCAGGAATGGATAGTAAATATGACGATTCCATCGTACCCAGCTGTATTTTCACATCCCCTGAATTGGCCTTTGCGGGCATGACAGAGGCAGAAGCCCGCAAACAATACCAAGATATAAACGTGGGCAGATTTCCCCTTATTGCCAGCGGAAAAGCGCTTGCTATGGGGGAGCCGGAGGGAATCTTCAAAGTGATCTGCGACGGAGCGGACGGCAAGCTGCTCGGCGTTCATTTGCTGGGGGCCAATGCGACAGAAGTCATTGGCGAAGCAGCAGCTTTTCTGAAAATGGGAGCGGGTCTGAAGGATCTTGAAGAAACGATCCACGCCCATCCAACTATAGCTGAGGCTTTGCAGGAGGCGGCGCTGGATGCAGGCGGCAGGTGCATCCATATGCCGCCCAAAGAAAGGCAGTAAAATCTAATTAAAAACCAGAGGTGGAGCATGAATATAAAATTTGACTACAATGGCAAAAATGTAATCGTAACTGGCAGCGCCAAAGGCATCGGAAAAGAAATCGCCATGGCGTATGCCAAAGCAGGCGCGCAGGTGGTTGTGGCCGATGTCTGCGAAAAAGAGGGAAGGCAGACAGTAGAAGAAATTCGCGTAAAAGGAGGCACTGCTGACTTTGTACGGACGGATGTCACAGAAGAGCAGTCCGTTATTAAACTGGTCGATGAGGCCCTGCGGCTTTTGGGCCGGATCGATATCATGGTCAACAACGCCGGCGTGGTGGGCAGAATCAAGGGCGACCCGCTGACAGCACTGGATACGGCCGATTGGGACCGCAGCTATCAAATCAATCTGCGCGGCGTGTTCTATTGCTGCAAGGCCATCTATCCCATCTTTGTGAACCAGGGATTCGGAAATATTCTGACCACAGCTTCTGTCGCAGGCAAGACGGGAGCACCGGAAATTATCGAATATTCGGCAATAAAAGCCGGTGTGATCAATTTTACCCAGACCTTGTCCAGAGAGCTGGGACCAAAAAACATCAATGTGAACTGCATTTGTCCCGGATTTGTCTATACGCCTCTTTATGAAGCAGCAGCTCCGACTTACAAAGAAAAGTATCCGCAGATGTTCAAAAACGCCAAAGACGGCAAGGGCGTGGTGGACGAGTTCTCCAGACAGCTCTGCGCTTTAAAGCGGGCCCAGACACCTGCCGATGTGGCCAATGCCGCGCTTTTCCTCACATCCGGGGAAGCCGGAAACATTACCGGTCAGGCTTTGAACATTTGTGGAGGATGCGAGTTCAGATAGGAGGCAGAGAATGGCTGTGATTGAAAAAATACTTCAGCTGAATATTGTCGTCGAAGATCTTGAACAGGCGATAAAAAACTTTGAGGCTTATGGAGTAGGTCCATGGACCAGGGACGACGGCACTTCCCAGGTCCTGAGCAGGCGCAGGGTTAATGGAAAAGCGCGGGAATATGAGTTCTATGCCGCTTTCTCCGTCATCGGAGATGTGGAAATCGAACTGATCCAGCCCGCAGATGAGATGAGCGATTACGCCAGATTTCTCAAAGAACATGGGCCGGGCGTTCATCATATCGCTGTTCAGGCAAGTCAGGATGGACTAAGCCAGGTCCTGGAAGAGCGGGGCGTTCCGGTCATACAAAGCGGCTATTGGGCTGGATTCGGAGGCTATACCTATTACGACACCCAGGAGGATTTAGGACTTATTTTGGAAACCTATGATCTGGAAAAAGAATAGAAGTCATTGTTATTGTTGTGCAGGGAAGGAGCAAATCATGTCGATTTATGAAACCATTGAAAGACGCATAAAAGGGAAGACAGAAATGCCTGAAGAACTTGAACAGGAGCTGATCAGGCGCATTGCTGTAATCGAAGAAGAGGGCGGCGTCTGCGAGGACTTACCCAAACTTGATTGGGCATTGACCGTTATCATTGCGGCGCTATTGGGCATTTTGCCGGTTATCTTAGTGGCCTGCGGTATTTTCTAAGGAGGACAAATCATGGGAAAAAATGAACATGGCGGTAAGAACGAATTTTTGACAGGAAACTTACCTTTGCTGAAACAAGACAGGATTTATAGTTTTTTCGATAACGTCAACGTAGACGTTGCCCTGGCAATCGCCACATGGTGCTTTATGACAGGCGGCACTGTGGCGCTGTTCGTCGGTCTTTGGGAAGCCATCATAGCAACCATCGCTGGGAATGTGATCGGCGTCTTTATCGGAATTGTCGCTACATCCATCACATCGGCCAAATATGGGGTGGAGCATTGGACGCTGGGCAGAAGCTGGCTGGGCGGCAATGGGATGAAGCTGATGCTCCTGGTCATTTTGCTGACGCAGGTTGGCTGGGCGGTAACCTTGAGCGTTATGTGCGGACGTGCCTTTGAAAATATTTTAGCCGCAACCACCGGATTCGTATCTGAGAGCGGATATTTGATCAATGTTCTGGGGCTGGTTGCTGCTGTCGCAGCCTGGCTCATCGCCTGGAAGGGGCCTGTGGCCATGCGTAAAATGAGCGGTATTGTGGCGCCGCTGATGTGCATCGTCATGATCGGCATGGCCATCCTCATCGCCAGAGCGCCCGGAGGCTGGGGCGCAGTCTTTGACTACGAAGCCATCGCGCCGGTATCCGGCGGCAAGATGGTAAACTTTATGATCGCTTTTGAAATCAACATCGGCGCCGGTGTTTCCTGGTGGGCATCAAGGGGAACCGCCGCCAGATTATGCAAAACCGTAAGGGCCGCTTATTGGCCCAGTATGCTCGGCGTATGTCTGGCTTCATCTTTGGGAACCATTTTAGGCGTAGCGACTTCTTTGGCCTTCAACTCCATCGATCCGACTGAATGGATGGTGCCTCTGGGCGGTATGGTGATGGGAATCATTGCCCTCTTATTCATCGCTTTCGCCAACTTGAGCTCCACCCCGGTCACCATCTATGTGTCCAGTCTGGGGCTGCGTCAATTCAAAATTTTCGAAAACATGAATTGGGGCAAAGTTACATTCTTCTTCATGCTCCCGACCTTCCTGGTGATGATTTTCTGTCCGCTGTACATTTACGATCATTTCTATATTCTGATGGGAATTATCTGTGTCGTTTATGTGCCACTTGTGGCGATCCAGATGGTGGACTACTTCATCCTGAGAAAACAAAAGCTGGATCTGGTGGATATGTTTGATAAGACGGAAGGTAGCCGGTATCGTTTCTGGGGCGGCTTCAACTGGGTTGCCATCGTTGTTTTCGCATTGTCCTGCATCGTATATGTGGCCCTCTTCGATCCGATCCTGCTGGCAGCAAAGCCCCTGTTCGTCTACATGTCGGCCACAGGAGCCACCTTTGTGTTCGCGGTGCTTTCTTATACGATACTTGGTAAATTATTCCTGGTGAAGAATAAAAAAGGAATCGGCGGTTATTCAAATGATTTATCTCAGAAATAATGGGACAGACCCTCATTACAATTTAGCGTTTGAGGAATATGTTTTTCAAAATCTCTGTAAGGATGATTCTGTGCTGCTGCTCTGGCAGAATGAGCCGTCGGTTATCATCGGGCGGCATCAGAACACCATTGAAGAGATTAACCGGGATTTTGTATCGGCCCGCAGCATTCATGTTGTCCGCAGAATTACAGGCGGG
The DNA here is from genome assembly GCF_020734085.1 of Hominibacterium faecale. Taxonomy (NCBI): domain Bacteria; kingdom Bacillati; phylum Bacillota; class Clostridia; order Peptostreptococcales; family Anaerovoracaceae; genus Hominibacterium; species Hominibacterium faecale. The sequence continues at coordinate 23,104 of NZ_JAJAGH010000006.1, forward strand.
GGAGCGGTTTATCACGATTGGGGAAATTTGAATTATTCCTTTCTGATTCCTGAGGCAAAAGCGGATCTGGACTTCACAACCTTTACCGAGCCTTTAGTCAAGGCGCTGGGAGCATTGGGCGTGGAAGCAGAGCAGACAGGGAGAAACGATGTTACGGTGGATGGTAAGAAAATCTCCGGCAATGCCCAGCATTACCAGAACGGGATTCTGCTCCACCATGGAACCATTCTCTTTGATTCCGACCTGGAGTGTGTAAAAAAAACACTCCAGGTGAAACCGGAAAAAATTCAGTCAAAAGGTATCAAATCGGTTCGCAGCAGAGTGACCAACATTCGCCCGTATTTGAAAGAGGACATGACCCTTTCCGCATTCAAGGCTTATTTGCTGAAAGCGTTTTCCCAGAAGGAAGGGCTGCGGGAGCATGTGCTGAGCGGCTTGATGGAACGGGAAGTCCGCAGGCTGGCGGATGAAAAATACCGGAGCCATGACTGGAACTACGGATATTCGCCTAAGTGCAGCTTGACGCGGAGCGGCTATTTTGAGGGCGGCTTTGTGGAAGTCAGACTCAATGTGGAGGCGTGTAAAATCACAGAGCTGAAAATCTTCGGTGATTATTTCAGCCTTCGCGATACCCGGGAATTGGAACAGATGCTCATCGGCTTGGAATACAGCCGATCGGCGGTATCAGAGCTTTTGAACACGGTGAATGTATCGGAATATTTTAAGGGGATTTCCCCGGAGCAAGTTGGAGCATTAATTGTTTAAGACTTCCTAATATAAATCTGAAGAGATCCGAGCAGGCGAAAGCAGGCTTGGGTCTCTTCAAAAGCAGGAGGATGCTATGAAATACGCAATGATTACAGGAGCACGGAGAATTGAAATCAGGGAAACGGAGCCGATGCCGGCTGCTGCAGGTAAAGCACGGATTAGAATTAAGCGCTGCGGCATATGCGGCACGGATTTTCATATGTGGGAGGATGGCGAGACCTATAAGGGTTTGATCCCAGGCCACGAAGCCGCCGGTGTGATCGAAGAAATTTCCAGCGGGTATGACGGACCCTTAAAAGAAGGGGATCGAGTTGCCGTTTTTCCTGCTGAGCCATGCGGTGACTGCCAACTATGCAGAACAGGTTTGCGAAATCTTTGTCTGCCTCCGGGCAGTATGGGGCTTGGCTGCGGCCTCCATGAGCCGGGGGCCTTTTCTGAGTGTCTGGATTTTTCCATCCGCTTTTTATCAAAACTGCCAGATAACGTTACTTACAGCCAGGGAAGTTTAGCTGAACCAGCCTCCGTAGCTTATCGGGCTATTCAGCATGCTGATTTGAATGTGGGGGATGGTGTACTCATCTCAGGAGCTGGGATCATTGGCTTGCTTTGTGCCCAATTTGCCAAACTCTCTGGCGCTGCATACATAGCGGTATTTGATATAGAGCATGAAAGATTAAAGCTCGCTTATGATCTTGGGGATGTGACCGAGAGCTTTGATGTGTCCTCCAATCAACATCCAGAGAAAACATTATGGACAGCCAGTAACGGAGGGTTTGACTGTTTTATTGATTGTACCGGCCATCAGAATGCTATAAACCTGGGAATATCCGTCTTAAAAAAAGGGAAAAAAATGGTCTGCGTAGGCATCAACTTTGAGAAACAACTGCTGGATCACGTTCGAATCGTCCAAAATGAGTTGGAAGTAAAAGGGAGTTTCGGGCAAGTTGAAAAGGACTTTGATGAATGTATTAAAATGATCGGGGCTGGTATCCTGGATGTGGACAAATATATTTCCAAAACCATTGGCTTTTCCGAATTGCAAAGCTGTTTTGAGCAAAAAGACCGGCAAAAAGGAACCGACCTTAAAGTCCTGCTGGATCCGGAAAAAGACTAGGCTTTTAACGAAGAAATTCGTTATATCTCGCAATCATGGCCTTTTGATTATTCACATTCAGCTTGCAAAAGATGTTCTTGATGTGCACCTTGACTGTGTAGATGCTGATGCAAAGCTCTTCCGCGATCTCTTGCGTTTTCAGTCCCTTGGCGGCACAGTCGATGATCTCTTTTTCCCGATTGGTGATCCCGTATTTGGCCATAAAGGCGGAAGCATCTTTTTTCGCGGCCTGTTTGGATATGATAATCAAATAATTTTTTTCGAAATTTTCGTAAATGTTTTTATTGATCAAGATGTTGATTTCAATTTTATATCCGAGAATATAATAAGAAATCTTCTGTTCCGCGCTCATGGTAAAGTTGGTCGTATCTTCCAGGTTGGAAATGAAGATGCTGATTACTCGCTGAGTGTTGATTTCTCCGGTGATGGCTTTGCAGAACTCCACAGCCGTGGTATTGTAATCCACGATTTCTTTCTTTTCATTGATCAGAATATTGCCCAGAGGAAAAATGTTGCGGGTATCCTTTAGAAGTTGGATGTCCTGATTCATTTTTCCTATTTTTTTATAAATTTGGTATCCCTGTCTGACGATCTTGCCGATGAACGAAATCAGACAGCGTTCTTCCTCTGTGAAATTTTCATCCTCTTTTGATTTGTATAAGCTAAGCGCGGAAAGAGAGCTATCCAGCAAAATAATGGCTTCATAAAAAAGATTCCGCTGTTTGAAAAAGTTATTATAAAACTCGGTTTGCTCATAGTCGACAAAGGATATAATGTCCTCCAGATAGAGGATTTCGGAAGAGTCATCATTCCTGTCTGAGAAAGTGAACGCGTTTTTATGATCGAAAATGTATTCGTTTTTCACATCTTTATCGATGTATTCATTGGAATAGATTTTTTTTAAATTGACATTATCATAGATACCGATGAACTTATCTTCCTCGAAAATGGTGACGGAGCTTTTATAGCTCCAAATGCGTGAGATCAGGGACGTGGCCGTATCTCCAAAATCAGCGCCTTGCAAAAGCTCATCGTTCATTTGTAAATAAAAATTAAAAATCTGTTCATAGGTATGCGCTTGAAGTGAGTTTGCCATATTGAAAAGTCCCCGCTTATTTGAAATAGATAATTATATCAATTATATCATATGAAAACCGCCTCATAATTAGGAAAAACATGGAGATAAGTAGTATTTCTGATGGGAAATGGAAGGATGCAAATGCATACTGGCTGAGCAGGACATAAAGAAAGATGCCCCGGCGTAGAAATGTGCAGGGGCATCTTGAAAGATAAACTTCGGATTTTAATAAGGCTTTACTAAATCTCCATAAGCATCGGGCCGTCTGTCTTTAAAAAACGTATAGTACTTTGATCTTTTTTCATCTGTTAACCCTAAATCGATTCTTGCAGAGAGGATGCCTTCTTTACGTTGGTTGAGGGAAGCGATTTCCTGACCTCTGGGGCCGATGATTTTCAAAGACGGGCAAATCGCAGCCTGCGCGGCACCATGTCTTTTCAGAAGCAAAGGGATGCACCTTTCTGTAAGTGCCTGCGGCTTTCCCGCAGCGGTCGATTAGAACAGCCGCATTGTATAATACGTCTGTAAGCACAGGGTCCCGTTCCGGTAAACCGTATATATAGTTACCCATAAAACGGACCTCCTTAAAATCTGTTTAATAAAGGATTGCAGCGGTTGGGTCTGCGCATAACCAACTTACTTACAGATAACTATAAGCACAAATCATGCCAAACTTGAAAGGCTTGAAAAATGCTGAATTCTTAAATCATGGATAAAATTCGGCCTGACATGCATGTAAGAAATTCTTTACAGTGTCAAGATACCCTTACAAAAGCTTGTATTTTTTAATTTATCATAGAGAGCAGTTCGTGAAATTTTCAGCATATTAGCGGTTTTGCTACGATTTTGATTGTTGAGCTCCAACACTTTTTTTATGGTATCCGCTTCCGCGCGCATGCGCACTTGCTCCAAAAGATTATTCAGCTCACGGACATTTCCCGGCCAATCATAGCTTAGAAACAATTCCATCACCTCATTGGAAATACTGTCTACGTTTTTTACCATTTGTTTATTCAATTTGTCCAGCCGGTAATTGGCAAGTAGAGGAATATCCTCTTTTCTTTCGGAAAGGGGCGGAATATTTATCTCTATTACATTCAATCGGTAGTAAAGATCTTCACGAAAAGTTTCATCTTCTACCATATGCCAAAGATCTTTGTTTGTGGCGGCGATAACGCGAATATCGATCGGGATGGTCTTTCCGCCTATGCGTGTGACTTCCTTTTCTTGCAGCACACGCAGCAGCTTAGGCTGGATGTGATAGGGGAGTTGATCCACCTCATCTAAAAAAATTGTTCCCTTGTGAGCCATTTCGAAGAATCCCCGCTTGCCGCCGTGCTGGGCTCCGGTAAACGAGCCTTCTTCATATCCAAAAAGTTCTGATTGTACCAGCGCTTCAGGGATGGCAGCGCAGTTGACGGAAATAATCGGGCACTGACATCTTCGAGACGTATTATGGATGGAATGGGCCACTTCTTCCTTGCCGCATCCGGTTTTTCCAGTTATGAGGACCGTGGAATTGGACTCGCTTAAATCTGCGATTTGCATGCGGATTTCTTTTGCGGCGTGACTGTTGCCAATGAAATCATTGATACTATATTTAATCGTATTTGATTTTTTGCTTGCATCGTACATAGAATGGAAGGTACTTTGATAATTGAGAAGCCCTTTTGAGGAGAATTCTTCCAGTTTGTTGAGAAACTCCTTTAAATCCCGTCCATTGGTGAAAAGATCGTAATCAATGGCACCGACCAGTTTCTCCCCCTTATATAAGGGCTCGATTCTGGCGATATTAGTAACATCGGAGGAAAAATAAAAACAGTTCATATCCCCTTGGCCGGTTTTTAGAGCATTGGTAATCTTTGAAACAGGATGTATTTTATTGATGTGTTTCCCTACCACCGTACCTTGCATTTCTTTCAAGTATACCACAGTTAGGAGTCCATACAACAGACCGGATTTGTAATATGCATTTCGTTAATAATTTAATTATTAAAAACAACTTGAATATTCTGAAAAAGAATGGTAAAATGGTTTCAAATCATACAACTAGATACTTCGGATGAAAATAGCCTTAGACGTCCTGATTTCGTCAGGAGGCCGAAGAAGCAAAGCGGGGTAGTGGCAGTTACCTTGTGGAAACTGACAGGCAAAAGGAAGGTTATTGGACGAAACTTTGGAGAGATCACTTTAATGTGGCGCCTACGAGGAGATAACCAACTGGCAAAGGGACAGAGGAGTATGCAGCATTATTTATATGCGTGTATTTCTCTTTTTTTATGCATGATTTGAAAAGGGCCTGTTAGCAGGAAATGTATGGAAAAAGAGAAATAATGTCAGCATCGAGTATCTGGTTTGTACCAACTGCTGAGTAAGAGAATGGGCAAAAAGCCCACCCAAAAGCAAGGAGGAAATTATTATGAAAATGTTATTGGTAGGAGCAGGAGCCGTAGGAGAATCGATTTTAAGAATTCTGCAGGTAAGAGATCCGGAAGGAAAATGGCTGGAAAAAGTCGTAGTCGGAGATTATGATTTTGACCGGGCCAAAGAAGTTTGCGACCACTTGAAAGGTGATGCGCGCTTTACGCCGCAGCAGCTGAACGCAAAGAATAAGGACGAATTGGTGGACATTATTAAGAAGCAGGGATGCGACTTTGTAATGGATGCTGCCGCCCCGTTCGTTTCCAACAATATCTTTGACGCCGCCTATGAAGCAGGTGCCAACTATGTAAGCATGGGCACATGGTCCGTACCGTACGATCCCCCCAAGTATGGAACCCTGGAGGGAAGTTTCTCGGAACCAATGGCCAAATACAACTTCGACCAGCATGAAAAGTGGAAAGAAAAAGGAAACATGGCCTGCATCTGCCTGGGCATCGACCCTGGTGTTGTAGATGTATTTGCTAAGTTCGCTGCTGAATATCTCTTTGACGAGTTGAAGGAAATCCATGTAAAAGACGGCGGAAATCTGGATATCCCCAATGCGGGAGAAGACGACATCACATTTGGATTCAACGTATGGACCGTACTCGACGAGTGCGTGAACCCCAACGTTGAATGGAGCAAAGAAAAAGGCTATGTGACCGATGTTCCGTTCGCAGGAGAAGAGACCTTTGAAATGCCGGCTGGCGTTGGTCTGAACACGCTGGTAAAAGTAGAGCACGAAGAAACCGTTCTCATGCCGAGATTCTTGGAAAAATACGGACTTGAAAAAGTCACCTTCAAAATTGCATTGGACGATAACCTAATTCAGGCATTGAAAGTCATCACTTCCCTGGGACTGAGAAGTCTGGAACCAGTAGAAGTAAACGGCGTGAAAGTTGTACCTCGTGATATCGTAGCTGCATGCGCGCCTCAGCCGAAGGACATCGGCGACGAGATGGTGGGCAAGATGTGCGTAGGTATCCACTGTAAGGGTATCAAAGACGGTAAAGAAAGAGAAATCTTTATGTATCAGCCGTTCGACAACCAGGATTCCATGGAAAAATGGAACATGCAGGCTGTCGTCGCCCAGACCGGATTTGGCGCAGCCGTGGGTATCGAGCTGATTGGCAGAGGAATTTGGAAAGATGCCGGCGTTTATGCGCCTGAATATTTCGATCCGATCCCATATCTGCAGATTATGGATGAAGCAGGCTTTGAATACGGAATCGTAGAAATGGATTCTGCGTATAAGACTGCCAAGGATAAGGAAATGATGGCCGAAATCTTTGAAAGCGCAAAGAAGTAAGCGTATACATAATGCTATGGAGCCCACTCCGGCTCCATAGCTATCTTTTAAGGAGGTACAAGAATGAGCCAACCACAAGTTGACGGCGTTGCCGGCCTGAAAAAACATGACATAAAAGTTTCAGGCATTGTATTTATGCTTTACTGCCTCGTTGCGGCAGGTGCGTTCGGTATAGAAGAAATGATTCCGGAGGCTGGCCCTGGAATGACGATCATCCTCTTGGTTGCATTCCCGATCGTATGGGCGTATCCCATCAGTAATCTGGTGGCGGAATGCGGTTCCGTGCTTCCGTCGGAAGGCGGCGTGTACGTTTGGGTAAAAGAAGCCTTCGGCGAATTCTGGGGATTCCAGGCAGGCTGGTGGGGTACGGTTTCCACGTACATTACCAATGGTGTATATGTGGCTTTAGTAGCCGGATATGTTCATCAGATGATTCCAATGTCAGATATTGCAAATCAGGCATTAAAAATCGGAATGATTCTAATTTTTACTATTATTAACCTGATGGGATTAAAAGAGGTGGGAAAAGTAAGTACCGTTCTCTCAATCCTGATCGTTTTAGCTTTTGCCCTGGTAGCTATCGTTGGTTTTTTGAACTGGAACAGCAATCCGATTGAACCGGTACTTCCTCCGGAATATACGGTTGTAGACGGCATTGGCGGCGGAATCTGTATCTGCGTATGGATGTACTGCGGATATGAATGTATTTCCAATATGGCCGGCGAAGTAAAAAATCCTCAGGTTATTCCAAAAGGCCTGATGATCGCTATGCCGCTGGTGGCACTGACCTATGTACTGCCGACGCTGGCTGGTCTGGCTACTCTTCCGGCAGGAAGCTGGGAAAACTGGTCCACTGACGGCGGATTCACAGGTGAAACCGTCGGCTATGCCACTGTTTTGACTCAGAATCTGGGCACTGCGTGGGGATATGTATTCCTGGTGATTGCCATTATTTCTCAATGCGCAATCTTCAATACCTACCTTGCGTCCGGTTCGAGAGGGTTCTTTGTTCTTGCGGATGATAACCTTTGCCCCCAGTTCCTGGTCAAGGTAAGCAGAAAGAGAGGCGTGCCTTATGTGGGTATTTTGTCTCTGGCAGTCGTTACGCTGATTTTAGCACAGTCCGACTTTACAACGCTGGTCAGCGCGGAAGTCGTATTCATGCTGGCGCTTTATATCATTCTGCCTCTGGCTGTGATCAAACTGCGCAAAAAGATTCCAATCGAAGAACGGAAAGCCAAAGGGCTGTACGTTATGCCGGGTGGAAAATTAGGGTTAGTCTTTTACGCAGGATTCCCGATGGCCATTGCGCTGATCGCGCTGCTGGTTAACGGCACGGACTATTTGGTCATGGGGTTGATCGCCACCAGTACAGGGCCTATTGCCTATATCATCTTTAAAAAGCTGTACGGCGGCATGGCCAAGAACGATCCGATCAATTATCCATTAAATAAAAAGACAAAGCTGGCTTTTGGCGATACCATTCGTATCGGCGTGTTCCTGATCGTTGCAGGAGCGCTGTCTTTCTTCGGTCAGTTTTGGCTTCACTGGTATGAAATTGATTATGGTGAATGGGGACCGGATGATTATGACATGATGGGCAACATCATTCCTCAGGTACTGGAAATCCTCAAATGGGCAGGATTGGCAGCAATCATAATCGGTTTGATCCTGGCTGTTTTCGGCAGAAAGAATCTTGAAAAAGATGAAAATAAGATGATCGCAAAGGACGACCAAGACGTGTCATAAATAGAAATGAACAAGCATCGCTAACTGTAAAGTTTGGTTAGCGATGTTTTTTTGTCCAGCGGTCGTCATTTTATAACAATATGTATTGAATATTCTGAAAAAAGTGCTAGAATAAAAATCGAAGTAACTGTACGGACCAGGCATTAGAACCGCCTGGTCCGATTTTTATTACGTAGGAAATATCGTCAGCGATATTTCCGGAGTATCAACAAGGTCCACTTCTTAAAAAAACGGCGAAGCCGACTTTGTTGTTGAAGTACAGATTGAAAGGAGGACACCATGCAAGGCTTTTTCAGCGATTTCTGGGGAATGATCAACTGGTGCAGAATTGCCGGAATCATTATGCTGGTCGTTGGCTTAGTCATCTTCTTTATGGCAGGAAGAAAGACCCCGCCTTGCCCATTAAGGAACAGCCCATTCCTACAGAAGGTTTGGGGGTCAGCCTGAAGAAAGAATTTCAGGATAAAGCTTAACCGCAAAATGGTTTAAATTTGAAAGACGGGCAAAAAAGCCGAGAAAAACCGGGTATCCAGACGATGCCCGGTTTTTTGGACATTTTTATGGAGGATAGCGCAAAAGAAAGAGCAAATTAATACATAATAAAAACAAATAAATATATCAATAAAGCAAAATAGTACAGGAAAAAGTTTGACAACTAGCAAACTAAGCGCTATAATAAAGTCGTAAAGAAAAGTAAGGTAGCAAAACAGAAAAGAGGGATATTATGAGTACTGCTACGAAAAACGCTATTGTAAAGAGGTTTCACGCATTAAAAGAAGGGTTTCTTACATGTTCAGAAATGATCGATGAATGCGTTCAGAAGGGACTTCTTAAATAGTTTCCTTACAAAACAAATATATACATTTGTATATTTTTTTCCGGTGAGAGTGCTCGCCGGTTTTTTGTTTTTTGGCTCGGTATAGCTTTTATTTTTACCATTGAAAGCCGCCTCGCAAAGAGGTAAAATATAGTAAAGTTCACTCGGTGCGCATTGTAGGTGGCAAGCGTATATACTACGGACGCACATCGTTAAATTGCAGATACAGAAATGGAGAACTGGAATGGATGGAATTAAAAAAATTAAATCGCTGGGAATTTTTCTGGGAATTTTGTTGATCCTGCTTGGGGTGGTATTCATTGTATTCCGCAGAGATATTGTGGAAGCGCTGGCGATGATTGTAGGAATTGGCATTATTGTAATTGGCGCCTTTAAGCTTGCCCAGGCGTTTTTAAGTAAAAATGAGGTCCAAAATAAGTCTTTGGGAATTTCGGTTGGAATCGTGCTACTGGCTCTAGGTATTTTCATTTTGGTGAATACTAATATTTCCATCATGATGCTTGGGGTTGTGATCGGAATTTTTGCCTTTGCTTCGGCTTTCGATCGATTTGCTGTTGCCAGAGAAAGAAAAAAACGGGGCTTAAAATGTGGAAATACGATACTCTTCGGACTGATTCATGTTGTCTTTGGCGTAATCATGGTTTATTGCTCTTTCGCGGTAATGTCTTTTATTGTCGTACTGACGGGCATCTACCTGCTTGCGGCCGGGATCATGGTAGTCTTGTCGACCGGGTACTTTTTCGACTATCGATCATAAACGAGCGTGATGGAAAGACGGCTTTGGAGGCCGTTTTTTGTTTTGGAAAAAGGATTTGCATCTCTGTTGATTTTGTCCAATCCTTTGGTCTATTTTGTCCAGAAAATTAATATGATGTACAAAGCGATATTGATGAAAAGAGGAGAGACAATGAACCGAAGGAGAAAAATCAGAAGACGGCCGAGAGCCTATGGGGGCAAAAAAATACAGGTGAATTTTGCTCCTGTTATTGTTATAATATGCTTATCTGTCTGCGCCGGATATTTGACGGCCAAATATGTTGTTTATCCGATTCTCGGATACGAGCCTACAGGACTCAACATACTACAGAATAAATCCACCCAAGAAAAAAAGGATGAGACAAAGGCTAAGGAAGAATCCACCACTGCTGCGCCTACAGAAACGACGGCCGCACCTACAGAAACGACAGCTGCGCCGACGACCGTAGTGCAGGATAAGGTTGATGTCAAACAAACCGCCGGCTATGCGCTCCAATTCGGCAGCTACTCAACGAAGGCAGCTGCCCAAAAGAGCGTAAAACAGCTAAAAAGCTCAGGGATCAACGCGCGCGTCCTGGAAAAGGACGGCGCATATAAAGTAGTAGGAGACTTGTTCGATACAAAAGAAAAAGCCAAAGCAGCCCTGGAAAAAATGGACGAATCTGTAGGAGCATTTGTAACAACCGTCGATCAATAACACAAAAGGATTCATAGCAAGGAGAAAACATGATACCTTTATCCACCAAAATGAGACCTGATAATTTGGACGAATTTGTGGGACAGACCCACTTTATGTATCAAGGCTCGCTTTTATACAATGCCATCAAGAACAAAACCTTTGACTCAGCAATCTTCTTTGGTCCCTCGGGAACTGGCAAAACCACGCTGGCCCGAATTGTGGCTAAGGAGATGGACGCTGATTTTATTGAGATTAATGCATCAACCACAGGGACGAAAGAGCTGAAAGAGATTATTGAAAATGCAAAGACGCGTTTTTTCGGTCTTCAAAAAGAGACAACCTATGTCTATGTGGATGAGTTCCATCGCTGGAATAAGCTGCAGCAGGACTCTCTTTTGAAAGCCCTGGAGGAAGGGGTGATCCGTTTTATTGGGAGCACCACGGAAAATCCTTATTTTGCAGTCAATAACGCAGTAATCAGCAGAGTAAGAAATATCTATGAGTTTCGCCGGCTGACCACCGATGAGATCCTGGGCCTTTTAAAACGGACGCTGGAAGATTCCCTCAAAGGGTTCGGCGGCCTCAATGTTTCTTATGACAAAGAAGCTCTGCGCATTCTGGCGGATATGAGCTCGGGCGATGCCCGCGTTGCACTGGATACGCTGGGCTTCATTGTGGATAATTTAAGCGAGGGAACCAAGCTGGATGAAAAGATCGTAGGGGAGGCCATGCAGAGGCAGACCACGTTTTACGATCGAAGCGAGGATAAATATAATTTGCTGTCCGCTCTTCAAAAATCAGTAAGGGGAAGCGATCCTGACGCTGCCGTACATTATTTGGCACGTCTGCTGGAAGGGGGCGGAGACATTCAGATGATTGGAAGACGCCTGCTGGTTATGGCCAGCGAGGACGTGGGAATGGCTTACCCAAGCGCCATCACCATTGTCAATGCCTGCGTTCAGGCAGCGCTCATGGTCGGACTGCCAGAGGCCCAGATCAACCTGGCTCAAGCTGTGGTGCTCATGGCATCCTGCCCAAAATCCAACGCGTCCAATATGGCTCTGGCCAAAGCGCAGGCCGATCTACAGACCAAAAAAATCGATGATGTTCCGCCCCATCTGAAGGACGCCCACTACAGCGGAGCATCCAAGCGGGGCCATGGAATCGGCTATAAATTTCCCCACGCCTACGGCGGTTATGTGCCCCAGCAGTACCTGCCCGACAACTTGTACAAGGAGGGGGTGCGGTACTATGAACCTACGGAAAATGGAAGCGAGTCTTCCTTTAAAAAATATTTGGAGGAATTAAAACGAATCGATGAAAGAAATCATAAGGGCTGATCATTCCGGATTTTGTTTCGGTGTGAGAGAAGCTATTGAAAAAGCGGAAAAAGCGGCGGATCCGTGTCGGGGGAGCATCTACTCCTGCGGTTCGCTGATTCATAATAAGCTGGTGACCGAGAAGCTGGCGCGAAAAGGAATTCAAGTGATCCAAAGCCCTCTGGAAGCAGAGGCCGGCTCCACGGTCATCGTCCGTTCCCATGGAGAAGGAAAGAATTTTTATGAGATCGCAGAGAAGAGGCGGCTCAAGCTGGTCGATGCCACCTGTCCCTTTGTGGCCAGAATTCATGATTTGGTACGGACTGCAAAGGAAAAAGGCAAGCAGGTTGTGATCGTCGGCGATGAGAACCATCCTGAGGTGCAGGGCATCAACGGCTGGTGCGGCGACTCGGCTATTATCGTAAGCACCCCGCAGGAAGCGGAGCGGATCACAGAAGATGATCTCTTTGTTGTCGCTCAGACGACTATCCGCAGTTCAGTATTCGATCAGGTCCTCAGAGCCCTCGAGGAAACAGGGAAAACCTTTTCCCTGACCAATACGATCTGTCATGCCACGTCCAATCGCCAGAAGAGCTGTATGGAAACAGCAAAAAAAGTAGAACTGATGCTTGTACTGGGGGATACTCAGAGTTCCAATACCAAAAAATTGTATGATATTTCTAAAAAATATTGTACAAATACTCATTTTGTTGAAAATATAAAAGATTTACCATTGAAAGAAGTTGAAAAATGTAATAGAATAGGTGTAGCAGCGGGCGCTTCGACGCCTGAATGCTTAATTAAGGAGGTTATTGCCAACATGAGTGAAAACACACTTGAAAACAACAACGAAATGAACTCAATGGACGCCTTAATGGACGAAATCGAAAAGTCCTTAAGACTGCCGCGCAGCGGAGAGATCGTAACAGGTAAAGTGCATCAGGTTACGAATCGGGAAATTATCGTCAATCTCGGCTGCAAAAAAGATGGAATTATTCCACTCGACGAAATTACACTGGAAGGAGATCAAAAGCTAACTGACTTATATCAAGAAGGCGATGAAATTCAGGCCAAAGTTGTAAAGACAGACGATGGCGACGGCAGTATTCTGCTGTCAAAGAAAAAGCTGGAAGTTGGCGAACACTGGGACGAAATCAACCAGGCGCTTGAAGATAAATCAATCATTGAAGTAAAAGTTGTTAGACCCGTCAATGGCGGTGTGATCGCAACGTACAAAGAAGTCTCCGGATTTATTCCACTGTCTCAGCTTTCCGACAGATACGTGGAAAACGCGGAAGAATTTGTAGGACAGACTCTTCCGGTCAGAGTTTCCAGAGTGGATCAGAGAAGGGGCAAAGCCGTATTCTCCCACAAAATGCATCTGAATGACGAAAAGAACAAGAGAATCGCAGAGATTTGGGAAGGCCTCTCTGTGGACGACGTAGTAGAAGGTACCGTAATGCGGTTCACCGATTACGGCGCATTCGTAGATATCGGCGGCATCGATGGTCTGCTACATATCTCAGAGATTTCCTGGGGTAAGCTGAAGCATCCGCAGGAAGTACTGAATATCGGCGACAAGATCAAAGTAAAAGTTCTTTCCATGAATTCGGAAAAAGGCAAGATTTCCCTGGGTCTGAAGCAGAACCAGCCGGAACCTTGGAGCGTGATTAACGATAAATATGAAGTGGGACAAGTCGTTAGAGGCAAGGTTGTACAGATTAAGGAATACGGCGCGTTTGTAGAACTGGAGCCGGGTCTGGACGGACTTGTACACATTTCTGAAGTAGCTCATAAGCGGGTTGGAAACATTGCCGACGAACTGAACGTAGGCCAGGATGTTTCCGCTAAGATTCTGGAGATCGATCAGGATAGAAGAAGAATCAGCCTGAGCATCAAAGAAACGTTGGATGAGGAAGATCAGCCGATGGAAGGCGAATCGACCGAAGAAGAAGTTCCCGTTGAGCAAGCAGCAGAAGAAACTGCTCCCGAAGCTGAAACAGAAGAATAAAAGAACAATTACAAGGGCGGGGCTTAATTGCGACCTCGCTCTTTTTCGTTAGCAAACGGATTGATTATGAAAAAGAATTTTGGGCTTAAGGAAGGAGCAGCAAGTGAAGATAGGCATTTTATGTGCTGGCGATACAGAAGTAGTTCCCTTTCTTAGAATGATGAAAAACTGTAAAGCTACAAAAAAATCGATGCTGACTTTTTACCAAGGGCAGCTGGAAGATATAGAAGTTGTAGCATTATTTTCAGGAGTATGCAAGGTTAATGCGGCCATAGCAGCGCAAATTTTAATCGATACATATGGGTGTACTGTGATTATCAACGCTGGGACTGCCGGAGGAATAGATGAAAAACTAGAAATTTTCGATACTGTTATTTCTACAGAAACAGCTTATCATGATGTAGCAGATGATATTTTGACCGAATTTCATCCCTGGAAAGATTCTATTTATTTCAAAGCAGATGAAAAGCTGCTTGAAGCCGTAAAAACAGTGATTGCCAAAGGCAACCTAAACAATCGAGTGTTTTTAGGAAGAATGATAACCGGCGAACAATTTATTGAAAACAATAAGCGCGAATACATTGCTGCCAAATATTCACCTTTGAGCGTGGATATGGAAACAGCTAGTATTGCGCATGTATGTTATGTTAATGGGATACCGTTTATTTCGATTCGGACGATCACCGATACACCGGACCGAAGCGGAATATCAGAATTTGAAAAGAATTGTAAAAAAGCTTCTCAAATATCGGCCAACCTTGTTAAATCCATGTTGAAAGAGCTATAAAAGGAGAATTGGAATGGAAAACATCATATTGGTCGGTATGCCGGCCTGCGGCAAGAGTATTACGGGGGTTGTTCTTGCCAAAACCATGCGCATGAATTTTGTAGATACGGATCTGCTGATCCAGGAACGGGAGCAGAAGCCGCTGCAGCAAATCATCGATGAACATGGCATCGAGTACTTCAAACAAGCAGAAGAAGCTGTTTTGCTGGAGCTGAATGTTGAAAACACGGTCATTTCCACAGGGGGAAGTGCTATCTATTACCCCAAAGCCATCGGGCATCTAAAAATGAACGGCCGAATCGTCTATCTGCAAGTACGGCTTCAAACCGTATTAAACCGGCTTAACAACATAAAAACAAGAGGGGTGGCCATGGAAAAGGGGGACACCATAGCGGATCTCTATCAAAGGCGAGTACCGCTGTATGAGAAATATGCGGATATTATCGTTAAAGCCGACGGGTTGGCTGTTGAGCAGACCGTGGAGCAGATTGTAGCTTATTACTAAGGCGGTGCTCCGGGGAGCATATCCAAATGAAAAATTAGGAAAGGAACTTGTTGAGATGGAAAAGAAATCGAATGGATTTAAAGTTGCAATTATATGCATCCTGGGCGTTCTTGTTTTGACCGTGTGCGTCTGTCTGATCTACCAGACCTTTTTTAAAGACAGCGGAAAAAGCGAGCCTGCAGAAACATCTCTTGCGACATCCGCTGCCCAAGCACAGACAGAGGGCAAATCTGAAGCGTATGAAGAATTTTCATGGTCTGCGAAAAAGAACCGCGGTTATACGATTCCAATGAACTCCGATCAGCTTAAAACTTTCAACTTTGGCGGGATTGAATCTGTGGAACTCACGTCGGACGGCAGAGCTATTTTACATTGCACTGCGGAATTGGGAGAAGTCTACGGTCTGACCCATGAAGTGGAGTCGGGCGTTCTGCGTGTATGCGCCTGCCCGTATGGAAACGGCGGGTATGGAGCTGTTTTTTTCATCATGGAAAATGGGTCTGTGGAAGCGCTGCTGCCTTCTGCCATCATTAACGAGTACAAAATAGAGAAAATCACTGATTTAGGCGGGGCGAAAGAGGTTGTCAACGTGGAGCGCATGACGGAAGGCGAACATGCCGGACTCGTCTGTGCCTCCGATATTAACGGCAACGTTACTGTACTGGATACCTACTTGCAAAAATAAGGATGAGATATAAAAGAGCTTGCGGTTTTTCAGAGTATATCTGAGACTGCAAGCTCTTTTGTTTATTTGGATGCTTCAATCAGCTCTTTCGCTGACTGGAGGGTGATGTCGGTAATGTTGATTCCGCCCAGAAGCCTGGCGATTTCCTGGACTTTTTCGTCAGGGCGCAAGTGGATGACCGTAGTATAGGTGCTGCTGTCATCGGATTCTTTCTCGATCTTATAGTTGTGAGCGCCATAGGCCGCGATCTGCGGCAAATGGGTGATGCAGATAATCTGGTGGTTTTCTGCGATCTGCTGCAGTTTTTTTCCCACAATGCTGGCAGTGATGCCGCTGATGCCTGCATCGATTTCATCGAAGATCATGGTGGGGATTTCGTCATAATCGCCGACGATCTTTTTGAAAGCCAGCATGATTCTGGACATTTCACCGCCGGAAGCGATCTTGGAAAGGGGCTTTAATTTTTCACCCTTGTTGGTGCTGATCATAAACTCGACTACATCTGTGCCGTTGTCTGTGAACTCGGTGCTTTCCTGAAACTCGATGGATAATTGAGCGTCTTTAAAATTCAGTTCTCCCAGCTCAACGAGGATCTTTTCTTCCAGCTCGGCAGCGGCTTCTTTCCGCAGGGCGGACAATTCCTGACAGGCGGCTTTCAGATCAGCTTCGCATTTTTCCTTCAGTTCGGTCAGCTCCGTTTTCAAGCTGTCGATGTTTTCCACCTGCGTCAGCTTTTCTTCCAGCTCTTCGCCGTAAGCGATGATTTCTTCCAGAGAAGCATTATGCTTTCGCTTGAGGCTATTCAAGGTTTCCATACGGGAAATACATCGATCCAGATCCTCGGGGGAAAATACGGTCCTGTCCCGGCACTCGCGGATCTGGGAACACAGTTCTTCCATAATATAGTAGGATTCTGACATCTGTTGGTGGATGTCCGTCAGTTCCTTGGAATATTCTCCGATCTCTCCGATCATGTCCAGCGCCTTTTTCATGCTGCCAAGGGCAGGGAACTCTTCGCCGTTGGCCAGCTCATAGGCTCCGGCAAGATTTTCGTAGATTTTTTCACTGTTTTGCAGCACACTGATTTCTTCTTCCAGCGCCTCATCTTCACCTGGCGCCAGACCGGCCTTGTGAATTTCCTCCAGCTCAAAGGCCATGAAGTCCCGCTTTCTCTGATTTTCTGCCGCATCGGCGAGAAGCTGCTTTAGTTTGTTTGAAATATCCCGGTATTGGGAATAAAGAGACGCTACTTTTTGTTTGGCCGGTCCGATGGTATCTTTTCTGTACATATCCACCAGTTTAATGTGATAATCCGGATTGAGCAGGGATTGGTGGTCGTATTGGCCGTGGATATCGGCCAGCTTCTTGCAGAGCAGATTCAAATGGCCCAAAGTGACGATCTCGCCGTTGATCTTGCACAGATTCTTTCCTGCGGCCGATACCTCCCTGGTGATGACGTATTCTTCCCCCTTGTGGGTTCCGGCCAGCTGAACGATAGCCTTTTCCTTTCCGGAACGAACGAAAGCAGTATCCGCCCGGCTGCCCAGAGCCAGACTTACTGCTTCGATTACAATTGACTTACCGGCTCCCGTTTCGCCGGTGATGATGTTGAGTCCTTCGTGAAAGTCAATTTCCACGTTTTCAATAATGGCAAAATCTCTGATACTGATATGCGATATCATATGCTACCTCTTATCCAAGCATTTCATTGAATTCTTTTAAAAACTTTGGTGTGTTGTCCGCATCGTCGATGACGATCATCAGCGTGTTGTCTCCGGCTACGGAACCGATCACATGGGGAAATCCCAGTGAATCGATGGCTTCACCGGCGGCGTTGGCGCATCCGGACAAAGTTTTTACAACAACGATATTGCCGGAAGAATCGACGGATTTAATGGTTTCTCTGAATATATTTACAAAACGATCGGAAACCGGTCCTTCCATATTCATGGCAGCTG
Organism: Hominibacterium faecale; assembly: GCF_020734085.1. Classification (NCBI taxonomy): domain Bacteria; kingdom Bacillati; phylum Bacillota; class Clostridia; order Peptostreptococcales; family Anaerovoracaceae; genus Hominibacterium; species Hominibacterium faecale. The sequence continues at coordinate 41,081 of NZ_JAJAGH010000006.1, forward strand.
CATATTTATATTTTCCAGTGGAGGAGAGGGTCTTAATTAAATGAAGCTCTTTGATATCCCTGGATATGGTAGCCTGCGTCACGTCATAACCGTATTCTTTCAAGAGGGAAGCCAGCTTATCCTGTGTTTCCACCTCATATTCTTCGATCAGCTCTAAAATTTTATTTTGTCTTGAATAACGCATTGTATTCTCCTTCAATATACATTTTAAATTAATTTTATACATTTATAATTATACCATACTTTTGGGAAAATACCACATAAAAAAACCTTAATTGAGAATTGCGGAACGTATGTTTGTGTGCTATACTGAATTGAATGTGCGGATTGAAATCCGTGCTGTTTTGAGGAGGCTCTATGCGAATACTTGGAATAGACCCGGGATATGCGATCCTGGGCTATGGCGTCGTCGAAATGACCGGCAATCGCTTTAAGGTGATCGATTATGGCGCCGTGACTACGGATGCCGGCATGGAGATGCCGGACAGGCTGAAGATTTTGTATAATTCTTTGATGGAAATCATTATGCGCCATGAACCGGAGGTGGCCTCCGTAGAAGAATTATTTTTTAATACCAATGCCAAAACAGCGATTCTGGTGGGGCAGGCTCGGGGAGTGGCCGTGCTGGCTTGCGCGAACTCAGGGCTGGAGATTGCAGAATACACTCCGCTCCAGATCAAACAGGCTCTGGTGGGCTATGGCCGCGCAGAGAAAAAGCAAGTACAGACTATGGTCAAAACCATATTGAATCTAAAAGAAGTTCCAAAGCCCGATGATACGGCAGATGCTCTGGCGGCAGCCGTGTGCCACGGACATTCGGCAGGCAGCAGAAACCGGCTGAAAAGCTTGAACATGAAAAGCAGGAGGTAGGAAATGCTACATTACATAAAAGGTACGTTGGCTATAAAAACAGAGAGCGGCATTGTGGTCGATGCGGGAGGCCTGGGATACGAAATAACCGTTCCTGCCAATTCCAGCGTTTATCTGGCGAAGGAAGGGGAGTCCATCACTGTTTTCACGGCTATGATCGTAAGGGAAGATGATATTCGTTTGTTCGGTTTCGGCGAAAAAGCCGCCCTGGATACGTTTCACAAGCTGATTACGGTCAGCGGCGTAGGGGCGAAAGCGGCCATCGCGATTTTATCAGCCATGCCCCTATCAGAAGTCCATCAGGCCATTGTGCTGGAGGATGCCAAATCTTTGACCAGGGCCAACGGCATCGGCAAAAAGACGGCTGAGCGGATCGTGTTGGAGCTGAAAGATAAGTTCGGCCAGCTGGAACAGGCAGCTCTTCCCGAAGGCATGGAAAGCAGCGCTTCCGCAGACGGAGCCGCCGGGGACAGCAGGACGGAAGCAGTGAGCGCGCTGGTGGCGCTGGGTTATACAAAAGGAGAAGCCGTCAACGCTCTGACAGCGGTGAAAGAAAAGGATTTGACTGTGGAAGAATACATTAAGCAGGCTCTGAAAAGACTGTTTTAACGATAAGGGATGAGTTATGGAAAACGAAGAAAGAATAACTGCGGCAAGCGCAGGCGAAAATGAAGAAGCCTCTGAGTTCACCTTGCGGCCTCAGACGCTGGAGGATTACATCGGGCAGAAAAAGGCAACTGAGAATTTGAAGATCTTTATTGAAGCGGCAAAGCTGAGGAGAGAACCCCTGGATCACGTTCTTTTTTACGGACCTCCGGGCCTGGGAAAGACGACTCTGGCCGGGATTATTGCCAATGAGCTGGGGGTGGATATTCGGATCACCTCCGGGCCTGCCATTGAGCGGGCCGGCGATCTGGCGGCGATTCTGACTAATCTCAATGAAAATGACGTCCTGTTTATCGATGAAATCCACCGGCTCAACCGCTCTGTAGAAGAAGTGCTCTACTCGGCCATGGAGGATTTTGCGCTGGATATCATCATCGGGAAGGGCCCCTCGGCCCGATCCATCCGCTTGGATATTGCCCGTTTTACTCTGATCGGTGCCACCACCAGGGCCGGAAGCCTCTCGGCACCGCTGCGGGACCGGTTCGGCGTCAGCAGCAAATTTGAAATGTATACCACTGGAGAACTGAAAAAGATCATCCGCCGTACAGCGGGTCTGCTCAATGTGGAGGTGGATGAGGAATCCCTCAATGAAATGGCAAAGCGTTCCCGGGGAACGCCTCGGGTCGCCAACCGTATTTTAAAGCGGGTTCGGGATTTTTCCCAGGTCAAGGGTACCGGAAAGATCGACCTGGCCATTACCCAGGAGGCCATGACCGCCCTGGGGGTGGATCCTATGGGCCTGGAAAGTCTGGATCGGGAAATCCTGCGTATGATCATTGAACGCTTTAAAGGCGGCCCCGTCGGCATCGATACCATCGCCGCTTCCATCGGTGAGGAACGGGTTACCATTGAAGATGTCTATGAGCCTTATTTGATACAAGCCGGTTTTCTCCACAGAACCCAAAAGGGCAGGGTGGTTTCGGAGCAAGCTTACCGGCATTTGGGCATTGCCTGCGATGACCAGCAGGTGGAATTAAAGATAAAGGAATAGGAACATGCATATAAACGAATTCGATTATCATCTGCCGCAGGAGCTGATTGCGCAAAAGCCTGCGGATAAACGGGACTGCTCCCGTCTCATGGTTCTCAACAGAGAGAACGATACCATTGAACATCGTCATTTTTACGACATTTTGGAGTATCTTTTGCCAGGGGACTGTCTGGTGCTGAATAATTCCAAGGTGCTCCCGGCCCGGCTTTTCGGAACCAAAGAAGAGACCGGCGCCAAGGTGGAATTCCTTCTAACCAAGCGGATCGAAGGCGACCGTTGGGAAACCATGGTAAGACCGGGAAAACGGCTTAAACCGGGAGATACGGTGGCTTTTTCTCCCGACTTTAAGGCGGAAATTCTCGATTATGGAAAAGACGGTACCAGGATCGTAGAGTTTCATTATCAGGGAATCTTTATGGAACGTCTGGAAGAACTGGGAAAAATGCCGCTTCCTCCATATATCGAACGGGACAGTGACCAGGAAGATAAGGAACGCTATCAAACGGTTTACTGCAAAGAAGAGGGTTCGGTGGCAGCGCCTACGGCCGGTCTTCACTTTACGGAAGAACTGTTGAGAAAGGCTGAAGAAAAGGGCGTTAAGATCGCTTATGTGACCCTTCATGTGGGAATCGGTACCTTCCGTCCGGTGAAGTGCGAAACCATCGAAGAGCATGAGATGCATTTTGAAGAATATGAGGTTTCCCAGGAAAGCGCCAGGCTGGTAAACGAGACCAAAGCAGCCGGCGGCCGGATCCTGTCCGTGGGCACGACCTCCACCAGAACCTTGGAGAGCGCGGCGGTTTTTGAAAACGGTCAGTACCGGCTCAAAGCGGGGGCAGGAAGCACGGGAATTTTCATCTATCCGGGCTACGAATTCAAACTGGTGGATGGGCTGATCACCAATTTCCACCTGCCAAAATCCACGCTGCTGATGCTGATTTCCGCTCTCTACGACAGAGAGAAAATCCTCAGCGCTTATGAAGTTGCGGTAAAAGAGCGGTATCGGTTTTTCAGTTATGGAGATGCGATGTTGATTGTATGAAACCCAATAGAATGTTGGCAGCAACATTCCGTTAAAGATCGGTGACCTTTTGCAGAACATTCAAAAGAACAAAGTGAAATGTATTGGCTTTATTCCGAAAACAAGGTACAATATCTTTATAAAATTGGGGGTGCCAGATATGGCAGAGACAATGACTGTAAAGGAAGCGGCTAAACGGTGGGGAATAACGGAACGCAGAGTAACGGTTCTTTGCGCAGAGGGAAGAATAGAGGGGGTTCATAAAAAAGGACGCAGCTGGAGGATTCCCGTGGACGCAAAAAAACCTGCGGACAGCCGCGTGAAAACCGGCGCATATAGAAAAAGTGAAATTCAGCTGGATTTGCCGCTTTTGAAAAGACGGATGAAGATACTTCTGTTTATTTCAGAGACAAAAAGATTTGGTCCTGCGGTAAAAAATATCGGAACTATCAGGGGAAATACCCGGTGATTTTCATCACCTTTAAGGATGTAAAACGTGATACCTGGGAGGAGACCTATGATCAAATTTTAAGCATTTTAAGGCAGGAATTTGAACGCCACAGTGAACTTTTGGAAAGTGAGCATTGTAACATTTATGAGAAAGCATATTTTAAAACTGTGGTGGAAGAGAAGGCGGACGATACGGACATGATGATGTCCCTGCAGAGGCTTTCACAAATGCTGGATGAGCATTATGGGATTCTATTGGCGTCATTTAAAGCAGATTCGAAACAACCCTTCTTCCGTATACAGTTTTCTGCTGGTTGCCGGATATCTGAAGGTTGTGAGAATGGATCCATCTTTTAGCGGGGATTATATGTGCGAGGTGGCGCTGCCCAATCAGGAGATCGCGTTTGTATATAACAAGGAAATCCTGCAAAAATTGACCGATATCATTCCCCAGGCTGCCGCGATCTCGATACAGGAGGCATTGTATTCCAATGATGCAAAAAGAGATGCACAAGCTGCTTCTCCAATCGGCAAGCTGCTACGGATATGGCCGGGGAAAACTTTTACCACGGTTTTGTTTTGGGGCTTTGCGCTATGATGGACAACCGCTACTACATTAGTTCGAATGGAGAGCCCGGGGAAGGCCGATATGATATCCAGTTATCGCCCAAGTCGGCGAATATGCCGGGTATTCTGATTGAGCTGAAGGCGGCCAGGAAGCTTTCCGGAGACAAACTAAAACAGCTCTTGGAGACAGCTTTGGCACAGATTGAGGATCGTAAGTACGATACCGATATGCTTCCAAGGGTGTTAAAACAATCTTTAAGTACGGAGTTGCTTTCAGCGGGAAACAGGTGGAGATTACGACAGATTCCTTATGCGTGTCACTGCGCAAAACGAGGAAGAAGATCGACAAAACATCGCGAGAAAACTAAACTTCAACGTGAACACAAGTGACAAACGGAGATTTAGATATGAAAAAAAGAGTGTTATTGGCATTTTTTTGCATGGTTCTGTTGGCCGGCCTTTTGGCTGGATGCGGCAGCAAAAACGTAGTAGTCAGCAATCAGGATGAAAATCAGGTAAAGTTTAATCTGACCTTTTTTGGCAATAAGAACGAACCGGAGAACGTTACAGTTATTGAAGAGATTATAACCGGCTTCATGGATGAAAACCCTGATACCCGTTTGTCTTATGAAAGCCTGAAAGGAACGGATTATTTTGAAGCCCTGGAAAAGCGAATGGCGGCGGGGAAAGGCGACGATATTTTTATGGTCAATCACGATACCGCTTTATCGCTGGGAGAGAACGGACAGCTGGCGGATCTGTCCCAATTAAATTGCATTTCCTCCTACTCAGACAGCATGATCAGCCAGATGGAGGAAAATGGAAAAATCCTGTGGGTTCCTACTACGGTTTCCGCCTTTGGATTATACTGCAATGAAGAACTGCTCAAGGAATATGGACAAGAAATTCCGGACAATTTAGCAGAATGGGAACAGGTCTGTCAATTTTTTAAGGAGCAGGGAATCACACCGATCATCGCCAATAACGACATTTCCATAAAAACCCTGGCTATTGCCGTAGGGTTTGATTTGGTTTATCATGAAGACAGACAGAAAGAGCTGTTCGCAAAGATTAACAAGAATGAAGAACTGCTCAGTACTTACCTGAGACCGGGTTTTCTTCTGGCAAAGCGTTTTATCGACCGGGGATATGTTGATGCTGAGAAAGCGCTAAAAACCGAAAAGACTTCTGATGATCTGGAAGAATTCGTAAAAGGAGAATCCCCATTTATGCTGACCGGAGGCTGGGCTGCCGGCCGGGCCAAAAACATGAATTCGAAATTGAACTTTACCGTTGTACCGTATCCGGCAAGGAAGGATGGTTCGGTCCTGGTGGTCAATGCCGATACCCGGTTGAGCGTCAACGAAGGCAGCGCCAATAAAGAACAAGCCCTGAAATTTGTTGAATATTTTACAAGGGAAGATTCCATACAGAAGTTTGCCGATAATCAGTCATCGTTCAGTCCTTTGAAACAAGGCCAGCCATCCTCAACCGAAGAAATTCAGCCGCTGGTTGAATGTTATCAGTCGGGACGGACTGTGATTGGATCAGACAGCCTTTTAGAACTTCCCATTTGGGAAATAACCGCTGAAGCAGCGCAAAAACTGCTCTCTGGAGAAACCGTTGATACAATTATGACGTGGATGGATGAACAGCAGAGGATGAAATGATGATTTCTAATATATGGAAAAAAACGGCATTGGCGGCGGTGCTCATTGCATCTTTGCTGTGCTCGGTCACGGTTCTTTATATCAAAGACGTAAAGAATCAGTTGTGGCAGGAATCAATCAATACGATTACTGAGAGTACGAAGCAGGGGACCAATGGATTGGGTCTTTTGCTGAGCAAAGATTTTCAGTCCTTGGAAACGATAAGCTCCTATCTCAGTAAAATCACTTCTAATGATTCGAAAACGCTGAACAACCTTTTGAGGACGCAGACCGAAGGCGGAATCCGCCTTTACCTTTCAAACGGTCAATGGATTCCCAGCGGTCTTGCCGATGCCCAGGCAGCTGACAGTCTGGAAAAAAACCAGAACACAGAAGGCGTCGTGGATCCGCATATCAGCAGCACTTCCGGCGTTAACGTGATTGATCTCTACAGAAAAGTGACCTTTTCCGACGGTCGAAACGGGTATCTAATTAAAGAATATGAAGTACGAAATATTGCTGATCGTTTTTCCCTTTCTTTTTATAATAATGAAGGATTTTCTTATATTGCCGATCATGATGGTGAGATTCTAATCCGTTCTTCTCACCCTAATAGTAACAAGACGGTAAAGAATTTATTTGATATGCTGCCTGAGGATGAAAACGATCTGCAAACTATAAACCAATTCCAGAAATCCCTTCAGAAAAAGGAAAACGGATGGGCTTTATTCAACTATAATCAAGAAGCGACTGTTTTCTGCTATGTTCCTCTGAAGCACGCTACGGATTGGTATCTGATTTCCATCATTCCCGAAGATATCATCAGTGAACAGAGCAACAAAATTCTTGCCAGGACCATGGTTCTGATGATTGCAGTCATCCTGGGTATTGCGGCGCTGGTTCTGTTTTATCTATGGCATGGCCGCAAGGCTAACCGCAAATTGAAAAGCCAGGCCAATTATATCAGCCATCTATATAATTCCATTCCAGAGGGAATTGCCGTGGTGACAATCGATGCACCCCATCAGTTTATTCAACTCAATAAAGAAGGGCTGCGAATGGTTCATTATCGTCAAGATGACGTTGACACAAAAGGAATGCTGCTCTCAACCATCATTCATCCGGATGACATGGAGGAAACAGAGCGAATTTTTAAGAATGCCGTTGAAAGAGGAACAAAGCAAACATTCCTGAATCGGATATTCAGAACGGACGGCTCTTATTTTTGGTCGTCGGGGATTGTTGAGAAAACCATGGATGAAAATGGTAAGCCGGTGCTGGTGGCTACCTTCCACGATGTAACCAAAGAAAAGCTGGCTGAGGAGGAAGAGGAAAAGGAAAAGCTTTTGGAACGCAGAACCCTGCTCAGCGCCATTTCCAACGCCTATCCGGTGATTATCAGCATTAATCTTTCTGCGGACCAAATCGATGTTTTGTATTTTGAACAAGAGCTGAAAATCGATATGGGCAATCCCAGGTCCTACACGGCCTTATACGATGCCTTCGGCCGGATTTTGGAATCAGATGCCAAAGAGGAATATGAAAAGCGGTTTTCCATCGATCGTTTGAAAGAAATTTTAGGGAAAAAGAAAAAAGAAGTATTTATAGAAGCAAGGGCACTTTTGACGGATGGGAAGCAGCATTGGATTTCGGCCCAGATCATCCATGTGGATAATCCTTATTCCGAGGAACAGATGGCGATTTTGTTGTCCAGACGCGTGGATGAGCAAAAATATGAAGAAGAGCAAAACCGCAAAATGATGCAGAGCGCGCTGGAAAACGCCAATGCGGCAAATGAAGCAAAGAGCCGGTTCCTTTCCAATATGAGCCATGATATTCGAACGCCGATGAACGCAATTGTAGGGATGACGACAATCGCCAAGGCGCATCTGGATGATAGAGAACGAATCAAAGATTGCCTGGATAAGATTGATCTTTCCAGTACCCATCTGCTAAATTTGATTAATGATGTCCTGGATATGTCAAAAATAGAAAGCGGCAAACTGATTATGAGGGAAGAACCTTTTAATTTGGCGGAGCTACTGATCGAGACGGTAAATTTGGTTCGCCCGCAGGCAAAATCTCATGATCTGGAGATTGACGTCCGGCTGGCGCCTCTAAGAAATGAACAAATCATCGGCGATCCGCTGCGGCTTCGGCAGATATGTCTCAATATTTTCAGCAATGCGGTTAAATATACCCTTGCCGGCGGCAGAATCCTCATAGAGGCAGAGCAGCTTTCCAGCACGCGCAAAGGATATGGAATGTATCAAATTCGCTGCACGGATACCGGTATCGGAATGTCTAAAGAGTTTCAAGAAAAATTGTTCCTGCCGTTTGAACGGGTACAGGATTCTTCGACCAGCTGGATTGCGGGGACTGGCCTGGGCATGGCAATTACAAAGAATATTATTGATATGATGAACGGTCATATTGATGTCAAAAGCCAGACCGGCAAGGGATCCGTCTTCACGGTAACCCTGTCGCTTAAATTAGAGGAAGCAAGGCAGGAAATGGTACCCGAATTTTGGATCGGCGCCAGAGCCCTGATCATTGATGACGATAGGCAGGCTTGCAGCGCAGCGATCGAAATCCTTCGTGATATGGGTATTGAAGCGCACTGTACAGATAGCGGCAAGACCGCTCTGGAGATGATCCGCAGGGCCCAGGAAGACGATCAAGCTTATAAGGTGATCCTGCTGGACTGGAAGATGCCGGAAATGGATGGAGCGGAAACGGCTGTGCAAATTCGCAAAATTGTTGGGTCGGAAGTTCCAATTATATTCCTCACCGCATATGACTGGTCAGAGATTGAAGAAGATGTAAAGGAAAAAGGTGTAACCGGATTCCTTTCCAAGCCATTTTATCGTTCGAATTTCTGCTATCTGCTCAATGAGTTGAATGATCGGGGAGAAGAAGGGCCGGTTATCGATTGGGCGGATCAATACAGCAATAAACGGATTCTACTGGTGGAAGATAATATGCTCAATATGGAAATTGCCAGTGAACTGCTCAAGGAAGCAGATATCCAAATCGAAGAAGCTTTTAACGGCGATGAGGCTGTAAACAAATTCGAGGATTCTTCGGAAGGGTATTATGATCTCATTTTAATGGATATTCAGATGCCGGTTATGGATGGATATCAGGCTGCCAGCTATATTCGGGGACTAAAGCGGTCCGATGCGCAGGATATCCCGATTGTAGCAATGACAGCCAATGCTTTCGCAGAAGATGTACAGGAAGCGCTGCGGGCGGGAATGAATGATCATATTGCCAAGCCGATCGATATTGAGGTTTTGAATCGTACCTTGCAGAAATGGCTGCTGTAAATGGATGATGTTGATTTTGTGATATTCAATTCTGAAAAATTGACTTCCCCTTTCTGTTCATGTATAATCGAACCGTAGAAATTTTCATGCATCGCAGCTTTTGCAGCGATGCAGTCTTTATATAAACCAGGAGTAAGTCATGTTTTGTAAAAATTGTTTTAAGAAGATTAGTAATCGCAGTCATTTCTGTAAATATTGCGGCGCTCCGGTCAAACAGAAAAAGCTGGTAAAAGAAGAAGCCGTGAAGGAAGAGCCGCCCATGCAGGGGCCGCCGCCAGCACCGACGCCTCAGGAAAAAGAATATGATTTTAAGCTGAGGTCGGAGCGGGAAAAGGAATTCCCCATTCCGACCAAGTATCTCAAAATCGGCTTTGCAGTAGTATTGGTAATCGTAGTAGTCGTTGTACTCCTACAGAGTTCGGTCTTTCAAGATCCGGATTCCATTAAGTATAATGATTATATTGGTGTCTGGCAGGAGCGTGGGACCGACGATATTGAAAGCTCTGGCGGCGTTCGACTGGAAATTACTGACGTCAATGGAGGAACGATGCGGATTTCCCTGAGCTTTTATGACGGAGGAGCCGCTTACAACAGCATCGTAGTCAAAGATATCGGCGCAACTATAAAAGACGGGGAAGCCTATTATACCTTTTCCAACGATGGAGCCGGCAACAGCGGAAACGGGGTACTCACTTTCAAAGGCAGGGATATTGAATGGAAGAGTATCATAAATGAGGCAGAAACCCGCCATTATGAAGTGGTCAAGGTGAAAAACAGCATCACAGACGAGGAAACGCTGGCTACTGAAGAATCGACCCAGGCCACGGAAGAAACCACCAAGCAGGCCAATGAAGATTACATAATTCCCAATAGCTCAGAAGAGCTTTTGACAGAAGAAGATCTGCAGGGGCTGACATCCGAGGAGCTGCGGATCGCGAGAAATGAAATCATGGCAAGGCATGGACGGATTTTCAATGACTCTCAGCTGGCGGCTTATTTTGAAGGTAAAGACTGGTATGAGGGAACAGTGGATCCTCAGACCTTTGATCAAGGCGGCTATCTGAGCGACATTGAGATTAAAAATGTGGAGCTGATTAAAAGCAAAGAATAAAACAAATGAAAAAGTGTCACTGCGGCTATGAATGTGCATCCGCTTTCCAATGCGGATACTGCCGGGGCGACACTTTTTCTGTGTTCGTTTTTTTATGGGCGAAACTTATCAAATCAGTCTTCCAGGAAGTCCTTCAGTTCACTGTTGAATTTTTGCGGATCCTCGAGGAAAAGACCGTGTCCGCAGCCGGGGAAGATGACCAGTTTGCTGTCTGTGCCCAGATGCTCTTTCATATATTCGCCATGGGACGGGCCGTAAATCAGACCGTCTCCGCTGTAAGCTAAAAGTACCGGCACTTTGATGGTCGGCAGGACCGGGCGGAAATCCTCAATCGCCATGGCGATCCACATGTTCATCATGCAGTGGGGCGTATTGTCCAGCGCTTCTTTAAAGACCCACTGGAACTCTTCCGATTCCTGGTCATAGTCTTTTGCGAAAACATTGGGAATGAACAGCTTTGCGGCGAATTCCCAGCTGACCGCAATGGCGGCCATGAATTGGAGATTTTGCACAATGTCAAAGGTGCAGCTCTGACCCAGCTTCCATTGGGGGTCATTCAAAAGTTTTGGTGTCATGTCGATAAAGCACATCTTTTTTATGTACTGACACTTGAATTCTCTCGCATAGGCCAGCAAGGTACTGGTTCCCATAGACCAGCCGACGACAGACACTTGATCCAGGCCCAGATGTTCGATCAGCTCGTGAAGATCGGAAGCGAAACGGTTGAGATTCATACCCCGCTCTGTAATCTGGGAACGATCGGACTGACCATGGCCTCGAAGATCATACAAGATGACCCGGTAGTTTTTTGCGAATTCATCCACTTGATATTTGAAAAATTTGTGGTTGCAGGACCAGCCATGGATAAAAATCAAAGGTTCGCCGCTTCCATGTTCTTCATAGTACAGTTTGCACTGATCGCTCGTGGTAAAATAAGCCATTCTCATTCCTCCTTTTTGGGTATCATTTGCAGCAGCTCTTTCCAATAATTATATACCTGGCGGTTTAAAAAGTAAATTGGGTGTGGTATGATAATATGGCTGATAAAGCAGAGAAAAACACGAAGGATAAAAGGAGAACCTATGACAGCAGTAACCTATGAACTAATAAAGACCGACCCTCGATCCAAGGCAAGACGGGGGAGGGTGACAGCGCCCCACGGAACCATTGAAACTCCGGTTTTCATGCCGGTGGGAACGGCGGCTACGGTAAAAGCCATGCGCCCGGAAGAAGTGAAAGAACTGGGTGCGGAGATCATCTTGTCCAACACCTATCATTTATATCTGCGTCCGGGACACGATATTGTGCGGGAGGCGGGAGGCCTTCATAAATTTATGAATTGGGACAGGCCGATCCTTACGGACAGCGGCGGCTTTCAGGTGTTCAGCCTGGGCGATTTGCGCAAGATTACCGAGGAAGGCGTGGAGTTCCGCTCACACATCGACGGTTCCAAACACATGCTTTCGCCTGAGAAATCCATCGAGGTGCAGACGGCGCTGGGATCGGACATTATGATGGCTTTTGACGAGTGCGCGCCTTATCCGGCTGACCGCAGCTATGTGAAGGATTCGCTGGAGCGAACCACCAGGTGGCTCAAGCGCTGCAAGGCGGCTTGGAAGGATACGGAACACCAAGCGCTCTTTGGCATCATGCAGGGCGGCATGTATAAGGACCTGCGCAAACAGTCCGCCGAAGAGATTGTAGAGCTGGATTTGCCCGGCTATGCCATCGGCGGCCTCAGCGTGGGAGAACCCAAGGATTTGATGTGCGAGGTTTTGGACGATTGTGTCGATCATCTGCCGGCGGACAAGCCCCGGTATTTAATGGGAGTCGGTACGCCGGACTACCTGTTTGAAGGGGTGGAGCGGGGCGTCGATATGTTTGACTGCGTGCTGCCGACCAGAATCGCCCGCCATGGAATGGCCATGACTTCGGCCGGAAAGGTGAATATTAAAAACGCCCAATATGAACGGGATTTCAGCCCGCTGGATCATCAGTGCGATTGCTACACCTGCCGGAATTATTCCCGGGCCTATCTGCGCCATCTGTTCAAGTGCAATGAGATGCTGTCTTCCATGCTGCTTTCCAACCACAACCTGCATTTCCTGGTCAATTTGATGAAAAACATTCGCAAAGCCATTGAGGAAGATCGTTTTCTGGAATATAAAAAAGAGTTTTATGATAAGTATGGGACATTTTAATTAATTTTAGTTAAAGGAGAGGTATTTGATGGAGATCTTAAAGAAGAAATTTATCTGAAAAATAATGAGGCTTGGCGTAGTTTTAAATAATTAGCCAGGCCCCATTATATTGCCATAATAACATATGGAATTTGAAGGATAGAATGCGATACGGGAACATTTAACAGTGTCTAACCGCAGGTATTTTTTTGCGCTGCATCAGGTCGCATTTTTCGAAGAACATCTACTGCTGTTTCAAGAGGTGATATTCTCTTAGGATCAGCATAGTCGACAGTGCAAATGCGAGAATATCTGCACTTGGCTGTGCTATCCAAATCCCTTGGATCCCCCAAAAGTGCGGCAAAATGAAGAGAAGCGGCACTGCAAATAGAATGATCCTTGAAACAGCAGTCAGAATAGACAGGCCTACTTTTTCAACAGCTACGTAATATCCAGATACAAGCATGGACATGGTTCCAAAGGCGTACATAAGCAAGAAGATTTTGGAAATATCCATGCAGGTGCGGGCCAACTCTTGGTCAGTTCCTGCAAAGATACCGGAGATAGGCTCAATAAACAACAGCACCAAAGCTACCACTGTCACGATCGCAAGACCGCCCTGCAATATGGCGGTTTTAATTGTTTTTGCTACACGCTGCATGTAGCCTGCGCCCCTGTTAAAGCTTACGATAGGCTGCAGACCGGAGACAAAGGAGTTGCATACCAGCATAACTAAAAAGGCAATATATCCATTGATAATGCCGAAAGCGCCTATTTCCAATTCGCCACCGCCGAATGCAACGATCTGGTTATTGATAATAATGGTAGCAATTGTTGTACAGATCTGGATTACAAAGGTGGCAAAGCCTATTTTTAAGCTTTTTCCAAGCAGCTTAAAGTCCAGCTTGAAATCAGACGCTTTGATTCGGAATACCTTTCCTTTTGCCTGAAGATAAAGAAGTAAGACGGAGGAGAACCCTACAGAAATAATCCACGGGAGCGCCGCTCCGGCCATTCCAATTTTTAACTTAAAAATCAGAAAGAATTCCAATGGAATCGTCAGTATAATTGGAAGCATATATCCCAGTGCGGCGATTCCCGGCTTTTCTTCAATACGGGTAAACGCGTACGCCAGGCCGCCCAGCATACAGAAGGGGAATCCAATCAGCCAGATCAGCAGATATTCTTTTGCGAAAGGCAATATGCTTTCTGTCGCGCCAAATGCAGTGAGCAATGGCTCTCTAAAAATAATTGCCATTACGGAGAAAAGTACAGAGAAGAGAATGACAGCCGCAACCGTTGTTCCGTAAACCTGACGGGCGCCTTCTTTATCGCCTGAGCCAAGCTGTGTGGCGGCCATTGTGGCGGCACCGGTTGTAAACAGCCCCGACATTGCGGCAAAGAAGGTCAGGAAGGGAGCAATAATGCCAAATGCGGCAAGCCCTATCCCGCCAATGCCATTGCCGATAAAAATTCCGTCTGCAATCAATGAACAGGATTGAAAAAGTTGACCTGCTAAGGCCAGAAGAGAGTATTTCCAGAATAAAGGGGTGATTTTTTTTGTGCCAAATTCGTTTTCAATAATAGGGTTCATTATTCGACCTCCTTTTGATTTACATGATAGACGATTCGCCCATTCATAATCGTCATGAGCGGGGAAGTATCTAATATCTGTGCAGTATTTATAGAAAACAGATTTTTATCTAAAACAACGATGTCGGCCAGTTTTCCAGATTCGATGGTTCCAAGCTCCTGCTCTCTGCCCAAGGAATAAGCGCCCCCTTTCGTAAAACTGTCGATTGCTTCTTTAAGCGTTATTCTTTCTTCCGGACACGTGGTTGCAGGGGCACCATCGGGAAGGGCGCGGGTTACGGCTGCATAGATGCCCTCAAGCGGATTACAGTCTGCCACAGGAAAGTCGGAGCCAAACGCAAGAACTGTCCCATAATCGAGCAGTTTCCGGAATGGCCATACTGTTTTTGCGCGTTCAACGCCCAGCCGCACCAGCTTTTCCATACGATCCAGAGATAAATGGAAGGGCTGCATAGAGGCGATCACGCCATTTTTCGAAAAGCGACACAGATCAGACGGAAGCGCGTTTTCGATGTGCTCGATGCAATTTCGTATAGCAGGGGGGCTGCTTGCCTCCCTTGCGTATTGGTAAGCGTCCAAAGCGATGCCAACGGCGCGGTCACCGATGGCATGGAGCTTTACACCAAAGCCCTGTTGATTTGCCGCCCGTACCAGTTCCTTGTAGAACTGCGGGGGATAATTCACACAGCCGAATTCGCCTGGTTTATCTGTATATTCCTCCGTTAATGCAGCCGAATATGCGCTGGTGGTACCATCGATAAACTGCTTCAGCCCTGAGATTTGTAGGTCATCGTAGCAGTATTTTTTCAAAAGCTGCTTCGCTATGGAAAAGTCACCGTCGTCTCCCAAACTTGGATATAAATGAAGGCGGGCTGTCAGCTTGGATTCTTTCTTCAGCTGCAGCAAAGGCGCGTATTCCACAGGTTCTTCTTCAAGGATCGGATTTGCAGAAACATCTGCTATGGAAGTGACGCCTTTGCTTGAAAAATATTGTAAGTTTCTTTGAATTGCGTCAGGTGAAGGTCTGGCCGTTTCTTTTGAAATCAGTGAAATCGCCGCAATATCGCATAAAATACCGGTGGGCTCGCCATTTTCATCCTTTTGTACTTCGCCGAATTTTACTGTAGTATTCCTTGTAATCCCGCATAGTTCCAAAGCTTTTCCGTTGAGCCAACTGGTGTGGCCGTCCGAGGAAGAAAGATAAACGGGAATATCAGGGAAATACAAATCCAGCATTTTTCGATCCGGCAGGGCTTCGATATCCCAGCCGCTGACAAACCAACCGCCACCTACGACACAGGAAAGCCCTGGGTTTTTTTGTAGATGCTCTTGGATCAGTTGGATACAGTTTTGCTCAGAGGTTGCGTTAGATAGATCTACCCGCATAACCCCCTCTGAAGCGGCCGTTGCCAGTATATGGGTATGAGCATCGATAAAACCTGGAAGCACCATCCCTTCGTTAAAAACAAATACGTGGTCGGGAGAACATTGGTATTGGTCGCCCTCTGATATAGTGCAGACGTCGATAATGATGCCATCCCTGATTACAATACAGGCCTCTTGCGGTGTTGCCGCCGTACCTGTATATACTGCCTTACTTTTAATGATTAAGTCAACTGTTTTCATTGAGTCTCTCATCTCCTTTTTTGAGATGTTCCGGAACATTTATTTAATTTTCTGATAATTATCTAACCTAAATATACCTTTCGAAAACTTGAGATTCAATTAGCGGCAGGGGTTATTTTTTTACCCTATTCCCAGAAGAACTACTACCAGGCAGTATTTTTATTCCACCTGATACCTTTAGATTTCCTTTCGTACTCCACTCTTCTGTGATAAAATAGGGATAGTATTTTTACCATGTGTACGGCGTTGCCGCAGGGTAAAAAATACTGAAACTTACTCGACACGGCTCGCAAGTTATACGATATTCTCCATTGAGTACGGCGTTGCCGCAAAGTTGAATATCGTGAAATTTTTTCGTCGTTGCGAAAAAATGATAGGAAGCTTCCGTTAAATGGAACCCATGTGAGGGCGCTTATGGAATACATCGAAAAAAATGAATTGGGAATCATCAGTCGGATTATCTATATGATCCATACGATGGAGGATTTAGATGAAATGCGATTGGCTTTTTTAAAGCTGCTGCAAGTTCTGATTCCATATGGAATCGCAACCTTTGTTCTTTCTTCAAATACGGGGGAGTATAAATTAGAACGTCCGGTTACCGTAAACGGCGGAGATGTGGAGATACTATCTAATTATCTGGAACGGTTTAAGCATGATGATTACAGCCGGTGGATTTTCTTTGCAAAGGAAAGTATGACATATCGTGAGACGGATCTGCTTTCAGAAGAAACCCGAACCAATACAAAATTTTTTAAAGAGGTTTACAGCGGTGCGAATATTCATTACTCCGCACAGATAAGTCTTGCTCATAGAGAAGAATTTTTAGGAGTGGTGTCCATTTACAGAATGAAAGGAACCCCTGATTTTTCGGACAAAGAAATGTACATGCTGGATCAATTAAAAAACCACCTGTCTTTTAGGCTGTATAAGGAGATAGAAAAAAATTACGGGGAAGGCATGGCTGCTTCTGTGGAAATGCTTGCGGCAGAATATGGGTTGACTCATCGGGAGAATGAAATTTTAAAACTTCTTCTGGCGGAAGTGCCGACGGAAGAAATCATAGAGAAACTGTGTATCAGTTTGCATACTTTAAAAAAGCATAAAAGCAATCTGTATAAAAAGCTGCATATTTCCGGTAAATGGGAACTTTATAAGCTTCTGCATTCGTGTAAATTCTTCTGATCCAAAATGCAAAGAACGATTGTATTAGAGATATTTCACTATGTAAACATGTATCTTCATGGAATGCGGCCTACATATACCATGGAAGCGGTGCAGGTCACTAAAGTGTCGATGAAGATGGGCAGGTGTAATTCCAGCTCGTCCATTTTGGCGGCGACTCAGTTTCCCTTTGTGTATTTTACTGCGGACAGCGGTAACCTATGAATTAACAAAAAACCACCCTCGATTCAAGGCAAGGAGGGGGAAAAGCGCCCCACGGAACTATTGAAACTCCTGTTTTTATGCCGGTGGGAACGACGGATTCCAGGTACTCAGCCTGGGCGATCTGCGCAAGATCACCAAAGAAGGCGTGGAGTTCCGCTCCCACATCGACGGTTCCAAACACATGCTTTCGCCGGAAAAATCCATCGAAGTACAGACGGCGCTGGGATCGGACATTATGATGGCTTTTGATGAATGCGCTCCTTATCCGGCTGACCGCAGCTATGTAAAGGATTCGCTGGAGCGAACCACCAGGTGGCTCAAGTGCTGTAAGGCGGCTTGGAAGGATACGGAAGCTCAGGCGCTCTTTGGCATCATGCAGGGAGGCATGAATAAGGACCTGTGCAAACAGTCTGCCGAAGAGGTTGTCGAATTGAATTTGCTGGGTATGCCGTCGGCGGTCTCAGTGTGGGAGAGCTAAAGGAGTTGATGTGCAAGGTTTTGGATGACTGCGTCGACCATCTGCCGGCGGACAAGCCCCGATATTTGATGAGAGTCGGGAACCTGATTACTTGTTTGAAGGAGTGAAGCGGGGCGTCGATATGTTTGACTGCGTACAGCCGACCAGAATTGCCAGCCATGGACATTCGCAAAGCCATTGAGGAAGACCGTTTTCTAGAATATAAAAAAGAGTTTTATGATAAGTACAGAGCATTTTAACTAAGGAGAGGTATTTTATGGAAGTATGTAAACACGATGAGTTCTGCGGCGGATGCATTTATCAGGGGACGCCTTATGCGGAACAGTTGAAAATCAAGGAACAGGAGGTCCTCAACCTTCTTGAAAAAAAGGGCATTGCCTGCGGGGAAATCCTTCCCATCGAGCCTGCGCCCAGCCAGTACCGCTATCGCAATAAGATGGAATATACCTTCGGCGATATGGAGAAAGGCGGCGATATGACCCTGGGCATGCATCGCAAAAAGCATTTTATGTCCATCGTTACTGTGGATCAGTGTCAGCTGGTTCACGAAGATTTTAATCGGGTTTTGCGGGCCACCTTGGACTTTTGCCAGGAGAAAGGCTATTCATTTTACCATAAAAAATCCCACAAGGGCCTGCTGCGCCATCTGATTGTGCGCAGGGGCGTGCATACCGGCGAGCTGCTGGTCAACCTGGTCACTTCTACGGAGCCTGGCTTTGACGAGGAAGGGTATGTGAAAGCTTTGCAGCAGCTTCCGCTGGAGCATACTTTAGTTGGAATTCTGCGGACCTTTAACGATAGCCTGGCCGATGCGGTTAAGTGCGATGAGCTGAAAACGTTGTGGGGCCGTGATTATTATATGGAACGGATCATGGACCTGGATTTCAAGGTCAGCGCCTTTTCCTTTTTCCAGACCAACGTGGAAGCGGTGGAGAATCTCTATTCCTATGCCATCAATCTGATCGACGATTTCAGCGGCAAAGTGGCTTTTGACCTGTTCTGCGGCACGGGAACCATTACCCAGACCCTGGCGAAAAAGGCCAGGAAGGCTGTGGGCGTGGAACTGGTGGAGGAAGCGGTGGCGGCGGCTAAAAGCAACGCCGCTCTCAATGGCCTGGACAACTGCCAGTTTATCGCGGGCGATGTTTTCGAGGTGTTGGAAACGGTAACGGAAAAGCCCGATGTGATCGTGGTGGATCCGCCGCGCATGGGGATTTCGCCCAAAGCGCTGGATAAGATTATCAGCTATGGGGTTGAGCAGATGGTTTATGTTTCCTGCAATCCGAAGACGCTGGTGGAGAATCTTTATTATTTGCAGTATTATGGGTATGAGGTTAGGAGTTTGAAACCGTTTGATAATTTTGCTGGGACGCGGCATACAGAATGTGTGGCGTTGGTGGTGCGGGGAGGTTGATTTTACGGATGTCTAGAGGAATAGAAATGGATAAGTTTCCATATGGGTGGGGCCGGGGATGACGCCGGGTGAGTATAGGGAAGCAGTTTTATCTCGTGAAAAGAAACTATGGAGCAAAACCGAACTTTTTTCGATGGTCAAGTCATATCTCAATCACTGATACTAATAGATGGAGAGAAAAATAATATGGAGAAAAATCAATACGGAATAAGACTAAAGGAATTAAATGAACTTTACGATATCGGAAAAAAAGTAAGTTTAGTTTCCGGAAGTAAAAGGGCAACAACTATAAAATCTGCACAAGCTGAAAAGGTAGTAGAAAAGGTATTGTTGCATTGTAATAGTATTATCAAATTATTTAATATTGGTCAAAATGAGTATTCAGAATTAGATATTGCTTTAATTGCTTCAGCGACCCGAAATATAATGGATGCTGCTAATGTATACTTTTATATCTCAGAAAGAGGTATTTCTGATGAAGAGGTTAACTTCAGATACAACCTACAACTCCTTAATTATAATAAAAATATTAAAGACATTTATAAAAAAATAAATATTCCAATGGATAGTTATAGAATGAGACTTATGGATATAAGTTTTGTAATAGAAGAAATCAAAAAAAGTAGTATATATTCAACGGCTAGCAATAAAGAAAAGAGTATGATTCTTTCGGGGAAACAGTTTTATAACAGGAAAAGAGTTGGAATTTTTAGTCAAGACTTAGAATCAGCTATTTTTAATATATTGTCAAATAGTACACATAGCTTTTACATTGGATTAAGCAATAATTCTGTTAAAAAATCTATAGTTTTCTCGAGTTATATTGATTCTTTAATGTTGAGTATTATATCTGTAGAGACAGCAATTATATATGTAGCAAATATAATAAATGACTATTTATTATTAAGAAGACAATTGAGTAAGATAATAACACGACCAGAAAGAATCCGTATAAAAGATTTAATGAAAATCGATTACATTAGTAACTATTTGGAATTTAAGAAAATCGAATTTGCTAAAGATATATTTTAAGAAATAAAAATACCTCGCATTGTTTATAAGATTTGCTTTGAAATTGAGAACGACCTCCAATGTACTGCCTCCAACCACTGAAAAAGGATATAAAAAATCGCAAAACCAATTTTTATATCCTTTTACCACATTCCTACTTTGACGAGCCTTTTCGCCCCGCCTTAATTAGCCAGCTCTAGGCTCCTGCCAATAACGCCCACATTGCCCGCACCGCAGGCGGCTCCGCCAAAATCGCCAGCAACCGACCCAGCCTAATTACAATTTCATCCCAATATCCCAGGCTCTCCATATTACGGTCCTCAGATTGCCCACATTGTCGCAGTCTCCAACCAGGTGAATGTTTTTCGCTTTTTCATGGAGCGGCGTTGGGGTGTAACCAACGGAATAAATCACGGAATCCGCCTGGATTTCGTTCAGCTTTCCATCGCTGTTTTCGATGATGACGGAATGCTCCTTGATTTCGCAGACCGTCGAGTTGAGATGCACAGGGGCTTTTTTGTAAGCGATCATTTCTCTCAAAAACGACGAATTTGCAAGGCATACGCCTTTTGCGCAGATCAGGTCATTGAGGCTCTCAATGATACACGGTTTTTTGCCTTTTAAGATCAGGTCGTATGCGATTTCGCAGCCGGTCAGCCCGCCGCCGATGATCACTACGTTTTCGCCCACATTAGCCCCCGACAGATAGTCCGTTGCTTTGATCGCCTTTTCGATGCCCTGGATCGGCGGTACCTTGGCGGTGGAGCCGGTTGCGATGATTACTTCATCTGCGTTCAAACCGCTGACATCGTTCACCTCGGTATGAAATTTCACTTCTATGCCTTCTTTTGCGACCGCTCGTTTATACCATTCAATTAAAGCGCGATCCTTTTCCTTGAACGATGGCGCTGCAGCCTGAATAAAGATGCCGCCCAGTTCACCGCTCTTTTCGTAAATCGTAACATGATGGCCTCTGGCCTTTAACACGAGCGCCGATTCCATGCCGCCGATCCCTCCGCCGATAATGGCGATGTTTTTCGGGTGGGATGTTTTTTCAATCTTGTACTTTTTCGACTGCATGGTCCTTGGATTCAAGGCGCAGCGCGCCATTCCCCGCGTATCGTCCATGTCCTGAACGTTCGGCGCTCCCTCATAGGAGGCCATGGTAAAGCACGCATTATGGCAGTTGATACAAGGTTTGATATCCTCTTCCCGGTCCTCCATCAGTTTTGTGATCCAGTTAGGATCAACGAGGAACTGGCGCGCGACCCCCATACCATCGATACTGCCTTCTTCGATGGCTTTGGCGGCGGCCTCGGGTGTCATTTTTCCGGCGCAAACGACAGGAATATCGACGAACTCTTTGATGTGCTTGACATATTCCAGGTTGCAGTTTTCCGGCATGTAACCAGGCGGATGCGCCCAGTACCAAGCGTCATATGTACCGTTGTCACAGTTGAGCATATCATAACCCGCATCCTGCAGATACTTTGCCGCCCGCTCCGACTCTTCCATATCGCGCCCAACCTCATCATATTCTTCACCGGGAAGGGCCCCTTTCCGAAAACCTTTTGTTTTCGAAACCACAGAATATCTAAGCGACACTGGAAAATCGCTGCCGCATTCGGCTTTGATGGCTTTTACGATCTCCACCGGGAAACGATATCGGTTTTCAAAGGAACCTCCATATTGGTCTGTTCTCTGGTTGGAATACTTCATCGTAAACTGGTCCAGCAGGTAGCCTTCATGTACCGCGTGGACTTCGATGCCATCCACGCCGGCTTCTTTACAGAGCTTGGCTGTTTTGGCGAAGGCCTCGACCATTTCATGAATCTCTTCCACCGTAAGCGCTCTTGACGGAACCTTATCGCTCCATCTGTTCGGGTTCGGGGAAGCGCTGGCACAAAGATATTCAACGTTCATAATCGGTTTTCCGATTGTTCTTAGAAACTTATTGCAATAGATCGTTTCCATCAATTCGTTTACAGCCATGGAGCGTCCAAAACCGGCTGTCAGCTGCACAAAGAGTTTGCAGCCGGTTTTATGGAACTCATCCATAAACGCTTTTAACTCCTTGAATTTCCCTTTTCCCTGGTAGAGCCATTTGCCAAAGAAAGTATCGCGAATCGGCGCGATTCCCGGCAGAATGAGGCCCGCGTCGCCTTTGGCCCGCTCCAGCAGAAAATTGGCTGCTTCTTTATCAAAATGATTGGGCTCCATCCATCCGAAGATGGAAGTTCCGCCCATGGAGCATTGGACGATTCTGTTTTTTATTTCACAATCGCCGATGCGCCACGGGGTAAATAAAGCTTCATAGTCCTTTTTCATGATTGCCCTCCTTTAATAGGACGTTACAACGACTAGTCAATATTAACATAGAGCTGCTGCTTATATGATATATTCTATCAAATTTATTCGGATTCAGAAAGTAGTTTGTTACTTTTCGCAGCGATATAAAATGGTATAAAAGAAAAAAGTTCCATAATGAGAACCAACAAGACCGAGCAGATAAACACTATCTGGCGGTACTCATTATGGAACAATCCCGAAAGGATCAGACTATGCTACTCGGCATTCTTCATCATCCGGGATCGGGTCAGCCTTCTTGCCGACGAGGTGAAGAACAATACTCAAGGCCAGCATGATAACACCCAGCCATGTCAATATGGTCATCATCAGCTCCCAGTTGCTGATCAGGCCCGATCCGTACAGATCCAGGTAATAATCGTGACCCCAGTCTCCTTCATACCATCTCAGGAAGAAGGAACCGCCGAGAGCCAAAACCCCGAAGATCAGGAAGAATCTTCCGACTCTTACGGTATCGCCCTTGCCAAGGCCGGTCTTCGGATTCAGTGGGTACTGCAGAGGATTTTCCACGGAAAGCCCTCCATATACCTTCTTGCAGATGATATACATCAGCAGAGCGAACAGGATAAGAACATATCCCAGCAGGAAGTATTCCGTTCCGTTCATCAGGATACCTACGATGCCGATGATCAACATCGCAATCACAATATAATAGGGCGAAAGCTTGCCTTTAACATAGTACAGGTCGCCTCTTTTTTCCACTGGATACAGCTTCCTCAGCTTGAGGAACGCCACAGCGAAGCCTGTATAGCATACGAAAAGCAGCGGTGACAGTATGATTACCAGAATTTCAAAATCCAGATTTACCAGTACCGCGTTAAGAACAGCAAGGATAATGATGGGCCAGATAGGAACCTTACGGTTCTTGGAAACCGTCGACAGGAACTTGGGACACAGATGATCTTTACCGAGGATCATAAAGGATCTGGCCGCAGTCGCCGTTGTGGCGTTAACAAGGGCCAGCTGTGAAATGACGGCTACAATCATAAATGCCACTCCGGCCCACTTTCCTACATGGGTAAGAAGCACGGTTGAATAGTCGATGGTGGTGCCCCATTCAGACCACGGGCCTGTGGATACGATTCCGCCCAATGTCGGCAGGATATAGCTGATTACCATAACTAGAATACACAGCTTCATACCCTTAGGAATGATCCGGGGATTTTCGATCTCACCGCCCAGATTGGCGATAGCAGTGTATCCGCAGAACATCCATACGCCGATGGCAATACCCACGCCAAGGCTGGAGAACGCGCCCGATTCAACGTTCATGAACGGGTCGAATGGATTGTTTTCCCAGTTGGCCAAGCCCACGATGCCTACTGCCAGGAAGGCGGCCAGAATAATAAAGGTGAAGATCGTGTTTACAACATTCACTTCCTCAAGGCCCAGCAGATTGACAACTGTAAATACGAGAATAATTGCGAATTTTACTATCAGCGCCACCGTAGGACTCATGTCCACATACATACCTATGTAATCCGTCGCCAGAACGATGTATGACGCCCCCGTCAGATACCAGGCAACGGCCATCCACAGACCGAAAACAAAGCCCCAGAACTCACCAAAGGCCATTTTCATCCATACATACGGACCGGAATCCACCGGCGCCAGATTTGTCAGTTCCGATACGTAAAGTCCCATGGGCAGCGCCCACATAAGCGGGATCACGATTAACAGAACAAGCGTCAGCCCGGGACCGGAAGCCGGAATGATCGATTCGATACCGAAAGCTCCGCCGCTTACTGCGCAGAAAATAAAGAAGACAATACCTGCGAGCGAGAATTTCGTTTTTTTCAGATCAGGCATGGCGTCGGTCAACACCTGACCTCCTTCATACTTAACTTTCATAATAATTCCTCCTTAAAAATTAGCTTTTCCTTACGACCAGTTCATGCCCCCCTTTCTAAGTGTTTTCGAACTTTTCGCTATAGTTTATTAATATCGATAATAGAATCTATTTGGGCCTGTGTCAATACATTTTGAGACATTTTCTTAATCTCGAAGGCCAGGCTTTAAAGTCGTTTCTTTGTGGGACCAGGCAGGGCCATCCGATCGAATTGATCTTATTTCGATAAGATGGTATATTATTGACAGATTGGAGTGAAAAATGGTGCCATTTTATCATAGTTCCTGCTAAAAGAGCATCTGCTAATATTAAGAAACGTTTATAGACTGGAGGATTACCATGTCAATGAAGAAAGATGAAATAACGATACACAGCTCGGCGGCTGAATATCTGACTTATGCTGCGGCAGTTGGAGATCGTGCTGACGTAGGGAAGTGCGCTACGAAGATGAAAATATATGGCTGACGCAGAAGATGATGGCCGTGCTGTATGATGTAAATGTGAGGACTATCAATGAACATATCAAAAAAATATATTCGGATGGTGAACTTACTGAAGAGGCAACTATCCGGAAATTCCGGATAGTTCAAACCGAAGGTTCAAGGCAGGTAAATCGTGAAGTTATCCATTACAGCCTTCAGATGATTATTGCTGTCGGCTTTAAAGTCAACAATGACCGCGCTGTCCGTTTCCGCAAATGGTCAGGAAAAATCGGTTGCAAAGAACTATCTGAATGGCAATTTACGGAGGTGAGAGCATAGTGGAAATTCGATACATTACGCCTGCAGATGACAGAATGGCAATCAGCAGGGTATATGAAGAAAGCTGGAAACATGCGTATAAAGGCATAATACCGCAGGATTATCTTGATTCAATCCCGGAGGGAAGCTGGGCAACGGTTTTAGAAAACCCGGATTGGAACACACTGGTTTGTGTCGATCATGGAAGCATCGTGGGGACAAGCAGTTTTTGTAAATCCCGTTTTAACCAGTTTGATGGACAGGGAGAAATCATTTCCATTTATTTATTGCCGGATTATATGGGAAAAGGTTTCGGGAAGGCTCTTTTGGAATCTGCTCTTGCTGAATTGAAAAAACAGGGCTACAAAGATGTTTTTTTGTGGGTTCTGGAAGAAAACCTGGGGGCAAGACATTTTTACGAAAAAGAAGGGTTTTCAGCAACCGATGACGATTTGAACGATAACATCGGCGGAAAAGATTTGCGCGAAATCCGATATATTTATGGGGGATAGTAATTATGGAGTACATAATCAGAGAAATCTTAAAAGAAGAATATTGTTTGCTTGAAATTTTTTTGTACGAAGCTATCTTTGTGCCGGAGGGAGTGCCCGCACCGCCCAAATCAATTATCAATCAGCCGGAATTGCAGGTTTATGTAGCCGACTTTGGGAAGAAAAAAGACGATATAGGTTTGGTTGCGGAGGTTGGCCCCAAAATGGTAGGTGCTGTTTGGGTCCGTATTATGGATGATTATGGGCATATTGATGATGCGACACCTTCCTTTGCGATTTCCCTATATAAAGAATATCGAGGATTGGGCATTGGAGCTGCTTTGATGCAAGAAATGCTCCGTATTTTGAAAGACAGAGGGTACAAACAAGCGTCACTTGCCGTACAGAAAGCAAATTATGCGGTAAACATGTATCGAAAAATAGGATTTGAAATTGTAGATGAAAATGAGGAAGAATATATCATGCTTTGCCGTTTGTGATCATACAGTCGGCTTGTGATTTGAGCTCATGCAGGCTCAGTGGATTTGGTGGACCTATACTAATAGTTCGAAGCTGGTTTATAACATTGTTTCGCTCATAAATGAAGGTGCGATCACCTATGAGGAACTTGAAGAATTTAGTGAGCAATTGAAGGAAACGGTGAGATTCGTTATCGAACGATAACTATGATAAAGTAGATTGAAAAATTTGATTGAAAATACTAGAGAAGGAATCATGTATAGAGAGTGGAATGATAATGGAAGGAGCGAATATGTTAAGAACAATTACAGTAAAAGGAGTCGGTAAAATATTAACAAAACCTGACTTTGTAGTACTTTCCATGAAACTGAAAGCCAAGGATGAGGAATACGATAAAGCAATGGATAAGGCAGCAGAGCAGTTAATACAGCTAAATGATAGTCTTGTTTCCATTGGTTTGGAGAAAGATGCTGTGAAGACTACGAATTTTCATGTGGATACAGATTACGACAGTTACAAAGATAAGCAGGGAAACTACCAAAAAGTATTTAACGGCTTCGTATGCAGCCACCAGTTGAAGCTCTCGTTTGATTTTGATATGAAGAAATTGTCACGGGCATTGGCAACTATCGCAAAATGTCTGGCACACCCAGAGTTGAGTATTTCCTTTACCGTAAAGGATGCTACGGCAGTAAAGGAGAATCTCCTGCGTGAGGCGGCTTCCAATGCAAAGCGAAAGGCAGAACTGCTCTGTGAAGCATCCGGCGTAAAACTGGGGCAGCTCCTTTCGATTGATTATAACTGGAGTGAGCTGAACATCTACTCCAATACCAGATATAGTTTGGCAGAAGAGTATTTGTATGATGCAGCACCTGTGATGGAAAATTCAATCGAGATTGAGCCAGATGACATTCATGTGAGTGACACGGCCACCTTCGTATGGGAGATTGAGTGAGCATATGAAGTTTTGAGTTAAACTTCAGAGCAATTTGGACAAATAAGAATTTGGAGAACTGGTATGGAATTGAAGAATTTGCTTACAGCTAAAAATCGCGATGAATTGCGAGAGTGGCTAAAAGATAATCATGACAAGGAAAAAGAATGCTGGGTGGCAGTGAAACGTGGAAGGCCGGTTGATAATGGCACTTTCTGGTATATAGACGCAGTTGAGGAAGCCATGTGTTTTGGCTGGATCGATAGCACAACAAAAAAGATGGATAGCGGAATAACTGTACAGAGACTGGCCCCACGAAGAAAGGGCAGCATATGGTCAGAGCTGAATAAAGAACGATGCAGAAGATTGGAACGCAAAGGAAAAATGACAGATGCAGGTAGAGCGGTATTGCCTGACATGTCACCAAATGGGTTTGTGATTGATGAAGAGCTTTTGCAAGCTTTGAAAAGTGATTCTGTAGTTTGGGAAAACTTCAATAAATTTCCGCAGTTATATCAACGAGTACGAATCGATACAATCCAAATCAAAAAGAAACAGCCAGAGCTGTTTCAGAGTAGATTAAAAAAATTGATTGAAAATACTAGAAAAGGAATCATGTATGGAGAGTGGAATGATAATGGAAGGCTGCTAGAATAATCCGGGTTTTAACCCCTTCGAATTCGAGGGGGTTAAAAATTCTGGATGCAATTAAGGATAATTTGATTCCACCGGAATAACGCCTGCTTCCACGTCCTCCGCTTCGTTAAGATCCGTCTCGGAGATGCCGAGTTTTGCCATGGCTTCTTTGAAAGAAACCGTGTTTTCCATCTATCAAAGCTGCGGGAGCGGTCTGCCATACCTGGCGCAGTGCGGCGCAGACTTTCAGCAAAAGCCGAAATCCGGTAAACTTCAAAAAAATCCGAGATTTTTTACGCAAAGATGCGGGGCTGCGAGGCCTCATCTTGGAAAAATGAGTGCCAGGCATGTAAAAAGCGGATTCAAATCAGATTAAGGGGGCGCAACCGTTGAAAAAAAGGTAAATTTCCAAAAAATCTAAGGCTTTTTTCCCGAAACCAATCCGGAAAAAAATCACAATCCACGTCAACACACCTCCAGCCGTCTGTGCAGATGAACCGCCATAAACACAGCAATCACAGCTGATAAGACATCTGCAATGGGCTGGGCATATAAAATTCCGTTGATGCCCCAAAAAAGCGGCAGGATGAGGACAACCGGAATGAAGCAGAGCCCCTGCCTGCAGGCGCCGAGGATAAAGCCTTCCTTTCCCTTGCCTAAGGCCAGGAAGAGAGAAGAATACACCGTATAAAACCCGAAAAGCATAAATGTGATCCCATTTGCCCGCAGGGCCTTAGCCCCTACAGCAACCATTTCGACATTACCAGTTGTGAATTGGGTGAGAATTGAGGTAGAAAACAGTATTAAGACCAAGCCCAAAACAACACAGAAAATCGTTGACCACAGTATGGAAGTGCGGATCGATTTATGCAGGCGGTCAAACTTTCTTGCCCCGTAGCTGTAGCCGGCGATCGGCTGAAACCCTTTGATAAAGCCAAAGACCGTCAGGCTGCCTATGGACACAAGGCGGGTCACCACGCCCATTGCCGCGATCACAGCGTCGCTGTAATTCCCCGCGGCGTTGTTGATGAAAGAGATGGAAAGGCTCGTCAATACTTGGAAAACGAGAGTAGGGATTCCGATCTTAAAGATTTGGGACATGATTTCTTTTGAATAAGTACAATCCTTGATTTTGAATAGAAAAACGCTTTTCTTTCTGAACATGTACAGCAGGTACACCGATGTAGACAGGATTTGGGAGATTGCGGTAGCAATTGCCGCTCCGGCAATGCCCAGGTCCAACGTGTAAATAAACAGGGGATCCAATCCGATGTTGAGGACCGCGCCCAATAATAAAGCGCACATGGTGATTTTCGCAGCGCCTTCACTGGTGACGATATTGTTCATCGTCACGTTGAATACATTGAAGATGCAGGAAATGAGATAAATACCGGCATAGGTCGCCGCATAGGGCAGGATGCCCGGGGTCGCGCCCAGCAGTTTTAAAATCGGATGCAGGAAAACAACGGACAAGGCGATGACCAATGCTCCTGCGAAAAGACTGCTGTATAATGCGGTGCTTGCAATTTTATTGGCTTTTTCTAAGTTTCCCGACCCCAAAAGCCTGGAAATATAAGAGGCAGCTCCGTTTCCGAACAGCAGCCCCAATCCTACGATCACCTGCCCCAGAGGATATACGACAGAAATAGCCCCCATCTGACTTTCCCCCAGGCCGCTGACAAAATAAGCATCTACAAGATTATAGAGGGCGTTGACCAGCATACCGATCATGGTAGGGATCCCCATAGCCAGGAGCGCTTTGGGAATCGGAGCAGTCCCCAAGAGCTCCATTTTTTTGTTTGGACCATTCATAATGTGTCTCCTTTCACAAAACAAAAGTATAATTTCAACTACTATAAATTATACTAGTTGAAATGCAAACAGAATACTACTATAATTTATAGTAGTTGTCAAGAGCGCAAGGAGGAAAATTTTATGGCGACCATTGATTTAATTGTATTAGGAATGTTAAAGAAAGAACCGTTAAGCGCATATGACCTTCAGAAGCAAGTGGAATATCGCAATATTTCAAAATGGGTCAAGATCAGCACGCCTTCCATTTATAAAAAAGTCATACAACTGGAGGAAAACGGGTACATCAAAAGCCGCATAGAAAAGGAAGGGCGGATGCCGGAGAAATCCATTTATTCGTTGACCGAAAAAGGGAATGAGCAATTTCAACGGCTGATGAAGGAAATTTCCTGCAAGCCTATCCATTTGTTTCTGGATTTCAATGCCGTGATTGTCAACTTGGAAAGTCTGCCAAAAGAAAAACAGGCGGAATGTCTGCAAGAGATCGGAAGCAACATCAAAGTGTTAAAAGGATATCTGGAAGAAAACCTTGCCGCAAAAGAAAACGATCCGGAAATTCCAGCGACCGGCATGGCCGTTTTGCATCAGCAATATACCCTGGCACAGGCGATTGAAACGTGGATTGACACATTGAAAATCGAACAGCCGGGTCAGAGCCGAAAGACGGACGTTTTAACAAAAAAGGAAAGCTTTGCAAATGAATAAGATTTTATTGGTAGGAGACGACATGGAAATCAGCACCATACTGAAAAATTTTTTAACAAGCCAATGTGGGCGATTTCACAATGGTAAACAGCTTGATATTCCCAGCCGTTTTCCCTTTGGGTTTGCAGCACTGTCCGTATACCGCGCGGAACGCAAGGATTTGATTTAGTTAAAATATGCTGCAAGAGGGTCCGCCGGATAAAAACGGCAGGCTCATTTTGCTTGCGATCAAAAGAGAAAAGGGCAGCGTCCCAATAGGAAATTGCAGTTGATTTTCCGGTCCTGATCCATTACAATAGTTCTGTATGGGTACCAAGGCTGCAAAAGATCAAAAGAAGATCGTATAAAAGATGGGACACGGATCAATGAAAAACTATTTTATGAAGTTTTGGAAAAAAATACTTGTGATAGGTTTCGGCTTAATTGTAGCCGTCACGCTTATCTTTAATTCTATGCTGATTCGCCAGACGACATATGAGGAAGGTTCTCAGTATTTGGATGAATTGTCGGGGCAGATTGCTTCATCCATCGAAAAGCAGTCTCGCGACCACTGGAATATGCTCGATATGTTTTACCGGTATTTTTTGGACTCGCCCGGCGATAATTGGACGGCCTTGGGCAGCTATATTCAGGAAAAGAAAGCGGATTTTGGATTTGATTCCTTATGCCTGGTGGATGAGAACGCAATGTATTACGACAGGAAACAATCCTTTTCGCTGCTATCAAGCAAAGAAGTTACTGCAAAACTGCTTACGGACAGGCAGCCAATTATCCTCGACAACATGCTTTCTACAGAAGGCAGTTTGATATTTTTTATACCGATCGATAAACAAAACATTAACGGCAAAAACATTTGCGCATTGGGCGTGTCCTACAACAGCAAAAACCTCTTCGATATGCTCAATATCCAGGCTTATAACGGAGAAGTCATGATGTACATTATCCACCAGGATGGTGTCGCCCTTTTCCGCTCCGGCCAGGAAGAAGTCATCCCCGGCTATAATATGATAAACAGCCTGGAAGAGGCTGAATTCAAGCGCGGCTCCCTTGATGATCTCCGAAGTCATATACGGAGCGGCGAGCAGGAACTGATGACGGTTGATTTAAGAGATACGGAATATTACATAAACCATACGCCGGTGGGCGTGGACGACTGGCAGCTGGTTACCATGGTGCCTGTCGATGTGGTCAGCGGACGTTTGATGCACTCTTCGATGATTACTTTTCTGTGTATGTTTCTGATCGGCGCCCTGATTGTGGTCGCCTTTGTCCTGCTGTATTCGGATTCGGCCAGAAAAGTGCTGAGAGCAGAAGAGGCTGCGCGCAAGGCCGCCGAAAGCGCCAATCGATCCAAAAGCCAGTTCCTTTCCAATATGTCCCATGACATACGGACACCGATGAATGCCATCATCGGGATGACAAAGATCGCGCAGGACCATATCGGGGAATCGGATAAAGTGGAGGACTGCCTGAAAAAGATAGATTTGTCCGGCCGTCTGCTGGTGGGGCTGATCAATGATATTCTGGACATGTCCAAGATTGAGAGCGGTAAAATGGTTCTCAATAACGATACGGCCTCGCTGGTGGATCTGATGCAGAATCTGGTAAGCATTACTCAGCCGACCGTTCACCGTAAAAAGCAGGTATTTAATATCCGATTACATAGTATCCGCCATGAGAATTTGATTTTCGATTCTCTGCGCATGAACCAGGTGATGATCAATTTATTGGGAAACGCCGTAAAATTCACACCGGAGGGAGGCAGCATCAGTCTGGATGTGATAGAAGAGCCTGCAAAGGATGAAACCTTTGCCCACTTTATTTTTAAAGTGGCGGATACAGGAATCGGAATGTCCGGCGAATTCCAGAAGAATCTGTTCACGCTATTTACCAGAGAACGGGACAGCAGGGTCGATAAAATCGAGGGCAGCGGCCTGGGGCTTGCCATTACAAAGATGATCGTGACCATGATGGGCGGTTTTATTACCGTCCATAGTGAACCGGGCAAGGGGAGCGTATTTACTGTGGAGGTGGATATTCCCATTGACGGTGCGCCGGAGGAGATGAAGCTGCCGGCTATCCGCGTATTGGTGGCCGATGATGATCCGGAAACCTGCCGCTCCGCGGCCGGCTATCTGGAGGAGCTGGGAGCGAAGGCGGATATTGCTTATGGGGGCAGGGATGCAGTCAACATGACTGCGGAGGCTGCTGAGAACGGAAACGATTATCAAATGATTTTTTTGGATTGGCGTATGCCGGATCTGGAAGGAACCAATACGGCAAAGGCAATTCGGGAGATTGTGGGAGAAGAGGTCCCAATTCTGATTATCAGCGCCTATGACTGGTCCGGCATAGAAGTGGAGGCTGGTGAAACGGGAATTAACGGGTTTATCCAAAAACCCTTCTTTAAATCAACGCTCTACCATAATATCCAAAAATATTACCTCCATTGCGACTGGGAGCAGCCGATGCAAATCCTGGATCAGGAGGTTTTATCGGGTAAAAAACTGTTGCTGGTCGATGATAATGATATAAACCTAGAGATTGCCCAGGAGATTTTGTCAAGCGCAGGCGCGGCGGTGGATGCGGCCCATGACGGACAGGAAGCTGTGGAGCGCTTTGAACATTCGCCGTTCGGTTTTTATGATATGATTTTCATGGACATACAAATGCCTGTCATGAACGGGTATGAGGCAACAAAATCCATCCGGCAGATGGAACGGGCAGATGCAGGCCAAGTGCTGATTTTCGCAATGACAGCCGATGCATTCTCTGATGATATCGCGCTGGCGAAAAAGGTGGGAATGAACGCCCATTTTGCCAAACCATTGGATTTAACCGTTATGATGAAAGAGATCCGGAAATTGGTCTCAGAAAACGAGGTGAGGCAGAATGAAGAAGTTTAAAAAAGGGCTTGCCGTAGTTTCGTGCCTGGCGGCCATACTGGGAATACTGGTGGGATGTTCGTCCCAGGAGGCTGGGGCGGATGAAGCTTTGCTGGGGCTCTCAAAGTCCGATGAAGATAAGCTGACCATAACCATAACATGCAATTCCAAGCTGGACCATTTTGCAGCGTCCGTGGAGGAGCGGTTTGATGATATCAGGCTGGTACAGGACTGTTATACGGGACAGTATCGGATCAGCGAACATATTGCCCGCATGGAGAATAATGATTTTGGAGACATCGTAATGGTGAAAGCAGGCCATATTCCCAAAATTGATATGTCCGATCAGTTGATCGATTTGTCCACTCAGAAATTCCCTATTAAAATTAACAGCAATGCCTTCCAAGCGGATGAAGACGGCCATATATACCTGATTCCGGGGCCGCTAAGCTTTAATTGCAATATATATAACAAGACGCTGTTTGAAAAGAACAACTGGGAAGTCCCCACAAACTATGAAGAGCTGTTAGCTTTAAGCAGGAAGATCGATAAGACCGGGATTCGGGGATTTCGAAACAGTTATTTTGATTCTGCTTCGCAGAGCTACACGCTTTACCAATACTGTGTATTTTCCGCACTGGATACCCTGACGCAGGTAAGCGGGCAAATATGGCATAATCAGCTCATGGCGGGGGAAAAAGTTTCGCTGGCGCCAATGGAAACTGCTTTTGAGGATATGCAGCGTATGATGGATATTGGGGCCGTCCGGGCGGAGGACATAGAGGTTCCGTTCAGCGCCAATCTGGAGGCGCTGGTCCGCCGGCAGGTGGCCATCGGCAGCGGGGAGATCGACCACATAAAGATACTCAATGAAAGCAGCAAGGATGAATTCTGCTTTATGCCCCATTTCAGCATGACGGATGGCCAGGGCTGGCTTCTGAACTTGGGTTTCTATTTTGGAGCGAACAAAGAACTGAAGCAGCCGGGAAACGAAAAAAAATTCAAGGCTGTGATGAAAATTATGGATTTTATCGCCTCTGAGGAGGGACAGAAGCTCCTAGTCGAGGATGGGCTGGGTATGATGCCCGCCACCATTAACGGTGAGATCCCTGACGATCCGGTATTTGAGCAGATACGCACGCAGATCGAAAGCGGACGCTATATCATGCGGCCCACCTATGATATGTTTTCGTCTGTATTGGAAAACGATATTGGGGCCTTCATCCGAGGAGAGGTGGACAGCAAAGAAATTTTGGATAAATGCAGTTCGATTTTAGAGCAGGGAGCCCCGTCCGTTCCGGCATTAGGCGAGGCGGAGGCGGATTTTTCTGTCTTGCAGACCGGCTGTTTGAAAGCAGATGCTTTGCGTACTGCCACAGATGCGGATGTTGCCCTGATCGGTGTATCGGAGGTGAACGGTTATGACCCGGTAGGGGGGACGGGCACAAAGCTATACAAAGGAGCTGTCACGGAAGATGACATAACCCGTGTCGCCAAACCTCGGACGGATACACCGCTAAAGGGTATGAGCATTTCTGTGACAGGGAACGAACTTTTGTCGCTGCTGGAATATGGAGCAACGTCGGAAAAAGAACAGCAGGATGGCCAAGTCAGCCGGTTTCATCCCTTTGCCGTATCTGGCCTGAAGGTTACTTATCATTTGGATAATGAGGAGGGGGGCAGGGTTGCTGATGTGACCATGGAGGACGGCAGCAAATTGCAGTCGGACGCCCTGTATAGCATCTCCTATATCAAGGGAACATTCCCAGAAAGAAAATTTGATGGGAAAGAAAGCGGTGTTACGATGACAGACGCTTTGAGGAATTATATCGTAACAAAAAAGAAAGTTTCTCCAGATAAAAATCGAATTTGGTTAAAATCTTGAGAAGGGGAAGCTCGACCTATGAGGCTGTCGCTGCATGCGGCAGCTTTCTTCTTGTGCTCTTTCGTTATATTCTATAGCCATAGGCTAAGGTCCATGATACAATAAACTTATATTGCTCTGGGGAGGCTCACCATGAAAAAAGCCATTACGCTTCGACTATGCATCGTTATCGTGGTCAGCATGGCCGCGACGGCGGTTTTAAGCTATTATATCCAAATCAAATCTGCAAGAGAAGCGATGGAAACCAACGCGGAACTCAGGATCAACCAGGTTAAGGAGATTTTGGAGAAGAACAGTGCGGAGATTGAGAAATTGAAGCAAAATTTAGAAGAGGATTATTTTGTTCGGGCAAAAGCTGCGGCCTATATCATACAGAATCAGCCGGAAGTAATCGATGATCTAAAGGAGCTTAGAAAAATCGCATCTTTGTTGCAGGTGGATGAACTGCATCTTTTTGATACAAAGGGAAAGCTGTTTTCCGGCTCAGTTCCCAAGTATTATAACTATACCTTTGAATCCGGGGAGCAAATGAAATTCTTTCTCCCCATGCTGAAAGATAAATCCATGCAGCTTTGCCAGGAAGTGACGCCCAATACTGCTGAAAACAAACTGATGCAGTATATCGCCGTGTGGCGTGAGGACCAGAAAGGGATCGTTCAGATTGGAATGGAACCGATCCGCCTTCTGGAGGCCATGAAAAAGAATGAATTATCCCATATCTTTGATTTGATGACAACAGAGGACGGCATCACGATTTTTGCTGTGGATTTAGATACAGGCAAAATTTCAGGTTCTACTGATAAGCAGCTGCTGAATAAAAAGGCAGCAGACCTCGGCCTGGATGTGAGCGCTCCTGAATTGGGAAAAGAGCGGCAGAGCGGGAAGATCACCTTTGGCGGAAAGGATAATTACTGTGTCATGGAAGCAACGGACAACGTCTTAGTTTGTGTAAGCGGCACGCATGAAAAAATCTATGAAAATGTCCCGTCCAATATGGCGCTGATTATTTTCAGCCTGGCTCTCCTTGCCATCGTGGTGATTTTTTTGCTCCTTAGGATATTGGATAATATGATTATTAACGGAATCTACGGTATCATTGCCGGAACGAAAAAAATCGCGGCCG
The DNA here is from genome assembly GCF_020734085.1 of Hominibacterium faecale. Taxonomy (NCBI): domain Bacteria; kingdom Bacillati; phylum Bacillota; class Clostridia; order Peptostreptococcales; family Anaerovoracaceae; genus Hominibacterium; species Hominibacterium faecale. Next base: position 77,333 of record NZ_JAJAGH010000006.1, read on the forward strand.
GAGATTTGGATTACCGGGTGGAGATCGATCATTCTCCTGAATTTGCCATGTTAAGCAGTAATTTAAACCATATGGTCGAGAGCCTTCTTGAGACTACCAGCAAGCTTTCTTTGGTATTCCAGAGTGTCGATATTCCGGTTGCTGTCTACGAATATAATCAGGACATGGAACGGGTTTTGGCCACGAGCAAAATCGGGGAGATCCTGCTGATGCCAGAAGAGGAGCTTCGCCAAATCCTGTCCAGCAGGAAACGCTTTGCTGAAAAAATTGCCGAGATCTGCACCCATCCCTATGAACTGGAGAAAGATGTTTATCTCATTGACCAGGACGAAGGGCGCAAACATTATGTAAAAATAAAGTTTTACCAAGAGGAAAGAAAAACGCTGGGAATCGTTGTGGATATGACAGCAGAAATCATAGAAAAACGGAAGATCGAGCGAGAACGGGATGTGGATTTGCTCACCGGGTTGTATACCCGCAGGGCTTTCTTCAGCAAGTTTGACGCATTGCTGCAGGAACCGGAAGAACTGAAAACAGCAATGGTTTTGATGGCGGATTTGGATAACTTAAAATATACCAACGATCATTGGGGGCATGATTACGGCGACAAGATGCTAAAGGCCGCTGCGGATCTGCTCCAGGGCTGCGATTGCCCCCATAATTTGGCGGCCAGATTAAGCGGGGATGAGTTTGTGCTGGTAATCTACGGCGCCAAATCCCAGCAGGAGATAGAGGACTGCCTGGACTGCCTATACAGCCATATGAAAAAGTCAGATCTTGTGATGCCTGATGGAGAGCATGTGGCAGTGAGTCTCTCCGGCGGATATTTGTATTATCCCGAGCATACCGGCACCAGTCAGGAACTGTTAAAGCTGGCAGACAAAGCGATGTATAAGGTAAAGAAAAGTACGAAAGGGAAGTTTGGCAGATATCGGGCTGAGGATGATAAAATATAATCGGATTTTTACGGAAATCCCAATCTGTAAGAACATTAGACTTTTTTTCAATGATGACGAAAGACATTGGGATATTTCTTATAATCTTGGCAAGAACTTTTGGGGAAATGGGTATGTGACTGAAGCTATGCGTGCAGTAATTAAATATGCGGCTGAAGTAATGAAAATAAAAGAGATCAGTACGGCGTATGCTGTAGAAAATCAGGCTTCTGGCCGTGTTCTTCAAAAACTAGGGTTTCGATTTGTAAAAGAAATACCTTATGAATGTAATGGGGGAGATATCATTACGACAGGAAGATACTGCAGATATAAGATGTAGATTTCATATTACGATTATGTAAATCCCGGCTTGCTAAGGAGAATTTGATATGCAAGGTACAGTTAAGTTGGAAACGGAAAGGCTAATATTGCGGAAGCATGTGTTTGAGGATGCGCAGATGCTGTATCGGTGTTTTGGCAGTGACGAAAAAATGTATGAATATTCCGGTTGGAACCCATATGCGACAGAAGAAACGGCCCAGGAAACAATACAGCATTTTTTAGATGGTTACAGCAATGCATATTTTTATGGATGGGCGATCGAATATGAAGGCCGGCTGGTCGGAACAATCGGCGCTTATGACTATGATCAGAAAGAAAATAGCATTGAAATTGGTATGAGCATCGTCCGCAGCCGCTGGGGCAAAGGATTTGCAACTGAGGCGTTACGACGGGTCCTTGCTTATTTGACAGAAGATGAGGGAATATCCACGGTCACAGCCTGGTGTGCAGAAAACAATATTGGTTCAACACGGGCAATGGAGAAAGTGGGTATGGTTCAGACAAGCCTTGAAAACGACGCACTGACGATAAATGGGAAACGATTTGGAAAGCTAAATTATTCTTATATGAATCATGGACTGCCACCGAGAATTTGATATGCAAGTAGTTATCGAAGCAGGGAAACTGCAAATCAATTATTTGGCGAAAGAAATTTTATTTCGACCCAACTGATCGATGAAGTACCATTATGTGCAAGCGTTGTTTCAAGTAAAAAGCTGCCGTTGCTATTTTGGAATGTTACGGGGCGGTTACAATGGTTGTTTAATATTCATTGCCAAAAGGAAAGCCGGAAAGAAACCCTTGATCGTGCGGAGAAATTTGTAGAAATGATAGTTGAAAAAGAGGAAGATTGTGTGATTGTTACACATGGCTTTTTTATGCACACGCTCATCGATTGTATGAAGAAGCAGGATTTTCAAATCAGCCATACACGGTCCGGTTATTCAAATGGTGAATGTGTGATTGGGAAACGGTAAATGTGGTTTCACGAAGTAGGATCTTAGGGAAGGTTCATTGGACGGATATGGTGGACCGGCAAGATGAACAGAGTCAGGAGAAGTAAGATGAATGAGATAATGGAGTTTTCCACAAGAGAGGAGTTTCGGGAGTGGCTGGTTGAGAACTGTCTGTCCAAGTCCGGTGTCTGGCTGCTTTTCGGCAAGGCGGGCGGGCCGAAAACGATCAAGGCGGGCGAAGCGCTGGAAGAAGCACTCTGCTTTGGCTGGATCGACGGGCAGATGCAGCGCATTGACGAGAAAGCTTACAAAAAGTATTTTTCTATGCGCAGAAAAAACAGTAAATGGTCGGAGAAAAACAAAGCTCTGGTTGAAAAGTTGGAGCAACAAGGGATTATGACGGATTATGGACGGGCTAAGATAGAAGAAGCTAAGAAAAACGGCCAGTGGGATGCTCCCCAAAAGCAGGAAGTGACCGAAGATATGATCGATTCTGTAGCTGTGCTGCTGAAACAATATGATCCCGCTTATACCAATTTCCTGTCCATGTCCTTGTCGGTAAAGAAAACCTATACGCGGGCATATTTTGATGCAAAGACAGATGCGGGGCGCGAAAAGCGTCTTGCCTGGATGGTGGACCGGCTGATCAAGAATTTAAAGCCAATGTAAATCGATGGGTGCGGCATTGCCGCAAAGTTAGATATCGTGAATTTTTTACTGAAATGATTTAAGAAATATGCAAGATTGGAGCGACGTATGGAGAACAAAGTAAGTGTAGGCGGAGAACTGACAAAATCTATAAACTTTGCAATGCAGCAAAATTATGTGCCAATAATCCGGAATCTAGTTGTTCATAATGAGGCAGAACAATCCCTGTCAGATTTGGAGCTTCGAATTACCTTTAATCCGGAATTTGCAAAGGAATACATTTATCCGATTGATGAGATACAACCGGGACAGTCTGTCGAGATATCTCCGGTGAGAATACAGCTAAAGACCGAATTCCTCTTTTCCTTGACAGAAAAGATGCTGGGAAGCATTATGATGGAAGTGTTTCAGGGAGAAGAAACGTTATATTCTTACGATGGAGAGATTGAACTGCTAGCATTTGACCAGTGGAGCGGTCTTTTGTTTATGCCGGAAATCATTACGGCATTTGTTACCCCAAATCATCCACTGATTGCGGAAATCATTCATGACGCATCCGATATTTTAAAAAAATGGGATGGCAATCCAGCATTTACTGGCTACCAAACCAGAAATCCCCAGAATGTGCAGCTTCAGGCTGCGGCGATCTTTTATGCCTTGAAACAGAGAGCAATTGTATATAATAATCCGCCGGCTAACTATGAAATTATAGGTCAGCGAGTTAGATTACCGCATATGGTACTGGAACAGAAGCAAGGGACCTGCCTCGATTTGGCCGTATTGTATGCGGCATGTTTAGAGGCTGCCGGTTTATTTCCCCTGCTTTTTTTCATACATGGACATGCCTTTGGCGGTTGTTGGCTGGAAGAAACCACCTTTGCGGATTGTATGGTGGATGACGTATCCGCAATAGAGAAGAGAACGGCAATCGGTGCGGAGGAATTGCTTCTCGTGGAATGTACTGATTTTGTTGCAGGAAAAAATGAAAATTTTGAGAGAGCATTAAAACATGGAAGAAACTATTTGCTGTATTTGGATGAATTTGAATGTGTGGTCGATGTGCAGCGATCCAGAGGCAGCGGCATTCGCCCCATTCCGTTGCGCTTGGAGCATAGCTCATTTTCAAACGATGGGCCGGAAGCAGCAGATCAGGCCGAAGGCAACGACTATCGTAAACCAACAGAATTAGACACATCAATGCTTGGAAAAGTTGCCGATGCCAAGACCCCCATTACCAAACAAAAGGTGTGGGAAAGAAAACTTCTGGATTTGAGCCTGCGAAACACTCTTTTGAATTTCAGAGCGACAAAGAGTACGTTTCAGCTCATGACAGCAAACCTGGGAGAATTGGAGGATCGGCTGTCAGATGGCAAGGACTTCCGCATCATGGAAATCCCATCTGAATGGACAATATCCCTGCGCGATACAAAGATGTTCGAAATCGAAAATGAAAGAGATCTGATAGAAAGCATTGCTGCCGAGGAGTTCAAAAGCTATCGTATCCGTACATTTTTGACTGCGGAAGAATTGGATAAAAATTTAAAAACTTTATACCGCCGCGCGAAGATGAGCATGGAAGAGAATGGTACAAACACATTATTTCTGGCCTTAGGCTTTCTCCGTTGGTTTGAAAGTGACCTGTCTGAAAAAGCGAGATATGCGCCGCTTATCTTGATACCAGTTGATATCGTAAGAAACGTGCGGAATAAAGGCTATGTTATTCGCAGCAGACAGGAAGAACCACAGATAAATGTAACTTTATTGGAATACTTGAAGCAGGATCATGAAGTCAGCATAACTGGCCTGGATCCGCTGCCGCAGGATGAACATGGAATTGATTTGCCGCTTGTTTTCAACACAATCAGACGAGCGATTCTGGGAAAATCCAGATGGAACATTGAAGAAATGGCATTTGTCGGTCTGTTTTCCTTTGGTCAGTTTGTTATGTGGAATGACATTCGAAACAGGTCAAAAGAATTGGAGCAAAACAAAGTTGTTTCCAGTTTGATTCATGGATTTTTGACTTGGGAGCCGGAGGAGCAAAACATTACTGCGGATAATCTGGATGCGAAAATCTTACTGAAAGATATGGCAATACCAGTGAGTGCCGATTCGTCGCAGATGGTAGCCATTGCCTCTGCTGCCGCAGGGAAAAGCTTTGTTTTACACGGCCCGCCAGGTACTGGTAAATCACAATCCATAACCAACATGATCGCCAATGCTCTGTATCAGGGGCAAACGGTTCTATTTGTAGCAGAAAAGATCGCAGCTCTTAACGTAGTACAAAAGAGGCTGGCGGATATTGGACTGGATCCTTTTTGCCTGGAGCTTCATTCCAATAAGACCAACAAAACTGCGGTTCTGGCGGAGCTGAATAAGGCCCTGGAGGTAGGCAGGATTAAATCGCCGCAGGAATATGAAGAGACTAGCGCGAAAGTACATGAGATCCGTAACAGATTAAACGATATCATTGAGGCATTACACAGCAAACGAGAATATGGTGTTTCATTGTACGAAGCGATTGAGATTTTCGAACAAAACCAGGAGCAAAAGGGAAAAATTGCTTTTCATCGGGAAGACTTATACCATGTAAGCAAAGAAACGATTGCCAAGTGGGACGAATTAATCAGACAATATATCGTTGAAATTCAGGAACTGGGGGCGTATGCAAGACATCCCTTCCTTGGATATGAAGGATTAACGTATTCAATTGAATTGCGTGAGCAGTTTGCAGCTGACCTAAACGCTCTCATTTCAAGCTACAATGAAGTGGGTCAACATTTGAAGGGGCTGTTCCAATGTGTTGGCTATAAAGAAAATAGAAGCAAGCCGGCAATTTTGATGATGCTGCAAATTTCCGAAGCCGCTTTGATGCCGGCATTGACGCTGACAAGCCTGATTCGCTCACAGAATTATGAAAGTTTGGAAACGCAGATAAAACAATTGATACAGCTTGGGAAAGAATACAATCAAATCTACGATAAGATCAAAGAACAGTTTGAAGAATCCATACTTGAATACCCGGCGGAAGCGGCAACGAAAAAATGGAAACAGGCCGAAGTATCATGGTTTCTGCCAAAGCTCTTAAATCAGAACAAATTATTAAAAGAGCTGAAATCCTATGCTAAAGAGCCGGAGACTGTAAATAAAGAAAATATCCTGTCAATTTTAGAACAGCTGAATCATTTGCTTGTAAAGAGAACCGAAATCCTCAAGACACCGAAAGAAATGACTGATCAATTCGCAGGCCTATTTTCAGATGTTGCTACTGACTGGGCAGCTATGGAAGCCGCACTGCGGAAGGCAGACAAGATCAGAACGATTTGTGGTAATATGAAGGCCGAAGCAATGACTCGTTTCTTGGATAGTTTTGAAAGGGTCGACAAAAATCCCGCATTAGAAACATACAGGAATTTTGTGAGCACATATATTGATGAATTACAGGAGTTTAAAGAAAAATACGGAATCTGTTTCGATGCACAGGAAAAGAGTGGTGATTGGTTTGGCAGTATCACACAGCAGCTGCTGCAATACCGAAATCATATTGGTGAATTGAAGAACAAAGTCACTTTCAACCAAATCGATGAAAAACTGAGAGAAAGCGGGTTATCGGGAGTAAGCGCCGCATATAAGGAAGGCAGAGTCTGCAGCTCTGACCTGGCGGCAGCATATGAATGCGGCCTTTACTATGAACTCATCTTACTAACAACTGCTCAGGATGACCGATTGTCCGATTTCCATGGAAGTCAGTATAACGATTTGGTCGCAAAATACAAAGAGGTGATCGATAAATACCAACAGCTGACCATACAGGAACTGGCAGCCAGACTCTCAGCAAAGATTCCGTCTGCAGGAACCATAAGTGCGGCAACTTCGGAAATGGGAATCTTAAAAAAAGCAATTAAAAGCAATGGGCGGATGATGTCCCTTCGAGGTCTGTTTAATCAGATACCTACTCTTTTAAGAAAACTGTGCCCATGCATGCTCATGAGCCCGATTTCAGTAGCCCAGTATATTGATCCATCCTTTCCTAAATTTGATCTGGTCATTTTTGATGAGGCCTCACAGATTCCGACCAGCGAAGCGGTGGGAACCATAGCGAGGGGTGAAAATGTCGTTGTTGTTGGGGATCCCAAACAGCTGCCGCCGACCAATTTCTTTTCTTCCAATCGAATCGATGAAGAAAACAGCGATAAGGAAGATTTGGAAAGTCTGTTGGATGATTGCCTAGCCATTTCAATGCCGCAGGAATCGTTGAAATGGCATTACCGTTCTCGCCATGAAAGTTTGATCGCGTTCAGCAATATGAGGTACTATGACAACAAACTATATACTTTCCCGTCGCCTAGCGACCTGGTATCGCAGGTGAAATTGGTTCATGTGGACGGGTTTTACGACAAAGGAAAGACAAAGCAAAATAAAGCAGAGGCAGCGGCCATTGTGAATGAGATTATCCGCAGACTGAAGGATGGGAAACTGAGAACTGACAGCATTGGCGTTGTTACATTCAGTTCCATACAGCAAAATTTGATTGATGATATGCTCTTTGAAGCATTTAAAAAGTATCCGCAGCTTGAGGAATTTGACAGAACCTCAAAAGAGCCGATTTTCATTAAAAATTTGGAAAATGTTCAGGGTGATGAACGAGACGTAATTTTGTTTTCCGTTGGATATGGTCCTGACAAAGACGGAAAAGTCTCTATGAATTTTGGCCCGATTAACCGGGTCGGAGGCTGGAGGCGGCTAAATGTTGCAATTTCACGGGCAAGAAAGGCCATGATTGTGTATTCTGTTTTAAAACCGGATCAGATCGATTTATCCAGAACCAGGTCGGAAGGGGTTGCCGGATTGAAAGGATTCCTTGAGTTTGCAGATCGCGGGAAAAATGTTCTGGCTCAGCGTGCGGGAAGCAGGAATAAAGAAGATTACATAGTAAAGGAAGTGGGTGCGGCCATTAAACAAATGGGCTATGATGTAAAATGCAATATCGGTTCTTCAGAATTTAAAGTGGATATCGGAGTGGTTAATCCAGAGGCTTCGGATACCTATTTGCTTGGAATTCTTCTTGATGGAGAAAATTGCAGAGAGGCGTCTACTGCGCGAGATCGGTTTGTGTTGCAGCCTGGCGTGTTAAGCGGGCTGGGTTGGTCACTTTTGAGAGTATGGACACTGGATTGGCTGGATAATGCCGAGCGGGTAAAACATGAAATCAAATCTGCCATCGATGCCGCAAGCACCAAAAAAGAAGAATTCGTTGCTGCAGCAAAACCTGCATATGCAAAGGTGGAGTTTGAAAAAGCAGAACCTATACAAGCAATAAATCCGTCCGCTAAGGAGTATTGTTCAGTCATTACACCAGCGCAGGGGCTGACAGAAGACTATTATCTTCCTCAAACCCTGGAAAAAATAAGCGGGGCCGCGAGAACAATTCTTGATGAAGAAGCGCCGATCAGCAAGAAATTGCTCATGCGCAAGGTGCTGGCTTTATGGGGAATTTCACGAGGAGGCTCAAGAGTTGAGCGTATCTTCTCCGATGCCATGACCAGAGTCGATAAAACAATTTCAGATGATGAGGGACGAATCTTCTATTGGAAGAAAGATCAGAACCCGGAAGAATATTCGATTTACCGTGTGGAGGATCAAGAAGGAAACAAACGAAGTATGGACGATATTGCTTCACAAGAAATATTGAACGCAATTGTGGAAGTGTTAAATGAACAGATTGGTCTGTCTGAAGTGGATCTGATTAGAGAAACTGCAAGAAAATTTGGTTTTTCCAGATTGGGAAATGTTATTGAAACTTCGGTTAAATACGCAGTTTCTGTAGGAATAGACAAAAAAATACTTCGCCAGTTAGACGGCGGTAATCTTGTCTTGAATGAGTAATGACAGGGCTGCCCAATGGGACAAGCCTGCCGAGTCAAGACACATTAAAATCTCGAAAAGCTGTTAAAGGCTTTTTTGAAAATTGAAGAATACGGAGACATGGAAATATGGCTTTTTTTGCGAATACTGAAGGAAGTATCATAAGTGAGCGCTTTAAACTATTAAAAGAAGCAGGAGAGCTAACGCCCGGACATATTTGCGATGTTGCGCTTTATGAAGATCATTTAATCATCACTGATTGTATTTCAAAAAATACTGCACAGTTAGACTACAAACAAATTATAAATGTTCTTTACGAAGACATAAAATATACGGTCCCTAAAAAGGCTCCGGGCCTTGGCGGACTGATTGTCGGGAGTTTCTTTGGAGGAATGGGCGCCATAATTGGAGGACTGGCAGGCGCCAGTAAAGAAACGAAAACTGTATATATGAAATGCTTGACGATCATTTATAATACTGCTACCAGAGACACTAAGCGGATATATTTTGAAGATACAAGCTGTTTCACGGGGAAAAAACTGGTTGCCAAGTTAAAAGAACTTTGCGGTATTGAAGATAATACGAAAAGAGAAAACGAGATCAAGCACAGCCATTTGTAAATGTATGTTTCCAATAACAGAATGCAAAGGGGAATAGATATGGAAAGTAAATATACAAAAGTTGATTTGAATGAATGGAGCAGGGGGAGCCTGTTTAAAAGCTATATTGATCATATGCGTATTGTCATGAGCTTAACGGTTGATATCGATGTATCCAATTTAATCGGATTTTCGAAGAAAAACAGCTTGAAGTTTTACCCCTCAATGATTTGGGTCGTTTCAAAAATTGTCAACGGGCATGATGAATTTAAGTATGGCTGGGACAGGGACGGTGATTTGATCAAGTGGGAATCTATTTCTCCATCCTACGTTGATTTTCACAAAGAAGATGAGAATTTCACAAAATTTATTACGGAGTTTTCGGATGATTTATTTGAATTTCATTCACAATGCATGGCCGATATGGAGCAGCATAAACACCAGCGTTCTTTTGTAGAAAATCAGCCTTTAAACTTTTTCGACGTATCCTGTCTGCCATGGGTAAAATACAGACATTTCGATGTCCATGTTTTTGACGAAGGCAAATTTCTTGCGCCAGTAATAACATGGGGTAAATATGAAATAGAACACGGCAGCTATATGATGCCGGTCACTATGAATATTCATCACGCGGTTGCAGACGGTTTTCATTTGTCTCGATTTTTTATCGAAGTGCAGGAACTGATCGATTCTTTAAACTAATAATGAGGCAAAGAGCATTTATGCTATATCATTCGCACCAGAAAAAAACACCCGGGCGTCGCATTAGTTATAAGGAACATGACACACAGTTGTCGTGTTCCTTATACTATGATTGAGACAAAAACGGAGGATTATATTTATGGTTGAATCAAGATGCGGCATCCTGTGCAGTGAGTGTAGTTATAAAGAGCAGATGGGATGTGAAGGCTGCGTACATATCGACAAACCGTTCTGGGGCGACAAGTGTCCTGTCAAAGGCTGCTGCGAGGCTAGGGATTACCATCACTGCGGGCAGTGCGGCGAGTTCCCCTGCGCTTTGCTGAATCAGTTTGCCTATGACGAAAAGCAAGGTGACGATGGCAAGCGCATCCAGCAATGCAAGCGCTGGGCAGGGAAATGATTTTCATATGGGGGATGGTGTGAAAGAAGCCCAATGGGGCCAGCGTTCGATACGATTTTACGATTTGGATGGCCTATGATCGAAGTTGAGTTCATAACTTTTATGGCTGCGTGACGCTGGGCAGCCGCATCACTCCTCATGGGCATGATAATAGGCATCCCGTATTTCCTCCGGCATCTGCTCCGGTGTCATTTCATGGAGGCGGTCTTCATTGCCGTCCTTAATGGCCTCTTCATAATACCAGCACTTAAAACGAATCATATCCAACACCTTTTCCATTCGGTGGATCTCCTGCTCCACAGCCTCTTTTTGTTTCAGAAAAAGATCGCGCCTCTGGGCATAGGTGCTACTTCCCTCCGAACACCACTCCATAAACTGCTTAATATCCTTGATTTCCATCCCGGATTTTTTCAAACATTCGATGACCCGAAGAGCTTCGATTTCCCGTTCATCAAATTGGCGGATACCGGAAGCTCTTTTCATTTGGGGAAACAGCCCTTCTTTGTCATAATAGCGCAGGGTGGAGATTGGCAGCTGAAACATTTCGGACACTTTGCCAATGGAATACATAAAAAATTTCCTTCCTTTCAAAAAAAGTTCAAAAAACATCTTGACCTAAAGTCAGGTTTAGGTATTACCATAAGCATAACACATTACCATAAAAAGATCAATCTGATTGTAAGGAGGTTTTTCTATGATCAAGAACATTCTCGTTATCAGCACCAGCCTGAGGAATCAAAGCAATTCGGAACTGCTGGCGGATTCCTTTATAGAAGGTGCGAAGGAAGCTGGCCATGCTGTAGAAAAAATATCACTGAAGGATAAAAACATCGGTTTCTGCAAAGGCTGCCTGGCCTGCCAGGAGCAGGGCAAGTGCGTGATTGAGGACGATGCCATTGAAATTGCGGAGAAAATGAAGCGGGCGGATGTGATCGTTTACGCGACACCGATTTACTATTATGAAATGAGTGGGCAGATGAAGACGCTGCTCGACCGGGCCAACTCGCTCTATCCATCGGACTATGCTTTCCGCGACATTTACCTCCTTTCTTCCGCAGCCGAAGAGGAAGAGGGGGTAGATGAGAGAGCGATCCACGGACTGGAGGGCTGGATTGCATGCTATGAAAAGGCTAATCTGGCGGGTACGGTGTTCGCTGGAGGCGTGGATGATGCCGGTTCAATAGAAGGACATTCGTCACTGAGAAAAGCTTATGCTATGGGCAAATCGATCAAATAGAGGAGGATTTAAAAAATGGAAGAAAAATTAAATTTAGTAGAAGTTTGGGATAAGACATTTACAAAAAGCGACAAGGTGAACCACCGAAAAGTCACCTTTCATAACCGTTATGGCATTACTTTGGCGGCTGATTTCTATGAGCCGGCCGGGGCCGAAGGAAAGCTGCCTGCAATCGCAGTAAGCGGGCCCTTTGGAGCAGTAAAAGAGCAGGCCTCCGGACTCTACGCGCAGACGATGGCAGAAAGAGGATTTATAACGATTGCGTTTGATCCGTCCTTTACCGGGGAGAGCGGCGGAAGTCCAAGATATGTGGCTTCGCCGGATATCAACACGGAGGATTTTCAGGCGGCGGTGGATTTTCTGTCCGTGCAGGACAATGTGGATCCTGAAAAAATCGGCATCATCGGTATCTGCGGATGGGGAGGCATGGCGTTAAACGCCGCAGCCATTGATACCAGAATCAAAGCGACGGTTGCTTCCACCATGTACGATATGAGCCGGGTAAATGCAAAGGGTTACTTTGATTCGGAAGACAGTGAGGAAGAACGGCACGAAAAACGAAAAGCCCTGAACGCCCAGAGAACCATCGATTACAAGAAAAACAGCTATGAGCGGGCAGGCGGCGTTGTAGATCCATTACCGGAAGATGCGCCGTTCTTTGTCAAAGACTACCACGCCTATTACAAGACCAGCCGGGGTTATCACCAGCGGTCGCTGAATTCCAATGACGGGTGGAACACAACCTCAGCCTTGTCCTTTTTAAACATGCCGATCCTCCAGTATAGCAGTGAGATTCGCAGCGCCGTATTGCTGGTTCACGGAGAAAAAGCCCATTCCTGCTACTTTAGTAAGGATGTCTTTGAGCAATTAAAGGGTGATCATAAAGAATTGTTGATCATTCCGGGTGCAGTTCATACGGATTTATATGATCAGGTCGATATCATACCTTTTGATAAGCTGGCGGAATTCTTTCGGGAAAACTTGAAATAGGGGGGATGAAGAAAATGGAAAAACAGACAGCAGGCAGCGATGCCTTTCGCGCGGGTAAAGGCGTGCATGCTGAAGTCTCAGGTACAGAGGAACACGGCGGTTTCTTCGGCCAGGGGGAACCCAATACGGCATTCGCCCAGTACTTTATCGGAAACAGCTATCTGAAACCCTTGACCGATCCCAAGGAGACGGTTTTTGTCGCCAATGTGACTTTTGAGCCGGGCTGCCGGAACAATTGGCATATCCATCATGCCAAAGCAGGCGGCGGGCAGCTGCTCATCTGTGTGGACGGCGAAGGCTGGTACCAGGAGGAAGGCAAAGCGGCGCAGAGCTTAAAGCCGGGTGACGTTGTGACCATACCGGCGGGAGTGAAACACTGGCATGGAGCTAAAGCTGATAGCTGGTTCAGCCATTTGGCAGTGGAATGTCCCGGAGAAGAGACTTCAAATGAGTGGCTGGAACCAGTAACAGATGAATATTACAGGAAATTGGAGGAATAAGAAAATGAAAAACGTTTTAGTTGCATATTTTTCTGCAAGCGGTGTGACCGCAAAGGCCGCAGAGACCTTGGCTGCGGCAGCAGGCGCGGATCTGCATGAAATCAAGCCAACAGTTCCATATACCCAGGCCGATTTGGACTGGATGGATAAGAAAAGCCGCAGCACCATGGAAATGAAAGAACCGGCATCACGCCCGGAAATATCAAACCGGGTAGAGAACATGGATGCCTACGATGTTGTTTTCCTGGGATTTCCCATCTGGTGGTACGTGGCTCCCAAGATCATTAATACCTTTCTCGAAACCTACGATTTTTCAGGCAAAACGATTGTTTTGTTCGCCACATCAGGCGGCAGCGGCTTTGGAAAGACTATGCAAAAGCTAAAAGACAGCGTGTCAAAAGATACCGTGATCAAGGAAGGCCGGCTTCTCAATGGAAGGGTGCGGGAGGAAGACTTGAAGGCGTGGATTGACGGACTAAACTTATAAGAAAAAACTCCATAAGGTCAGGAACTCATGATATAATCAAATGATAAGACGGATAAGCCTCAGCTGGGTGCTTGAATCTTAAACTTCTATATTAGGAGGGCAAGTCATGATTCCTGATCATATCTGGATGAAACTAAATGAAATATCGGTACAAATTTCAAAGCTTTCCGCTTCTGAAGGGGATCGAAAGACGATCCTGCGATTAATCAGAAGTGTGATTCCTTATGATATTGGAGTCTTTACATTGGTTTGCCACCAAAAGGATGGTGAAAAGTGTTTTGTAAACCGAGTGATAGAATCAGACTTTTCACGTGAAAAAGCTTCTCGCATGCTGGATATTATCAATGCACAAGGAAGATCGGACTATCTCAGCTGGATGGCCTATGAAAAGGAGCCCTGCTGTATAGATGAAAAAGAGATGCTTAGTACGGCTATAAAAACGACCAACACATATTATAGCAACGTAATGAAGAAATATGATGTTACGGAAGCATATAATTTTTCTATATGCGGTAATGAAATGTGTTTGGGGATTATCTCATTGCTTAGAACAGGAGCAGCGACCACATTTTCCGAAGAGGAAGTACGGATGATAAAGGTGTTTCAGCCGCATATGGGGAGCATGCTGCTGAAATCATATGTGGAGGAGGCTCATTATTTTGCCACAAAACGACAAGAGCGCTTCAAAACAAAATATGATTTTACAGAACGTGAAATGATCTTACTGGATCATGTGAAGGAAGGGAAAGAAAATAAAGAAATTGCGCAGATTTTGCACGTATCTGAAAATACAGTAAAGCGACATTTCAATAGCATATTAAGTAAAACAGACACAAAAAACAAATATCAGCTTTTAAAGCTTATGATTGATGAAAAGATGATTGATGAAGAATAAACAGTTATAAAAAGAATTTGAGGAGCCGTCGCACCAATGATCGGAGAAACAGGCCGGTCTGGTGCGATGGCTCTTTTTGTTATTGCTGAAAACGGCAAGATAATACCAGAGTGTTATACCTTTGAAATAAAGATACTGCAGCATAAAGATATATAAACTGTGGTTTCTTGTTTAGCATGCGGTTTAACAATAAAATAAACACGAAAGAGAGGATATCGGTAATGATAAATTTTGGAAAGGAGAAGAAATGAACAGGGCAATCGAAAAGGAGAAACAGATCATCAATGATGTTGTCGAAAAAGCGTATGATGTGTTGGCTTTTCCTCCGGGAGGCATGCCCAAATGGGATGTGTTTATGAGTTTGTTCTATGAATCCGCACAGCTGTCGCTGCGCGTGTTTCCGCAGGACAAAGAGATTTCGCTGTTGACATTGGTGGAATATACAAAGGCGCAGATGGGCAATCATTTGCAGGAAGAAGGCTATTCAGAAAGCCCGGTTTCCAACGATATTGAAGTCATCGGCGACATCGCCTGGGTGAGACAACACTTTATCATGAATTTCTCCAATGGAAGAAAAACACATGCAATGGATATTTTTCTTCTAGTAAAAAAAGAGGATCGATGGAAAATTATCTCCGTTGCCAGCGATATGCTGTAGAAATGATTTATTAAAAGTCAATTTATAAAAATGAAGAGGTGAAAAAATGTTAAAGAAGTATAATCCATTTGTAAGGGGAAGCTATCCGGTAGGAGTAAAGTCAGATTGTTATACAGATGAAACAAGGGGCGTTGTGCTGAACGTTGAAATCTGGTACCCCGCGGCAGAAAAATACGCGGGCATGGATCTTGATCCAAAGACGAAGGACGTTTATCAGGAAGTATGGCTTGTGGAAGGGATGGACGAAGAATCAACAGCTTCGCAAGATGCGGTTCGTGATGCGGACGCAGCGCAGGGCAAGTATCCACTCGTTATTCTGGCCCACGGATGGGCTGGCCACAGAAGAGAGTCCACCTTTATCGGAACACACTTGGCAAGCTATGGATATGTTGTTATCTCCGCGGATTTTCCTGTAGGTACATTTGGTGAAGTGGATGCATTCTTTACTAAGCAGGAAACCATTCATGATTATAACGCGCTTGAAAAACATGTAACTGCAATTGGCGAAAGCAGATTCAGGGATATTCCTTTCTTAATCGATACGGTTATTGAAAAGGAAAGGAATATAGATATAGAAGCCGGTATTGGCATAACAGGCGCAAGCTATGGGGGATGGACATCCTTTATGGCGCCATCCATTGATCAAAGAGTAATCGCATCCGTACCAATGTGTCCGGGCATTCGCAGTGATTTTAAGTATGAGTCCGGCCCGCTGAACGTAATGCCGGAGATCGATTTTAGTAAGTATTCCGAAGATACAAAGACCTTGATTCTTTGTGCTGACAGAGACTGCATTATTCCATTACAGGTACAGCTGGAAAATCTAAAGCGTTTGGAGAATGAATATAGGATGGTTATCATGTTCAGAGCTGATCATAATCATTTTGTTGATGACATTGATGATGTCGGACAAGTCTGGTTGAAGGATTTCCTTGTAAGACTTGCAAACATTTTCCCTGACCCTGAAATGAATCTGAAATTGATGGCGGAAAGATGCTGCAGACCGGGCCAGCTGGTTGACGGAAACACTGCAAAAGAAGTGTGGCGAGGTCTGATTCTCGCACATATGGATCGAGTTTTGAAGAGAAATGCAGACGCGTCAGATTTCATCAGAGGCGATATTGATGCTGCCACTGAAACAATAGGAGCACATACATATACAATCAGTAAGTGAGCCGAAAGGAGTGTGAATCTCAAAATGTCTATCGATAAAAAAAGGTGGATCGTTTTACTGCTGCATATCATAATATTGCAGGCAATTCAGTTCCCATATTTTATTTCTGTACTCGCGGGACCTCTGAATGAAACGAGGAACTGGCCTGTTGTAACGTTGATGCTTGTTTTTACCGTTGCGATCTGGTGCTATTCGCCCGCCATGATTATTTGCAGCAAAATCAGCGAAAAAATTGGAGAAAGAAAACTCCTGATGGCCGTCGGCACATTATATGCGGGCTCTATTGTCGTCAGCGCTTTTGTAAAAAGCGCTGCGGCATTCATCGCCTTTGGCGGTGTTTTTGCGGGGTTCGGAATGATGGGGCTGATGATGGCGCAGTTATCCTCGATCGGAAAGTATTTCCCAGATAAAAGAGGACTTGCAATGGGCCTGTATTTTGGACCGGGAATCGCATTGTTTTCCTTTCTGATGATACCGGTTGCAAAGTGTATTAATTTGACGTCTGTAACGACGACGATCATAGGAATGGGAATTATCTTTGGCATTGTAATAGTAGGCGTGTCCTTTTTTACGAAAGACCCACCGAAAGGATATATCCCGGAGAAATGGGAGGAAGAAGGAAACCCTGTGGAATCCCTTTTGGCGGGTCCGGAATACAACTGGATCGAAATGATAAAGACGCCTGCATTTTATATGTTATTTGTAGCATTGCTTGGTCTGCAAGTTGGAGGGTACAGCATGACCGGCAATGTGTCTCTGATGGCGCAATCAGCATTGGGGGTTTCTGATACGCAGGGAGCTTTCTTTAGCATGTTGATCTTTATCGGAACTGGGATTGGCGGTCTGATATCCGGAATTCTCGTGGATAAAATTGGAGGCGGATCGACACTGCTGGCAATAAGCGCAGTATCGGCATTGGTACTGATCGTGTATCTGGTAATGGCGCAAGGCGTATACAGTATGTTCGCGGCCGTAACGTTGGTTCTGGGAGTTGGGCAGGGGGGATACGCAACCGTTCAGGCATCCGTCGTTATGAATGTCTTTGGGGTAAAGCATTATGGTACAAATCTGGGGATATTTGGAATAGCCATGATTATTTCAGCATTGATTGGCCCGACTTTGGCAGGCAGCGCAGTTGTAAATACCGTATTCATCGTAAGCATGCTTGTGAATATGATAGGCGCGGCAGCATCCCTGGCTTACATCAAATTTGAAAAACGTATTTTCCGAAAATTTGAATCTCAACGGAAACAGATTGAAAATGTTTGAGATGGAATAAAGTAAGACAGAAAGGATTTCAGAGTATATAATGTGCAGGTTATCAAAGAAGGCCGGCTTCTCAATGGAAGGGTGGGAGAGGAAGACTTGAAGGCGTGGATTGAGGCTATATAATTCTGATCAGCGGGTAAGTTTATGCGTAAAAAACAAAAAATATATGCGGAATTTACGCATTTTTCAACGATTGAACCTCATTGAATCAGTCTCGGAGCAGGAAGCTCTCCATTTTTTCAATTTGAGACCCCGCTAACCCACAACTTTGCGTAAAAAATCAATATGATTTTAAAATTTTCCGCAATCCGGTTCCAGCAATTTTGGAACCGGATTGCTGCGTTTTAGACAAACATGCCGATAAGGCCCAATTTCGAATAGAAATTGAAAAAAAAATGAAAATACACTGCAAGAAATGATATACTATCCTATATGCTTCGGCAAAAGGAGCATATTTTACAAGAATTTGCTGTGTCTCCATGATACAATCCGGTTATCTAAAAAGAGGAGGTAACGGCATGCTATGTCATCAGGAACAACGTTTTGTATATTACGATAAAGATTTGAAGATAGAAGCATACAGGCTCAGCGGCATCGTTCAAAAATTCCCCAACCATTTTCACGATTATTATGTAATCGGATTTATCGAGGGAGGCCGGAGAAAACTGTGGTGCAAGGGAAACGAATACTTGCTGGCGGCCGGTGATCTGGTTTTGTTCAATCCAAAGGACAGCCACCACTGCGCGCCGATTAACGAGGAATGCCTGGAATACCGAGCGCTTAATATCCCGGAAGAACGGATGAGGCAGGCTGCAATGGACATTACCGGCCGGAATCTGACGCCGCGTTTTGAACCAACCGCAGTCGTTCAATGCGAATTGAGCGGACAGGTTGACGCCCTTTACCAGGCCATTGTGGACGACCTGCCGAAAATGGAAAAGGAAGAACTGTTTTATCTCTTGATCGAGCAGATGTTAAAAGACTTTCTTTCCTGTCAGGCAGACAGAATACCGGAAGGCCCAAGTGAAGAAATTCAAAAGCTATGCGATTATATGGAGAAAAATTACAGCACCGCCATTACCCTGGATGAATTGGCGGATGTGGCCAAAATCAGCAAGTCCTATCTGGTGCGGTCCTTTACCCGGCAAGCCGGTGTATCGCCATACCGATATTTGCAATCGATCCGTATTCAGGAGGCGAAGAGGATGTTGGAAAGAGGCACATCACCGATTGAGGCAGCCGGACTTGCCGGATTTTCAGATCAAAGCCATTTTACCAACGCCTTTAAAGGCTTCATCGGGCTGACACCCAAACAATATCAAAATATATTCACCGAAAACAGGCAAGCAGGAGTAGACCCGATACGACATCGGGAAGTGGCATCTAATGCTTAAAAATGCTTGGAAATACAAGGTTTTTCAGCATTTCAAATCCCATCTGATACTACGCTGTGATAGCTAATTCAGAGGGATTTTACACCGTCCGATTGGCTCGAAATTAGCAAGTCTTTCGATTTTTGGTGGACGTTGCAAGTGCAAGTAAATGTCACTATGTAACTTCTCGTGATGCGAAATGATAGGAAATCCTATTCATTCTCGTGTGAGGGTGCGGGTGTCCTTAGACACAGATTTCAGTCTGTTTTATATATCATTTCAAAATGAATTTTTCAACCAGAATTATTAAGAATTTCAAAGGTTTTTCAGACTCAATGATTCTATGTAATTTAGACCCGCCGAAGCAGGTCTTTTTTTATTTCAGCATAATCTCTCTATCCTCAGCGCCGAGCATATAAGCACCCTTGGCAAAAGCATCCCTTGCAAGAAGCTCTGCTACATCAACCCTATCGAACAGCATCCATATTTCTTTCTCTTTCGGAGTCAGTTCATGGCTATGGTCAAACAAATGCTCAAGTCCCAATCCTTCAAGCAATGCCGACTTTGCTGCTTTGTATTCCTCAGCTCTGCCAACATATTCGTCGTTCCTTTCCTTGGAAAATGCCTCGATATTGTCAGCTCTCAGATGCTCGTAATACTCGTCCATAAAGATTCTATCCATACTCGTTGACCTCCATAACAAAAAAATAAGGGCAGACCCTTTTACAGCTATTGTAGCTATGTAAAAGGATCTGCCCTTGCAGTTACTATAATGTTTTTGCCAGCGACTTCAGGAGTGCTGCCATTTCCGGATTTTGCAGAAGCTTCAGAAGAAGTTCTTTATCATCAGCGGAGCTTTCCGTTGCGGCTGGTTGAACCGGCTCAGGCGTTGCCTGTCTGCCTGAGTAGAACGCAGCTTCCATTCTTTCAGCGTTCAGTCTGCGGTCATCGTCGATGATATGGGAGTAAACATCCGCTACCATCTTGACCTGTGCATGACCGGAATCGCCTTGAACGGATTTCATATCGCCGCCGTTCAGCTTCAGCTTGTAAGTGATACTGGAATGTCGGAGACTATGGAAAACCACTTTCGGCAGTCCCTTCTCCTCAATCAGCTTATTGAAAGCACGGTTGATAACCTGCCCCTCAATCGGCTTGCCATTGGAAGAACAGAAAACCAGATTGAAGTCTACGAACTCGTCACCGAAAAGGTCTTTCAGTTCTTCGATGTCAGCCTTTCGCTGTACCAACATTTCCGCTACGGTTTTCGGTAAGAACACCTTGCGGACACTTGTTTTGGTCTTAGGAGTTTTGAGAACCAATGCGGTATGCGTACTGGCGAAGGTCGGTGGGAACTTGAACATGATGTCCTTACCGTCCAGATCTGCCATCGCTTCACGATTTACTCTCTGCAACTCCTTTTCAACGAAGATGCTTGCCTGACCAAGTTCAATACTGGTGGGGGAAATGTCAATACAGTCCCAGGTAAGCCCCAGAAGCTCGCCCATTCGCAGGGAACAGGAGAAGGCAAGGTTAATAGCCAGACGAAGAATATCATCGTCACAGGCTTCCAGAGCCTTCTGGAGCACTTCTGCTGTCCAGATATCCCTGGTCTTGTGTTCTTCTTTCGGCAGCGTAGCGTGCTCCACAGGGTTTCTGGTCATCAATTCCCACTTGACCGCTTGATTGAAAGCATTTCGCAATGTCTTGTGAACCTCTCGGACAGTATGCGGAGTCAGATATTCTGTACGGGCTTTTACATACTTAGAAGAAACCGCTTTGACAGAAAGCAAATCTCGGTAATACTTGTCCATGATTCTCGGCGTGACATCCTCCAGCTTCATATCACCGATGAGGGGACGAATATAGTTTGCAATCAGGCTCTTTCTGCTTTCATAGGTAGACATCGCCCAGGTGTTCACACCATAGATTGACATATACTCATCCAAAAGATCATTGACGGTTTTAGCAGAAGGGGGAATAAAGGTTCCGGACTCCTGCTCATATTCAACCTGCAACTTCCTTTTCTTTGCTTCGGCATTCGTTTCAAAGGTTTCCCACTTCTGACGCTTGTTGCCGTTCTCATCGGTGTATGTATAAACCACAGAATACTTCTTTTTTCTCTTAACGATAGATGCCATGTAATCAGCTCCTTTCCTGTCTATCTTCCGCTAACTGGTAGCGGGTCTGATTGTGATACCATTTTTCAAAGCTCTCTTTGGTAGCTCGCTTATACCTGCCAACCTTGATAAGCTCAAAATCTTCATTGGCAACGATATAGTAAATGGTCTGACGATGTACCCCAAGCATTCTTGCCATTTCCGGCAGACCGTAGGTGGATGCCATAATATCTGCATCCAGTTCCTGATCCTCTACCGTGCGGTAATCGGTTTGAGAAGCATACCATCTTTCAAAGCTCTCCTTTGTCACTCTGCGCTTGCCCAGGACATCGACCACATCAAAATGCCCTTTGGCAACCAGTTCGTAAGCAGTCGCTTCTTTCAGCCCAAGGCGCTGTCCAAGCTCCTCCATTGAATATGTAGTTTTCTTCAATTCCTCGCCGGGAGGGGTTCCATCGACCTTCTGGTATTTGAACTGATTGGCATACCATTCTTCAAAGCTGTCGATCATCACCCTCATGGTGTTGCCGACAAGAATGGTTTTGAAGTAATTCTTCTTAATGAGCCAGTATGACTCCGTTTTACCAAGACCGAGCATCCTGCCCATTTCCAGAACAGACATACTCGTGCGTTTTCTCATTTCCGCCATCGTACAACCTCCTATGTAAAAAATGTAGCCATGTGTTTCTTGTCATGGCTACATTTTATCGAACTCTCAATATGTTTTGAAGTTTGTCGCCGGGTTGTACGACGCCCTTGACAAATCTTACATTTGATGATCCAACCACTCATCAAAACTCTTTTTGGAGATTCTGATACTGCCACCGATGCGGACGCTATGGAAAACTTTCTTTTTCACAAGGTTGTATGCGCTGGTTCTGCTGATGCCCAGAATATCCTGAATCTCATCAACCGTATAGGTTCTCTTATCAAACTGAACTGCGTTAGCAGCCATCGCTTCTTCGGTGCGCTGATTCATGGCAGCGATTCTTTCTTCAAACATTTATGTTCACTCCTTCGCTCTCTTTGCTTTATGTTTTGGGGAACGCTTTTTCAGCTGTTCCATTGCCAGGCTGACAGATAAGGCTTTCTCAATCGCTACCATTTCACGGGGCGTTACCTTACCTAAGTAATTATCAATCCTGCTTTTATCAATGGTACGAATCTGTTCCAGCTGAACAACGGACGCTTCTTTGAATGCAGGATTGTCGTAAATAACAAAGTGCGTCGGCATATTCGCTTTCTTATGGATTCTGGTGGTGACCGTTGCCACAATCAATGTGGGAGCGTGTTTATTACCGGTATCGTTCTGAATGACGATAACCGGACGGATGCCGCCTTGTTCCGACCCAACTACCGGGTCCAGCTTGGCGCAATAAATATCACCACGGCAATATACCCAATTTTCTTTCATCATGTGCCATGACCTCCTTTCGTTGGCTATGTAATAACTGACTGCCAGAAAGGAATCAGGCAGTCAGTCCAAAAGTCTATGTGTCCCATATTTGCCACGCACCCCTGGGAAAGAGGGCTTACGCCCTCAGGGAATCACCGAACGACTGATTGCGAATCAGTTCCATAGGAATCTAACCTCTGCCGGGTTCTCCGCCAGCTCCGTAGAGAAGTATCTTTAATCCTGTTGCTTTCATGGCCGTATTGGGAGCAACCCAATATTTACAAGCCAGTATTGATCGCTGGCATCGGGAGAGAGACAAGCGCTTAATTTATAGAAGAAAGTCGTTCTGTTTCTCTATCCGATACGTCTCGGCGTACCGCTGATGTGGCTGATGCTCTCGCACCGGCAACAGGAACGTATTCGATGACTGTGTATTCAGTTTTCAAGGATCAAGCAGCCGATTTTCTTTGGCTGTATCTAAATTGTACCTGTTCCTCATGCAAGTTTTTATTGCCTCGTAGGTATAGTTTTGAGGTTATTCACGACCTAAAAATATGTAATCAAGGGTTGTCTCAAAGCGCACAACCAGTTCGATTGCCAAATCAATAGAGATACCTCTGTTGCCGGTTTCAATTCGTGCAATGGTGTTTGCGGCAACACCTAACTGCTCCGCAAGCTGTTCCTGTGTAAGCCCATGTTCCTTTCTCAAGGCTTTAATTCTTTTTCCGCTTTCAACCAAGTCGTAATACATTTTCGTTCCTCCGTGTTTTTGAATTTGTGAAGTTGCAAAATCAAAAACAGCGGGAGGAGATCGTGCCCGATTCTCAATACCCTTTGCCATCTGCCTGTCCTCCTTGCAGGCATAAAAAAAGAGCCGGAGTAAATTACTCCAAGCTCTCGTTCATGCCTTTGTGTTAATTATGGGGGAAAATAGGCAGGTATAAAAAAAGCCCCGTACCCATTACAGGCACGAGGCGTAACTCTCTCTATTCAATTTTATGCCGCTATCTCCCAGCATAGCCATTTTAACACTGGACAAGTCGGACTTTCAGTAGGGGAACCGTCGTATTTTCATCGGATTTTAGTCGGACTAAAATCCTGTCTTAGCATTCACAATAACACAATGCTTCTTCCTCCCGGGCACTTTCCAGGAAATCTTTCAATTTAGGAATGGCTGTTCCCCAAAGTGACAGACCAAATAACAGTATCGCTTCTTTCTTTCGGTCATAGTAGGTGCTGCGTTCCATATTCAAAACCTCCAGCATTTCTGATTCCCTGTACTTGAAGCGGTTGAGATATGCCTTTGAGATAATCTCACAGTACAGAGCGCCTTTATCTGGATATTCTCTGATTTTCAACATAGCCATATCTACCAGTTCAATGATCCACTTTGTCTCAAATAAGCTGCGAATGCGTTCTTCAAATCGTTCTCTCGCTTCATCCGGAGCAAAGTTCTCCAGATAAATCAATGCACCATCTAAGCTGTCACCGTAAGTACAAATAAGGGTATCACATACATCATTCGCACGATCAATGGTAGACCAGCACACCTCTCGATATATGGATAAAATCAGCTTTGCTCTTTCATACAGAACCTTCTCGTCAATGTTCTGCATCCGGCAAAGCATTCGAATACTGCTTAATACCTGTGTATTATATCTGCTCATTCAGAATCTCCTTTCAGCCTAATCCATAAAATAAGAATTCCTTTCTAACTCCTGTCACTTGGCTAAAGGGAAACAAATACCATGGGACAAGAATGACTATAACTTCCGATATTTGATTAAAATAACAGAAGTGAAATCGGAAGTTCTTGACTTTATAAAAGTTCCGATATATAATTAAGTGGAATTAAAACTTCTGTTATGATTCTTATTATAGCATTTTCCAGAAGTTTGTCAACAAATAATCGGAAGTTACGAATAAATATTTTTTGAAAGGAAGGATACTACCATGACATTTGGAGAAAAAATTAAAGAAGCTCGTTTGGCTATGAACCTATCTCAAACGGAGCTTGCCCAGATGACCGGCATTTCCGAAAGATCCCTTTACACCTATGAGCAGCTCGGAACACTCCCCAGAAAAAGCAACATCAGAAAACTTGCTGAAGCACTGCATATCTCTGTGTCCTATCTTTTGGACGAATCTGAAACGGATAGCCAGAGCCATATAGATCAGGATATGTTTATTTTAGAGGCAAAGGAAAACTTCGGTTCAAAAGGAGCAAAAGAAGCTCAGGAAGTGTTGGGTCGTGTAAATTCTCTGTTTGCCGGTGGAGAATTGGACGAGGACGCAAAAGATGTATTCTTCCAGGCGATTATGTCAGTTTATATGGACTCTAAGAAAACAGCACGGGAAAAGTACACTCCGAAGAAATACAGAAAGCATAAAGATAAAGAGTAAAATCCTCAAGCACAGAATATGTTTTCTGTGTGCGATTCGGAGGTGAAGCAAATGAAAACGGCAGAGCATATCATTGAAACTGTCGATAAGCTTGTGCGAAAATATCACACCAGAGACCCTTACGAGCTATGTCAGCTGTTAGGTATCAAAATCCACTATTACGATTTACAGAAGAAATTGAAGGGCTTCTTCTATTACCAGTCCAGACAAAAGAATATCGTGATAGATCACAATGTGAACGGTATCCTGGAGCGTATATTAGTCGCACATGAATTAGGACACGCTGTCCTGCATACAAAAATCGCTATGATGCACGGCTTTCAAGAAATGGAAGTTTTTGATGATAGATCAATCGAAGAAAATGAAGCAAACTTCTTTGCGGCGGAGCTTCTGTTAGAAGATGGGAAAGTCCTGGAATGCCTTTCGGAACACACATTTTTTGAAACGGCTAAAATGCTCTATGTACCGGCAGCATTATTAGACTACAAATTCAGCCTGCTCCACGAAAAAGGAGAGCTGGTAAATTCGATGTATATTCGTAAAGCAGATTTCCTGAAAGAAGATCTTCATGCCTACGATAACGACATTGGTTATGGCGATATATGAATATCTATTTTTATATCTTTACAGAAAAAGTCCACCAGTACGATGCGTAGTGCATCATGACTGGTGGACTTTTTGCTTCTTAAAGAATCAGTATATTGTGCTGCAAAAAAGAACCCCATAGCAGTTCACTCTGTACCGTCAATGGGCTTCTTTTTCATTATATCAATCAAGCTCCGCTTTTTTTATCATCTCTTGCTGGTCAATCAAGACATCAATCAACTTTCCTACGGTTATCAATGTTGTTACATTACACTTTTTCAGTTTTGCAGCAATCTCATTATCAATGATGCTGTCGCATTTTGCATATGGGGTATCCAGTAAAAAATAGTCAAAGTTCTTTTCCAAGACGAATGCCAGTTTTAGAAGCATTGCCAAAGAAACTTTCGTCTGTCCAACTTCAACATGGCTCATATGATTGTTCGAGCAACCAACCAACGCACCCAAATCAGCCTGACTATAACCCTTTTCCAGTCGGGCAGCTCTAATGCGCTGACCAATCTTAACGTAATCAATTTCCGGTTGCGTTTCAATCACCTCCATGCTGTGTATGATTCTGCTATACATTATAAAATGTACCAAAAATCTCAACAACCAACATCGGGTGCAAGTTGCATTTATAAATGCAATATGATAAAATTTTATAGGCAGATTGCATTAAATGATAGAATGAAAAGAACCCCAAGACGACAATATGAGCTATCTTGAGGTTCTTTAAAATAAAAAATTCGTAGAGTACATTACTCCACGAATCGCATTCTTCTCTGTTTTTTTTAGTTTATATCTTTATTTTACAAATTGTCGCACTGTTTGTCAATATGTTAGGGACATAAAACACGAGGTTTTGCACAAAAATCCATCTTAGAAAGTTCCAAAGTCACAATTTGCCGTCAGAATTATAGTCATATTGAAGGAGGTGTACCTTATGGCACGAAAAGGAGAAAATATTTACAAAAGGAAAGACGGCAGATGGGAAGGAAGATACATTAAGTCCCGATCTTCTACAGGCAAAGCCAATTACGGTTATGTTTATGCAAAGTCATATCGAGAAGTCAAGGCAAAACTTATCAGTCAAAGTTCGTGCACGAGTAATTCTGTCACTGTCGATCCAGAAATTAGCTCAGATCAATTTGAACAGGTTGCTATGGAATGGTTTCAAGCTATATGTCCTAAAGTGAAGGAATCTACAAGCAACAAATATAGGAATCTTCTCAGCTCGTATATACTTCCTGTGTTCGGAAGCAAACAATTGCGTGATATAACACACGAGTTTATTGAAACGCAGTGTAATTTTTTCCTTGTTTCTGGTGGATTAAAGGAGAATGGACTTTCCTCTAAAACTGTTTCAGATATTTTATCTCTAATTCGAAATGTCTTACAATTTGCCACCCGAAACGGGAAAGCCATTTCTTGTGACGCACGATCTATACAGATAAAACGTCAAACGAAGGAAATGAGAGTTTTGAGTCGTGCTGAACAGGAAAAATTATGCCAATACTTGTATTCTAATCTTGATTCCTGCAATATTGGTATATTAGTAGATGCTAAAAATTTGTAATTAAGAAGGAGTGATTACATGAACAAAAATATAAAATATTCTCAAAACTTTTTAACGAGTGAAAAAGTACTCAACCAAATAATAAAACAATTGAATTTAAAAGAAACCGATACCGTTTACGAAATTGGAACAGGTAAAGGGCATTTAACGACGAAACTGGCTAAAATAAGTAAACAGGTAACGTCTATTGAATTAGACAGTCATCTATTCAACTTATCGTCAGAAAAATTAAAACTGAATACTCGTGTCACTTTAATTCACCAAGATATTCTACAGTTTCAATTCCCTAACAAACAGAGGTATAAAATTGTTGGGAGTATTCCTTACCATTTAAGCACACAAATTATTAAAAAAGTGGTTTTTGAAAGCCATGCGTCTGACATCTATCTGATTGTTGAAGAAGGATTCTACAAGCGTACCTTGGATATTCACCGAACACTAGGGTTGCTCTTGCACACTCAAGTCTCGATTCAGCAATTGCTTAAGCTGCCAGCGGAATGCTTTCATCCTAAACCAAAAGTAAACAGTGTCTTAATAAAACTTACCCGCCATACCACAGATGTTCCAGATAAATATTGGAAGCTATATACGTACTTTGTTTCAAAATGGGTCAATCGAGAATATCGTCAACTGTTTACTAAAAATCAGTTTCATCAAGCAATGAAACACGCCAAAGTAAACAATTTAAGTACCGTTACTTATGAGCAAGTATTGTCTATTTTTAATAGTTATCTATCATTTAACGGGAGGAAATAATTCTATGAGTCGCTTTTGTAAATTTGGAAAGTTACACGTTACTAAAGGGAATGTAGATAAATTATTAGGTATACTACTGACAGCTTCCAAGGAGCTAAAGAGGTCCCTAGCGCCTACGGGGAATTTGTATCGATAAGGGGTACAAATTCCCACTAAGCGCTCGGGACCCCTTGTAGGAAAATGTCCTAAGTGTGGCAACAATATTGTATTAAAAAAATCGTTTTATGGTTGTTCAAATTATCCTGAATGTACCTTCACTTTAGCTGAACATTTTAGAAAGAAAAAACTCACCAAAACAAATGTAAAAGAATTACTAGAGGGAAAAGAAACCCTGGTAAAAGGAATCAAAACGAAAGATACTCAACTCATCCATGCAACGATGATAGGGTTGCAGCATTGCAAAATTTAGGTGTACCCTATTCTCGATACTAAATTCATAATCTCACAAATTGGCAAGCAGTGTAAACCTGTACAGGTTCACTCATTTTCTCGATTTTCCCTTCGGTGCAATCTTCGCAAATTTGCTTGTTGGGGAAGCATCCCCAATCCCCTTTGAACATCATCTGCCGATGATGGCTACACGATTTTCAATCGTTTCTCAAAGAACAGTAGAATAAAAATTTGCCCATGGTTGAAAGCACCGAAATCGAAAAGCAAAAAAGCAGCCACGATCCGCACCCTTTGGGGAGTGCAGACCGTGGCTTTTTGCTTTAACGGAAGTTCTTCTTTTCCTCTTTCTCTTTCTCTTTTTCCTGCTCTTTCTGCCTGTCGATATTCAAAATCGTTTCAACCGTCCGTTTGGCAATCAGCAGTTCTTCTTTCTCTTTTCTGATCTGACGGTACTCAGCGTAGTCCTGCTTTTTCTGGACTGCCAGCTGATGAAACTCCTCATACAATGATTGCATGGACGGGAGCTTTGTAATCTGCAATTCATCAAAGGCTTGCTTCGCCGCTTTATGAATTGTGATTTCCTGACGGTGTTCTTCAAAGAATTTTTTGCTATATCCAGACTTGCGGTACTCGATATAAATTTGCCTTGTGTTGCGATAATTTTTGATGTGCTGCTGCAACGCCTGAACCTCAACCATACGTTTCTCTGCGACCTTGATAGAATCAGAAAGCGCATCGAACCGGGCAGACAGATTTTCAATATGAGCAGTCAGATCGTCGTAGTTGCCCAAGCCTTTTTCTTTCAGTAGGATTACCGTTCGGGCAGCTTCTTTTCGGTTGAACTTCTTCGCCCACTTTTCATAACCGACCGTCTTGCCCTCGGCCATCTTTGCCTGAATATCAATCAGCATCTGGAACTGCTTCGGGGCAGGAGCCTTGGCAGAGCCGCCTTTTGATTTGTGCAGGTTCTTGCCGGAGATAACCGCTTGAATTTCCTCTTTGCTATATCCTTCGCCCAGGGAACGCAGCCGAATGAAACGCTTCTGATTCTCGCCCTTGAACGCAGGCTGCTTTCCATCCTTGAACTCAAATCCCATGTCAGCCAGAGCCTGAACAAAGCCATCAAAGCTCTTTGGTTTCTGCTTCAGCACCGCATCAATCGCATCACATAATTCGTCACGCTGGGTACGCTTCTTGGGATAAACAGTTCTTTTCTGGCGCTCCCGATACGGCTTCGGTGTAATAATGGACAGCCCGTGTTCCAGGCAAACCATATCACTGAGTCTTTGCACCGCCAGACCGGAAAGAAAGAAGTTTTTGAATTTCCGTGTGGCATCCAGCGAGGTCGAATTATAAATGATATGATTGTGAATGTGGGATTTGTCGATGTGGGTCGCAACGATGAAAGCGTGTTTTCCCTTTGTCCATCGCATCGCTGTTTCATAGCCGACTTGGTTCGCTTCTTCCGGGGTGATTTCTCCCGGCTTAAAGGACTGGCGTATCTGGTATGCGATGATATTGTTCTTCTGCTGTCTGCCGGTAATATGCTGATACTGCCGTTTGGAAAGCAGAAATTCCTCATCTGCTGTCTTTGGATCACACTCATAGGAACTGATAAATTCGCCATCATTGGTTTTTGCGGCATTTTGTGAGTAGTCGGTTCTGTCTGCCAAACATTGAGCGACCGTCTTTCCCTTATTCACATGGAGTGCAATCAATCTTGTCGCTGCCATTCCCATCACTTCCTTCCCAAAAAGAAAAAGCCACCGGTCGGTGACTTTTCTCTGATATTATCTTATGACCTGATAAATGCTCCCAGACTTTCTCCAATATTCTCGACTTTCATAACAGCCCAGACGAGCAAGAACACCGCTGCTATTGTCGCAATTCCAAGAACCACAAGAATAAGCAGGGACTGCCACAAAGCCTTTACAATGCAGTAAATCGCAGATCCGCCAATGACCAAGAGCAATAAACCAATTACATAGGACACAACATTTGTAAGCAGATTTCCAAGAATGCAAATCACTTTTACAACGAACAGCACCGGCAGTGCCAATATCTTCAATACCAGCTTCATAGGCTCAACCCCTTTCTTTTAATTATATTGTACAAGGGTATCTGCCATAACGCAATGATGTCAACCCTTATGTAAAAGCCGCAGCCGAAACTGCGACTTCCCAACAAGTTGTCGGATTACTGGATTGAGGACAGGCGAACAAGAACTTCTCTCATGTCCGTCCAGATCTCCTCCAGCCGTTTTTGCAAATCCTCAATGTCAGCACGATAGATGCTGCCTGTTTCGTTCGCTCGCTTTGCGTACTGGTTCAGGTTGTTGGAGCAGATTCGCAGGAGCGAAACCAGGGCTTTCACATCCTGCAAATCCAGTCTGATACAGTAACCATCCAGAGCCATTTTCCGCAGATAGGCTCCCATGCTGCGGATGCCAAGCTCGTCCATCTTCTCATGGATTCGCTCGACCTCCTCCTTGGATGCAAGGAAATGAACATCCTGATCTCGCTTTGCCATTACAACACCTCCTCACGGGTTTCAGAGTATTTTGCAGGCGGGATATGCTCCGCTTTGGATTTCAGATCAGCCAACACAGAAGGACGCTCTGACTCGCTTCTTTCGTCACGATTTTCCACAGAGTCCTCCATATTCAGGGCTGCATCCAGTTCTGCCAGTCGCTGACTTTTGGCTGTCAGCTCTGCTTCCTGCGGGAACGGTTTTCCAACCTCCGCCTTGGCTGCTTCCTGCTGATTGTAGAGATTATTCAACTGCTCATTGGCTCGTTCTAAGCGCTCAAGGATGCCTGCAAGGGCATTGTCCAGTCGGGTGATATTTCCTCGTGCGTCCGTTCCAAGGGCTACTCTGTGGCTCACAGCGCCCTTCAGGGTCACATCGAACTCGTTCCGGAAACTGTCAAACGAAAGCTCCATCTGAAAGCCACGGTAACTGCCAAGAGGAACCGGATCGGCACTTTTCGTGTCCTTACAAGCCGCAAGGAGGATTTCACCGGCATCTGCCTTTTCGGTGTAGGCTTTGCCCATGATTTCCATGCCGCAAAAGCCATCGGCAATCTGCGGGTGTGCTTCCACGGTTTTAATATCAGCTTCAAAGCCATGAATATAGCCTGTCTGCTTTTCAATCTCAGCCGGGAAGTATTTCAGAAGCTTATCTTCCATACGGTACTGCTGGCTCTGGTGGTCAGCTTTCAGCACCTTCAGCCTTGCCACATCAATGTCCAAGTCCATCTTTTCCTTGATAAGCGGATTGCCGGCACACAGCGCCTTGATCTCCGCATAGGACAGCGCCTGCTCATCCACATCGTCACAGGAGCGAACCGGTGATTTGGAGGTCATAATCTGAGAAATAAACTTCTGCTTGTTTTCCAAGGTCTGATACAGGTAGGCATCGAAGGTTCCCTCGGTCACATACTGATACACCTGAACCTCTTTGTTCCGGTTGCCCTGACGGATGATACGACCGTTTCTCTGGGTCATATCAGACGGACGCCAACCCACATCCAAGTGGTGAACTGCCACCAATTTGTCCTGGACGTTGGTTCCTGCACCCATCTTTTGCGTACTGCCAAGAAGCACTCGCACCTGCCCGGTACGAACCTTGGCAAAGAGGTCTTTTTTCTTTGCCTCGGTATCTGCATCATGGATAAAGGCAACTTCTTCCGCAGGCACACCGTTTGCAATCAGCTTGGTTTTGACATCATCATAGACATTGAAGGTTCCATCATTTTTCGGTGTGCTAAGGTCGCAGAACACCAACTGGGTCAATTTGTCAGCCTGACCGTCCTGCCAGATACGCAGGATATTTCCCACGCAGGCATTGAGCTTGCTGTCAGGGTCATCGGGTAACAGGGTGTTCATTAGCCGCTGATCCAGTCCCAATTTTCGTCCGTCGCTGGTAATCTTGAGCATATTATCGACGGACGGGTCTACAATACCGGCATGAACATCTGCTGCTCTCTCTGAAAGGGAAGCCACCATATCCTTCTGGTACTCAGAGGGCTGAACCACAACCGTTTCAAACTTTGCTTCGGGAACAGGGAGATGCAACTGGTCAGAGGTCTTGATGTCGGCAACCTCCTTGAACATATTCATCAGTTCAGGCAGGTTGAAGAACTTCGCAAATCGGGTTCTGGCACGATAGCCGGTTCCCTCCGGTGCAAGCTCAATCGCAGTTGTTGTTTCTCCGAAGGTCGATGCCCAGGAATCAAAATGGGTCAGGTTCTTTTGCTGGAGCGTACTGTACTGGAGATAGCGCATGACCGTATAAAGCTCGGTCATCGAGTTACTTACTGGAGTACCGGTTGCAAAGATCACACCACGCCCGCCGGTCAGCTCATCCATATAGCGGCACTTCATAAACATATCCGAAGATTTCTGGGCTTCGGAGGTGGACAGACCTGCCACATTTCGCATTTTTGTGTAGAGGAACAAATTCTTGAACGCATGGCTTTCGTCCACAAACAGCCGGTCTACACCCAACTGCTCAAAGGTAATGACATCATCTTTCTTGTCAGCGGCAAGGAGCTTGTCCAGTCTGGCTTCCAATGATTTTCGTGTTTTCTCCATCTGCTTGATCGTGAAGTTTTCGCCACGCTGCCATTTCAGCTCCGCAATCGCACCCTCGATCTCATCAATCTGCTCCCGCAGCTGCCGTTCCTGTCGTTCGGCAGAAAGCGGGATTTTTTCAAACTGGCTGTGACCGATGATGACTGCATCATAGTCACCCGTTGCGATACGAGCGCAGAACTTCTTACGGTTTGCTGTTTCAAAATCCTTCTTGGTGGCAACAAGGAGCTTGGCACTCGGATAGAGGTGCAGGAACTCGTTTGCCCACTGTAAGGTCAAGTGATTCGGCACAACGAACAGGGATTTCTGGCTCAATCCAAGCCGTTTACTCTCCATAGCCGATGCAGCCATCTCGAAGGTCTTGCCCGCACCAACTTCGTGTGCAAGCAGCGTATTTCCACCATATAGCACATGAGCGATAGCATTTCTCTGGTGTTCACGGAGGGTAATATCCGGGTTCATGCCGCCGAAACGGATATGAGAGCCATCATACTCACGAGGTCTGGTGGAGTTAAAAAGTTCGTTGTACTTGGTGGAAAGGGTTTCTCGTCTGTGCGGATCTCTCCAAATCCAATCTCGGAACGCATCCTTGATTGCCTGCTGTTTCTGCTGTGCCAGGGTAGTTTCTTTTTTATTGAGGACACGCTTCTGCTTACCATCTGCATCTTCAATCGTATCATAGATACGAATATCCTTCAGATTCAGCGTTTCCTCCAGAATCCGATATGCGTTGGCTCGCTCTGTACCGTAGGTGACATACGCCGCCACATCGTTGTAGTTGGGAGAACTCTTACCGTTGATGCGCCACTCTGCGGTCAGCTCGGAGAACTTGACCTCAATGGAACGGCGCAAGTAATACGGCGTTTCAAAGGTTTCCTCCATGAACTGCTGAATATAATCGGCATCAATCCATGTTGCACCCAAACGCACATCAATCTCGGACGCATCCAAGTCCTTCGGCTGTGCTTTCTGCAAGGCTTCCACATTGATGTGGAAGGAAGAATCCCTGTCTGCCGCCATCTGTGCGACACGCAGCTTGCTTCTTACATCACCGGAAAGGTAATCATCGGCAGTCTGCCATCCAACTTCCACAGCATCGGGAGCCATCGGGTCTTTGAAGATCACCCCTCGAAGCTCTGCCTGAATCGCATCGTATTCTCCAGGTGTTCCAAGCAGCTGTGCCATAAACGGCAAATCCACCTTGCCACGCTCACCGATAGAGATTGCCAGAGCTTCGGACGGCGTATCCACGCTCGTCACTCTGCGTTCCGGCTTGATGGTTCGCTTGGTGAACATATCCGCCTTGCTTTTCAGATTGCCGTCCTCATCCACATTTTCCAGAGAACACAGGAGATAGTAGGAGGAATCGTCAGCAAATGCCTGACCATTGGCTCGATTATTGATAAGCCCGTTCTTTGCGGCAAACGCATCGTAGGCATCATTCAGTTCTGCCTGTTTCTGAGTAATCATTTCATCCGGGTAATCCTCAAGCTGATATTCGATCAGCTCGTTGACGATACCACGAAGTTCCACCATGCCCATCACACGGTCTTTTGCTTTCTCATTCAGGTCTACACGGCGCATCAGGGAGTTTTCACGGAAGTACACATTGCCATCCACCACGGTATAAGAGAAATTCTTTACATCCGGGGTTGCAGGAATGGTTTCGATTTCCTTACCCTTGTCAGCTTCGGGAAGCTCCACAGCCTGATAGGTTCCTTGGATGTGGGAAACTGCTTCTTTCAGAAGTTCGGACAGTTCCATGCCCTCAATGGGACGCACTGTAATGTCCATGCCGTAGGCGGTACTTTCTTCCACCGTATCGCCCAGAACCATTTCAGGATGAGCGACAAAGTAGCTGTTCATGGTGTGTCCTTCTTCGGTGCGGTCAAGGTTTACCCATTCCGGTACAATGTCAATCGGATGGTCACGCTTTTGCAGGAACAGGATGTCGGACACGACTTCCGTGCCTGCGTTTTTCTTAAAGGCATCGTTTGGCAGACGGATTGCACCAAGCAGTTCCGCCCTCTGCGCCATATATCGCCTTGCGTCAGAGTTCTTGGAATCCATGGTGTAACGGCTTGTCACAAAAGCGACCACACCACCGGGACGAACCTGATCCAAAGCCTTGGCAAAGAAATAGTTGTGAATGGAGAATCCCAGCTTGTCATACGGCTTGTCGGACACTTTGTAGTTGCCGAAAGGGACATTACCCACAGCCAGATCGTAAAAGTCTCGGCGGTCTGTCGTTTCAAAACCGGCTACTTTGATTTCTGCGTTGGGATAGAGCTTCTGAGCAATTCTGCCGGTGATGGAATCCAGTTCCACACCATACAAACGGCTGCTCTGCATTTCAGGAGGGAGCATACCAAAGAAGTTGCCGATACCCATAGCAGGCTCCAGAATATTTCCTGTTTCAAAGCCCATCTGTCCGACCGCATCGTAGATGGAGCGAATGACCGTAGGGCTGGTGTAATGTGCGTTCAGGGTGGAAGCTCTTGCCGCAGCATATTCATCTTCGGAAAGCAGGTTTTTCAGTGTCTGATACTCCTTCGCCCAATTTCCCTTGTCCGGGTCAAAGGCATCTGCCAGACCGCCCCAACCGACATAATTCGACAAAATCTCCTGTTCTTCGGTAGTGGCGTTCCTGTTCTCGCTTTCCAGTTTGAACAGAGTTTCAATGGCTGCGATGTTTCTTGCGAATTTCTGCTTCGGTCCACCTTCACCGATGTTGTCATCCGTGATGTGGAAGTTCACCGCAGGAACAGGTGGGATTTCTCTGGTGGTGATGGACTGCTCAAGCTGAGCGATAATGTCCATGACTTCGGCATTCTGCCATCCGTCCACCTGGGCATAATCCTGAATGATGGTGTCCTTTCCATCTACGCACTGTACGAAGTCCAGACTACCCGGCAGATCTCTGGTATTCATTGCACCCAGGGCTTTTCTCTGCGTGTCAGGAAGTGCATAGTAGGCTCGCAGGGCATCATCAAAGGAACTGTATTCCTTGATGTCCAGCGCACCCCGCTTCTGAATGTCCTCGGCAACATAAAAATGATCGATGAAGTGTTCCGGTTCCTGCTGTTCGGGTTCCGCACTGGCTCTGACCTGTGCGTGTGCCTTTTCGTCAGGGTAGTCCCCATAGATACGGATGCACTTATGCTCCTGCTGATCGTAAACGGCAGCACCATCGTACTTGAATCCGTCATCCTCCATGGTTCCGTCCACATAGCCCTGGGCAGCTTTTTCCGCTTCTTCCAGAGTGTAGTAGTCCAGTTTATCATCGAAGCCGTTTTCAAAGTGATGGTAGGCGGCAACCAGATAGCGGGGAGCCATGCGCTCCTCGTAGCTGTTAATCATCTCAGGTGTCAGCCATTCTGGTTTGTCGGGAATCATTTCATACAGCTCACGCATCTTGGCAATCTGTGCATGGCGGTTGCCTGCCCACAGATGCTTTTCGCTGTGCTGTCCTGCACCAAGGAAGTATTCGCAGTCCATACGCAGACGGTCTAACAGCTGATACTCAGGGGTGTAGTCCCTCGGTTCGGTTTTGCCCAGAAAATCCTCTGTAACGGGCTTTTCTTCGGTTTGGGCATCAACCCTTACCGCATGGTTTCTTTCGTCCTGAGAGAGCATACGCTCGAAATTCTCACGATTCTCGGCACGGAAGATGGGATAAGCAAGCGTAGGGTCACGCAGCTGAACTTCTCTGTCCGTGATCTGCTCCACACGGAAAGCTGTATCGTCCAGATATACCGTGTCACCGACCTGATAATTCCATTTCGGTTCCTCGGAAGCAGATGCTTCCACAACTTCGGCAGGCTCTGCCACAGGCGCTTCTGGCTGAACCGACTCCATCGCAGCTACGGACTGACGAACTTCCTCCAAATAGTCATTGGCAAGCCATTCGTCCGTGAAGTATTCCGTAACGCCTTCCGGGTCTACATAGTAGTCATCGGTCTGATTATCCCAGATCGCATACTCGCCATCCTCGGTATCAATCACTGCGAAACGGTCATAAACATCTTCCAACGGATCAGTTTTAGCTTCTTCGATAGCCTGTCGTTCCGCTTCTTCCTCCGGGCTGAGGTAGCGTCCCTTTCGTATCAGACCGTCGATTCTCTGCACCACCTGCGCCCAGGACATCTGCAATTTATCGCAACCGCTCTTGGTGTAAGCAACACCCTTGGCATCGTGATCCTGACCGCTGTGCGTTGCACCAGAGCAGGCATGGGAATGACCACCGGTTCCGTATTCATGCTTCAGGAAGTCCATCTTTTCCTTGGCAGAATGATTCTCCTGCCAGTAGTTATAAATACGGGCTTTACCACCGGAAAAGCCGCTTCCACGGGTCAAGTCTGCATTGACTTCATCATCCGTAATGAACTGGCGGACAAGGGGCATCTGCATCATATCGGTCTGATACTCACGCAAAGGCATATTCAACTCATACAGCTGTTTCTGAATGAGATTCAGCTTGTGATAGTGAAAACGAAGCAGATCG
The DNA here is from genome assembly GCF_020734085.1 of Hominibacterium faecale. NCBI lineage: Bacteria > Bacillati > Bacillota > Clostridia > Peptostreptococcales > Anaerovoracaceae > Hominibacterium > Hominibacterium faecale. The sequence goes on from NZ_JAJAGH010000006.1 coordinate 114,688, forward strand.
GGATTTTCCGCAAGGGTTTTTCTAAATTCCGAATACTGCTGTACCAAGGTTGCGTGGAAACGAGGGTCATCCAACTTTTCAGCCAAGTCTGCGGTTTCGTCAGGGAAACCACGAAACGGTTCCTGATGAAGAATTGCCAGATAGTTGCTGGAACGGGCTTCTTCACTCAAATCGTGATAAAGATGCCACAGGGATTCTGCCAACTTCTGACGCTCATATCCGGATGCTTCTACCAGTTCCACATTAGTTGCGAACCGACCATTTTCAAGCAGTTCTCCAATGCGCTCGGCAACCGTTTCCCAAGAAACGATCTGCGCTCTGGGGCTGTCAATGGCAGAGGAACCTTTGGCAAGGTGGATACCGTCCTCGGCATACCACGCACAGATATTCCCGCTATCTTCTTTCAGACCATAGCCGCCGTGATAGACCTGCTTTAAGGTCTGAACGATTTCTTCCAACGGCTTCTGCTTCATATATTCCAGCGCTACGACTTTTCGGGCTTCATCGGTATTGCTACCAAGCAGAAGGAAGTGGTCGATTTCTTCCTGGGCAAAAGAAAAAGCAGAGGGCGTAAAGCTCTCTGCTCGGTCGATAAAACTGATTTGTTCATTTTCGGAGAGGAAAAGGTTCAGACTCAGCTGTTGATAAGCTCCGTCATCACGACTTCCTCCGCCTGTGCTTTCAGGCTGTTCATGTGCTGCACCCACGCCATCTGCTGCGTTTCCTTGTCCGGTGCGGGGCTGTCCTTCAGGTACTGCTCCATCAGAAACTCCACTCTGGCTTTCGCTGTTTCCTCGATCTCCCACAGGTGCGGGAACAGGCTCTCCGTCAGAATCATGTCGTTCAGGAGCATCGGATTGTTCTGTTCCAAAAATGCTCGACGCATCCTGCCGTACTTGCCCAGAGGTTTCTCTCCCTCGTTCTCCAACTGAAGGTTCGGAATCTGATAATCTCCGGCCTGTCTGTAAGTCATCTCGCTCATAATCTGTACTCCTTTCGGTAGCTTTAATCTGCTCATGTTCTCCAATCGCTTTTTCGATTTCCTGAAACATCCTTGTGCTGATGGCATTCACCGCAGTACCAAGGGCATTTACCGTCTGTCTGGTGTTAAAATCAAACACCTTCTGGAAATCCTCATGCTCGAAGTAGTTGTCGGGACTTTCCACGAACCGGCAATACATCGTATAGGATACGCTGTTTGCCACCGCATTTTTGAAAGCTACTTCGATGTTGAGTTCATCATACTCCTCAAGGAAGCTGTTGGCAACGATGTCGAGGAACTGCTTTTTGTAATCGTCCCAATACTCAGCCGCCAGTGCGGATGCAATATCTTCAAGCTGTGCTTCCAGTACCCCGTCAGCGGCAACACCGAAGGTACGCTCCATCGCTTCCATGACATAGGAGCGGTTTTCAGGCGTCACCTCCCACGGTTTCAGTTCCGGGGAAGAACGGCGAACGCCGGTATCCGCCACATCAAACACATAGCGCAGATACGGTTTATCCCTGTTCATCACAAACAGAGCAATGCCGGTAGAGCCACGCTTTACATATCTGCGGTAATTTTCAGCGTTCCAGTCCTCATAGGGCTTGCAAAAGGTCGCATTGGGGCGCTGAGCATAAATCATCACCTGTTCCGGATAGGTGAACTCATAGTTGCGGGACATCGTTCTCAAAAACGAAGTCCAGTTATCTGTGTTCGAGGTGATTTTCCCAATCGTTTCTTTTGCTAATCCGGAATAAAATCGCTCTTTTGCGTTCATTGTATCCCTCCAATCCTATCAATCCGGATAAAGGTTCAGCTTCTCAAAGGCGGCATCGTCCATGGCTGAAACTTTACGGAGAACCGAGTCTGCCAAAGCAAAAAGCTCTGACTCGTCCTCCGAAAGCTGTTCCTTCATCAGTGTCAGTGCTTCACACAGCCCTGACCTTGTGCCAGGGCTGTAAAGCATCATCATGTTCCGCTCATCCTGTGTGAAATCCATCATTCAATCTCCCTTTCCGGGTGGCTCTTGGGCGGCTTATGGGAAACATCCGGCACGGGCTTTTCCTTTAACTGCTCCAACACCGAAGGACGTTCCTCTAATCCGGACGCTTTTCCGTTATTGATGATACCGTCAATCATCCCATAATCATCTTCCATTGCCATCTCTGCGTTTTTCAGGTAGTTTTCGGACTTCATAAAGTTTTCCAGCTTCTGAAACCCAACAGAATCTACATAGTGAAAGGATACCTCACCGACTACCTTTAAGGCTACGATGTCGCTGACCGACATACTGTGACCACGGAAATCATCCGGGTGGTCAATATTGAACTTTACATACAAATCTTCCAGCTGCCGATTCACATCCTCGGACATAGAAATGGAGCCATGATAGACCACCTCGTAACGGTCAATCTCAGGCTCCATTTCTTTCTTCTGAAGGTAGCTGTAATTTGCAAACATGAGCGGGATATTATCGTCTACATCTTCCCGCAGCTGAAGAATCGCATAGGAATCCGTGGGGCTTTCCAGAAAAGCAACCATTCTGTCATCCGGGGTGGTATTTCCGTGAACATCATCCCATTTTTCGTTTTTCATATCCGTGTCCTCCTTATCGTTCAGGCTCTTTGCGTTTGGGAGAGGGACTGGCAGGCGCAGCTTTTTCTGCGGCCTGTGCCAGTTTTTCCATGACCGACTCACGCTTCGGAGAGTCGAGCTTATCCAGCTGACTTTTCAGCACTTTGGCAACCTCAACCGCAGTTTCCTCACGGGCTTCTTCAATGGCTGTATTCAGGAACTCACGATACGGAGCCGTATTACCAGCGGCAAGATCTGCCTTGATTTCTTGGATATGCGCCTGCACATCATCGACCTGATCCATATATTCATAGGGGTCGAAGTTCTCTGCAAAACGGTCGAGCTTAAAAGCAAGCTCAGCGATAGGGTCATTGACCACCACCGCCTGTCTGCCGACTTCAAAAGCCTGCTCCATGACATCCTCATAGAACATTGCCCGCAGTTCCCGGCGCTCCAGCCCGAAGGATTCCAGAATATCCCGGCGGACTTCGAGCATGGACAGTTCAGGGTTATCAACCTGACCGCCATCAATCTCGTTGTAGTTTTCATCCAACAGGGTGTAGTCGTAACCATCTTCGCAGGTCTGCACCGCAAGGATTCTATCCTTTCCGACCTTCCATGCGGCTTCATCGCCCATAATCTCAGGCTCCGGCATATAGCTTGCGCCGTTGCGCTCCATAATTTCTGCAAACTGGCAGATATGAAACACATTGTATCCGATCTGCGTATGATACTCGTCAATGAAGGTGCAGGGCTTCACAACCATTTCATCCGGGTAGTGAATCTGCACACAGCTGCCATCGGGGATATGAAACAAATCCTTATAATGGCTGTCGATAAATCGGATTTCCTTACCATCCGGGTTGTACTCATTTGTCATTTGCGCTTTCCTCCATTTTCAAATTCCATACTGAACTTCGTTTTGCCATCATCTGATACCTCCATAAAGACGGTGGCATCAAAGGTGTTGCCCGTTCTTTCGGACTTGCAATTCTTGAGCTTTACCTTGCCGGAACCAAGCAATTTCTGCGCCGTGGCAGAAGTCATGCTCTTGCCGATGCTCGCAAAGTAGCGATTGTTTTTCCAGAGGGCAAATTTGCAAGCTCTGTTGGAACAGAAAAATGCCTTGGCTTTGTCCTCTACAGCACTGCCGCAGAGCGGGCATTTGCCGATAGAATTGGCTTCTTTCGACATCATAACCTCGGAATCACGGATTACTTCATAGTTCTGAATCAGACCGGCAATCACATCTTTGATCTCGTCCATAAAGTCCTCGCTGGCATATTCGCCTTTCTCAATGAGCAACAATTTTTCTTCCCAATCCGCCGTCATGGATGGGGACTGAATCTGTTCCGGCATGACTGTTACCAGAGCCGTACCCTTGTGGGTCGGAATCAGGTGTTTGGTTTTCTTATCACCCTTACGCTCCAGAAAACCGATGCGAACCAGCTTCTCAATGATACCGGCACGGGTCGCAGGCGTTCCCAAACCTTTGCGCTCCACCTCATCAGGCATTTCGTCCGCACCGGCAGTTTCCATAGCAGAAAGCAGAGTATCCTCGGTAAAGTGTTTAGGGGGAGATGTTTTCCCTTCCTTGATTTCCGTGCCGCTGACGGTCATTTCGTCACCAACGGAAACAGAAGGGAGTGTCTGCACGTTTTCGTCGGATTTTGTCGAATCATTTTTCTGAACCAGAGCTTTCCATCCATCCTGCACAACAGTTTTGCCTTTGGTGGAAAACACGGTACCGCCACAGTCCAGCTCAATAACTGTCTCTGCGTATCGGTGCGGATCGCCAACAGCTACGCACAACCGATTCGAGATCAGTTGCAAAATTGCAAGTTCACCCTTGGGAAGTTCGCTCAGATTGCATTTCTGCAATTCTCTGGTCGGAATGATGGCATGGTGATCTGTGACCTTTTTGTTATTCACAACCTGCTCTGCATGAACTGGTATGTTATCCACATCCTCCACGGGGAATGTGTGGAAAGCCAGCTTTACGAGGTCGGTCAGGCTATGTGCCATATCTTCCGTCAGAAACCTGCTGTCGGTACGGGGATAAGTGACCAGTTTCTTTTCATAGAGGTTCTGCGTGTAGTCCAAGGTCTGCTGTGCCGTGTAGCCAAGCACACGGTTGGCTTCTCTCTGTAAACTGGTCAGGTCATAGAGCGCAGGCGGCTTTTCTGTTTTCTCCTTACATTCAGCTTTCTGAACGATTGCCACCGAACAGCTTTGTTTGACAGCTTCGGCTGCTGCCTTGGTTTTGAAGCGTTCGCTTGCAGCCGTAAAACCATCCAATCCAATCTGAACTGTGTAGAACAGTTCAGGCTTGAATGCGGAAATGGCAGCTTCTCGCATAACAGCCATAGCAAGGGTAGGGGTCATAACACGACCAACATTCAGGGTCTGCCCGTAAAGGGTCGAAAAAAGTCGAGTAGCGTTAATACCAACAATCCAGTCGGCTCGTTCTCGACACAGTGCTGCTTCATACAAAGCATCATATTCCGTTCCAGACCTGAGATTTTCAAAGCCCTCCTTGATTGCTACATCTTCCATCGAGGAAATCCAAAGCCGCTCAAACGGCTTTCTGCACCCGGCTTTGTGGTACACCAACCGAAAGATCAGCTCGCCCTCACGACCGGCATCTGTTGCACACACAAGACTCGCAACATCTTCTCTGGCCATGAGCTTTTTCAGAATCCCAAACTGTTTTTTCGTACCGGCAGAAACCTCATACTGCCAGTCCATCGGGAAGATAGGAAGGTCTGCATAAGCCCATTTGCTGTACTTCGCATCATAGACTTCCGGCTGTGCCAGCTCCACCAAATGCCCTACACACCAGCTGACCACATATCCGTTTCCCTCTAAGTAGCCATCCTCACGCTTGGCAGCACCTAACACTTTGGCAATACTCTGTGCAACCGAAGGCTTTTCAGCCAAAACTAATTTCATTTGCATCTGCTCCTTTCACAAAAAAATAAGCAGCCACACACCGTAGTGCATGACTGCTATGTAAAAAGTTCGGAAAGGATTTTTGCAACCTGATACAATTTTCTGTTCTACAATCTCCGTCATAATAAAAATATCTCCATCATTTCAAAAGAGAATGACGGAGATATTTCACCTTGCTTATTCTTGTAGCAACCAATCGGCTATATCGTGAATTTCGATTCCTTCATAGCTATATTGGGGATGTTTGGTTCTGGCAATAATCATTTTCGGATAAGCGTCTCGAATCTGAAGCAGAGGAGAGCATTCTCTCTCAAATGTTTCCTGCCCGGAAATGTTGTCGCTGACCTGAATATAAATCTTTTCGCTACCTCTCTGAGCAACAAAGTCGATTTCCTTTTGATAGAGCTTGCCGACATAGACATCATATCCACGGCGAAGAAGCTCGATACAAACAACGTTTTCATATACTCTGCCATAGTCTATATTTCTGCTTCCCAGTATTGCATATCGAATACCGCTGTCACACAAATAGAACTTTTCAGAGCTTTCAAGGTATTTCTTACCTCGGATGTCATATCTCTTAATATCATAAAATACAAAAGCATTGCACAAATACTTAATGTACTTGCCGACGGTTACATGATTGGTTGGAGTCTCATTTGCTGTCAGTAGCTGACTGACCTTATTCGGAGAAGTCAGGTTGCTGATATTATCCATAAGGAACTCGCTCAGACGTTGTAAAACCAAAGTGTCCGGGAGAGTATATTTCTGTACCAAATCCCTTGTAACAATCGTTTCGTAGACCTCTTTGATATAGTTTGTTCTGTCTTTTTCGGTTCTATAAGCATAGGAACCTGCTAAACCGCCCTTGATAGCGTACTCATCAAAGAGCTTATCTTTGTCACTAATATCATCATAATACTGGCAATATTCCTGGAAGCTGAAAGGAAACACATGAATTTCAATATAGCGTCCGGTAAACAGAGTTGCCAGATCTGCACTCAACAGGAAAGCATTAGAGCCTGTTACATAGATGTCGTATTTTCCCTTAGAGTACAGGCTATTGATTGCCAACTCAAACTTGGGACACATCTGAACCTCGTCTACAAACAGGTAGTTCGTTTTTCCTTCCTGATAATGTTCTTCCACATAGGCGTGTAAGGCATGGTATTCCTTGATTTCTTCATACGCCAAATCCATGAAGTCGATGAAGATAATATTGATGTTTTCAAAATTGCTTTTCAGATACGCAATATACGCCTGCATCAATTTGGACTTACCAGATCGACGAATGCCCGTGATGATCTTGATGTCAGGAGTACCATTCAGTTCAATGATTCTATCGAGATATTTTGCTCTCGTGATTGTTTTCATATAGTCACCCGCTTTCAAAAATTGAAGTTTTTTCATTTCTCGAAACCGCTTCGCTGTACTTATTATACTGTCTGCTAATAGTATATGCAAGATGTCACTTTCAAAAACGCAAATTTTTTTATTTTTTGAAAGCGGAAACTATGTAAAGGCAACCCGAAGGCTGCCCCAGGCATCAAGCCTATCCTGTTTACACAGGTTCATTATCATCTTCATCGACGGAGCTATCTTCATCGTCGTCCTCAAACTCCGGATCGTACCCATAGTCCTCGTCATCGTCCACATAATCAGCATCTGGGTCAGGCTTTGCCGCTTCCTGTGCCTTCTTCTTTTCCTGGACTTTCTTAAATACGAAGAATCCACCACCACAGGCAAGCACAATCAGAGTAAGAATCGCCGGGAGCATATTTGTGGATTTCGGCTTTTCCTCCGGTGTCGGTTCTGTAATTTCAGGAACTGTTTCAACTACTTCCGGCTTTGTTTCCTCAACCGGCTTGGTGAACTCTGCAACTTCTTCCTCGTCCATCAGCTTGAGCAGGTCGGCTTCATCCACCTGATTCAGAAAATGCACGGTTTCCTCGCCCTTATCATCACGGTCAATGATGATATAGAAGTAGTTTCCGTTTTTGGTTACAGCGGTAATGAACTGCTTTCCGCTTTTCGTAGGCGAGCCAGCGTCATCAACCAAAGTCAGATTGCCGTCGGGAGTAAGCGGTAGCATCGGCTCCTCCGGCTCTGTTTCGGGAACTTTTTCTTCGACCGCAGGTTCTTCAGTCGCTACGCTTTCATCTACATAGGCAAATGCCGTTGTAGAAAACACGCCAAAACACATTGCACACGCCAGCAATGCGGCTCCAATTTTCTTAAATCTCATTCTGCGTTTCCTCCTCATTCATAGTATTGATCGTATCAGGCTTCGGAGCCATATCCGCAGCAAACATACGGAGCAGCTCGGAAAGCTGTTCGGGATTCAGGTTCGCAGCATGAACCATCTCATGGATTTCGGAATTTTCCTCCTCACGGTATCTGCGTTCCAGGTCTTTCACCTTAGCATCCCATTCTGCCCGTTTCTTACGGGCTTTTTCAAGGTCTGCACCTATTCTGTCTAACTTGGCACTCAATCGCCATCCCTCCTTTAGTTTCTGATTCTGCCGAAGCAGTAAAAATGCTGTTGCCAGTAATTCGATTCGATAGAAGCGTAGGAAATGGGGTTTCCGCAGTGGATCATCATACCATTGCCAACATAGATACCAACGTGTGATGCACCGGAGGTATCATAAGTGCCTTGGAAGAAAATCAAATCTCCCGGTTTGGCAGAGCTTTTCGGGATAATGTCGCATACGCCCATCAAACCGTTTGCGGTCAAACGACCAACACTCCAACCGTTTCCGCAGTGATTGATTACATAGGAAACAAATCCGGAGCAGTCAAAGGAGGTAGACGGGCTGCTGCCGCCCCACACATACGGGTATCCCAGATATTTTTCAGCTTCCCGAATCATATTGGCAAATCTTGTGTCTGTCAGCGCTTCGCCCGGAATATCATAATCGGTGTACTCGCCGCCAGGGGTGGCGTAAATGTCATTTCCGAAAATATCCGGTCTGTTGCCCCTTGTCTGAAGCAAAATTCTATATCGCTCCATATCATCTTCCGACAAGCCGGAATTTGAAATCACACTGTTCAAGCCCTTATTTCTGAGCTTCACATTCAGAATATAATATTCGTAATCTTCTTCCTCTGTTGTTGTCTCTCCCGTTTCGGGATCAGTAGAAGATGTTGTTCGTGTACGAATCTCTACTACTTCCGTCAGGGTCAGCTCATATTGTTGCTCAAATAGCCATTGCAGGGTAGCCTGCACCTCATCTCTGGTGTAATCCTCAAACTTCACCGTCAAATACGCCGCCAGCTCATAAGGATTGTGGTTGATTTCATCAAGGTCATACCGGTACTCGTCATATCCGCTATGAGTACGCTCGATATTATTGATTTTATTGCGGAGCGCAGCTTCCAAAGCCTTGTAATCATTGTCCGCACCAATAATATCTTCCTCTTTTGCAGTAAAAGAAGTTCCCAGAATGATCTGTGTGCCGCCTTGGAACATAGCCGAACAAGACGAGAACATCCCTGAGAGTATCATAAAAAGCAGTCCGGCAATCAAAACAAACAGAATCGTTTTAGAGTGTGTGGTGCAGAACTCCGTTACTCTTTCTGTGATGTTCTTGGCTCCCTGAGCTGCTTTGCCCGTTGCCTTGCCTGCACCCTTAGATGCAGAAGCCGTTGTCGAAGCGGTATTCTTACCGGCTTTGGCGGCAGCATATTCTTTCTTGATTGCCCTTTTCTGTTGCCAACGGGAAAAGGGATTGGAACCGGCATCGGGGTTGTCCTTTTTGAACTTCTCATACAGGGCATTTACATTTGCTTTATCTGACTTCTCAACCAGCTTTTCCGCCTTGTCGTAGGCTTTCAGCTTGTGACTGTAAACGGCATGATCGACGGTATAGACAGTGGATTCAACAGCCTTGGTCGTTTCCTGCACAGCCTGAACGCCGATATTATCATCCTCATATTCTGACACCGCCCGATGTGCTTTGGATGTGAGCGTGACTGCGGCACCACGGCTTGCCATGTGCTTTGCCACAGATGGGCGCTCGATTTCCGTAAACTCCGCTTTTTCAAAACGGAGCTTTGCTTTACGGGAACCGGCTGCATCTGTTTCCAGCTTTAGCTTCGGCTTTGCCTTTTTAGAAGCCAATTTGTCTGCCGCTTTTTCAGCCCTATCAACCGCCTTATCTGCACGGTCGGCAGCTTTCTTCACATGAGAATCTGCAAGGTCATCTTCGGTAAAACGGAGTCGTGTAGGTCTTTTCGCCATACATTACGCCTCCTTTTCCTGTGCCACCTCGTTTAACTTCGTGGTCATAATGCGATACAGTTCCAGATCTGTCGGGAATCGGTCAATGAACGGCAGAATCACATTGCCATAGAACAGAAGTCCTTCGCCCTCACCGGAGTTGGTTACATAGGACAGCTGATGCGGCGAAATGTTCAACCGCTGTGCCAGAATACTTCGGTCATCGCTTGCCTGATTCAGCATATAGATGAAATCAGAGTTTTCGAGGATGTTGGCAATCTCCGGGGAACGAAGCAGGTCTTTGACATTCTGAGTAATACCGGTCGGCAAGCCGCCCCATTTACGGAATCGCTTCCAGATTTCTACGGAATAGGTTGCCGTCTGTTCTTCCTTCAGAAGCAGATGGAACTCGTCAATATAATATCTGGTCGATTTACCGGCAGAACGGTTGGCAGTTACACGCCCCCAGACCTGATCCTGAACGATCAGCATACCGATTTTTTTCAGCTGATTGCCCAGCTCCTTAATGTCGAAGCACACCAGACGATTCTGAATATCCACATTGGTTCTGTTGTTAAACAGTTTCAGAGAACCCTTAACATAGATTTCCAAGGCGGTCGCTACATGGTGGGCTTCCTTTTCGTCCTGTTTCAGAAGGGCATCATACAAATCCTCAAGGATCGGCATATTCTCAGGGGCAGGATTGTCGAAATATCTCTGGTAAATCTGATGCACACAACGGTCGATAACCGTCTTTTCGATAGGCTGCAAGCCATCCTTACTGCCCATAATCAACTCACAGAGGGACAGGATAAAATCAGCTTTCAGTGCTACCGGGTTGTCATCCTCAGAGTAGTTCAGGTTGATGTCCATAGGGTTGATATAGTTGGTACTGGAGGAGCTGATTTTTACCACCTGACCATTGAACTTGTGAACCAGAGCCGCATATTCCGCTTCGGGGTCGCAGATGATAATATCGTCATCCGTAACCAGGAACGCATTGGTGATTTCACGCTTTGCGGAAAAGGATTTACCGGAACCGGGAGTACCCAGAATCAGTCCGTTGGGGTTCTTGAGCTTCTTTCTGTCCACCATGATAAGGTTGTTCGACAGAGCATTCAGCCCGTAATAGAGCGTTTCTCCACCATTCTGGAACAGCTCCTGCGTGGTGAAAGGCACAAAAATAGCCGTGGAACTGGTAGTCAGGCCACGACGAATCTCAATCAGGTTTTGTGCCAAAGGCAGGCTGCTCATCAGTCCGGATTCCTGCTGAAAATCCAAACGACGCAGATTGCAGTTATGCTTCTGGGCGATGCTCTGTGCCTGGAACACATTGTTCTCCAGTTCCTGCTCGGTGCGCCCGGTGTTCAGCACCAGAAATGTCACCATGAACATTCGCTCATTCTGGCTCTGCAATTCTTTCAGAAGTGACTTCGCATCTTTACCATAGGTAGCAAGGTCAGATGGGATAATGTCCATGTCATAGCCAGAACGCACAGCCTTTTTCTGTTCCTCGATTTTGGAACGGTCAAGCTCGGTGATGATTCTCTTGATGGTCTTAATCGCCGCAGTCTGGTCAACCGACTGGATGTGCATGGTCACGATCTGCGTGGATTCCATATCCAGAAAATCCGCCAGCATACGATCAGACAGGTCTGATGCCGTAATTGCCAGATAAGACATCGAACCGAAGATACTGCCCATCTGGAAGGTGCGGTTGGTCTTAAAGGCAAACGCCGTCGGAGCAATGAAGTCCTTTACGGACAGCCCGGATTCCACAAGATACTTCCAATCGAAGAAGAACTTATCATTATCACCCATGTGGAACATAGAGTGCATCAGATGCAGCCGCTCTTTGCCGTTCATGGTAGTGGCAATGACACCCAAACGCCGAAAGTTATTGAGCAGATCGTTTTCGATATGGTTGAGTCTCGGCTTTGCCTGCCGCATGGATTCGGCTTCAATGCCGAATGTCAGGTACTTGGTTTTGGTCAAGCCGTTGTTGCCCTGCGCCAACTGCTTTTTCAGCATCTGGCTATACTCGGCACGGACGGGATTGAAGCTGTCCTTCTTGAACGGGATACGGATACTCTTTTCAAAGCTTTCAGCATCGGTACTCAGGTTCATAAAGGAAAGCTCAAAGTGAATGGAGCTGTCAAAGAAATTCAGGAAACTGCACCACTCATCGAAGATGGCAGTCTTATCTTCCTGCTGTGCCAGCTGATAGTTGATGTCCTGAAACTGAATGGTCTTGGTGTAATAACTGTCAGTGACACGGCAGATGCCATCCGGGAACATTCTCTGAAAGGGAATGGACTGCTGTGCAGTCTGCGGAATACCGTTGTCCTTCTTTGCCCGTTCCACAACAGCTTTAATTTCTCGCTGCTGCTTCCGATTCAGATTTGCAGGCATTTTGATGTTTCTTGCCTGTGGCTTCTTTTTGAAAAACAATTCGTTCAACCTCCTTTTCCAGTTTGTACTGACGCATCAAAGCGTCATAATAGTTGTCCGTCTGATAAGGGCGAACCTTGGGACGAACGAATTTGGTCTGAATGAAGTGTTCTACAACCACTTCCAACGGCTGACTATCCTTTTCATACATTGCCAGAAAGAACAACGGTAACATGACGATCATCATGGACAGTGCTGCAAGGCTCACATTTCCGGTTGCTTTGACCAGAAAGAAAATCGGCACTCCGATGAGCGCCGCCGCACCAAAGCAAAGTAACTGCCGTTTCGTCAGATTGAAGAACACTTTTGTTTTTACCCTCGTCAGGTCACGAGGTACGGGAATATACGCTGCCAAACAATTTCCTCCTTCCCTTAGTGAGCGCTGAATACACCCTTCGCAAGCGAACCAGTCTTAAACAGGGTGAAGCACAAAAGGACGGTGTAGCCCATAACACCCCAGATAGAACCGATGATGTCATCACTGAATGCGATAGACTGAATCAGCACCGCATAAATGCCCACGCAGATCATAATCAGGAATCCCTGGAATCCGATTGCAAACAGCGAACGCAGATAATTCTGTCCGATATTGCTCTGTTCTCTGTTTCCAAAAGTGGAAAGCGGAATCGGGGCAAGGCTGACCATCAGATAAATTTCAATCATTCGACCGTAGACGATCACAAAGATGATGATTGCCAAAGCGGACATCGTGACCTGCACGATAAAGGATTGCAGGAACAAGCCGAGCAAAGGACCCAAATCCATTGCCATCAGCGTTTCTTCCATTGTTTCCAATGCCGAAGCATCTATGGCAGTATTTCCGGATATGATACCGGCGCTTGCGTTTATAACGTGCTGTGTCACATCAAACACAGCCATCGTGATATTGAATGTGTTTGTGATTAACATGACCGCAACAAAAGTCTTGAACACCCATTTGAAGAAGATCCAGGTTTCAAAATTTGCCAGATTGTTGTGGTCAATAATCATCTGAATTAGCTCATAACAGGCAATGAAGGTCAGAATCAAGCCTGCGATTGGGATAATCACTGACTCGGAGATGTTTCGTACCATGGCAAAGACACCCGGCGAAAAATTCGCCGGGGTCATGCCAACGGAGGTTGCTATCTCGCCAACCTGGTTGTTGACGGACTCAAACATCCCCGACAGATTTCCCATAATAGCTGAAACGAGCATTTCTTTCAGCCAGTCTGTGATCTGTTGGAGTATGCTGTCCAAAGGCGATTACCTCCTTGTTTTGTGATTAACCGAACAGTCCGGAGAGCAGAGGTACAAGGGTGGTGCCGATGAGGGCAACACCGCCGCCAGCCATGAGCTGCTTCATGCCCTGGGACTTTGCGCCGGGGTTATCGTTGCCGTAGCCCTCAAGCAGATTGATTGCACCCCAGATGCCAAGACCTGCGCCCAGAGCGATAACGAGAGTCTGAAGAACGGTTACTGCGCTATTGAAAAATGCCATAATATTTTCCTCCTAAAATTTGAAATTGTTTTGAGAATAGAAAAAGCCCTCCGTACTACCGGCATCAAAACCGGACGGAAGGCTTAGTTTACGAGAATCTTTTCAAGGAACTCCTCGACGGTTATCACGCCAAGTTTCTGTTCCATTCTGCTTCTTGCATATTCAGTTTCACAATCATATATATCACCACCACCTTTCATAAGAAACAGCCAATACATTGACTGCAACAAATCTTCACGAGAAGCACAGATTGTCGGTGAAAAAACGACAGGTGAAACCTTCAGAACCTCTGCGAGTTTCGCTGTGGTTTCTGCATTAGGGGTTCGAGCGTTTTTCTCATACTGAGCAATACGGACATCCGCTGTTTTCTCGGAATACCCCATCAGGAGTCCAAGCTCTTTCTGGGTAAGGCGGCGAAATCGTCTAACGAACTTCAATCGCTGCCCAATAGAGGTATCCGTGATCCACCAAGTCATTTTTTTTACACCTCGCTTTCTGCAAATTCTCGATATACAACCTCATTTTTTGCTCTGCGCTTGCCTACGGCTTCACTGGGAGCAAGGTCAGGGTAGGTTGCCTGCACTTTCTGTCTGCTTCTGCGGACAGTTTCAAACCCCGGAAAGCTGCGTCTATCCAGTTCCTTCAAAAACACAGGAACCGTCATGGCATGAATGTCGATGCCACGCAGACCGGAATAGTGTTCCAGTACCATCAGGTACAAATGATTGTCGGTATTTCTTGCCTTGTGGTCGTGTTCCAAGATGTTCTTAACCAGGGCAGATACCGTTTTCAGATTTTCCAAACAGAAACCTCCTTAATCCGCATCGACTACCACAAACTCATCACCTGCCTTGAGCTTCAACCTTCGACTCAGAAACTGCTCAATGTTGAACTCATTTCTCTTATCAAAGTCTGATGTGTACTTATAATTGGGGTGCTGCGTCAGATCGTACTTGTCAGAAAGAAACGGTCTGACACCACGCAACTGCAAAATACACTTGCTGCCATCCAGAACCGCAAGCTCATCTACGCTCGCAAGGTCTTTGCCTAACTTCTGATAATTCAAGCCGTAAGACGGGCTGTTACCTCTGGTGTTGGAGGTGTTGTAGGTGTCGATAGTTTCTTTTCCCAATGCCTGATTCAGTTCTTTGAGCGTGGTTGGCTCAGAACCACCCAGGAAAATTCGGGAATCCATGTTGCCGATGATGGTATCGGCATTGTCTTTATAAATGGCTTTCAGCTGTGATTGTGCCTGGAGAACAAGGCAAGCCGATATTTCACGGCTTCGGATTGTCGCTACCAGTTTTTCCAGATTGGGAATCTGACCGATGTTTGCCATCTCATCAATCAAGCAGCGCACATGAACCGGCAGTCTGCCGCCGTACACATCATCTGCTTTCTCGCACAACAAGTTGAACAGCTGTGTGTAAATCATGGAGATCAAAAAATTAAACGTCGCATCCGTATCTGACATAATCAGAAAGAGCGCCGTTTTCTTATCTCCGAGAGTATCCAACTGCAACTCGTCATAGGCAGTCACATCTCTGACCTCCTGAATATCAAAAGGAGCCAGACGAGCGCCGCAGGAAATCAAAATCGACTTAGCGGTCTTGCCGGCAGCCAGCTTGTATTTTTTATACTGACGGACTGCAAAGTGATTCGGCTTTTTCTTTTCCAGGGCTTCAAACATCAGATCCACCGGGTTCTGGAACTCCTCATCATCTTCCCGCACCTCCATTGCGTTCAGGAACTCAATCAGGGTGGAGAAATTCTGTTCCTCAACCGGAGCTTCATAGTGGATATATCCGATCAAGGCACAGTAGAGCAGCGTTTCCGCCTTCGTCCAGAACTCATCACCGGCTTTTCCATCACCCTTTGTGTTGGCAATCAGCGTTGTCACCAGTTTCAGAATGTCTTTTTCTGAATGGATATAGGCAAATGGGTTATAGTGCATCGACTTCTGAAAGTTGATGGTGTTGAAAATCTTGATGGTGTAGCCATGCTTCAAAAGGGCGTTGCCGCACTCAATCACGATGCTGCCTTTCGGGTCAGTGACCACATAGGAACTGTGCATCTGGAGAAGGTTTGGCTTCAACCAAAAGCGAGTTTTACCGGAACCCGAACCGCCGATAATCAGAACATTCTTATTTCGGGCATTGGCAGGATTCTTCGGGCGATTGCTCATCATCAGCCGCTCCGTTTTCGTCAGGATCACATTGTCCTCGAACTTTGGTGCAATAAACGGCTCAATATCTTTTGCCGTTCCCCAACGAGCAGAACCGTACTCAACATTGTGTCGGTACTTCTTTGCGTTTTTGCCTTTTAGATAGACAGCCAGCCGAAGTCCTGCGCCGCAGAGAATACCAATCAGCAAATCCAACGGGTGAAAGCTGGGAAACGGATTGTTCAGGGCTATCGGAAGGGCATGAAAAAAGCTGAGGATTTTCGCAGATGAATCTGCCCCCTCAGCCAATCTCCATGCTTCTCCTAAATTCGTAGCGAACAACCCTACCAGAAAATACGGTAAATTCAGAATCAGGAGCTTTTTCATTTTTCTCTTATCCATCACAGATCACGCTCCTGTTTCTTCTCTCGAACCTTCTTCGGAATCGCTGCGACAATTTCCTTGAACTTCTTCAGCTGCGCCAGAACGCTCGGCTTTTCATTCTTGGTTAATGCCCTTGCCTGATGTTCCTTGCAGATTGCATCCAAAGCATCTGCATCTTTAGAACGGACAAAAACAAGAAACCGGGGAGGATCAACGGACTTATCTTTTCTTACGGCAAAGTCCACGCCATACTTCTTGGCGAGCTTTTCAAAATCACGGATACTCTCTTTGTCGATCTCAACATTCGTAGCACCCTGATTCTGTCCCAAAAGCTGTTTCACGGATTGCTTTCCATGAACGGCAGGGTCTCGTGCCTTTTTCATCTTCACTTTTTCCCGGTGCTGCAAATACTTGCGGATACCGGCAATGATAGTGCGCCCCGTCAGCTTGGTTGTGCTGATCGCCAGGTTTACTGTTCTGTTTTCAACTTCTTCCTGCATGATTCATCACCTCCTGCAAGCAGTAGAGTGAACAGATTATCGTGCCATATCTCTGTGGTCGTAATACAGATTGCCCTTGGCAACTGCGGCATGGCTGATAATCTTGATATTGCCAGCTTTCTGGTTATCCAGAGCCTTCTGATAACCCACATCGCTCAAATACAGGCGATTTCTTTCGCCTTTCCAACCGACAGGCGATTCATCGGTCAGCACATCGAAAATAATCATGTGCTTGGTGGCGTCATCAAATCGTGCCAAGTCCATATAGGTATGTCCCTGGTACTCCTTGGCACCATCCTGAATCCGCTTTCGCTCCATCAGCTCTCCAATCGTCGAATTTCTTTGCATAAGAACCTCCTTACAGAACATCTCGGTCAGGGTTACTTTTGTGGGGAACCGAATCAGCTTTGACAGGTGCATCTTCTTTCTTCACCATGTCATCCGGCAGGGGAAGCGCCATAATGCTGCGCCCCATGCGTACAAAAGTCTCAGGCTGATGAAAGTGTTCCTCAAACTGCTTCATCAGTTCCGGGGACAGAGAACAAAAATCATCCTCGCCCAATCCCACAACCAGAAAATCACCGGCGATAATGTCATAAATATCGCCGTCATCATCACGCAGCGCACGGTTCAGTTCTTTGCCTACGAGTTTACCTTCGTCGTGCATCACCAGTGCAACCGGCTCATTGAACGGATAAGTTGCCTCAATATCGCCACCTACGGCTTTCTGCAAATCCTCCAGCTCACAGCCGATCTGCACAGCCTGCGGATACATGAACGGCTTTACCAGCAACACATTCATGGTATCTGCCTGTTCTTTCTGAACCTCCCGTTCCTCGGTCGTGCCGAACGCAACACCGGTAAAGTTTTCGGAGTCCAGAATGTACTCCGAATTGTAATAAGCGGCTCTAACCTGTTCCTCTGCCGCATCGTGAGATTCTGCTTGCACCGTAACCGTTTTCTCCAAGGTTTCGGTGATCTTCACATCGTATTCTTTCAAGTTTCGATACCTCCGTTTCTTTGGAAATAAGAAAAGCGACCATCCATGAACCTGTTACAGTTCATAAATAGTCGCATCCACATCGGCTAAAAGCTCGAACAAGCAAATATCGTCCAGTTCGCAAATCAGGGAACCCATGTCGAAGAAAATATCGTCCTCGCATTCCACCGTAGTAACCACGCTGCGGTGTTCGTTAAGACAAATGGCTTCTTCCTTGTCCATCGTGATCGTAGACATACAGGACACCACATAGAATGTCATATCTTCTGCTAACCACAGCTCCTTGCTCTGAATCGTGCGAACTTTTTCATCGCCGCTCATATCTTCTACATAGGACAGAAGCCGCACGGCTCTGCTGTTCAGAAGTACCTTTCCCTGATAGTCGATACCCTCACCAGCAGAGGACAATACTCGATACTCGCTAATCATCTCGGCATTTTTCTGAAACGACTTTGCCAGAAGCGCAGGAGAAATATCATCGAACTCCTCACTGTAGTTTACGAGCATATCTACCATATAATCAGGATCGCAAAGGTCGTAGAGTTCTTCCAAAGCGCCCTGAATGTTTTTGGGTGTAAACATTTTTTACCTTACCTTTCCATTGATTTTTCTCTTTTTTTCTGCCATTGCTCCAAAAGCTGAATGATTTTATCCTCCATCTGCTTGTTGGTATAGGACTTCGGGAAGTATTTTCGCAACGAATCCGTTTTGAAGGTTACTCTGTCCAGCTCTCCCTTCTTGATTTCATTCATAATCTCGCACATCGCATCCAGCGTACACTCGCCCTCCTGTGCGAGCTTTTTAATTCGCTGTGCTTGCGAAAGGGAAGGAGCTGCTTGAGCATAATCCATTGCAGAAAGAAAATCCTTCTGTTCTTCACTTGCCAGATAGGAAAGCTCCACCGCAGGATTGAATTTGATCTGACCCGTATCTACCATATCCAGCAGTTCCGGAATCAGTTCGGTCAGACGGATATAACGGTGTACCTGATTTCTGCTTTCTCCTGCCTCCTGACCGACTATATCCATTGCCTGCAACTTCATCCCAACTTGGGATGAAGTTAAATCGGTGCGTTGACCTTGATGTTTAATCGCATCCAGCTTCATCTTATAAGCAAATGCTCTTTCACTCGGCAGGATACTCTCCCTCTGCAAATTCGCATCAACCATCAAAATAATGGCTGCATCATCGTCCAGGTCACGAACAATCGCAGGCATGGTTTCCTTACCCGCAAGCTCCGATGCCCGGTGCCGCCTGTGACCAGAAACGATTTCATAACCACCGTCGGGGTCAGGACGGACAATCGCAGGAGTGAGAACTCCGAAATCTCGGACGCTCTCTGCCGTTTTCATCATTTCTTCATCATCAACCACACGGAAGGGGTGTCCCTCAAAGGGGTGTAGCTCAGAAAGCGGAATTTCCTGCACACGCTCCTGCTGGGCTTCAGCTCTGGATTGATCGGTGGAGAAAATATCATCGTACCCCTTCAAGCTGATGTTTGCGCCTTTTTTCTGCATTGTTTAACACCTCCTTCGTCAGAATTTTATAGGCTTCGGCAACTTTGCCTTTGGGATCATGCTTGAAGATACTGGTTCCCTCTGCGCTGATTTCCTCTGCACGGACAGAGCGGGGAATGTCGGTCTTGTAAACCTTCAGCTTTCCGCCGTAGCTCTCCCGAATCAGATTGCTGATGTCTTTGGAGTAGTTGGTGCGGCTGTCCACCATCGTCAGAAGAATCCCTTCAATCCTCAGTTTCGGGTTGATTTGCCTCTTGACCTTGTTGATGGTTCCAAGCAGCTGTTCCAGACCCTTTGCAGGAAGGTATGCTGCCTGAACCGGTATCAGCACATTGTCGGCAGCTGCCAACGCATTGACGGTCAGCATACCCAAAGACGGCATACAGTCAAGAAGAATGTAATCATAATTCTGTTTGACTGTATCCAGGTATTGCCGGAGAATGGTTTCCCGGCTCATGGCATTGACCAGTGCTACCTCCATACCTGAGAGTTCGATGTTGGACGGCACCAAATCAACGCCCTCCGGATGATGAAGAATCCCTTCATCGGGAGTAATAGGGTTTTCCATCATAATCTTTCCCATCAGATCGGAAAGTGTCGGAGACAGATCATCCGGGCAGGGATTGCCCAAACTGACCGTCAGGGAAGCCTGGGGATCGGTGTCTACCAGAAGCACCTTTTTTCCTTCAAGAGCCAAGCCAACGCCCAGATTCTCGGTGGTGGTGGTCTTTCCAGTGCCTCCTTTCTGATTGACCACCGCAATGATGGTTGCTTTTTTCGACATTTATCGTCACTCTCCTTCCTCTCGCTTCATTTTCAATTTCTTAAATCCTCCTTCCAAATATCCGTGTGACATATCGTGCCGAACAAGAGCATCGTAGTAGGTGTCTATTGTCGTCGGCGCATTGTATATCGTAGTCAGCATATACTGACGGATATTTCTAATCTTTGTGGTGTTCTCCTTGAAGCAGTCCATAACATATCGAATGTGTTCGGCATTCAGTTTCATAAACCGACTGCGGACAATTTCTGCCGGACGCTCCTCTGCACCAATGCGAATCAACGGTCGCTTCGTGCAAACTGTTTCAACGATCAACTCCAGAATGTTATCCAGCATTTCGGAATCGTAAGGGTAATCCTTCTTCAACAAATCCATACTGAGCTGATCCGAGAAATAATCAAAGTATTCTTGATACCGGTCATTCTCGTCCATCATTCCACCATTTCCGGAAGGAAAGATAGAATCAGTATCACTAAATTCAGTATTTTTAATATCAGTATTATTACATTGTGATTTCGGAAGTTCTTGAGTTGTGATTTCCATTGTTCCAGAATTGTGATTTTCACAATTCAAGAGTTGTGAATCCACAGCAGAGATAAAGTTCTTCACATAGATCAGGTTGGGCTTTCCCAAACCCTGGCGCTTACGTTCAATCAATCCTGCTTTCTTCTCAAGTTCACTGAGCAGCTTGATAGCCTTTTGTTCAGCACAGTTCAGAGCCATCTTCGCTTCGTCGATTGTAAAAATGATATACACTCTACCGTTTTTATCTATCCAACCATTCTTGGCAGACAGGCTCATGCGGTCAAGCAAAATGCCATACAGCATCTTGGCATCGGCAGAAATATTCCAGAACCTCTCGTTCGTGAACAACACCTTCGGAACTCGATAGAATGTGAATAGATCGGATTGCTGACCGTAAAAATAATCAAAACTCACACGGCTTCACCACCTTCTTTCTGCGGAAAACTTTCTGTTGTCAGCGGAATGCTGCGGAAAGTCGTATCCGTCTTTTCGTAAGGACATCGGGCAAAATAGTAGAAGCGGTATTCCTGTTCATACACATCCATATCAACGAAGCCCCACTTCACGCATAACCTTCTTCGTACACCAACCAATGCACGGGTGATCTCGCCCATAGGGACAGCCATCACATTCCGACTTGGGTTTCGGCGGCAAAGAGATTAAGTAGTAGCAATTATTTCTACCCAGACGGCAGCCCTTTCTGCCATTCGTCCAGAAGTAGCAGTAATGACAGTCGCTCGGCTTGTCTGCGGTATAAACAGGCTTGCTCAAATAAAACACCTCCAATCTCTTGTATTTGCCCATGGGTTTGGGCATAAAAAAAGAGCGCCTATCCATCCCCAATGCGGGGCAAATAGACGCTCTATGTACATAACGATATTTAATTTTATCTGCTATAACTGCATGGTATTCAAAACATCCGCCTTTTTTGATTAGCTGGATTTTTGGCACGATTTTGGGGCTGATTAGCAGGAAGGGCATTTTCATTAGCAAGAACAGCCCGTTTTCTGCTAAAAATTAGCTGGCGATTTTGTCTTATAACAACCGTTCGATTCTGGAGGGGTTGTCAAAAATCAAATTTTGGAGTAGAATTTTATCTCATACAGTGAAAGAGCTTTTTCGTAGCTTTTTATATAAGAAAAGCCGAAAACCCTTGAAAACAAAGGCTTTCGGCGTTGTTCACTGGCGTCCATAAGAGGATTTGAACCTCCGACCCCACGCTTAGGAGGCGTGTGCTCTATCCAGCTGAGCTATATGGACGTGTCTGATATATGATTATAGCCCGATCAAAGTCGAACTGCAATCCCTTATTTAGTTTTTTTTGAGGTGGCCGTTGTAACGCAACCTTAGGAGGCAAGCGATGACAGTTGATCCAGCGATGAAAGGCCATGGAGCAGCTTTGTTTACAATCCTTGTATGGGGAACGACCTTTATCTCGACAAAGATACTTTTAACGGATTTTACGCCCATCGAAATCTTGTTCTTCCGTTTTCTTCTGGGACTGGCCGCGTTGATCCTGGTGTATCCACGCAGACTTCGACTGACAGAACGGAAACAGGAAGTTACCTTTGCCCTTGCCGGACTATGCGGCGTCTGCCTGTATTATCTGCTGGAGAATATTGCGCTGACCTATACGATGGCCTCCAACGTAGGTGTCATATTGTCCGTGGCTCCCTTCTTCACAGGGATATTGACCCACCTCTTCATGAAAGGAGAGGAAAAGCTGAAAACCAGCTTTTTTATTGGCTTTGCGGCGGCGATGGCCGGAATCTGCCTCATCAGCTTTAATGGAAGCGCGCTTAAGCTCAATCCAATGGGAGATTTGCTGGCCGTGACCGCGGCGCTGGTGTGGGCGTTTTACTCCCTGCTGACCAAGAAAATCAGCAGCTACGGGTATCCCACCGTTCAGACCACCAGAAGAACCTTTATCTACGGACTGTTATTTATGGTGCCGGCCCTGTTGCTCTTTGATTTTCATGGAGAACTGTCCCGGCTTGCAAGCCCGGTATACCTGTTCAATATTCTCTTTCTGGGGCTGGGCGCTTCAGCAGTCTGTTTCGTAACCTGGAACTTTGCGGTCAAGACTGTGGGAGCTGTCAAAACCAGCATTTACATTTATATCTGTCCGGTTATCACGGTGGTTACCTCTGTGGTGGTGCTCCATGAAAAGATAACGGGATTAATGATACTGGGAATTCTTCTGACCCTGGCAGGACTGCTGATTTCAGAAGGGCGCATTGATATTAAGAAACATTCGGCGAGGTGAGAGCAAGACGCGGAGGAAAGGCGGATAAAAATCTATGATGGAACAATTACTGGCGGTTTTCGCATTGCTTTCCTTTTATGGAGTTTATTTTGGAAAGCTGTTTGCACAGAAAAAACAGGGCATTAAAACGAATCAGATCGCTAAAGGAAAAAAGGAAAAAAAACAATACCGAATAGAACGAATCATGGGGATTGCGACTTACGGCATTTTGTTCGTGCAGCTGCTTTCCATTGCCTTCGATTATAGCTGGCTGCCGCGGAACGCCAGGTTTACAGGATTTTTGTTGGCAATGCTGGGGGTTCTGCTCTTTGCCGTATCGGTTTGGTCGATGAAAGACAGCTGGAGAGCCGGCATTCCAGAAAAGGATAAAACCGAACTGATTACCGAAGGCGTTTATCAATACAGCCGCAACCCGGCTTTTTTAGGGTTCGACTTTATGTATACCGGAATTTTGCTAATGTTTTTTAATCCAGTGTTGCTGGTTTTTACCATATTTGCAGCGATTATGCTGCATTTGCAGATTTTACAGGAAGAACGATTTCTTGAGGGTGCCTTTGGCATCCCATATATGGAATACAAACAAAAAGTATTTCGTTATTTGGGAAGGCGATAGGTCTGGGAAATCGGATTATGAAACGAACAAAGGAGAAAACAATGAGAACGGAACTGAAAACATCCATCGACCAATTTGCCGAATACAGCAAAATCTACAAATCGGTTACCAAGTGGGACAGCACCATGATGGATAAGCTGTGCGCGCTCCAGTGCGTCTGCAGCGGCAGACAGGCGGATACGGAAAGGTACAAGGCATGCAGAACTTATATCAAGGAAAATGCAGGTTTTTTATCGACCATTAAAGGAGAAATGCTGCCTGTGGTCGCATGGCAGATGGCTGCCGAGGAGGAGCCGGAAGCCTTTTTCGCCAACATGCAGGAATGCTACCATACGCTTCGTGAAGCGGGATTTTCTGCGTGCAATCATTTAGTGGCGGCGGCTCTGCATATGGCGAGGACAACGGATGATTTTCCGGCTGCCGCGGCAAAAATGAAAATGCTGTATCGGGCGATGAAACAAATCCATCCCTTTGCTACTGGTCAAGACGATTATGTGACGGCGGCTATGCTGGCGGCTTCCGGGATTTCAGTGCCCGAATTCCAGCAGCGGATCAGCAGAATCGAAGAACTACTCCGCAATTGGATCGCCAGGGGAAACCAGCTTCAATCCATTGCCAATATTATCCTGCTTTTTAATGTGGATGATATTTCTTTGTGCGAACGGGCAATCAATATTCATCAGGCCTTTCGGGAAAAGGGATACAACTTCAAATCCCACGATATGACGGCTCTGCTGGCGCTGCTTTCCGTGTCCAGGCAGCCTGCCGATCTCCTGGCCGATGAGATCGTGGAAGCTTCTGATTATTTAAAGACGAAGAAGGGTTTCGGCTCTCTGTCTATGGAAAAATGTCAGCGGGCCATGATGGCTGCGGGCATCTATATTACAAATGAACTGGGAGACGGCGAAGAAAGCCGCATCAGCGGCACTGCACTTCAATCCATGGTGGTGGATTATCTGGTGGCCCTTCAGACTATGTGCATATGCTGCATCGTCACCGTAACGGCAGCGGCGTCCGCCAGCAGCGCCAGCTCCTAAAATTATGCTTGACAAATGGACATGACAATAGTATAGTTTTCTAAGCTAAAACAAAGGGAGGTGTATTGATGATTTATTCCATTCGTATTAAATAAGAAGCAATAAAAAATGAGAGACTCACGCCGGTGAGCTGATTTGCTGTACTTATTTTCGAATGGAACGATATCAATGCGATTCTTTTGCCCATAAATGTGCATCTATGGGTTCATATCGTCTATTCTTGTGCAGACAAAGTCCCGGTGGGAACTGTCTGCATTTTTTCTTGCCCAGCCGCTTTTTAAAAGCAATACAAGAAACAGACAGGAGGATATATGAACGAAATACAACCAATAAAATGGAAGAAGAAATTTTTTACGATCGCCATTGGACAGACTGTTTCACTGATTGGCAGCTCTGCTGTGCAGTTTGCCATGATCTGGTGGATGGCGATTGAAACGGACTCGCCGTTGATGATGTCATTGGCAGGCCTGGTGGCATTTTTGCCCCAGCTGATTTTGGGACCCTTTGCAGGTGTCTGGATTGACCGGCGCAAACGAAAAACAGTCGTAATTGCCGCCGATCTCTTTGTGGGACTGGTAGCTGCAGCATTTGCAATCGTATTTTTCATCGGCAGTCCGCCAATATGGTCGGTTTGCCTGGTGCTGGGTATCAGGGCGGTGGGCGGCGTTTTCCATACTCCGGCCATTCAGGCGCTGATCCCCATGCTGGTACCTTCGCAAGAGCTGATGAAGGCCAACGGCTGGAGCCAGTTCATGCAGTCGGGAGCATTCATGCTGGGGCCGGTATTCGGAGCATTTCTCTTCGGAGCATTTTCCATGCCGGTGATCCTGCTGACCGACCTTTTGGGGGCAGTGGTGGCATGTACAACTGTAGCCGTGATTAAAATCACCGAACCAAAATCAAACAGCTCGGAATATCCCAACTTCAAACGGGAATTTCAGGAAGGAATCGCGGTTTTTCGAGCAGACGCAAAACTGCTTCATCTGTTGATCAATGCAGCGATCAGTATGATCTTCTTTATGCCGCTTTCATCTCTTTATCCGCTTATGAGCAGCAGTTATTTCAAGGTAAATGCATTTCATGCGGGAATTGTGGAATTCCTCTATGCGGCGGGGATGATGGTATCGGCACTGGTCATTGGACAGTTCTTCCAAAAGACCAATCGGCTGCGGCTGGCGAGAATGGGGATTTTCTGGCTGGGAGCAGTAACCCTGCTTTGCGGCATTCTGCCGGCAAGCTACGGCTTCTTTTGGATTTTCGCGGGACTTTGCCTGATCATGGGCGCCTGTGGAAATGTCTATGGCCTTCCGGTCATGACCTATATGCAGGAAACTATAGACCCCAAATCTCTGGGGCGGGCCTTTTCTCTACTGGGAAGCGTCATGTCGCTGGCCATGCCCCTTGGGCTTCTCATCGCCGGGCCCTGCGCGGAAAAGCTGGGCGTCGCCTTTTGGTTTCTAGTCTCTGGGGTTGCGATCGTGGCAGTGACGGCAGTGATGGCACTCTATGACAGAAAATGAACAACAAGAAGCAAAGAAAAGACGGGGCACCGCATTCATACGGCATCCCCGTCTTTTGCTGTCAATCAAACCTGCGCCGTAAACTACCCAATAATCGCGCCTTCTGCAGCGGAAGAAACCATGCGGGCATAGCTGGACAGATATCCTTTCTTGAATTTGGGCTTTTTTGGAACCCAGGTCTTCAGGCGTTGCTTGATTTCCTCTTCACTGACCTTCAGTTCCAGCTTTCCACTGATACAGTCGATTTCAATGATATCTCCGTCCTGTACGATAGCCAGGGGTCCGCCGCTGGCGGCCTCCGGTGAAATATGTCCGACAAAACAGCCGTTGTTGGTTCCGGAAAAACGACCGTCGGTTATGAGAGCGGCGGTTTTAGCCAGCCCCATCCCATTGAGATATTTCATAGACTTATACATTTCCCGCATCCCCGGACCGCCTTTCGGGCCTTCGTAGCGGATTACGATAACCGTGCCTTCTTTAATGAAGCCGCTGAGGATTGCTCGATTGGCATCCTCTTCACAATCAAAGCATAGGGCCGTACCTGTGAATCTGCGGGCGGACGGATCGATGGCCCCTGGTTTTGTGACCGCGGTCATTGGCGCCAGATTTCCGCGCATAATCTGCAGGCCGCCTTGTTTTTCAAAGGGAGCATCCAAGGTCGTGATGCAGTCGGGATTTTTTTCATAGCGGTAAACATAAGCATTCAGATTTTCTGACAGCGGCCTGCCGGTTACGGTCATTGCTTGGCCATGGAGCAGAGGCAGGAGATTTTGCTGAATTCGCGGAACGCCGCCGGCAAGAAACAAATCGTTCATATCCGCATTACAGGCCGGATATACGCGGGCAATAACGGGTGTTTCCTTATTGTAGGCTTCAAAGGTTTCAAGGACATTCATGTCAAGCTCTGCTTCATAGGCGATGGCGGATAAATGCATGACTGCATTGGTTGATCCGCTGGTAGCCAGGCAAATCCGGACTGCATTTTCAACAGCATCGCGGGTAATGATGTTTCTCGCTGTGATCTCGTTTATCACCAGATTACAAATCGCCTCGCCCGTTTTCTGCGCCAGCCTCAGACGGTCGGGATGCACAGCCGGCGTCATAGCGCCGCCGGACAGGGCCATGCCAAGAGCCTCGCTCAGCGTACACATGGTATTGGCTGTTCCGTAAAAAGAACAGGAACCGCAGGAAGAACAATAGCCTTCTTCCAGTTTTTCAAAGGTTTCCCGGCTGATTTTTCCTGCGCGCAGAGCGCCCAGCCCCTCATCAATGGCAGTCATATCGGATTTGCGGCCGTGGAAGGTTACTTCGCCGCCCAGCATCGGTCCGCCAGGAAGATGGATGCAGGGAATATCCAGGCGAGCTGCCGCCATTAACATGCCCGGAACTATTTTGTCGCAGGAACCGAGGAGGACCAGCCCGGCCAAATTATGAGCCTGAGCCATTACTTCGATGCTGCCGGCGATCAGCTCCCGGGAGGGGAGAATGTAATGCATGCCTTCATGTCCTTGCCCCAACGCGTCGCAGCAGCCAATGGTTCCAAACTCAACAGCAGTCCCGCCGCCCCGATAGATTCCCTGCTTCACATAGTCAGAGACTTGCCGCAGGTTAAAGTGTCCTGGAACCAGCGTGCTCCAGGCATTGGCGATGCCGATAACCGGACGCTGCAAATCCTCGTCGCTGTACCCCATAGCCTTATAAACGCTGCGGTTAAGTGAAAATTATTCCCGATTGTTTAAGATGTTTTTTCGATCCATAAATAAAGTCATCTCCTTTTAACAGTTCATATCGTGATTCGCATAAAAAAGCCCTGATGCCGATCCTTTACAGGTTTAGACTGCAATGTCTGATGCAAAGACTGGTTTTGATGCGCAAGTACATCAAAATGGGACTTTTTCCACCGAGTGAATAAGGAGATCCATTCACAAAAACAACAACAAATCAACGGATCATCTTTATCAGGAGTTTACATAAAAGCGCTATCCTTAGGCAGATGCAATCTAAGGAAGGAGAATATGAAAACGTGATAGTAGTGAAAAACCTTGTAAAAAAGTATGGCAGCCACATAGCCGTAGACAACCTGAACTTTTCGATTGATAAGGGCAGGATTTACGGCTTTTTAGGTCCCAATGGAGCAGGTAAGAGTACAACCATGAATATTATGACCGGTTATCTGGCAGCCACAGAAGGGGAGGTGACGATCAACGGCTTTGATATACTCAAAAACCCGGAGGCATTCAAAAAATCCGTGGGATATCTGCCGGAGATGCCGCCTGTTTATATGGATATGACCGTGGGGGAATATCTGAACTTTGCAGCGGAATTAAAGGGCCTTTCCAAAGAAGAGCGCAAGATACAGACCGAGGTCATCATGGGCAGGATCAAACTGAACCAGACCGCGGACCGGCTGATTGCCAATTTATCCAAAGGCTATAGGCAGAGAGTAGGGCTGGCCCAGGCCATGTTGGGATTTCCGGAAACTATTATTTTGGATGAACCCATGGTAGGGCTGGATCCCCAGCAGATTATTGAGATTCGCCAGCTGATCCGCAGCCTGGCCAAAAATCATACGGTTATTCTCAGCTCCCACATTCTAGCGGAAGTCCAGGAGCTATGCGACTATATCCTTATCATCGCAAAGGGAAAGCTGGTGGCCCAGGATACGCCGGAAAATCTGGAACGACTGTTCTTAGGTACCGGCCTCATTAAGCTGGAAGCCAGGGGATCGGTGGAAAAAATTAAAGAGATTCTGTCCCGGGTACGGTTTGTCAAAGACTATACGCTTACGAAAAAAGACGAGCAGCTTTATCAGGCGGCTGTAACTGCACAAAAGGGAGCTGACATCCGGGAAGCCTTATTCTTTGCTTTTGCCGGGGAAGGTTACCCGCTCCTTTCCCTTTATGAGGAAAAAGGCACATTGGAAGATGTCTATCTCAAGCTGACTCAGGAAGGGGGCGGAGCAATTGAAAGCCGTATACAAAAAAGAGCTTAGTTCTTTTTTTCGTTCCATGACCGGATATGCACTGATCGCGTTCCTCGTCACTTTTACAGGGGTTTATTTTATGCTCTATAACCTCAACCAGGGCTATCCCTACTTTTCTTATACCTTATCGGCGATCATGCTGGTACTGCTGGTGTTGATTCCAGTGCTGACGATGCGCTCCTTTGCAGAGGAGAGAAAGAGCAGGACCGATCAGCTGCTGCTTACCTCACCTGTGAAAATCCGCCAGGTGGTAGCCGGCAAATATTTAGCTATGTGTACCGTATACCTGATTCCTAATCTGATTTTCTGCTTATTTCCATTGATTATCAAGGCGCAGGGAAATGCCTATCTGCTGGCGGACTATTGTTCCATTCTGCAATTTTTCCTGCTGGGATGCTCCTTTATTTCCATTGGCATGTTCTTCTCCAGCTTGACCGAAAGCCCGATCATCGCTGCGGTCAGCACCTTTGCGGCAACGCTCATCCTCTATATCTGGGAATACCTGACTGATTATTTGCCCGACGGAGCAGCGGCCAACTTTATCTTTGTGCTGGCCATCGGCCTCGGACTTGCGGCTGTCATCGTTCACGTGACGAAAAACCGCTTTCTCGGCTCTGCCATTGCATTTCTTATTGCTGCAGCAGCCATAATCACTTGCATTTTCAACTCATCACTCTTTGAGGGCTTGATTAAGAACCTGCTGGGCAGCCTGAACCTGGCCCAGGGTTTTAACAATGCGGCTTTTAATCAAATTTTTGATGTTACTGGCGTGATTTTGCAGCTAACTGTCATCTTTGTATTCGGGTTCCTGACGGTACAGAGCATTGAAAAAAGGCGTTGGAGTTAGGGGGTGCAGCAAATGAAACATATGAAGATCATAAAAAAATTAAAGCCAAAGAAACATCTTTTGAGCAAAGATGCTGTAAAAGCTTCGTTCTCTACCTTAACATCCAGACACGGAGCCTACAGTGTGGCTGCAATCATCCTGGTCCTGGTAATCGCCATCATCATCAATCTCATGGCAGGTCAGCTGCCTTCTTCCGTCCGCAATCTGGATATCAGCACCAACAGGATTTATGAAATATCCAAGACCAGCAAGACCTTTTTAAAGAACCTGAATCACGATATCAAGATCACCGTGATCGCCGAAGAGGATTCCATCGATGACCGGCTCAAAACCTTTTTGGAGAAATACAAGTCTTTATCCAAACATATTGAAATGACTACCATTGATCCGGTTCTTCATCCGTCGGTTCTCACCCAATATGATACTCAGGCACAGACGATTGTCGTGGAATGTGAAGATACGGGACTTTCAGAGGCCATCAGCTTTTCCGATATTTTGGTGCAAGATACGTCTTATTATTATACCGGCAGCAGCGACAGCTCTTTATTATCCTTTGATGGGGAAGGTCAGCTGACCGGGGCCATCAATCAGGTAACAGGCCGGGAAACCAAGAAAATCTATACTACTTCCGGCCATGGAGAAGCGGAGCTTTCCTCGGCGATCACAAATCTGATGAACAAATCCGGTATGACGACAGAAGCGCTCAATCTGTTGATGGACGATTCAATTCCAGAGGACTGCGACTTGCTTCTGCTCAACGGACCTTCGTCGGATTTGACGGAAGGGGAAAGCAGCAAGCTGGATCAATATATCAAAAAGGGCGGCAAAGTGATGGTGCTCATGGCAGAGCAGGGGCCGGAAACCGGGAATTTGATCAACCTTCTGGCTGACTATAAAATCATCATGGAGGAGGGATATATCGCAGATATGCAGCGGTGCTATCAGGGAAACTATTATTACATTTTCCCCAATGTGACCGGCAGCGGCGATATGATCAGCGGCCTCAGTACGGGAATGGTCCTTATGGCCAATAGCCGGGGCTTCGAATTGGGCGAGGATAGTGAAGAAATCTCTGTTTCCTCCTTCCTCCAGACTTCGGAAGACGGGTATGCCGTATCCGAGGATCGTGAAACACAAGGGACCTTTCAAATCGGAGCCGTGGCAGCCTATACTGCACAGGCAGAGAACGACGATGACCAAGTCGTTACTGGAAGCTTGACCGTATTTGGATCCAATTCGATCATCGATGAAACCATCACGCAAGCCTTTGCAAGCCTGGAAAATAAAACCTTATTTATGAATGCGATTACATCTGCCATTGGTGATGTGGATAATCTGTCCATCGACGCCAAGAGCATGCAGGTCCAGTACAATACAGTACAGTACGGAGGCTATATCAGCGTGGTTCTGATTTTCATCATTCCAATTATCGTGCTGATCATCGGTTTTGTATTGTGGATGAAGCGCAGGAAAGCATAGGAAAGAGGGGATCAATATGACAAAGAAAAAACAGATCACCGTTCTTTTCCTGGCAGCGGCGGTGCTGCTTGCATTGTACGCAGGCCTGAAAGCATACAACAGCTGGAGCTATAAAGCAGAAACGGAAAAAACATCCAAAGAGTTGACGGCAACCGATTTGAATACGGAGGATATTGAAAAAATTGATTATACGGATGGCAGCGATACCGTGACCTTTGAAAAGAAGGAAAATACCTGGTATTATTCGCAGGATGAATCGCTGCCTCTCAAACAGAGCCTGGCGCAGGAAGCCGTCAGCGCTTTCTGTACCATAACCGGAAACCGCAAGCTTTCCGGCGTGGATGCAATTGAAGATTACGGGCTGGCATCACCGGCCTTCAGCGTTGTACTTACTGATGGCAAAGGAAGGGAAACGAGCGTGGACATCGGCAGTAGTACAGGCACTGACTATTATCTGACTGCAGACGGGGGAACTACGGTTTTCACCGTCAGCAGTACGATTCTCGATTCGCTGATCTTTGACACTGCATCCATGATTCAGACGGAAACCTTTCCCGAGATCGACAGCAAGACGCTGAAATCTTTTACTGTGAAACAGAAAGGAAAGACGCTGGTCAGCTGCTCCGGCGACGATGAGGACCTGTCCGAATATGGAAGCGAGCTGTCAGGGCTTTCCCTGGATACCTGCGTCAACTATAAAACCAGCTCCGGGGAGTTGAGCAATTATGGACTCGACCAGAAGAAACGCAAAGAGATGACCGCTGTTTATGATGATTCCGGTAAGGAAAAGACACAAGTCTTTTACATGGGGTCGACTTTTCAGGAAAACGATACCCTTTACGCCTATATCCAGCTGAAGGGGTCAAAGATGGTTTATAAGGTCTTTGTTTCGGATACAGAAAAGCTTTTGGAGGAATTTTGACAAGCCAATCATTTCATAGTATGATATATACGACAAATCCAGTATCATATGCTGGATTTGTCGAAAGGAGTATGAATATGAAATATGTAAAGCGAAGTATTGAAGATATCGTTTTACAGTCTGAAAAGACCTTTAAAAGCATCTTGGTGGCAGGGGCAAGGCAGACGGGAAAATCCACCATGCTCAAAGAACTTTTCCCAGAAAAGAAATATGTGCCGATGGATGATCCTTTTGTTGAAGAGCAGGCCAAAGAGCAGCCTAATATGTTTATGATGCTGAACCCTCCTCCTGTCATTTATGACGAAGTGCAAAGAACTCCGGAGCTCTTCCGATATATCAAAATTAAATGTGACCAGAGCCAGGAGCGGGGGCTGTTTTGCTTATCCGGTTCACAGCCTTTAGAGCTGATGGAAGACGCGTCGGAGTCTTTATCCGGCCGGGTGAGCATCATAGAGCTTTCAGGCTTATCCATGAGAGAAATACAAGGGGATGCGTTTCACGAGCCTTTTGTCCCTACTATGGAATATGTGCAGGAGAGAAGTAAGACTGTAAAGCCCTTTGATCATATATGGGAAATCATACACAGGGGGAGTTATCCGGAACTTCAGGATCCGCAGGTGGAGTGGTCCGCTTTCTTTTCCAGCTATATAAAGACTTATCTGGAGAGAGACGTGCGCGAGCTATCCGCGGTGCAGAATCTGGATGATTTCAGAAAATTCATGATTGCCGTTGCTGCCAGAACCGGCCAGATGGTCAACTATGCCAATATAGCCGATGAAGTGGGAAAGGATCAGACTACGATCAAAAGATGGATGTCCGTATTAGAAGCTTCCGGCATTATATATCTTTTAGAACCCTTTACTTCATCCGTATTAAAACGGGCAATAAAAACACCTAAAGTGTATTTCAGAGATACCGGGCTGGCCGCCTATCTCACCAGATGGCTGACACCCGAAACCCTTGCCAATGGAGCCATGAGCGGAGCATTTTTTGAAACCTTTGTGATTTCGGAAATTCTCAAGTCTTATTCAAACAGAGGCATTGACTATCGATATTGTGTATCCTATTATCGGGGAAGGGATAAGAAGATAAAAGGAGATAGCCGGGCAGAAAGGGAAATCGACCTCATCATTGAAGCCAACGGCATCCTTTATCCCATTGAGATAAAAAAAGGCGCTTCGGTATCCGCAGATCAGACCAGCGCCTTTACAATTTTAGATCAGATTCCAGATAAGAAACGTGGGATGGGTGCGATTATCTGCTTGTGCCCTCAGCCGGGAGCATTGAGAGAAAATATCCTGCAGCTTCCAATCTGGTATATTTAAAACTTCCTGCCGATTTCTTCGATCTGGGATAGACTCCCAGTAGCCAGGATATCGCCTTTTTTGCAGACTCCGGTCACATAAAAACAGCCCCGGTCCTGCCAGCTCATATAGGAGATGGACTGGGAATAGGAATTGATGATGCCGTCAAAGATGGAGCTTTCCTCCATTTCGCCGCAGACCAGCAGCATGGACTCGCGGATAGGCAGCTGCTTTTCTCCAATAAGGAACGAATAAAATTTGTCGATGACTGCTTTTAAATATGTAGGGAAGGTAAACCAGTAAATGGGCGTGGAGAACACAATTGCATCCGCCTGTTCCATTGCCTGGGCGACTTGATTAAAATCATCATTCTGTACACAAGCCTTTCCGCCGCTGCTGTAGCAGCATTCGCATGCAGTACAGCCGTTTATCTTCAGCTGGGCGGTCTGGATTTTCGTGACCTGGTGGCCGGCGCTTTCCGCACCCCGTATAAATGCATCCGCCATCAAATCGCTGTTTCCCCCCTGGCGAGGGCTGCCTGTAAGGATCAGTATATGCTTGCTCATAACACTTGCCTCCATAATGGTTTTTTCTTATTATACAACGTTCTCGTCCGGGCAAAAAGGGGTTTGGGACAGATTCAAAAAATACCTCAAAAATACATAGGCATGAGGCGATTGAAAGACGCATCAGGGTTGCCCCGGCCTTTGTTTCGTGATAGACTATTCTGTCGAGGAATATAATCAAGGAACAGGAGTGACAAGCATGAAAGACAAAGAAAGAGTCAAAAAGGGAAAATCCTTGCAGAATATAAAATCAAAAGAAGAAACCGCGCTGGGAAGCCAGCCTGTGGGCCGGCTCCTCTTCAAACTGGCTCTGCCGGCGATTACGGCCCAGATCATCAATGTTTTATACAATATGGTAGACCGGATGTTCATCGGCCATATCCCAGAGGTCGGGGCAAAAGCTCTGACCGGAGTAGGGGTCACCATGCCGGTGATCATGGCCGTATCTGCATTTGCTGCTTTGGTAAGCATGGGCGGCGCGCCGAGGGCTTCAATTATGATGGGCCGCCAAAAGAAGGAAGAGGCTGAAACCATTCTCGGAAACTGCTTTGTGATGCTGGTCTGCGTTGCGCTGGCGCTGACAGCGGCGATTCTTATTTTCGGAAAGTCTATTTTGCTGCTGTTTGGAGCCAGCGAAAATACCATCGGTTATGCCCTGGAATATCTGAATATCTATGCCATAGGAACGATTTTCGTTCAGCTGGCTTTGGGCCTCAACGCCTTTATAACGACACAGGGCTATGCCACGACCAGCATGCTCACCGTTTTGATCGGAGCCGTTCTTAACTTAATTTTGGATCCAATTTTTATCTTTGCATTGAACATGGGGGTTAAGGGCGCGGCGCTTGCTACAATCCTTTCACAGGCGGTCTCCGCAGCTTGGGTGCTCCGATTCCTTACTTCAAAAAAACCATATCTTAAACTGCGGCTATGTCATATGAAGGTGAGCGCTAAAATCATCCTTCCTTGTATGGCTTTAGGGCTGTCACCTTTTATTATGCAGTTCACAGAAAGTGTCATTGCTGTCTGTTTCAATACTTCCTTGCTCAAGTACGGCGGGGATTTGGCGGTGGGGGCTATGACTATTCTCATAACCGTTATGCAGTTTGCCATGCTTCCTCTGCAAGGGCTGACCCAGGGAGCCCAGCCGATCATCAGCTATAATTACGGCGCATTGGATTTCCACCGTGTAAAAAGAACATTTCGGCTTCAGCTCATTTCATGCTTGACTTATTCCACGGCATTGTGGGCGGTCTGCATGTTTCTGCCCCAAGTGTTTATACATATGTTTACCAATGATACCCATCTGGTTGAAATCAGCGTTTGGGCTATCCGCATTTATATGGGATCCGCACTTCTCTTCGGCATACAGATCGCCTGCCAGCAGACGTTCATTGCGCTGGGGAATGCCAAATCTTCCATTTTTCTGGCAGTGCTGCGAAAGATCATTCTGCTGATTCCGCTGATCTTTATTTTGCCCCAGTTCTTGAATAATCAGGTGCTGGCCGTATTTCTGGCTGAACCAATCGCGGATTTTTGTGCGGTTTGTACCACCGGGACCTTGTTCTATCATTCCTTTAAAAAGCTGACACGGCAGGAGCCCGTCCCGCAGAAGGGTTAAGCTATTCTCTGTCTTGCAGAATCTGGCGGAGATAGGATCGAAAGGCTTCCATGTCGCCTATTTCCGCATAGCTGTCCAGGACCAGCAGGATATGACGCAGATCATGGCGTGCCGTACGGGCTTTTTCCATCTCCTGTAAGAGATCTGCATATTGTTTCTTTTGACGCTCCGTCTGAATTTCTTCTGTGCGGAGCTTTTTTTCTATTTCCGCCGATTCGATCGCCTCGTTAAGCATATGCAGGATCAAATAATAGGTAAGAAAAGTGGCGAAAATCCAAATGGACGGCAGAAGGGGCGTTGATATTTGGTCCGAATCGATCAATTCACCGTATATGAAATAGAGCGCCAGTTGGAAGTATAGGAAAAAGAGGCCGGGAATAAACCAAAGGTATTTCCAGAAATCCAGGTTTTCCGTTTTATTAATAATCGGTTTGAGCAGGCGGAGGACAAAGATGTAGAGAAGCGGAAATGTAACCAATGTTAAAATACCCTTTCCGATGATTAACGCTTCCAGCCGGGTGTGAGCAGGTTGCAAAAAGGAAAATATGCTGGTGGTTTTTACGATAATATAGAGGGTATCCGTGTAGCTTTTGATGATGAACAGCGTAAAAAGATTAATGATCTTTCTTCCTTTGAAAAACAGACAGCATACCAGTGCTGCCAGAGCCATAAAAGGGATCATCGAAATAGAAGAGGAGGAGGAGACGGAAGCTGCGGCAAGAAGGTGGCGGCTGCTGCAAAAAACAAAAATGATGTAAAATAAAACAAAGGGAATGTTGATGCGATTGGAAAACCGCAGCCGATCCTTCAAAGGCAGAAGAAACAGGATGAAAAAAGGTAGCAGCTCTTGCAGTTCACTGAGAATAATAAAAAACAGGCTCATCGTTCACGCTCCTCCTTGTAGTTATAAATCATTACCCGAACTGTAAATTTTTGTTCGTAATCGTAAAATCGCACAGTGCCTTGATACTTGTCGACGATATTCCGTACAGAAACTGTTCCTAGCCCGCTGCCGCTGTGGCGGGAAGAGACAAAACCGCTGCCGTTTTTGACGACTTCTCCGCTGAAGCTGTTTTGAATAAATAAAAGCAGCTTTGTTTGAGAACTTTCCAACCGGACCTTGACGAATTTTTCGCCGCCGGACTGGCCAAGGCAAGCTTGCAGCGCATTCTCCAGCAGGTTCCCCAACAGGATAGAAATGTCGATTTTTGATATAAAAATGTCTTTGGATACATTCGCGTACATAGTGAGGTCAATTTGATTCTCCTCATATAAATTACGATAATGGCGCAGAATCGTATCGACTTCATAATGTTCGCAGACCGGTGCTCCGGTCGCCTGAGCAAGCCGATTCAGGCGATTTTGAATATAGGCGCGAATGGCCGGGATATCGTTCGATTCGGCAAGCTTTTCCAATTGGGACAGGGGCAGGAATATTTCGGAACGAATTTTTTCCGTACGATGGGCGTCGTGGTCATAAAGGGCTTTTCGAATTTGACCCTGAGCTCGCGCAAGGCGAATCTCTTCCTTTAATCGGGCGTGTTTCAGCGTTTGACTGAGCATATACAAGATTAGATAATAGGTTATAAAGGTAATAAAAAACCAAATATAGGGCGAAACAGTAGCAGCTGTTCCTAAAAGGGACAGGCGGTCAAAGTATCCGTCTATAATCCCCAGACGGAAGATTAGATAAAAGGAAAATGGAATGAGCCAGAGACTGTTCCAAAACTTCATGGAAAAGGTCGGCTGGGCGATCGGGCAGAGGAGACGTCTAATAAATAGATAAACCAGCGGTCCGGTCAGGATTAGATGGAGCAGCTCCACCAGGTCAAAAGACCACCCGCTGAGGATGCTGATGAGCTGGGCGCTGAGCAGAAGAGTATCCAGATAATTTTTTATGACCAGCACGAAAAAGATGAGTGCACTTTTGCGCGCCGCGACCAAAAATATGCATATGCATCCGGTTCCCACCAAATGAAAGAGCGAAAATAAAAAGCGGAATTTGGAATAAAATTCAAGGAATTCAGGAGCATTTACAATTTCAATATTGATGAAAATTACCATAGCAACACAACTGATATATCCTATGGAAATGAAGATTGTTTTAGGTATGGCAAAACGGATCTGGTTTCGAAAGCTCAATAAAAAAAGAAGAAGCCAGGGCATATCCTCTTCCAGAATATTGATAATAATCGATAATGGGGACACGCGCAGCTCTCCTTTTTAAGTTCTAAAACGATTACAGGTTCAAATCTTGGATTCCTGCTCTAGACGATAGAATTCGTAGTCCGCGTATTTTTGTTTAATATCGGTTTTTCGATTACGGGTGATCGGCATAATATCACCGTTTTTCAAGATAAATTCATAACCCTTGAGACAGGCGACATGGTCCATGTTGACGATGCAATTCCGATAGCAGTTGAGGAACTGAGGATAAGGTTCCAACAGTTTGGAAAAATCGGAAAAGCTCATATAGCTCTTCACTACCCGTACAGGTGTATGGATTTGTATATAGTGATTATGATAATCGGTATATATGATATTGTTCAAACGAATTTTCACATAGGTTCGACTCTCTTTTACTACAATATAGCGACTTTTATGAGCCAATTCCTCCATACAGCGATCCATGGTCTTGTGGAAACGGTTATAATCGTAAGGTTTTACCAGATAATCGAAAGCCTGAACGGAATAGCCATTGACGGCATAATCAGTGCTGACCGTGGAAAAGATTATCAGATTATCATAGCCTTGATCCCGCAATTTGCGGGCTAAATCCAGACCATTGATGTCGTGCATGTAAATGTCCAAAAAAATAAGATCAAAGGACGAAGGCTGCTGTTCATCAATCAAGTGATTGCCGTTCTTATAGACCTTAATCTGGACGGGAATGAAATGCTCCTCACAATATTTTTTTATCAAACCTGACAATTTTTGCGCTTCGGATTCCAAATCATCTACAATTGCTATATTCAAAAAATAACCTCCTGGCTTGTATGATATATACATTCTATCATACAAGCCAGGAGGTGCAAAGAAACTATTTTTGCCGAATATGGTAAAAACGGGATTGATATAGTAAAATTGTCCGATTCGAAAGAAATCTGTCGAAAATAAGCGATTGGACGATCCTGCAGCAAAAGCCTGGAATAATAAAAAAGCCGGATGTGAATCTTTTTAATCCGCACCCGGCTCCATATTCGTTTACTTTTCAGAAGGTCCAAAGGTTTTCATATATTCCATTAAAGTATTCAGTTGTTTTTCTGCGCTCTTTTTATTCATTGACCAGACTGCCATATTCAAATCGGCTTTCTTTGCAAGAAACGCAGATCCATCCAGGTTTTCCAGTGTACCGCCTGGAGTTGTTTTGGGGCTGGTGGAAAGGGCACTGAAGAGCGGGGTCTTTTCTGAAGCGTACCATAGAGCTGTGGAACTGGCTTCTTTATATTTAATATCGCAAAGACCACAGGTGGTTTTAAATATTGTACGCATTTCATCGAGAATACTGTTCTCAAGACTTTTTGCATTGATCTGTAATTTAAACTGGCCCTTTTTCGTCGATACACGGCCGATGTTGGAAGCCGCTATTACATCTCCTTTATCAGATTTAAGATACGTGCCATTTATGATTGTATACATGAGACTGACAATATTATCCGTATCTTTTGTGGAAATTACCTGATCGGGCATTTTTGTTTCGATCATTGTATATTCAAAGGGTTCTTCCAGATCATCATAGTATTCTTCAACTTTTTCAAAGGAGCTTTCAAATCGCTTTGTAAAGCTTTCCACATCGTTCTCCTGCAGAACAATCACCGCTTCAGCCGTTTTGGGGTAGAGATCCGATGCTTCTCCCCCTTCAAAGGATGCTAATTCAAAGAGGACGCTGGAACTCTTGCAGGAAGCAAGAAGATCGCCGATGGTCTTGATGGCATTGGGGTAATCGCCCCGATACTTGTAGGGACTCTTGGAAGCCGTTCCTGTCAGCTGGATTTTGTAAGCCTTTGTGTACTGAGGCGAAGTCCGCTTAAGCGTTTGCGAGGCTATGATTTCGGAGGATGCGGCGATGCTGTTATATAAAGCCGGCTCTTCTTCATGATTGAGAACAATAAAATTATCCGTTTTTAAATACTTATCGCTCAGCGCATTGGCTCCCACCGGTTTTCCATCCTTTTCCAGGGTAAAAATCGCCTTCAGGCTTCCGTGACTGTCGGAACTGTATAGGAGTGCCATCACGGCAGCAGCAGTTTCAAGGTCACCGTTTTTTTCTTCTGCTTGACCCAGATTAATCGGGCACTGGACGGTAAAGGTCTGCGCATCTTCGAAACCTTCCGAAGCCGGTTTTGCAAGCACAATATATTGATCATTGCTGGTCTTGACATCAATGCCGTTTTCCTTTGCCCATTCGTTCAGATAATCGGATAGTTGCTGAAAATCGGTGGAATCTTTCATCTGAGAGGAGAGACTCTCATAATTGGTATTCAGACTTTCTTTCACAGATAGTTTCGCATTTTCTTTATCCGTGCTGCAGCCCGTAAAAAGAAGAAAAACGACAATAAATGTCGAAATCAGAAAGAAGGGAAAAAATCGTTTCATAATTTTGAAATTCTCCTTGTTTATTATTTGAAATCCTATATAATAATAGCATATAGTGAATTGTAAAGGTAGAGATTTCATAGAGATTTCACGAAATCTTAATAAATCTCTGTTAAGGAGACCATATGGAGACGAAAAACTTAATTATCAGGGAAACCGTATTTGAAGACTGCGAGTATTTTGCCAAGTGGGAAACGGATCCGGAAGTGACCCGCTTTCTCAGTTATGACGAGGACAGGACGTATAAAGATGTGGTGGAAGAGTGGATCGTCGACAAATTAGATGAAACCAAACTGCAGTTTACAGTTGTAAAAAAGGAAATTCGCCGTCCGATCGGACGGATCTACATTACCAGACTGGACCGGTACTGTGATTCGCTGGACATTACAAAACTTTACATTGCTGGCAGCGAGAATCGCCAGCAGGGCTATGGCAAAGAAATGATGCGGGAGCTCTTGGAATACTGCTTTGTGTTCCTGCATATGGAACGGGTAACGCTGGATTATTACAACGGCAATAAAGGCGCGGCGGCCTTATACGAAAAGATGGGATTCGCCAAAGAAGGAGTAGCCAGAAACGCTACCAAAAAAGACGGTAAATATTATGATTTACATCTCATGTCCATGCTGAGAGCCGAATTCTTTGAAAAAGTGCATGATAAATATAATCTTTAATTATGTAAACCAAGAGACCTCCTAATCCCGGGAGGTTTCTTTTTTTGCGCTTCTGCGAATTCTGTCGAAAAAAATACACGAACAAACATCATAATCATATTGACTTAATATCTAAACCATGTATAATTTTTAAAGGACGCTTCGAGTTGACCACAAGATATAGTATGGCACAGAAAGCGTTGAAATATACGAGTTTCAGTAGATTTTAGAGGTAATATGAAGGAGTATTGGCATGGAACCATCGATTAAACAGATTGTAAAACGTGACGGAAGAACTATGGATTTTGACGTGAATAAAATCGCCGAAGCGATCTATAAAGCAGCAACAGCTCTGGGGGGAAAGGACAAAGATACGGCCATGTACCTGGCTCGTCAGGTAGAATTATATCTGGCGGAAATTCGCCACAACGACACCCCTACAGTAGAGCAGATTCAGGATGCAGTTGAAAAAGTTTTGATTGAAAACGGACATGCCCGAACTGCAAAGGAATTTATCCTTTACCGGGCGGAACGGACCAGAGTACGGGATATGAATACCCGCCTGATGAAGATTTATGAAGATCTGACCTTTAAAGAAGCTGCAGATAACGATATCAAGCGTGAGAACGCCAATATCGACGGCGATACGGCCATGGGAACCATGCTCAAATATGGTTCTGAAGGCTCAAAACAGTTTTACGAAATGTTCGTTCTCAAGCCCCAGCATGCAAAAGCGCACCGGGAAGGGGACATTCATATCCATGACCTGGACTTTTTAACCTTGACCACAACCTGCTGCCAGATTGATATTGAAAAGTTGTTCAAAGGCGGTTTTTCTACCGGGCACGGTTTTCTGCGGGAACCCAACGATATTCAGAGCTATGCGGCGCTGGCCTGCATTGCCATTCAATCCAACCAGAACGACCAGCACGGAGGTCAAAGTATTCCCTATTTTGATTTTGGAATGGCCAACGGCGTGAAAAAGACATACCGCAAGCTGTATTGGAAAAACCTCGGGAAAATGATCGACATTCTCTTTGATGTGGAGGACGGGGCCGACAAGGCGGCGGCCATCGGAAGAGAAATTGAGGAAAAATATGGGATTTATCCCATTCTGGCCGATGACAACGGCTACCGGGAAAAAGAACGGGAATTGTTAAAAGCGTTCTGTGAGGAAAAAGAGATCGACGCGCTGCAGGACCGGGCGATTAAATATGCAAATAAGGAGATTCGAAGAGCAACTTATCAGGCCATGGAAGCTTTTGTACATAATCTGAACACCATGCATTCCCGCGCCGGCGCTCAGATTCCGTTCTCTTCTATTAATTACGGTACCGACACTTCACCGGAAGGGAGAATGGTGACCGAAAATATCATGCTGGCTACGGAAGCCGGCTTGGGTAATGGCGAGACGGCTATCTTCCCGATCCATATTTTTAAAATTAAAGAAGGGATTAATTATAATCCCGAGGACCCCAACTATGATCTCTTCAAGCTGGCCTGCCGGGTTTCGGCTAAGAGACTGTTCCCCAACTTTTCCTTCATCGATGCGCCCTATAATCTCCAGTATTATAAAGAAGGCGATCATAATACGGAGGTGGCCTACATGGGATGCAGGACTAGAGTTATGGCCAACCATTACGACCCGGACAGAGAAGTGGTTGGCGGAAGGGGAAATCTCAGCTTTACTTCCATTAATCTGCCGCGCATTGCCATCAAAGCCCATGGAGACATCGACTTTTTCTTTGAAGAGCTGGACCGCAAACTAGCGCTCTGCGCCGACCAGCTGATGGAGCGGTACAAAATACAAGCATCAAAAAAAGCAAAAAACTATCCCTTCCTCATGGGACAGGGAATTTGGCTGGATTCGGACAAGCTTGGGCCCAATGATTCCGTTGCCGAAGTGTTGAAGCATGGGACTCTGACCGTCGGATTTATCGGCCTTGCCGAATGCCTCAAGGCGCTGATCGGCAAGCATCACGGCGAGAGCAGAGAGGCTCAGAGCCTGGGACTTGAAATTGTGGGATTTATGAGAAAGCGTATGGATGAAGCCACTAAAGCGACCGGCTTCAATTACACACTAATTGCCACACCGGCCGAGGGCCTTTCCGGAAGATTTGTACGGATAGACCGTGAACGATTCGGAGAGATTGAAGGAGTTACGGACAGAGAATATTATACCAACTCGTTCCATATTCCGGTGTATTACAATATTTCTGCTTTTGACAAGATTAAGCTGGAGGCGCCGTATCATGCGCTGACCAATGCTGGACATATTACTTACGTAGAACTGGACGGCGATCCTTGTAAAAATCTGGATGCCTTTGAGCGCATCGTAAGGTGTATGAAGGAAAGCGGTGTTGGTTATGGATCGATCAATCACCCGGTGGATCGGGATCCGGTATGCGGCTATACTGGTATCATCGATAACGAATGTCCCCACTGTCATCGTACAGAAGAAGACGGCGACCAGGGATTTGAACGGATTCGCAGAATCACCGGATATCTAGTGGGAACCGTGGACCGCTTTAATAATGCCAAGGCAGCTGAAGAACAGGATCGTGTAAAGCACGATATGGAAGAAGGTTATGAGGCCTTATGAGCAAAGGAGTAAATACCATAAGATTGGCGGGGATCGTCCGTGAATCCATCGTGGACGGGCCCGGATTCCGATTTGCGGTGTTCTGCCAGGGCTGTCCCCACAATTGCCCGGAATGCCACAATCAAGCTACCCACGATTTTAACGGCGGAAAGGACGTGGCCGTTGAACGGCTCTTGGAAGAGATCGAGAAAAATCCGCTGCTGGCCGGTGTCACTTTTACCGGCGGCGAACCGTTCTGTCAGCCGGAAGGCTTTCACAGCCTGGCAAAAGGCGTTAAAGAACGAGGGTTAGATATTGTTACCTTTACCGGATACACCTACGAACATCTCATGAAAATCGCTGAGGAAAAGGAATCCATAGCCCTGCTTCTTGATGACACGGATCTTTTGATAGACGGTCCTTATATTAAGGCTGAAAAAGATTTAACACTTCCGTTTCGCGGCAGCCGCAATCAGCGCCTGATCGATATGAATGCCACTAGAAAGGAAGGAAAGGTTGTCCTTGCCGAGCAATACAACTGAAACAAAGCCCGCTTAACGCGGGTTTTTTGACTAAATTGTGTCTTTTTAAACTGGAAGGGCATATTCTTGGACATGCTTGTGCAGAAAATCTTCTCGACACAGATCGCAAAGTAGAGTATAATAACGGAAAATTGTTA
This sequence comes from Hominibacterium faecale, assembly GCF_020734085.1. NCBI lineage: Bacteria > Bacillati > Bacillota > Clostridia > Peptostreptococcales > Anaerovoracaceae > Hominibacterium > Hominibacterium faecale. The sequence goes on from NZ_JAJAGH010000006.1 coordinate 158,888, forward strand.
AAAATCAGACAAATAGGAGGTGCCTTAATGGATTTTAAAAATCAGTATAAGGAAAAACTCACGACTGCTCAAGAAGCGGTTAAATGCGTCAAGTCAGGAGATTGGATTGATTATGGGTGGTGTACTGGTACAGCGGATTTATTGGATCGGGCATTAGCGCAGCGGTATAAAGAGTTAACCGATGTTAAGGTGAGAGGCGGAATTCTCTTTAAAAAACCGGCCATCATGCAAGTGCCGGACACATCAGAACATTTTATCTGGAACTCCTGGCATATGTCCGGGGTTGAACGCAAGATGATGAAAGAAGGGGCGACCTTTTATGCACCCATTCGTTATTCAGAGCTGCCCCGTTATTACAGAGAAAACACAGGGTCTGTTCAAGTGGCGATGTTCCAAGTGGCTCCTATGGACGCGCACGGATATTTCAATTTTGGTCCCAGTGCTTCTCATATGATGGCAATGTGTGAACAGGCGAAAATTATTATCGTTGAAGTTAATGAAAATCTGCCCCGCTGTTTGGGCGGCAAGGAAGAAGCTATTCACATTTCACAGGTAGATATGATCGTAGAAGGAGAAAATTCGCCGGTGAGTGAACTGGGCGGCGGCGGTCCGGCTACGGAAGTTGACCAGACCGTAGCCAAACTGATTGTGGAAGAAATACCGGATGGAGCATGTCTACAGCTGGGAATCGGCGGCATGCCCAATGCAGTTGGTTCCCTCATTGCAGATTCCGATCTGAAAAATTTGGGTGTACATACGGAGATGTATGTGGATGCGTTCGTAGATATCGCTGCCGCAGGAAAAATTAACGGTTCCTGCAAGAGTATCGATCGTTTTCGTCAAGTCTATGCATTTGCTGCAGGGACAAAGAAGCTGTACGACTACATTGACAACAATCCCCAATGTATGAGTGCACCGGTGGACTATACCAATGATGTACGGACCATTTCCCAGATTGATCGCTTTATGTCCATTAATAACGCAGTGGATGTGGACCTTTTCGGTCAGATCAACGCAGAATCGGCGGGAATCAAACATATCAGCGGTGCAGGTGGCCAGCTGGATTTTGTTCTGGGCGCATATCTTTCCCAGGGTGGAAAAAGCTTCATCTGCTGTTCGGCGGCATTTAAAGGGAAAGATGGACAGCTGCAATCCAGAATTCGTCCCACTCTGGCCCCAGGATCGATTGTCACGGATACCCGAGCCAATACCCATTTTTTGGTCACTGAATTCGGAAAGGTTAATTTAAAAGGCGCCAGCACTTGGCAGAGAGCGGAAAAAATTATCAGCGTCGCCCATCCTGATTTCAGAGAAGATTTAATTAGCGAAGCGGAAAAAATGGGAATATGGCGCAAATCCAATAAAAAATAAAGGAAAAAATCCTTGTACCAGAAGTTCCCTTGTGGTATAATGTCATTTGTTCGAGTCCTCTCGAATTAATTTGTAATCATGCGAAAGCTTAAGATACTTAAAGGAGGTGCGGTAGATGTCAAGAAAATGTGAAATTTGCGGTAAGGGTCAGGTTTCCGGAAACAACGTGTCCCACTCAAACAGACACACAAGAAGAAAATGGAACGCTAACATCCAGAACATTAGAATTGAAGAAGACGGAAGAGTTAGAAGAGCCAATGTTTGTACCAGATGTATCCGGTCAAACAAAGTAAACCGTGCCATTTAATGAAAAATTGGAAGCTGTAAACCAAGTGGTTAACAGCTTCTTTTTTTCATATGCTTGTCAACCAAGACGGACGGAACGCCCAGCGCCTAAAACTCTGACAGCATCCCATGCGGCATTGCCGTTATTTACAGTACAGCCGTATCCCGCAGATCAAAAGCAGAACGCCTAAAAGCAGGATCCATGCTTTGATGGGTAAAAAGAAAGCACAGATCGTAACAACGCCAAATACCAGCAGTATAAAACCCAGATCCCGAATATCCTGCCGGCAGGCCGGTGGTTTTCTGCGTTTATTTTTTTTGCATTTATTCCGATTCATAGCATCACCTTATTTAGTTTATGCAGGAAATCCATCTGTTGTGCAAAACGGTTTAAATATGCTAAAATAGATTAAACTATTAGGAGGAAGAATTTTGTTTACAGTAGAAACGGATTTGGGATCGATCACAGTCTCAAAAAGCGCAATCGGAAAAATTGTGATCGAAGCCGTTAAGCGGTTCGATGGCAAGGTGATCATTTCCAACCATAAGGGAAAAGTGCCGGGAATTGTGTCCTGGATCGGCGGCATGGACGACATCAACAATATGGAAATCAATTATGGAGAAAACGGCCTCGATTTGAGAATTTTCGTAGTTCTCCGCTTTGGCACCAGCATCACACAGGTAGCCAATCAACTGGTAGATGATATTCACGAAAAGACCAAAGAAACCATCGGCATTGAGCCTAACAGCGTGGCCGTTGTTGTGACCGGCATGATTTCTAAGAATATCGCCAGGAGACACATTGAGGTGACCAGATAGATGGAGCTGTTCCAAGAGGTAACGGCCCTGAAAGGGATCGGGCCGAAAAAAGCACAGGCATTGGAAAAACTGAAAATCCGTACCATTGGAGACTTACTGGCCTTTTTTCCACGAGATTACGAGGATCGGCGTTCTTTTTGTGTGATTAAAGATTTGAAACAAGACAAGCCTGCATTTATCAGGGCAACGGTGAAGTTGGTTGTCAAGGACCCGTTTCGAAAGGGAAGAAAGCAGATTCTGCGGCTGTTGGTCAGTGATGACAGCGGTCAGATGGAGGTCCTGTTTTTTAATGCCCGCTATCTGGCGGATACATTTAAAGTCGGCAAACAGTTTGATTTTTTTGGTAAGCCATCTGTAAATTATGGAAAAATGCAAATGATTCATCCTGATTTTTCTGTCAGTGAAAAGGCCCAGATGCAGGGAATCCTGCCGGTCTATCCGCTGACAGCCGGCATTAGTCAGAAGGAAATGCGGACCTGGCAGCGGATGGCCCTTGAGTCTGTCGATGGTATTGAAGAATATTTACCTGAAGATTTGGTCCGGCGAAATCGGTTATGTGATTTACGATACGCCGTGGCCAACGTCCATTTTCCCAAAGAACGCCAGCCGCTTCTGCAGGGAAAATATCGACTGATCTTTGATGAACTGTTAGCGCTGCAGACCGGGCTTTTGGCATCCAGGCAAAAAAGCACCCGCGGTCAAAAAGGCCTGATCTTTTCCAAAGATGCGGATGTAAAGCCGTATATTCATTCCTTAGCCTATGATCTGACTGAAGCGCAAAAGAGTGTTGTAGGAGAGATCCTAAAAGACTTGGAATCGGGAATGATCATGAACCGTTTGGTTCAAGGTGATGTCGGTTCCGGAAAGACCGTCGTCGCTGAAATTGCCCTTTATAAAGCGGTCAGAAGCGGTTTTCAGGGAGCAATGATGGCACCTACGGAACTTCTGGCAAAACAGCATTTTGCCGGATTGTCGAAAAACTTTGCGGCCCATGGGATCAAAGTAGGTATGCTAACCGGCAGTATGACGGCTCGGGAAAAGAGAGAAGTTCTGGAGGCGCTTTCGACCGGAGAGATTGAAATTCTGGTGGGAACCCATGCCATTATCCAGCCGGATGTTAGTTTTAAAAACCTGGGTCTTGTGATTACGGATGAGCAGCATCGCTTTGGCGTCAAGCAGCGGAATGCTCTCAGTGAAAAAGGAAACAATCCTCATGTGCTGGTTATGACAGCTACACCAATACCAAGAACACTTGCTGTAATTCTCTACGGCGATCTGGATGTTTCCGCCATCGACGAACTGCCGCCGGGAAGGCAGCGGATTATTACCAGAGCGGTGGATGAGACCAGGAGGCATACCTGCTATGACTTTGTGGAAAAAGAGCTGGAAAAGGGCCGTCAGGCCTATGTAGTGGCGCCTCTCATCGACGAATCGGAGGTCCTGGATGTGAAGTCCGCGGAGGAACTGTACCAGGAACTGAAAGAGCGATTTCCCGGACAGGAAGTGGCCCTTTTGCACGGCGCTATGAAGCAGCAGCAAAAAGATTTGATTATGACCCAATTTTATGAAAACAAAATTCAGCTGTTGGTATCCACTGTTGTCATTGAAGTGGGGATCAATGTTCCCAACGCGACGATGATGGTGATTGAGAATGCAGAGCGGTTCGGATTGGCCCAGCTTCACCAACTGCGGGGAAGAGTCGGACGGGGAAGCCATCAATCTTACTGCATGCTCATTACAAAGGAATCATCAGAGGTGGCCAAGCAGCGGGCTCAGATCATGGTAGACTCCCAAGACGGATTTTACATTGCGGAGCAGGATTTAGCGCTGCGAGGACCGGGTGAAATTTTCGGGACACGTCAACACGGCGTACCTGATCTTTTGATCGCCGATTTAGCAAAGCATGCAAAAATTTTAATTGAGGTAAAAAAAGAAGCGGATCTCATTATAGATGAAGATCCATATCTTTTAAGTGAAAAATATGTTGGATTGAAAAAGCGTATTATAAACTTGTTCGGCGATGATTTTTCGCTGAAATTGTAGGATACCAAAAGTAGGAATTAAATCTAATTATTACATGACATACTATCTGGCTCCTGGGTTAAATTAATAGCGTACAGGAGGTGAGATAACATGGCATTACAGGAAAAAATCTATGAAAACGCAAAACCTGGATTAAACAGCTTAAAAACTGAAGTTGCAAGCGAACTTGGTCTGTCCAACTACGAACAGACTGATAAAGGCAACCTGACTGCAAGACAGAACGGTTACGTTGGCGGCTACATGACTAAGAAGTTAGTTGAAATGGCTGAACAGCAGTTAGCTGGAAAATAACCGAAAACGGTTGAGCGGACCTCATTGAAGGTCATAATCAGGTAATGAGAGATATCCACTGGAAGCAGTTCCGGTGGATATTTTTCGTTTAAAAAAAGCTGGAAACGTTGGAAAATCAAGAGAAACGATCTAATTATTACATGACATACTATCTGGCGAGCGGGTTAAATTAATAGCGTACAGGAGGTGAGAAACATGTCATTACAGGAAAAAATTTATTCAGACGCAAAACCTGGATTGAACAGACTGAAGACAGAAATTGCAAACGAACTCGGTCTGTCCAACTATGACCAGATCGACAAGGGCAACCTGACTGCAAGACAGAACGGTTATGTCGGTGGTTACATGACTAAGAGATTAGTCGAAATGGCTGAACAGCAGTTAGCCGGAAAATAACCGAAAACAGGCGAGTTGACGCAAGGCGTTGACATCGGAAGATGAGAGATATCCACTGAAAGCAATTTCGGTGGATATTTTTCGATTGTGGGAATATTCCGCATGTTCTTGAAATTTTGCCAAAAGGCGGCTATACTGTCTTTAATGTGTATTGGATGTAAAAAAGGAGGAACATGATGAGTATTAAAGCGAGCAAAGAAAAAAATGTATTTTTTGTCATTCTGTTAGTGGTTACGGCAGCCAGCGTCCTGAACTGGGGCAGTTATGCGGTCCCGGCATTTTTGGAATACATCAGAGATGATTCCTTTGAGGATGAGCTTTACATGGCTGATCTGGGGGGATTTGCATTGGCTGCAGTTATTTTTGTTTTACTGGTGATTTGTTTTCGAACCAAACGGCGGAATTTGCTCCTGCCTGCGGCGGCCTTGTTTGTGATCGAAACGGTTTTCCTGGATGGATATGCGGCGCCTGTCTGCTGCGCGGTCCTATGTTTGATGGCATTCCTGCAGGAGCGCGATGAGAGGAGCGGTTTGGTTCCTGCGGCGGCCGTGCTGTTGTATGTGGTGATGCTGTTCTTTTGGGTTGTTAATCTGATTCGAGATGTAGTGGAAGCCCAAAGTGATGTGCTGTATGGTGAATCGTCGATGGGATGGTATTATCTTCCTGCAATTGTACTGTTTGCCACTGCGGCAATTATCATGGGAAAAAGCATTCGCAAAAAAAGAAGCGCAGGAATAAAAGTCGCTGCGGCTGCTTATCTGGCGGGAGAGATATCGCTGATGGTTATAATGGTTCCAATATACGGTTTAGATGAGGTAGTCACAGATTCCTTTGTTATGCTTGGTTTCGGATTATTGACCTGGATTTTCTGTTCTCCGTCCATTCTCATCAGTCTCTATTTGATTTTTCGCAAAAACGGAGACGCCCATGAGCTGAAAACCGATACGGATTAACGGGTTTTTCCGTCTTTCTGCATGGTTTGGTCTAGCCACATGAACGGTTATATGGTAAAATACTTCTTCGTGAGGTGTAAACATGAGAATCATAGCAGGAGACTATAAGGGGAGAAGGCTCACTTCGCCCTTGGATAATAAAATAAGACCGACCACTGATAAGGTGAAGGAAGCGATTTTCAGCATTTTGGACAGCCATGTGGGGATCTATGGAAGCAAGGTCTGCGACCTTTTCGCAGGTACTGGAAATCTGGGACTGGAAGCTTTGAGCAGGGGCGCGGAGCATTGCTGGTTCGGCGACAGTTCCAGGGACAGCCTCAAGCTTTTGCGTGAAAACATCGCTTATTGCAGAGCGGAAGACCGATCCACCGTTTTGGCGGGGGATTTTCGCAAGGTCCTGAGCAGAATCAATACCCCCTGCGACGTGATCCTGCTGGATCCGCCGTACGGAAAAGGTCTGCTGCCCGAATGCTTTGAACTGATCGGCGAACTGGGGCTATTGGCAGAGGACGGCGTGCTTGTAGCGGAGCACAGAAAAGAAGAAGTTCTGCCGGAACATATGGCAAATTTTTCAAAAATTAAGGAAAGAAAGTACGGAACCGTTGTAATATCAATCTATGGTTGATATCAGCGGCGTCTTTGTGATACAATACAATATATGACAACGGAGGATACATAGATGAAAAACAAGGCCCTTTATACCGGCTCTTTTGATCCGCTCACCAACGGGCATCTAGATATTATAACAAGAGCATCCAAGCTTTATGATAAACTGGTGATTGGAGTGATCGTCAATCCTTCGAAAAACTCGCTGTTCACTCTGGAAGAACGGCAGGAAATGATACGTAAAGTAACTGCGGACCTTCCCAATGTGGAGGTAGATCATTTCTCCGGCCTTCTGGCGGATTATGTCAATGAAAACAAGTTTGACGTAGTAGTAAGAGGGCTGCGTGCTACGACGGATTTTGAATATGAGATACAGATGGCGCAGATGAATGCCCGATTGTATGAAGGCAGTGTAGAAACAATTTTCCTGATGACCAGCCCCAGTTATTCGTTCCTCAGTTCCAGCATGATCAAAGAGGTGCATTCTCTGGGCGGGTGCGTAAAGGGTCTGATCCCGGAAATAATTTTGCAATATATGGATAAAAAAAATAAGGTTTAGGGGAGGATAAGAATGAAGGTATTAGAACTGCTAGAAGAAATCGAAGAAATTGTCGATACTGCCTCAGGATTTCCGCTGACGGGTAAGATCATGGTTGATGCGCAGGAGCTTTTAGAAATCGTAAGGGAGATTCGGCATGAACTGCCAGAGGAGATTCAGCAAGCGCAGTGGATTAAAAATGAGCGGGAACGGATCATTGCTGAAGCAAAGAACGAATATGAAGCGGTGATTGCCGATGCCAAAAGACAGGCGGAAGCCTTGGTAGAAAACGATGATATCACAGTTAAGGCCAAATTGCGGGCTGATGAATTGATGCGGGTAACGGAAGAAACCGCAAAACAGCTCAAAATGAGTACCTACGATTATGTAGACAGCATCCTCTTCAATTTCCAAGAAAAGATGGAGCAGCTCAATGCCCTTTATTTCGGCGATATGTTCGGCACTATTGAAAAGACGTTCAACGATATCAACTCGACCCTGTCCAATAACCGGGAAGAGATTAAGGAAATGGCTTACCGCACCCAGATGAACGAAGATGATACCATGCAGGAAGCAGAGCCTCGCCAGGAAGAACGAGACGGCGAATAATCTCAAAAAGGAGCGGCACCCGGCTGCAATTAAAATCCAATTACTTAGAATGGGAAACATGCCCGCCATGATGCGCATCGCAGCAGATGTGAGTCATGGCGGATTTTTCGTTTTTGCTGGGTGGCCCTGTACTCAACCGCTGAAAAAGGTATAAAATTCAAAAAATATTTTTGCTTTTTCCCGGAGCCTCTCATCTAGGGGTTTCGCTGCCAACTTTCTTCCCAAGTCGGATTCCCAGTCCGCCGCATCTTGCAAGAAAGCGGACATATATTTGATGCTGGAAGAATACCTTTAACCATGAATATTTTTATGAGCCGAAAACGAAACTATATGATTGCTGGACTTATGGCGGCGATTTGCTGTGCCTTTATGGTTATATTTCCTTCTATAGCCATCTATTCCGCACAGAAAGGAATCTACTTATGGGTTCAGAGTGTGCTTCCTGCGCTGCTTCCATTTTTTATTTGCGCGAATTTTTTAAATTACATGGGAGCAGTGAAAGTCATCCGCCCCAGTCTCTTTCCTTTTGCTATGAGCGTCCTTTCAGGATACCCGATGGGAGCTAAAATTATAGGAGATATGCGCAAGGACAATACAATTTCAAAGACCGAAGCAAAACGGCTGATCAGTTTTTGCAGCACTTCAGGACCCACGTTTATGGTCGGTGCAGTGGGCATTGGCATGCTGGGCTCAACAGCGGCAGGTGTGCTTATTGCTGTTTCCCATTACCTGGGAGCTGTTTTAAACGGTATAATTTATTCGTTCTTTTTTCGCAGTAACAAAGAACGGGCCAGTGCGACCCCGGTGAGAAGAAGGCAGCAGGGACTGCTGGAGCTTTTTACAGATGCAATTCTGTCTGCCTTCAAGTCCCTGGCGATTATTCTGGCATATATCGTCTTATTCATGTTCCTGACTGATTTGATGCACATGGGCGGACTATTCAGCTGGATCGGATATCCGCCGCTGAAAGCGCTGGCAAAAGGATTTTTTGAAATGACAGTGGGGTGCGGCGCTCTGTCGGAATGCATCAATTTATCCATGGGCCTTAAAGGTGTTCTCTGCACTGTGGTGCTTTCCTGGGGAGGCCTTTCCATTATTGGTCAATCCATGAGCATGCTTTCCGGAGCTGGAGTTAGTATGCCTTATTTTATACTTACCAAGCTGACACATGCGGTTTTAGCAGGAATAATTGCTTTGCTTCTCTGCGGGTGTATGTTATGATACATACATGAATGTGTTAGGAATTATAGCAGAATACAATCCTTTCCACAACGGCCATCTTTACCACTTGCAGCAATGCAGGCAAATGTCTGAGGCCGATTTTGTGGTTGTAGTAATGAGCGGAAATTTTACTCAGAGGGGCGAGCCTGCGATTATGGACAAGTGGACAAGAAGCAGGATCGCAATAAACTGCGGTGCAGATTTAGTATTGGAGCTGCCATTTGCCTATGGGGTGAACAGCGCCGAATATTTTGCCAGAGGCGGTATCGGCATTCTATCGGGGCTGGGCTGCGTAACCCATTTAGGCTTTGGCGCAGAAAAGGGGAGTCTTGCCCAATTGGAACAAGCGGCTTCCTGTTTAGCAAAAGAATCGGACAGGTTCCGCGCATTGATGAAACAAAATCTGGATGAAGGACATTCCTATGCCCGCTCAAGGGAGGCTGCCGTGGCGGAAACCATGGGCACGCGGCTGGCACAGCTCACCCTGACGCCCAATAATATTTTGGCGCTGGAATACTTAAAACAGTTAAAATTATGTAATAGCTCCATAAAATGTATTATGGTAAACCGAAAGGGGAGCGGCTATTTTGATACCGAGCTAAAAGGTGATATTGCAAGCGCTACAGCCATTCGCAGCCACCTGTCCCAGGAACAGATTGAGCTCTGCGTTCCAAAGGAAACCTTCCAGGCATTGCGGAAAGCGCCGCCCGTGAAGGGCTATTTTGACCTGGTCCGCTCAGCAGTACTCAACCGGTCCTGTGAAGAATTATCGCGAATTTTTTCGGTAGGAGAAGGCCTGGAAAACCGGATCAAAGGGCAAATCCGCAGAGCAGAGGATTTGGAAAGCTTGATCGGGCAAATCGGATCCAAACGTTATCCTAAAACCAGGATCAGCAGAATACTCTGTCAGAACCTGATGGGGCTTACTTACTTTGAGGAACAATTTTACGCCAGAGTTTTGGCAGCGGGACCCGGAGGAACAAAACTGCTGCGGCAACTGAAAAAGACGGCCCAAATTCCATTGATCACCAACCTGAACAAAATCCAGCCTCTGCCAGATCTTTTAGAGAAAGATATCCTGGCTTCCGACATATACAATCTCTTGACAGGAGCCAATTTATATAAAAACTGCGACTATGTGCGACATCCGTATATAGAAAGTTCAAATAGCATACAATTTGCTTGAAAATCCCAGACAATGGGATTATAATATAAAATGTTGTTTTTATTAAATCACAAGATGGAGGAAAATTGAATGAAAGTATTAGTTATCAACTGCGGTAGTTCTTCACTGAAATACCAGGTACTTGATATGACGAACGAAATATTGCAAGCAAAAGGACTCGTAGAAAGAATCGGTATGGAAGGTTCTGTCATCACCCATGAAAAGATCGGCATGGATAAATTTAAATTGGTTACTCCGATGGAAAACCATAGAGACGCAATCGGCCACGTGTTGGATGCGATTATCGATGAAGATCATGGCGTGGTAAAAGATATGTCTGAAATCGGAGCGGTCGGCCACCGTGTCGTACACGCTGGAGAAAAATACGCAGAATCGGTTGTAATTGATGACTCTGTTCTCGCAGCTTTGGAAGAATGCGTAGACTTAGCACCGCTGCACAACCCGCCTAATTTGCTGGGAATCGCTGCTTGCCGCGAACTAATGCCGGATACTCCGATGGTTGCCGTATTTGATACCGCGTTCCATCAGACAATGCCTCCAGAATCCTATATTTATGCGATCCCATATGAATATTATGAAAAATACGGAATCAGAAGATACGGTTTCCACGGAACGAGCCATAAGTATGTAGCAGAAAGAGCTTCCGATATCCTCAATGTAAACATCAATGACCTTAAGATTATCACTTGCCACCTGGGCAACGGAGCTTCCGTATCCGCCATCAAGCGCGGTGTCTGCATGGACACTTCCATGGGCTTTACGCCGCTGGAAGGACTGGTAATGGGCACAAGATGCGGAGACATCGACCCGGCCATCGTTACTTACATTCGAGAAAAAGAAGGCTTGGCCCAGGGTGAAGCCAATGAAATCCTCAACAAGAAATCCGGCGTGCTGGGAATTTCCGGTGTATCCAGCGATTTCAGAGACCTGGAAGCTGCGGCAGCGGAAGGAAATGAAAGAGCTCTGCTGGCCATCAAAGTATTCGCGCACAAAGTAAGATCCTATATCGGCGCATACATTGCAGAAATGAACGGCGTGGATGCCATCGTATTTACAGCCGGCGTCGGTGAAAACGACATTTCTATGAGAGATATCATCTGCAACGACATGGGCAACCTGGGCATTAAGCTGGACCTGGTAAAGAACAAAGTAAGAGGCAAGGAAATGATCATTTCCAGAGACGATTCCAAAGTTAAGATCATTCTGATCCCGACCAACGAAGAGCTGATGATTGCCAGAGATACCTACAGACTTTGCAAAGTAAACATTTAATCGAGCTGGTACAGGATAAAATCCCATGCTGGAATTTCCGCTCTTTGCAAATATTTGGTTGACAATTTGTCCAACTGACTATATAATTGAGAAGTTGTAAAACGATTTTACACACAAATGAGCAAAAAGGAGGTGTAGAAAATGGCAGTACCTAAGAGGAAAACTTCGAAAGCAAGAAGAGATAAGAGAAGATCACCAAATATGAAGATGACAGCACCTGGACTTTCAATTTGTCCGCAGTGTCACGAGCCTAAGCTTCCACATAGAGTTTGCCCAAATTGCAATTACTACAACGGCAAGGAAGTCGTAGCTTCCGAAGCTTAATTGAAAATATTGGTAATGACGAGAGGATAGTATACTATCCTCTTTTTCTTTGCCGAAAAAGACCCAGGAGCCCCTGCCGGAACACCCGGAACCTGCCGCTGGCGAGGCGCTTTGCTTTATATTGCCGGGGAAATACTGTCCATTGACATGATCGCTGCGCCCAAAATCTACGGCGGAAAAACAGGGGCGATACTACATCTAGTTAGTTTACATAACATATTACGGGAAAAGGTGGATTTTGACTGATTTTGCGGCAAGACAGAGGCTTTCTTTCTATGAAAAGCTTGAAATTCTAAGCGTTTCATTATATAATAAATTTGTTATTATATAGAAATATAGGAAATATTATTTATCAAGAGGTAAACATAATGAAGATTAGGAACAGAGTATTAAGCACGTTTATAGCTGCATCTATGGCACTGTCTGTCTTTGCTTTCGCCCCGGGTGTTTTTGCTGAAGAAGGCGAAACCCAGCCTGCTCAGCCAACGCAGCAGACCCAGCCGACTCAGGAAACCGATCCGGTCGCAGCTACGGTCACAACCTTTGCCATTACAGCAAAAGCGCAGCCAGCTGAAGGCGGTACGGTGACGGTCGATCCTCAGACTGCGGAAAGCGGAAAGGACGTTACTTACACAGTAAAGCCGGCGGAAGGTTATAAGACCATCGGCATTGCCATCGGCGGACAAAGCGTCACTGTCGCAGATCCATACGGAGTGACGACCGGGACCTTCAAACCGGAAGCAGATACGGAAGTTACGGCCGATTTTGCCGAACTGGCACAATACTCAATCACCACTTCTGTGAATTCCACATCAAAAGGAACGATCACGGCAGGGAAAACAGTGACAGAAAACGATTCCATGACCATCACGTCCTCGCCCAAGAGCGGATACTATCTTTCTGATCTGCAGGTCGATGGAAAATCGGTGGGTGCCAAATCTACATATACCCTTGAACATATTAAAGAGGCCCATACCGTAAAAGCGATCTTTTCTGAGAAAGTAAAGATCATGCTGGATGCGGGCCATTATGGAAAATACAACAGAAGCCCGGTCTATACCAGCTACTATGAATCCAACATGAGCTGGGCGCTGCACAATTATCTGAAGGCCGCACTGGAGGACTACGGCGGTTTTACAGTAGGCGTAACCCGCGCCAGCCAGGCAAAAGATATGAACGTTTATGATCGTGGAACGGCGGCCAAAGGATACGACTTATTCCTGTCGCTTCATTCCAATTCCAGTTCTTCAAAGACTACCGACTATCCGCTGATCATTACCCAAAAGGGAAATACAGGGGACAAGCTGGCGAAAAATCTGGGCAAGACGATCGAAGATACGATGAATACAAAGCAGGGATATAAAGTCTGGCAGAAGCTCAACAGCGATGGCAAGACCGAGTATTACGGCGTTCTCAGAGGATCCAAGTCTGTAGGAACAAAAGGCATGATCCTGGAACATTCTTTCCATACGAATCTGACCGCTACAAAGTGGCTGTCCAGCAATACAAACTTGAAAAAGATGGCTGAAGCAGAAGCGAAGGTGATCGCGGATTATTATGGAATTACAGAGGGAAGCGGTTCTTCAGCAGGAAATTCCGATCCAAATCCGGCACCGGCGCCAGCTCCGGACACAAGCTCCGGCTCTTCTTCCTCGAAAGTTGTAAGCAGCAGCCAGAAAGTCAAGGTGACGGTCAGCAGCCTGAACATGAGAAAGAGTTACAGCAGCAGTTCCAAATCCATGGGTAAAGCCAAAAAGAATACCGTATACCAACTGAAGGCCAAGACCAAAGACGGGCTTTGGGGACAGTTAAAGACCAACGGCTACTGGATTTATCTGAAAGGTTATACAAAAGTTGTAACCAGCTCTTCCAGCAGCAGTTCCTCGTCAAAGAAACCTGCTGCCAAAACAGTAAAATCGTCCCAGAAAGTCAAGGTGACGGTCAGCAGCTTGAACATGAGAAAGAGCTACAGCAGCAGTTCTAAAAAAATGGGAACCGCTAAGAAAAATAAAGTATACCAGTTGAAGGCTAAGACTAAGGACGGCAAATGGGGACAGATCAAGAGCAACGGCTATTGGATTTGCTTGAAAGGGTATACAAAAGTCGTTAAAAGCAGCTCATCCTCTTCCAAATCCAAGACAAAAGTGGTAAAATCGTCCCAGAAGGTGAAAGTAACTGTAAGCAGCTTGAACATGAGAAAAAGCTACAGCAGCAGCTCCAAGAGAATGGGAACGGCTAAGAAAAACAGAGTCTACAAGCTGAAGGCCAAGACCAAGGACGGAAAATGGGGTCAGCTGAAAACCAACGGTTACTGGATTTGTCTTAAGGGCTACACCAAAAAAGCATGATTCAGGGAAGGATAACCATGAAACGACCAATCCGATTTTTTAGCTACTTTATTTGTGTCACACTCATCGCATCGATGTTTTCTTTTGCGCCCGGCGTATTTGCGGCGGAGAAGGATGCAGCCAAAGAGAGCGCAGCCAGCGACCGGGAGACCGTTTCTCAGCCAGCTGATCTGCAAGAAACGAAGGAGATGCCCGGCCTGCAAAAAGCAGCGCCGTTGTCAGAGCCTGCGGATCCGACAAATCCGACGATCCCTACGGACCCGACTGATCCTACCGACCCAACGGAGCCTCCGGCAAAGAAATACTGTAAAATCACGGTCTCTCAGACCAGCGGCGGTATTGTGACGGTGGATCAGACTTCGGTAGAGCAGGGCGCAGCGACAACGATCCATATTACCGTTACTCCCAATAAAGGATACGGAGTTGCATCCCTTACCGTGGACGGCCAACAGGTGGGAGCCACCTATTCCTATGATTACACTTTTACTCCGACAAAGGATGAGATAAAAATCAGCGCATCTTTCCGAAGGAGCAGCAGCTATGTGTTTATCATGCTGGATGCGGGCCATTATGGAAAGGTCAATCGCAGCCCGGTATACAAAAGCTACTATGAATCCTTGATGACCTGGCCCCTGCATCTTTATTTGAAGCAGGAGCTGGAGCAATACAGCAATGTGGTGGTATCCACCACCAGAAGTTCCCAAAGCAGAGACTTGGGCGTTTATGAACGGGGAACAGCGTCTGCCGGCTATGATCTGTTCTTGTCGTTGCATTCTAATGCTGCCGGATCCAGAGCTGCGGACTATCCTTTAGTCATAACGCAGAAAGGGAACACAACGGATCCTTTGGCCATTTCGTTGGGCCAGACCATTGAATCGGTGATGGGAACAAAAGATGGTTACCGAATATGGCAAAAGCTGAACAAGGATAAAAAGACCGAATATTACGGCGTTCTTCGTGGCTCTAAAGCAGTGGGCACGAAGGGAATGATCGTAGAGCATTCTTTTCATACCAACCTGGCTGCTGCCAAGTGGCTGTCCAGCGATGCCAATCTGCGGAGAATGGCCGAGGCGGAAGCTGCGGATATTGCCGCATATTATGGGCTGACCAAAAGCGGCGCAGATGTGATTACGCCGTCAAAGTCCAGTCTCAGCATCGCCAATACCAACTACAATACACTGACGGTCAAGTGGAAAAAATCCATCGGCGCTACCGGTTATGTTCTTTACCGCGCGACCAGTAAAAAAGGTTCCTATAAAAAAGTAAAGACCATTACCAGGGGAGCAACCCTCAGCTATAAGAATAAGAAGCTGAAAACAGGCAAGACTTATTACTATAAAGTACGGCCTTTTAGAAAAACGGCCAGCGGGACCAGATATGGTTCTTATTCCAGTATCAAATCCGCTAAAGTAAAACCCAATACGCCATCGGTCAGCAGCAAGGCGGGCAAACGCAAGATAACGGTTAAGTGGAAAAAGGTTTCCGGTGCCAGCCGGTACGTGGTCTACCGTGCCACGAAAAAGAAGGGCAAGTATAAAAAAGTTGCTACCCTGAAAAGCAATCGAAGAAGCTATACCAATAAAAACCTGAAGAAAAAGAAACGGTATTATTATAAAGTCCGGGTTTATAAAACGGTAAAAGGTAAGAAAATTTACAGCAATTACAGCGGATATACGACGAAAAAAGCCAAATAGGGGCAGAAAACGTTTTGCTGCGACAAGGTTCTCGACTCACGCTTAATCGCTTGCGCGATACCTGAGTCTGCGGAGTTTGTCTACGCAAAACGTTTTCTGTTCACTGATAGATTATGGAATAGGGCAGCGTCTCTTTCAGGATGGTTACGTTGTATACTTTAAGATAGTAGGTCTGATTTGGGTCGACCTCAAATTTGCAATCATATCTGCCGTTTTCCATTTTTATTTCTTTTGATAACCCTCTTTTACGATAATCACATAACTGGATATCCGCAGAATCCACGCTGAGCTGGACGGTCATCATGGAAGTTTGGGGTTTGAGCTTTAAATAGGTTTCCCTTTTTCCTCCTTCTGTAAAGAAATAAAAATCTTTTCCCGCAGGCACTTCATATTCCGGCAGAATGTCGCTACGCCAGCTCTGGTATTCGATTTGCATGTGATCCTTTGGATTTGAAGTGAATAGCCCTATATAATAGGTGCCTGGCGGTACCATAATCACGCCGTCACGCTCATCCGAAATTTCTCTTGGAATGCCAAGTTCCGCCTCTGCATAACTCTCATCACCCCAATCGACAAACAGAGTTTCTTCAACCGGTTGGGACAAATCTTTATCCTGGTAAACGCCAGCTCTCACGTCCTTGCACTGTATCTGATCGCTGCCGTAGATTTCCATCCAAATATTCGTTTCTTTCGTATATGTAACTTTTTTGCGAAACCCATATTTTCCATTCGATATAACGGCTTTATCTTTAAAATTAAAGACAGCCGGTCCCTGATCGGTGTTGATGTTTTCGAGAACTGTCTCCCAGGTTGGGATATCTAATGCTTGTGTATCGCCCTGAACGATTGGTATCTTGCTTATGATTGCAGCTCGCTGCATTGAAAAAAAGATCAGTATTCCAACGAATAAAAGCACGATACAGATACCCATCAACAAGACTGTTCGGCCTCTTCCTGTTTTATAAAACATGAGGTTCCTCCTTTAAAGACGTCTTACGATACAGGACTTCTATGGTCATTATATCGATAAACCATAACCTTTTCAACCAATGCCATTATAGAAAGGAGGGTGCTTGTTTTTTGACGGAATTTTCTTCCTTTAGCATAACTTGATATGCAGGCACAAAAAAACGGAGCCGCCGTACCAGGGAAAACCAGTTTCCACGGCGCGACAGCCCGTTAAGGACATATGCTTGAAAAGCAAACTATTTAATCAATCCGTAATCCTTCATCTGACTCATGATTTCATACAGGGAAAGGTTTTCCGGCTCACAGAGGGGCAGCCGGTATTCGGACTTGATCTTATCCATCATCGAAAGGGCGGCTTTGACCGGAATGGGATTGACTTCTACGAACATGGCGTCAATCAAATGCTTCATTGCAAGCTGCATTTCCATAGAACCTTTCACATCGCCGCGAAGGTATTTGTGTATCATGCTGCTGGTATCCGAAGGAATGATATTGGCGACTGTTGAAATGGCGCCCACGCTGCCCACGGACAGCAGGGGAACAATCATATCGTCATTGCCTGAATAAAGGGCGAAGTCATCGGATACATAGCGGGCGATTTCCACCACCTGGGACATGTTGCCGCTAGCCTCCTTAATTCCCACGATGTTTGGGTGGCGGGAAAGAGCGGCAACAGAAGAAGGACTTATATTCACACCAGTCCTTCCGGCAACGGAATAAAGAATAATCGGAATATTGACCGAATCCGCGATTTTCTCGTAGTGTTTAATAAGTCCTCTTTGTGTACATTTGTTATAATAGGGCGTTACGATCAAAAGACCGTCCGCACCCACTTTTTCCAGTTCCTGCGCCATGAAAACGGCGTGGCCCGTGTCGTTGCTTCCTGCGCCTGCGATGACAGGCACTTTTTTCTTTACTGCATCAACAGTAAACTTTACCGTATTTATATGTTCTTCATCATTAAGTGTAGAAGCTTCTCCTGTGGTACCGCAGCTTACAATAGCGTCGATACCGGAAGAAACCTGCCAGTCCAGCAGACCGGCCAAGCTGCCGTAGTCCACGTGTCCCTCCGAAAAAGGGGTTACAAGAGCTACGCCAGCGCCTTTAAATAAGGTCACTTTGCCTCATCCTTTCACTTAATTATTTGATCAGTTCCTCCGCGATCTGCACCGCATTGGTAGCGGCTCCCTTGCGAATGTTGTCAGAAACAACCCAAAGGTTAATTCCGTTTTCCACAGAAAAGTCTCTTCTGATACGGCCTACATACACTTCGTTGTGGCCGGCAGCTTCCCGAGCCAGCGGATATACGTTATTGGCCGGATCATCCTGCACAACGATTCCAGGGAAATTGGCCAAAGTCTCCCGCACTTCATCCACATCGATCGGCTTTTCGAACTCGATGTTGATGGATTCGCTGTGGGAATCGAATACCGGCACCCGGACTGTGGTGGCCGTTACCTTGATGGTGTCGTCGCCGAGGATTTTATGGGTTTCGTTAATCATCTTCATTTCTTCTTTGGTATATCCGTTATCCAGGAAAACATCGATGTGCGGCAGACAGTTCCCCGCGATCGGGTGGGGATACGCTTCGCACTTGTCGTTTCCCTTCAAGCCTTCTTCTAAATCGCTGATTCCTTTAACCCCTGATCCGGAAACGGCCTGATAAGTAGAATAGATCACTCTCTTTATTTTATATTTGTCATGAAGCGGTTTCAGAACGACCATCGCCTGAATGGTGGAGCAGTTGGGGTTGGCGATAATGCCTTTGTTCCATTCCACATCCTGCGGATTTACTTCAGGAACAACAAGAGGTACTTCTTTATCCATACGCCATGCGCTGCTGTTGTCAACGACGGTTACGCCGTGCTGTGCTGCGATGGGCGCGTATTTCTCGCTGATGCTTCCGCCAGCAGAGAACAGCGCGATATCAATATCCTTGTCAAAAGAATGCTCGTTCAGTTCTTCCACGACATAATCTTTGCCCTTGAAGGTGACGGTTTTTCCGGCCGATTTGGCGGACGCCATCATGTATATGTTTTCAAAAGGGAAATCCCTCTCTTCCAATACTTTGAGGAACGTAGTGCCAACTACTCCCGTGGCGCCCACAATTGCGATGTTTGGTTTTTTGATCATTTCTTCTTCCTCCTATTTATGTTAATATTTTTTGAACGAAATAACAGCGTAATTCGCAGTCCGCATGGCCGTCCGCGTGAATCAATGCGGGTTCCTTTGCGGCACCTGCGCCCAGATGAATGGATTTATTATATCATTTCCAACCGTACTTTGTAAAACCTTTCTTATAATTTTATGCGCCGTCCAGCCTGAACTTGCGGCTAATGGTAATTTGGCCGGCCGACCGGGCGTAATCGAGCAGACCTTGCCGGCCTGTACCCCGGGATGAAGCTTCATAATATATAGAATATAGTATATGTTTTTATCGGGATTTGTGCTATAATATATGTTGATTTTTTATGTTTTTGAGGAGGATGAGATTGTGACGTTTATTCAAGCTATCATTTTGGGGTTAGCTCAGGGGCTGGCGGAATTTCTGCCTATCAGCAGTTCCGGCCACTTGGCATTACTGCAGTATTTTTTTGATATCAGCGCGGAGAACGTACTGCCCTTTGCAGTACTGTTGCATCTGGGCACGCTGATCTCGGTGTTTGTTGTATATTGGAAGGACATCGTCGATCTGATTTGCGAACTCTGCGCGTGCATCAAGGATCTTTGTACGGGCAAGGGGCTGAGGATCAACGCCAACCCCACCAGAAGACTGGGGTTTATGATCATTGTGGCCACCATACCCACGGCTATTATCGGCCTGGCGTTCAACGATTTGTTCGCAGGCCTGTATCTGTCCCTTTATGCCATTGGCTTCGGGCTTTTGATCACCGGAACCATTCTCGTCATCGCGGAAAAAATGGCAAAGGGGAAAAAGCGCGTTGAACAGATGAAATTCAGAAACGCTGTGCTGGTTGGTTTGATGCAGGGGATCGCCATCTGGCCGGGAATTTCCAGATCCGGTTCGACCCTTTTCGGCGGACTGATTTCAGGTCTCAACCGGGAATTCGCCGTCAAGTTCGCTTTTCTGATTTCCATACCATCGATTTTGGGCTCGGTCATCGTGGAAGCGCCGGACGCCTTCAGCGCCGGCATGAGCATGGGCGATCTGGGGCCAGTTATCGTCGGCGTAATCGTTTCTGCAATATCCGGTTTTTTTGCCATCAAAACAATGATTCGAGTGGTATCCAATAAAAAGCTCACCGGATTTTCCATTTATACTTGGGCACTGGGCGCCCTAGTATTACTCTATGCGTTTTTCCTCGCATAGGATACAGAAAGGGATAAAAAATAATGGCAGAAGCAAAGAGAAAGCCTGGAAGACCTCCAGGCTCGAAAAATAAAAACAGCAGCAAGAAGAAAACTGCCGGCCAACCTACCGTTTCTGCAGCAAGGACCATGGATCCGGCCGTCAAGGATGAGATCTGGTCCATCGTAATCATAGCGCTGGGAGCCTTTCTTGTGGTGGCGTTTCAGACCCATGCGGCGGGAGCCGTTGGAGAAGGGCTGTCGCATTTCTTTAAAGGATGCCTGGGGATGATCGCATATGCGTTTCCTTATTACTTGATCCTTTACGGAATCCTGCTCTTCGCAAGGAAAACCATCCACATTGGCGGTAAATCGGTGGTTTTGCTGTTCATCATTTTACTTACCGCGTCCATCATCAATTCGGCCAGGTTTATCGATCCGCAGGTTCTGGCTTTCGGTCTTGCCGATGCGGCGGACTATTACCGGGACGGGACCCTTTTGGACAGCGGCGGACTATTTGGCATGTACATAGGAAGTTTGCTGGTAAAAGCCTTCGGCATTCCAGGGCTTTATATCATTTCCTTTGTGGTGGTCATCATTTGCCTGCTGCTTGTGATCAACACGCCCATCTCCCGATTCTTTGAACGGGCGGCGGAAAAACGCCGGGCAAGAAAGGAAGCCGAGCTTTTGGATGATTTGGCAGACGAACAAGAAACCCGCCCCTTGCTTGCTGAAAGGACGGAGAAAAAAGAAAAGAAGCGGACTCCTATTCGAGAAAAGCTGGTGAAAGATCAGGGGATTCAGGAAAAAATGGATTTGCAGGCCGCAGAAGTGTCCGTGCCGCCTTCTGAGGCAGCCCGGCAGCGTGCCCAGCAAGAGACCGCCTATGTACCGGGAAGGATCTCCCAGGGCCAGCGGAATATTTTAGAATACATGAAGGATGAAGACTTGTTCGCAGGCGGCTCGGAAGAAGCAGGATACGGGCTGGATGAGAGTGAAATGGAACATGAGGACGGGGTTGGTCTTGCGCTGGACTTGGGCCTTGACACTGGCCTGGAACCTGTGATGACGGAGATGGAAGCACCGGACCCGGATCAGAGTCTGGGACTTGTGGAGGATGAAAACCAGGATCGCCAGCAGGAAAATCCGGGATTAACAAAAGGCGTTCAGGAAGTAATGCCTACTTCTGGCACTTTGAAAAAAGAGCCGGATAAAATCACCAACAGCCAGGCGGCCAAAGCCGCGCTGGATCCAAACGAAATTAATACGGCGGCCCCGCCGGCCCATGCTTATAAATTCCCGCCGGCAGAGCTGCTGAATAAAGGCAGCGCTCCCCAGAATCGGTCGGGCGTTACGGCTTCGCTGAAAGCCAAGGCCATGAAGCTGGAAGAAACCCTGCGCAATTTTCATATTGACGCCCAGGTAGTCCAGGTGACCCAGGGACCGGCTGTTACACGGTATGAAATTCATCCCAACGTCGGGGT
Source organism: Hominibacterium faecale (assembly GCF_020734085.1). Taxonomy (NCBI): domain Bacteria; kingdom Bacillati; phylum Bacillota; class Clostridia; order Peptostreptococcales; family Anaerovoracaceae; genus Hominibacterium; species Hominibacterium faecale. The sequence continues at coordinate 180,606 of NZ_JAJAGH010000006.1, forward strand.
AAAGGTAAAGAGCATCGTCAATCTGGCCGATGATATCGCGTTGAACCTGGAGGCGAAGAGCATCCGTATCGAAGCGCCTATTCCGGGCAAAGCAGCTGTGGGCATTGAGGTGGAAAACGACAAAGTAAACATGGTCACCATCCGGGAAATCATTGATTCTAAGGAATTCAAGAACGCCAAATCCAAGATCACCTTTACGGTGGGCAAGGATATTGCCGGAAACGCAATCACAGCTGATCTCAAATCCATGCCCCATCTATTGATTGCGGGTTCCACCGGTTCGGGAAAGAGCGTCTGCGTCAACAGCATTATCACCAGTATCCTCTATAAGGCCAAGCCGGAGGAGGTCAAACTGGTTCTGATCGATCCCAAGGTGGTAGAGCTGACCAATTACAACGGGATCCCCCACCTTTTGATACCTGTGGTCACCGAACCGACCAAGGCGGCGGCAGCGCTTAATTGGGCGGTTGCGGAAATGGAGGACCGGTATAAAAAGTTCGCTGAAGAAGGGGTTCGGGAGCTGGCCAGCTACAACACGAAAGTGAAAAAAGACGGAGAAGATGATAAATTTCTGCCCCAAGTGGTTATCATCATCGATGAACTGGCGGATCTGATGATGGCGGCGCCGTCCCAGGTGGAAGAATCCATTTGCAGGCTGGCTCAGAAGGCCAGAGCCGCTGGGATGCACTTGATCGTGGCGACCCAGAGACCATCGGTGGATGTTATCACCGGCGTGATCAAAGCCAACATTCCTTCCAGAATCGCCTTTGCCGTGTCCTCCCAATTTGACTCGAGGACGATCCTGGACATGGCGGGCGCTGAAAAGCTGGTGGGAAAAGGGGACATGCTTTTCAACCCCATGGGCGGTGGAAAACCGACCCGGGTGCAGGGGACGTTCATATCCGATTCAGAAGTCCACGACGTCATAGAGTTTGTCAAGGAACAGGTGGAAGAAGCCGAATATTCCGATGAGGTCATCCATACCATAGAGAAGGTCAACACACCGGAAAAAGCCGACGACACGGACGAACTGCTGCCGGAAGCCATAGAAACGGTTGTTTCAGCCGGTCAGGCATCGGTCTCCATGCTCCAGAGGCGTTTTCGCATCGGCTATAACCGGGCGGCCAGGATCGTGGATATGATGGAAGCAAGAGGGATCATCGGACCCTCGGAGGGCAGCAAGCCCAGACAGGTATTGATGAGCGAAGCAGAGCTTTACGCCCTGCAAACGGATACAGAGGAGATGGAAGAAGAATAGATGAAGATTTTTATCGAAACATTGGGCTGTCCCAAGAATTTTAATGATTCGGAAATGGCAGCGGGAATTCTGGAACATGCGGGACATACCATGGTCCCATCGCCCCAGGAAGCGGATCTGATCATGGTCAATACTTGCGGCTTCATCAACGATGCCAAAACCGAATCCATTGAACGGATTTTCGATATGGCCCAGTATAAGGGGGAGGACAAGATCCTGGCGGTGACCGGCTGTCTTTCCCAGCGCTACGAAAATGAACTGTTCGAGGAAATGCCGGAAGTGGACTTGTTTCTAGGGGTCAACGATTATCAAAGGCTGCCGCAGATTCTGGAAAAGTTTCAAAAAGGAAAGCGGGAAAAACATCTGAGTGATTACAATAAAATATTTATGGAAACCCCATTTCGAAAGCTGGGGAAAAACCCTTATACAGCGACCTTAAAAATCGCAGAAGGCTGCAATAATGTGTGCGCATACTGTGTCATTCCCAGCATACGGGGTAAATATCGCAGCAGGAAGCAGGAGGATATTGTGGCAGAAGCCAGGATGCTGGCGGAAAAGGGCTGCAGGGAGCTAATTCTCATCGCACAGGACGTGACCGCCTATGGCATGGATCTCTACGATGGATTCGTCCTGCCGCAGCTTTTGCGCAAGCTGTGCCGGATCGAAGGCCTTCACTGGATCCGCCTGATGTATTGCTATGAGGACAGGATCTCTGACGAGCTGATTCAGGTGATGGCGGAGGAAGAAAAAATCTGCAAATACATTGATATTCCGCTGCAGCATATCAGCGACCGGGTGCTGAAAGGCATGAACCGCAGATCGACGGCGGCCGGGATCCGCGGCACCATCGAGCGTCTGCGCCGAGCCATGCCGGATATTCATATCCGTACGACTCTTATAACTGGGTTTCCCGGCGAAACGGAGGAAGATTTTGAAGAACTCCTGGATTTTGTAGAGACGACTCGTTTACAGCGGCTGGGCGTTTTCACCTATTCCCAAGAAGAGGGAACGCCGGCGGCGGAGATGGAGGATCAGGTCGATGAGGAAGTAAAAGCTCTGCGGCAGGATGCCATTATGCGCAGACAGCTGGACATCTCTCTGGCAGCCAATCAGGAAAAGATCGGCAAGGCGCTGGAGGTGCTGGTTGAGGCAGAAGAAGGGGACGGAAGTTATCTTGGCCGGACTGCTTATGATGCTCCGGAAATCGACAATTCCGTCATATTTACCGCAAAGCGGCAGTTGGTGCCGGGCGATCTGGTGCAGGTCGAGATAACGGACGCTTTTGATTATGATCTGGCTGGCAAGGAGGTTTAAACATGAATTTGCCTAATAAATTAACAATTCTCAGGATTATCGCAATTCCAGTTTTTATCGTTGTACTTCTTATGGGACACCGGTATATCGCGACGGTTATTTTTATCGCCGCCGCACTGACCGATATGCTGGATGGCCATATCGCGAGAAAATACAATATGGTGACCAACTTCGGCAAGCTGATGGATCCCCTGGCTGACAAGCTGCTAGTCATGTCGGCGCTGCTTTTGCTGGTGCAGCTTGGCAATGTGGCAGGCTGGATGGCTGTCGTCATCCTGGCCAGAGAGTTTGCTGTTACCGGTCTGAGGCAGGTTGCGGCTTCCGAAGGAATCGTCATCGCGGCCGGCGTGACCGGTAAAGTAAAGACGATCCTGCAGATGATCGCCATACCATTGCTGCTTTTGGATAACTGGCCCGGCTGCTATATCGGCATGCCGCTGGATCAGATTTTCCTGTGGGCGGCTGTAATCATGACGATCATTTCCGGGACCGAATATATTGTAAAAAACAGACAGCTGCTTTCCATGTAAGCTTTGCGGCTGAGAAAGAAGGATAGAACATGAAATCCGCTATTTTAAGTGTAGGGACCGAGCTTTTGTTCGGCCAGATTACCAATACCAATACGGTGTTTTTATCCCAGCAACTGAACCTGCTGGGATTTGACGTCATGTATCACTACACGGTAGGAGACAACCCGGACCGTCTGGAAGAGATGATCGCCCTTGCATTCAAAGACTGCGATTTGATTCTGACCACCGGCGGCCTGGGACCGACCCAGGATGATTTGACCAAAGAGATCGCATGCCGGGCGCTGGACGATCACATGGTCCTCCATCAGCCGTCCATGGATAAGCTGGAGCAGTACTTTAAGAAGCAGAACCGCACCATGACGGAAAACAACCGCAAGCAGGCGTATATGCCTTCCAGGGCCGTGGTGTTCGATAACGATGCCGGAACGGCGCCGGGATTTGCCCTGGAAAAGGACGGGAAGCAGATCATCTGCATGCCGGGGCCGCCCAGAGAAATGACCCGCATGTTTCAGCGCCAGGTGCTCCCGTATCTGGAGACAAAATCGGAAGGGACGATTTATTATCGAATGATCCGTACCTTCGGCATCGGCGAATCCATGTTGGAAACAAAACTGCTTCCGCTGATTGACGGGCAGACCGATCCAACTTTAGCCACCTACGCAAAAGAAGGGGAATGCTGTCTGCGCATCGCTTCCAAGCGGGAGACGAAGGAAGAAGCCAAGGAAGCGGTGGATGCCATGCTGAGGCAGGTACAGGATATCATTGGTGAATATATTTACAGCTGCGACAATGAAGAACTGGTGGATGTGGTATGCGCCAAACTGATGAAACAAAGACTTTCCATTTCCAGCGCAGAATCCTGCACCGGCGGCATGTTTGCGGCGGCGCTGACCAGTGTATCGGGCATTTCCAGCGTTTTTGACCGTTCTTTAGTGACTTACAGCAATGAAGCCAAGATGTCCGAGCTGGGAGTAAAGGAAGAAACTCTGGCAGCCCACGGCGCAGTCAGCGAGGAGACGGCCAGAGAGATGGCCGAAGGCCTGAGAAGGGTCAGCGGCAGCGATATCTGCATTTCGGTGACCGGTATCGCAGGTCCTGACGGCGGAACAGAAGAAAAACCGGTGGGCCTTGTTTATATCGGCGCATGTTTCCAGGGAAAAACCACTTGCCGGAAGATTCAAATGCGGAACGTCAACCGCAGCTGGAACCGGAATTTCGCTGTGCTTTCCATGCTGGATGTGATCAATCGATTGATTGAAGGGTAAGCGCAAATGGAACGATTTGATACGTTTTTAGATACGATTCTGGACGGAGAGAAAGACAAGGATCTGCTCAAGCCGATATTTATGGAGCAGATGGTCCGGGACTACAAGTATTACCGAAAAAAAGGCTATGGGGATCAGGAAGCTGCGGACCAGACTCTGTATTACTTTGGAACCAGAGAAGCAGTGCTCAAAAAACGGGATGATTTTGAATTGCAGGATGAGCACAAGAAGTTTTTAGAGTGGTATCCAAAGCTGATTCGGGGCGGCCTGGCCTGTATCGCAGTCATTCCCCTCCTTTTTTTGTTCCTGATCTTTACCTTGGAAGCCAAGCTGCGCTTTCTGGTGCTTTGGATCGTATCCATCATTATAATCGCCGTATTTCTCATACTGGTAGATTATAAGCATTATCAATACAAAGATCTGCTGGAAAAGAGAGAGGACAATCGACCGTGAAGAATATTTTACGCATTTTTTTGAGAGACGTCAATCGGCTGAGAACCAACGTGATCGCCATTGTCGTGATTGTAGGCATGTGTGTCATTCCGGCCCTTTACGCCTGGTTTAACATAGCTGTAAACTGGGACCCTTACGGCAGCACCTCCGGAATACAGGTAGCTGTAGTCAGCCTGGACGAAGGCACGGAGATGGAAAAGGTCCATATTAATGCCGGGCAGCAGATTATTAAAAACCTGCGGGCCAACGACGATATCGGCTGGCAGTTCTTGACCAGCGAAAAAGAAGCCATGGAAAAAGTGGAGAGCGGGGAATATTATGCGGCCATCATTGTCCCTGCTGATTTCAGCCGTAATATGGTCAGTATCTTCACATCCCATGTGGAAAGGCCCCAGTTTGATTACTACATAAACGAAAAAAAGAATGCTATCGCGCCCAAAATAACTGATAAGGGCGCAACCGCCATTCAGACCCAGATTGATGAAACCTTTATCAGTATCGTAACCCAGGCCGCGGCCCAGTTGTTTGATACGGTCAGCGGCACTCTGGAGGCGGACGGCGGCCCCATGGACAAATTAGTCCAATCCTTCCGCGACGCGGAACAGGATTTGGATGGATTCGTCCATACCATCGACGCGTTTAGCCAGACGACCGCGGGGATTCAGTCGCTTGTCAAAACAACCCAGGCCACCCTGCCGGATGTACAGGCGCTGATCAAAGACGGAAAGACGACTGCCACCGATGTGCAGGCTCTGCTGCTTTCCTCCAAACAGGTTGCCAGGGAAACGGTTAAGGCGCTGGACGATATCTTTGCTGCCGCACAGACCGGATATAACGATCTGGCGGACACCCTGGACAGTGCGGCCGCGCAGGCAGAGACCAGTTCCGCCAAGGCGGCCGATGCTTTACTCAAGCTGAGCGATCAGGTCCAGAATATTGTGGAAATCAACGATACCTGCATCCAGCTTCTCCAAAACCTGAATCAGGAACTGCCACAGCCGTCCTCTGAGCTCAGCGCACTGGTCAAACAACTACAGGCAGCCAACGATGCCAATCGCCAGCTGATCAAAGAAATTCCGCCCTTGGCTCAGGAGGTGCGAAGCTCAGGAAAAATGACCAATGCAGCCCAGAAAAAGCTCAGGTCCAGCATTGACAGCGCACTGGCAAAACAGACCAAGATCCGCAGCGACTATCGGACCAAGGTGCAGCCAAAGCTCAATAAAGTGATCAGCAGCATTTATGATTCTCTGACGGATTTTTCCCAGTTGCTGACCGGTGCTAGTACCGGTGTTGCTAATATTCATCAGGTGCTGGATGGTGTGGATGACACGCTTTCCGGCGGAAAGAACGCTTTGGACAGCACAAAAAAAGTCATTGATGGAGCTAAAAACAAATTGGAAAAGGCGGCTGTTTCCTTGGAAAACGTAGGCAGTGACGAGCGAGTGAAGAAGTTGATGGATATTCTCAAGACCGATCCAGAATTGATGGGCGATTTCATGAGCTCGCCGGTGAAAATCGATACACACACTCTCTACCCCATTAAAAATTACGGCTCTGCCATGGCGCCGTTCTACTCGATTCTGGCAATCTGGGTAGGGGGAATCGTGCTCGTTGCCATTATGAAGACTCAGGTCAGCGAAGACCATGAAAGGCTGAGACGGATCCGGCCCTATCAGGCATATTTTGGACGCTATATTCTGTTCATGGTGCTAGGACTGGTGCAGGCTACGATTATTTGCCTGGGCGACCTATTTTACCTGCAGATTCAGTGCGAGCATCCGTTTCTGTTTTTGCTGGCCGGGTGGACCAGCAGCATCATATTTGTCAATATTATTTATACGCTGACAATTTCTTTTGGAGATATCGGAAAGGCGCTTTGCGTCATTCTGCTGGTCATTCAGATCGGCGGAGCCGGTGGCACCTTCCCCATCGAAGTAACGCCCCAATTCTTCCAGAATCTCTATCCGTTCCTGCCTTTTACCTATGGCATCAATGCAATGCGAGAATGTATCGCTGGTGTGTACGGTATGAATTATTGGCTGGATCTTCTGCGGCTCTTTGCCTTCGTTCCCTTCTCGCTGCTGCTGGGATTGGTCCTGAGGAAGCCGCTTGTAAGGCTGAACCGGTTTTTCAACAAACGGATTGAAGATACCGAGCTGATGTAGAAAGGGGAATTTGTATGAAAAAAAAGCTAGCTCTGATTTTTGTGTTGGTAATCGCCATCGCAGCTATGATGTCTTATATGGATGTGGATCTTAAAGCAGGAGGAATTTCCATACAGCTGTTGATTGTGATTGCTGTTGTCATCCTAATCGTCATATTCTTTGTGACTAATATTTTAGGATATCAAAAGTTCAATCAGCAGATGGGAAAAGCTATGGAAGCCATGAAAGGCGGGGATATCAACCTTTACATGGAGCTTTTGGATGAAATGCTCCAATCAACAAAAGATCCCAACAAAAAAAGGATTCTGACGGTGAATCAAGCTTTGGGGTATGCAAAGCAAAAGCGATTCATTGAGGCGGCCGAGCTGATGGAGCAGATTGACCTTCGCGGGCTTGCCGGTCTGAATTTAACCATTTATTATGTCGATTTTGCTTATTATTGTTTCCGCGGCGGCAAGAGCGAACAGGGCCTTGAAATACTGGAGAAAAACCGGCAGCAGATCGAAAAATTTAAAACCCACCCCAATATCGCTGGGCTGGTATGTGTCGTTGGTGTTTACGAGGCGTGGGCAAGAGGCGAGGATACGGCAGACCTTGTAAAAAGAGCTCGGACAGCATGCAAAGGTACAGATTTTGAAAACGATTATAAAGAACTGACGCAGTTTTTAAAGAAACAGACTGAAAAATAGAAAGAAATCCTTGACACTGCGAAAAATAAATGATAGCTTATAAATGTAAAATATTTACATAAAAGAATTTCTCTTGACCTAATGAAAGGAATGGGGTATTATAAGAGGAAAGAACAAATGTTCACATGGAGGTATGAACGTGGCGATCAACAAAGACGATAAAGATAAAGCCTTACAAGAGGCGCTAAAACAGATACAAAAACAGTTCGGCCAGGGGGCGATCATGAAACTGGGCGATGACAGCGCTCGGATGAATATAGAGGCCATTTCCACCGGCTCTATGAGCCTGGACTTGGCTACCGGAATCGGCGGAATTCCCAAAGGCAGGATCATCGAAGTGTACGGTCCTGAATCATCGGGTAAGACAACTTTGACCTTACATATCATTGCGGAAGCACAGAAGGCGGGAGGCCGAGCCGCTTTTATCGATGCGGAGCACGCTCTGGATCCAGAATACTCCAAAAACTTGGGCGTTAATGTGGATGAATTGCTGGTGTCCCAGCCTGATACAGGAGAACAAGCTTTGGAAATTTGCGAGATGCTGGTTCGCAGCGGAGCCATCGATATTGTAGTAGTGGACTCGGTGGCGGCTCTGGTTCCAAAATCAGAAATCGACGGCAACATGGGGGACAGCCATGTGGGCCTGCAGGCCCGGCTCATGTCCCAGGCTCTGAGAAAGCTGGCCGGTGTTATTAACAAATCGGGAACTGCCGTCGTATTTATCAATCAGTTGCGAGAAAAGGTCGGTGTCATGTTCGGAAATCCGGAAACCACGACTGGAGGCCGTGCTCTTAAATTTTACTCCAGCATGCGTTTTGATGTGCGCAGAATAGAGAGTATAAAGTCGGGAGATACATTTTTGGGGAATCGTACCCGGGTGAAAGTAGTAAAGAACAAAGTGGCACCGCCTTTCAAGCAAGCTGAATTCGATATTATGTATGGCCAGGGAATCTCCAGAGAAGGAGATGTGCTGGACTGCGGCGTAGATGCCAAGATTATTGAGAAAGCCGGTTCCTGGTACAGCTTTAACGGTGACCGTATAGGGCAGGGAAGAGAAAATGTAAAGAACTATCTGGCCGAACATCCGCAAACACTGGAAAAGGTGGAACAGATGCTACGGGATCAGCTGAAAGCTGAAACTGAGGCAAAAGCCGAGGATGTGGAAGCGGCTGAAGCCGATCTACAGGTGGACGAAGATGGTGTTATCATTGAATAATCCATCGGACAGAGACCATTGAATGACAGACAGACGAAGTAACGTCTGTCTGCCGATGTTTTTTGGAAAGCAGGAAAGGGTTATGCGGGAAAACAATCCGACTTACAATCAAATACTCAATGAATCCGCCAAATTATTTGACCAAAAAGGCTACGTGAAAACAACGACCAGGGAAATTGCTGACGCTGTAGGAATTAATCGCGGACATCTTCATTACTATTTTCCAAAGAAGGAGGATATATTGGCCTGTCATTTCGGGTTTTATGTGAAAAAAATCAAATATTTTTTTAATGAATCCAAAGTGCAAACGGATGACTACGCTATCTATTACGGTCTCCTGTTTGCATGTCAGCTTCGAACCTTAGAAACAGAAAACTTTATTCATGATTTGTTGCTTTTAGGACGATACGACCTGGATGCTTATTTTCATTTAATTACTGACTCCCTATGCCAAATGATCCTTGAATTTGCAGGCCATCATGGACAAAAGCCCAACAGAAAGCACTTGCAGGACAGCTGTGAGATTGGTCTGAAGATTGCCATACGCATGCTATATGTTAAATTCACCTACCATATGGAACGAGACTTTGAATCGATTTGGCTGACTTCCATGAAACATGGACTTTACCAACTGGGATTTACAGAAACTGCGATTGAACAGACTTTGCTGGCCCTGCAGAGAGACTATCAAGAACTTTCTATGGAACGTTTTCTAGAAATTGTAGCCAGGCGTGATTACGATGTGCTGGCAGAAGAATTTCGTGATCTTTAAAAAATACCAATTTGTAGATAAGAATCGAATAATTCTGAAAAAGCCTTGACTTTTATTGGAAAAGTGTTATTCTATATGCAAAATTAGTGCACGCCTTAGTGCGCGCCCAATAAAACAAGGAGGAATACATATGAATAAGAAAATGAACATGCAGGACAGCCCGATGCAGCCTGTTACAACCTTCAGTGAAATCTTCAGGTACGGATTCGGAGGAGCTACGCTGAACATCATTTATTTTGTTTATGCCAGCTACGTAATCTTTTTCTGGACGGATTATGCCCTCGTCCCAGCGGCAGCAGCCGGTGTTATTTACTCTTTAGGAAGAGTATTTTGTGCTATCACGGACCCCATCGCAGGGATCATTTCAGACAGAACAAACACTAGATTCGGAAAATATCGGCCGTATTTGATGGTTACGACTCCGGTGGTAGTTATTTTGTTCTTTCTCTTGTTTACGAATTTCGAAATATCGGCCACGGCAAAAGTAGCCCTTTATTCGATAATCTATATTGTTTTTTGCATCAATTACGAGCTTCAGACTGTTACATATGAGGCTCAGGTGCCCAGTATGTCTTCCGATCTTTCCAAGCGCAATTTCGTCGTTATGTCCAGACAGGTTTTGGGCACCGGATTCGGTTATTCGGCGATGGCACTGGTGCCGATCTTTTTAAAAGCTTTCGGCGATGATGAAAAGGGATGGCATATCACGATCGGAATCTTTGCAGCAGCAGCATTTCTATGCATGCTCCTCAGTCTAAGCGGTTCAAAAAAACATGATCTGCCCATGCCCAGGCAGGATAAGAAACAGGAGAAAGGCTATTTGAAGGAAGATTTGAAAAAAGTTCTTACCACTAAACCGCTTCTCCTTTTGATCGCTTCCTTCGGATGCGTGATTCTGGCTTTTGAAGTGATTTCGGCCACCAACATCTATGTTTTTAAATATGCGGTCGGCAATGAAGCCGCCTTTTCGGTTGTGTCCTTTGCCACTTTGCCGGCGGCAATCGCAGGAGCTTTTTTAACACCGTTTTTAGTAGCAAAGTTCGGTAAAAAACAAATCTTCATTCTGGCAGGGATTATGAGCTTGATTAAACCGATGATATTCTTGCTCTTCGACCCGTTTGACAGCATGACCGTACTGATTATCCTCTACATGATTCAACAGTATTTCCAGGTTACGATGATCGTAACCGTATGGACCATGGTAGCCGATTGCGTGGAATATGTGGCATTGACAAAAAATGTATATAGTGCGGGGCTTGTAACTTCCTGCAACACATTTATGTTGAACTTTGGAGGCATTGTGGCCGGATTGGCTGTAGGCGGTCTTTTGACCCTAGCCGGTTATACGGGCGCAGATATGGCTTCTTCAGCCACGATCAACGGCATCATTTGGATCAACGCCGGTATCCCAGGAGCCGCATTTCTGATCGCATGTATTGTTTTAAAATTCTATACGGTCAATAATAGAATTCTCCAAGAGCTGGGAGCCAATATCGGAAAACAGGTTGTCAAATAGATAGAGAGGAGATTGCGATGAAACCGTTAGGAGCTTTGAAAGAACAAACATTTACCTCCATCGAAGAGTTGGCCCAGGAAGCTTATGATCTCAACTACGATCTGGCCGACCATCCGGAAATTTCCGGCAAGGAGTTCCATGCGTGCGAACAGATGTGCAGGATTCTGGAAAATCACGGGATACCGGTGGAACGAAGCTTTGCCGGCATACCTACTGCTTTTTGCGGCCAGGTGCGCATGGATCCGGACTCAAAAGTGAAAATTGGTATTCTCGCCGAATATGATGCTTTGGCTGAAATCGGGCATGGGTGCGGACATTGTGCCAGCGGCAGTTTGAGCCTTCTGGCCGCTCTGGCGCTTCATGCCAACGAGAAGGATCTTTATGGAAATATCCATATCATCGGCACGCCAGACGAGGAGCTGACAGGAAAGAAGATCGATATGGCCCAAGCCGGCATCTTCGATGATTATTCTTTTGTGATTATGATTCATATGGATATGGAAAACCGTGTTAAGATGGAGTTCATGGCGCTGACGGCCTTTTATTATAAATTTAAAGGCAGGCCCGCCCACGCATCGGCAGCACCATGGGAAGGGCGGAACGCGCTCAACGGAGCCATGCTGATGATCCATGCTTTTGACATGATGCGGCAACATATCAAGCCGGATGCCCGCATACACGGGATCATAACCAAGGGAGGAGCTGCACCCAACATTATTCCGGATTATGTGGTGACGGATTACACACTGCGATACCCGGACAGCCGCTATCTTTCCCAGCTGGAAAAAATGGCCCATGACTGTGCCAAAGGTGCGGCTATGGCGACACAAACAGAAGTTGAAATTGATCATTACGCACCGACCCTGGATAGCCTGAAGCCCAACCCAGCCGGAGAACAGATTTTGGAAGAAGTTTATGAAGAGCTGGGAATTGATCTGGCCACAGGAGAAAGTGAAAACAAAGGCTCTTCGGATATTGGCAATGTGAGCTGGAGATGCCCGGCTTTTCATCCTACCTTATCCATAGGTGACACAAGCCTGACGCATCACACGCGCCAATTCGCCGCCAAAATGAAAGAAAAAGAGGTCATAGAACCGGTAATCACAAGGGGCGCTCAGGTCATTTCCCTGATGATTCTGAAGGTTTTGACCCAGCCGGACATCTTAGAATCCATTCAAATCGATTTTAATAAAGAGTAGTTTAGAACAGTGGAAGGCGATGATTTTTCATCGCTTTCATTTCATTTGACAAAGAGATTTTAATCACGTATGATGGAATGTATGAGAAAAGATTGCGATGTTTATAATCGAATATTGGAGGTAGCAAAAGAACTCTTTGAGGAAAAGGGATTCGCCGCGACTACTACCCGTCAGATCGCTGAACTTGCAGGCATCAGCAGGGGACATCTGCGCTATTATTTCGGAAGAAAAGAAGAGCTCTTTTTTTCCTATTTTTCCGAGCTGCGGGACAATCAATGGGACAGAATCATAATAAAATGTGCAGATATGGAAGATGCCCCTATCTTTGCGCTGGTGCTTTTGCGGTGTTATACGGATTTAATCTGCCGATTCACCTCGGCCAAAGACTTGGAGACGCTCCAGAGCTATGAAATTTTGTCAAATTATGAAAACAGAGCAGACGCAATAGTCGATCGGATCTGTACCTTTGCGGAGAAAAAAAGCTTAAAAACAGATAAAGAGCGGATCTTTGCCAGTGTTGAGATTGCCAAGATCATTCTTTATAAATTCGCCTTTGATCGCTTGAACCAGCATCGAGAAGAACTGTCACCGGAAGAAATTTGGAAGTGCTCTGCCAGGCATGGTCTTTTTTCATACGGCATATCGAGCAGTGAGATTGAAACCTTGCTTTCAGCTGCCGCTCATTACATAAAAGAAAAACAAATCGATATGCAGGAGTAAAGACAAATGGAAAAGAAGAAAATTGCTCTTATAACCGGCGCTTCCAGCGGATTGGGCCGGGAATTCGCAAGGCAGATCCAACGGGAACCTATTGATGAAATATGGGCCGTCGCCCGCAGAGAAGACCGCCTCCGCGCCCTTGCGCAAGAAGTTTCCCTTCCGGTGCGCGTACTGCCCCTGGATTTGACCAAACAAGAAAGCCTTGACTTTCTTGCAGAACGCCTCAAGGAGGAAGGACCGGATGTACGGCTGCTGGTCAACGCAGCGGGTTTTGGAAAAATTGGGGATTACAAAGAGGTCTCCATACAAGACAGTATGGATATGATCGATCTCAACTGTCGTGCCGCAGTGGCGGTAACCCAGATTGTGCTGTCTCATATGAGTAGCGGAGGCCGTATTCTGGAAATATCCTCGACTTCAGCCTTTCAACCCTTTCCTTCGTTGAATGTATATGCGGCGACCAAGGCATTTCTCATGCGCTACAGCCGTGCTCTGAGATGGGAGCTCTTTGGTCAGGGCATTTTGGTAACGGCCGTATGCCCATATTGGGTCCGCGACACAGAATTCATTCCAACGGCAAAAGACACAAAAAATGGACAGGCGGTCCGCCATTTTCCGATGGCATCCAAATCCAGAACCGTAGTCAGATGGGCTCTCATAGATAGCAAATTGGGACTGGCTGTTTCCACCCCGGGGCCAGTATGCTTTCTCCATAGAATTGCCGCCAAGTTCATACCCCACTTCATCATGATCGCAGGCTGGGAAGGTCTGCGAAGACTATAAAAGAGAGGACTAAAAAATGATCAACAAAGAAATATTGGAAATTAAAAAACAGTTTACGCCTGAGAATTGTACCATTACCCGCATGTGCGGATGCTACGTGGATGCAGAAAAGGTACGTAAATATGAGGTGAATCGCTCCTTTTTGTCCCTTCCTGAAGAAGAGGCCTTTAAATATTTTGAAATCTTCAAGCAGACGCTTACCGGGACCCTGGGTAAAAAACTGATCAATATGGAATTTCCACTGGCCCAAGAGGAGCCGGGGGGAACCCAGGAATTCCTTTTCCGTCTGAGAAACAGCAAGCTGGAGGATGAATCTCTGGTAGACGAATTTTTCAATAAAATTATCGACCATTATGAGTACGGAGAAAACTATTATATCATCCTGATCCATGCGGTTTATGACGTGCCGGGAAGAGCGGAGGACGGCTTGGAAATGTTTGATGCTTCCGAGAACATATACGAATACATATTGTGCAGCATTTGTCCGGTCAAGCTTTCCAAGGCAGGTCTCAGCTATGACGCTGACCAAAACAGTATCGTGGGACGCAGTCGGGACTGGGTAGTGGATCCTCCGGCCAAGGGATTTTTATTTCCTGCCTTCAATGATCGAACCGGGGACATTCATCAGGCGTTGTACTTCTCCAAAAAGCCGGAAGAGCTGCAGCCCAAATTGATCGAAGAGCTTTTGGGCAGCGAGATTCCCCTGTCCGCAGAAAACCAAAAAGTTACCTTCAACGAAATTCTATCCGAGACATTAGGCGAAGAATGTGACTTTACAATGGTCAGATGCATTCACGATAATCTGCAGGAAATGATCGAAGAGAGCAAAGAAGAACCGGAACCCTTGGAGCTGGACAAGTTCGATATGAGAAGGCTGCTGGAGCGGAGCGGCGCTTCGGAGGATAAGCTGGAGAAGGTGGAGACTACCTTTGAGCAGACAGCAGGGGAACGGAGGAAGCTGATGGCTTCCAACATTGCAGAAACGAAAAAATTCAGCATTGAGACGCCGGATGTGGTAATCAAGGTCAGCCCGGACCGGGCTGACCTGGTGGAAACTAAGGTCATTGACGGCAGGAGATGTATTGTCATCGGGATTAACGACCATGTAGAAGTCAATGGCGTGGATATTGACATAAAAGAAGAGGAAGAAGTGTAATTTATAAAACCCGATTGGCAAGCATCAGCTTGAGGATTTCTACGTCGGTCGTTTTCATTCCCTCACGTCCGATATAGCCCATGTTGGCGATGGTGGTTTCAATATCTTCGGTTATAAACCCTTCTCCGGCTTGGAAGCTGCGGCTGCGCATAGACATATTATGAGCCATGATGGCTGCATCCACGGCGGAAGCGATTTTTGCAGCGCAGGAAGCCTTGGCGCCGTCGCAGACGATGCCTCCCACATCAGCCAGCGTATTGACGATGGTGGAGGAAATTTGGGCGAGAGTTCCACCGTGCATATAGGTGATGGCGGCTCCGCTGCCGCAGGCTGCGCTCACAGCCCCGCAGAATGCGGAAAGCTTTCCAATATAATATTTGATATGTATGGAGATCAGGTTGCTTACAATCAAAGCCCTGCATAGTTTTTCACGGCTGACCTGCAATTCTTCCGCGTATTCCACCACCGGCACGGTTACGGTAATGCCTTGATTGCCGCTGCCGGAATTGATCATCACTGGCATGCAGCTTCCGCCCATGCGCGCGTCGGAACCGGCTGCGGCTTTTGCTTTTGCCCTTATCTGCACACAGTTGCCGCCGGTTTCCATCAGCGTCTTACCGACACAAGCTCCATAATTTTCATCCAAGCCAGCCTGGGCGATGGCACAGTTCACTTCGATCTGTCTTTCCAGAAGCTCCTTCAGCGGGGCCAGGTCGCAGCAATCTGCAAATTCAATAATGTCCGTAATGTTGAGGCTGGCTTTCTCATCTTTTTCACAACTGCCGGCGCCTTCTTCTTTTGCAAGGAGGGGCCTTCCATTGCGTTCCATAAAAACGATATTGGTATGGGCGTTTTTTATGATCACCCGGGAAGAATCGGTTCCAGCAAAGACAGAAACGTCAATATAGAGGTTGTCCTCGCCTTCCTGCAGCTCACAGATGCAAAAGTCAGATGCCAGCAGTTGCCTGGCCTGGCGGCGGTCCTCATCGTCAGCCTCTTCCAAGACATTGAGCTCTTTGGACGGATCGCCGATGACAGCGCCTAAGACTGCTGCAGCTTCCACACCCCGAAGGCCTCCGGAATTAGGTACATAGACACCTTTAACGTTCTTTATAATGTTGCCGCTGCAGCTCACTGTCATGCGCTCAGGAGCTTGTTTTAAAATCTCCACGGCTTTGGCGGCAGCATAGGCCAGCGCGCCCGGCTCTGTGCAGCCCAGGGCGAGTATCAATTCGTTTTCTAATATGTTTCTGTAAGAAGCAGCAGTTTCTCCGTTCATGTCCAGACCTCCTTTAACACTTTGATTATATTACTGATAATATCAGAGATATAACCAAGCGTCAACTCTTTTAAGTGCAAAAATTCATGGCCGTTTACTTTAGAGCCGGCCTTATGGTATGATAGTAGTAAGTATCAAAAAGAAGAGGAGCGAAGATGGCAGAAAACGGTAATTTAAAAGATATGATCTATAGCAAGGTCTTTTCCTCAATTATCAAGGGCGAATATTCAGCCAACGATATCATCAGTGAAAAGCAGCTGATTGAAAAATACCAGGTGAGCAAATCGCCGGTGAGAGAGGCCCTGGGTAAGCTTTGCAGCGAAGGCATTCTAAAAAGCATGCCCCGGTTCGGCTATGTGATCGTCCAGCTGACGAGAACCGATATCGAAAATATTCTGAATTTCCGGCTGGTGCTGGAAGGCGGCAGCCTGCGGGAGTGTATCCACCAGATCGAAGAGGAACAGATCGCCAGGCTGAAGCAGATCGACCAGCAATGTGAAAGCGACCAGGCGAAGAATGATTTTTGGGTTCATTGGGAACATAACATGGAGTTTCATTTGGCGCTTATTTCGTTCTGCGGCAATGAGTTTTCCTACAATATGCTCAAGCAGTCCCTGGATACCCTCACACGGGCATATGCCCAGTTTTATTGGGATAAATGGGCAAAGATCGTATTTCCCACCGACACCAAATACCACGCTAAGATTATTGAATGCCTGCAGAATCAGGATATGGAAGGGGCGATCCATTTTCTCAGGCAGGATATTAGTGATTTTGGGAGATAGGGGAGGCAGATCATGACATCAATTCCCATTGAACGAATTTTAAACGCCACCTACGATGGAATCGCCGCCGCAGACCGGGATGGAAAGGTGATTCTTTTCAATGATGCTGCCAGGCGCATCTTTCATGTGGAAGGAGATCCGATCGGCCGCCATGTTTCGGAAATCTCTCCGGTTGCCAGAATGCCGGAAGTCATCAAGGACGCCATCGCAGAAATTAACCATATCATTAAGATCGATGAAGAGACAACCTTGGTTACCAGCAGAATGCCCATCTGGGATGAAGATGGGGAAGTCATTGGCGCAGTGGCGATTTTTAAAGAAGTGCCCCAGTTGGAGGAACTTTCCACGGAAGTCAATCGTCTGGAAGAAATGCAGAGCATGATGGAAGCGATTTTTTCGGCTGCCCAGGACGCCATATCCGTGGCTAATCAAAACGGGATCAATGTAATGATGAATAAAGCGTATTCCAAGCTGATCGGAATGAAGCCATCGGAGCTGATCGGCCAGCCTTGCGACATCGACTGCAAAGGGAAAAGCATTCATCGGGCCGTTTTAGAGTCGGGAAAGGAGCAGCGGGGATTTCATATGGTGGTGGGCAGGCACAACAAGGAAATCATCGCCCAGGGTGCGCCGATCCTGGTCAACGGCGAGCTGAAAGGAAGCGTGGCTGTGGCATATGATTTGACAGAGCTTCTCTCTTTGAGCAGAGAACTGGATGATGCCAAACGGGTGATCCGGGAATTAAAGGGTAAGTACAGTTTTGACGATATCATTGGCAAGAACCGTTACTTAAAAGAAGCCATTGAAAAGGCCAAGCGAGCAGCAAAAACATCGGCGCCGATCCTTCTGATCGGCGACAGCGGCACGGGCAAGGAATTGTTCGCCCATGCCATTCACAACGAAAGCAAGCGGGCGGCCAAACCGTTTGTACGGGTCAATTGTGCGGCCATCAGTGAAGGATTGCTGGAAAGCGAGCTGTTCGGCTATGAGGAAGGAGCCTTCACCGGCGCCAAGAAAACCGGCAAACGAGGCTACTTTGAACAGGCGGACAAGGGAACAATCTTTTTAGATGAGATTGGCAAGATCAGCCCGGCCATGCAGGCAAAGCTGCTGCGGGTTTTGCAGGAACAGGAGATCATTCGCGTAGGTGCATCCAGCCCCATATCGGTGGATGTGCGGATTGTTGCCGCCGCCAATAACGATCTGGAAGAGGAAATTGCCAATGGAAATTTTCGAGAGGATCTCTATTACCGCCTCAACATGGTTCCCATTGAGCTGCCCTCGCTGAAGGAGCGGCCGGACGATATTCCTTTGCTGGCGGAATATATGATTGTGAAATATAATGAGGAGTATGGACGAAATATCGAAGGCATCTCTTCCGGTGCGCTGGCCGTGCTCAAAGAAAAGGAATGGCGGGGCAATGTACGGGAGCTGGCCAATTATATCGGCCGAGCGATCATTGATATGGATCCGGCAAAAACAAGGATTGAGGCGGAGGACTTGCCCGATCTGGGCCTGAAAGAGATGCGTACTTTGGATAAGGAAGAAGAACTGGAAGGAGTGAAACCTTTGAGCCAAGTGGTCCGGGAAACAGAGCGTGCATATATTAAAAAAGTATTGGAAAAGAATGGCGGCAACAAAACGAAAACAGCCAGGGATTTGGGAATTTCGATACGCAGTTTATATAATAAGCTGCAACAGTAACGGAGAGCTGATTTGAAATGCAGATTTTTTCATGGTCTGCATTTTTTTGCAGGCAAAATTCTGCAAATATAGTTTTGCCGCCGCCGTTTAAAAGTCATATTTGACAGAAAAATGTTGAAATTTGCAACACTTTATAGCGGTACAGAGACAAAGCAGCCTGCTGGCACGAAATTTGCTTTATATAGCATTACAACTTTGTGGAAGAGTAGAGGAGGAATACGTTATGGGCGAAAAAAAAGAGAATCTGGATTTTTTTCAGACAACTTACGATTGTGTGATTGAAAACGGAACCGTCATTGACCCAAAAACGGAATTGAGAACCATCGCCAATGTGGCGATTTTAAACGGAAAGATTGCCGGAGTTACCAGAGCGCCGCTGAAAGCTGCGCGCACCATTGATGCTACTGGAAAAATCGTTTGTCCGGGCATTGTGGATCCCCACAGCCATGCGGACGGCCAGCTGTTCAGCGGATATGTCATGGCCAGTATGGGCGTTACCACCATTATTGTGGGATCCTGCGGACTGGGGCCTTATCCGGTGAAGGAATTTTTGACCGGTCTGGATGAAACCGGATATCCGCTCAATACAGCGGCGCTGACGCCCCAATCCTGGATTTTGCGGGAAAAGGCGGGGATCGAGAGCCCCTACCACCAGGCCACGGAAAAGCAGATACGCCAGATGGCCCAGTGGGCGGAAGAAGATTTGCTAAATGGCGCCATTGGACTTTCCTTAGGGCTGGAATACGCTCCGGTTACGTCTTGGGACGAGATGGCAGCCATGGCAAAGGTGGCAGCCAAATACGATAAGGTTATGCCCATCCACTCCAGAGCCGGTGGCTGGAATTCCCTGGAGGCCACAAGAGAAGTGATCAAACTTCAGGAAACGACCGGGGTGAGAGTGCTGATCTCCCACCACGTTTACCAGTGCGGTCAGGGAATGATGGAGGAATCCTTAAAGATTATCGAAAAAGCGAGACGGCAAGGATATGAAATCGCTGTGGACAGCGGGGCTTATTGTGATTTTGCCTGCCCGGTGGGTTCGGAAGTATTCTGTGAAGGCTGGCAGGATATCTATGATTGCACTTATCACGACATTCTTGCAGGGACCGGCAAATATGCCGGGCAGCGGCTGACGGAAGAGACCTTTAATGAGATGAGAGAACAGGATCCTGACGCAAGCGTTACGGCTTTTGTGGGCAAGCCTTATGAAGTGGCGCTGGCCCTGAAACAGCCATATGTCATGATGTCCACCGACGGGGGTTTCCCCAATCTGGCTCCGGGAATCGGGCATCCCCAGACAGCAGGTACTTATCCCAAAATTCTAAAGGATCTGGTTCGGGATCAGGATGTGCTGACCCTGATGGATTTCGCAAAGAAGTCATCCTGGATGCCGGCACAGCTTTTCGGCCTGGAAACAAAAGGATTCATCGGCGAAGGGGCGGATGCGGATATCTTGATCTTTGATTTGAAGCGAGTCAAGGATAACGCAGCCTTCCCGGGACTGGGCGACCCGATGGCCCAGCCGGACGGCATTGATTATGTATTAGTAGCCGGGGTTCCGGTCATCGACGGCGGCGAGATTAAAAAGGACGCAAAGCCTGGCAAGAGCATCTTTGCAAAGACAGAACTTTGGAAAATTTAGCGGAGGAAAATCATGGATTTAGGAATATTGACCTTACTGCCAATGGTAGTATTATTCGTACTAATTTTTACAACAAAACGTATGCTGCTGTCGGTGACGGCGGCGACCATCACCGGTTCGATCCTGCTGGGCGGCTGGAAGTTCGCGGCTGTTTGGCTGGAAAAAGTTCAGGCAGCCTTTTCCGGCGGAACGCTTGGTTACTTGTATTTGCTGCTGGCTCTCTTCGGTATTCTGATCGCCCTTTTGGACGCATCAGGGTCGGTCACGGAATTTGCCATGTGGCTGAGCAAATACGCCAACACCAGGAAAAAGGCTTTACTCATTACTTATATTTTAGGATGGTTGATCTTTGTGGATGATTATCTGAACAACATGGCTATCGCTACTGCCATGAAAAAGGTCTGCGACAGTCATCGGATTCCCCGGACCTTCCTCGGATATGTGATCAATTCTACGGCAGCGCCGGTTTGCATCGCCATTCCGATCTCCACTTGGGCGGTTTTTTACAGCGGTCTCTTTGAAGATTTCGGTGTGACCACAGGCGGCAGCGGAGCATCCGCCTATATAGCGGCCTTGCCATATATGTTCTTTGCCTGGATATCTTTAATCATCATGGCCCTGGTAATTTTAGGAGTTATTCCCATGTTCGGGATCACAAAAAAGCATACCAAGCTGGCGGAAGAAACCGGGGTTGTCTGCCCGGCAGATGTGAGTTATACCGGAGAAGCAATCATGGCTCCCGACTTTGCATCCATTCAGGCGGAAAATGAAGGGAAAAAGGCCCATCCTTGGAATTTCCTCGTTCCATTGATTATTCTGGTTGTCGTAACCCTTCTGACGGATATTAATGTAATGCTGGGCTGCATGGCGGCGATTGCGGTGACCGGAATTTTAATGCTCCTGCAGAAAAAAGTGAAGCTGACCCAGCTGTTTGATAACGCATATAATGGAGTTGTGAGCATGGTGGCCATTTGTACGCTGATTACCATGACTATGACGTTGGTGGAGGTAAATACGGCCACTGGTATGGCTGATTATGTGGTTGAAACCTTAAAGCCCTTCCTCAACGGGGCTTATCTGCCGGCATTGGTTTTCGGATTCTGCGCTGTTTATTCCTATTTCGGCGGCGGTTTTTGGGATATGGCAATGATCTTTATCGCCATTGTCGTGCCCCTTGCCAACGGGCTGGGCGTGGACCCGCTGATCTCCTGCGCGGCGCTGGTTTGCGCTTCTGCGGCAGGCAGCACCACTTATGTGTGCGGAGATGCGGTCATGGTATCTTCAAGGGCGGTGGACATCAAGCCTTATTATCAGATGAAAGGTACGCTCCCATATGCGATTATATCCTACGTTCTTACCACAATCGCATTTTTAGTGGTATCCTTTATATAGAAGTACCAGAAAGAGAGTGAAACATGAGTGATCAAGCAGAAAAAAATTTTGATCGGATTTTGGAGGGGTATCATCAGGAAATGATCGATAACCTGTGCCGTCTGATTCGGATAAAATCGGTTTTCGGCCCGGAAGAGGCTGAGGCGCCTTTCGGCCGGGGGCCAAAGGAAGCTTTTGACTTTGCCATGAAGCTGGGCAGGGAAAAGGGCTTTCAATGTGTTAATTTTGATAATTATGCCGGAGAAATCAACTTCGGCGAAGGGGCCGAGGCTGCCGGGGTTATTTGCCACATGGATGTGGTTCCGGAAGGGGAAGGCTGGACGTATGATCCCTATGGCGGGCAGATTGCGGACGGCAATATTTACGGGCGCGGTGCTGTGGACGATAAGGGCTGTTTTATCGCGGCTTTTTACGCCTGTCTGTCCTTGAAGGAAAGCGGCGTGCCGCTGAAACGGCAGATCAAGCATATCATCGGTACCAACGAAGAATTGGGCTATTTCCCCTGCATCCGCTATTATAAGGAGCATGTTGAAAAAATGCCGGTCTGCGGCATTGTGCCTGATTCCTGGTTTCCGGCGGCTTTTGCTGAAAAGGGCATCCTCAATTATGAATTCAGCAAAACCTTCCCAGTGGAATCGTGCGGAAAGGAGCTGCCGACCCTGAACAGTATCCACGGAGGCAGCGCCTTTAATGTGGTGATTCCGGAGGCCAAGGCGGTCTTTGAGGGAAGCAAAGAGCAGCGGGCGGCCATTGTAAAAGCAGCAAAGGAAACGCTGCCCATAGACAGAATTAAGGCTGTGGAAACAGGAAACCTGCTGGAGCTGTATACGGTTGGGAAATCGGCACATGCATCCACGCCGGAAATCGGTGTCAATGCGGTTTCTCTGATGCTCCAGCTTTTGAAGAAGCTGGATTTCTTCCCGCAAAACGTCTGCCATACACTGCACGCATTGGCGGATTCGATCGGCTTTGATACGGACGGAAGCGGCTTGGGCGTTTCTTTTTCTGACCGAACCGGCCCGCTGACCAATAATTTGGGGATTTTCCGATTGGACGGAAACAGCCTCTATGCCGGGCTTAATATCCGCTATCCGGTTACGCAGAATACGAAAGCCCTGGAGGAACAGCTTGCGCAGGCGGCGGAGCGATCAGGGGTTTTCTGTGAAGTGACGATGCGCAATCCGCATTTTTATGTTGATCCTGAAAGTTCCCTGGTCCAGACCTTGGTCGATATATATCAGCAGATGACCGGCGATCTGGAAAGTCAGCCGGTGGCCCACGGCGGCGGTTCTTATGCGAGGATTTTGGAAAACTTTATTCCTTTTGGGCCTTCAATCCAGGGGGAAGAACTGAGTTTCCACAAACAGGATGAGCATATATCCTGCGAACGTCTGCTCCAGCTGAGCAAAATCTATGCCCGGGCGCTCTATGCCATGGCCAGGTAGGCCCGATATTACGCCCGGATCACGCCTATTGGCATGAATTTATAAAAACGAAAGCAAATCTCTTTGCTAATTTGCTTTCGTTTTTTGTTGATTTTGTTTGAAAAGTTTGTTAAAATAAAGAAACAAACAAATTAACAAACAAAAGGGGTGGTTTTATGCTAATAGCAGAGCTGGTCGAATTGGCAGAACGGATACAAAAGGGGCAGACGGATGCCCAGCTGGTCGAAGTGAAATCTGCCCGCGAAGACTGTCCGAAAAAATTATATAATACCCTGTCCGCATTCTCCAATCAGGATCAGGGCGGAACGCTGGTGTTCGGCCTCAATGAAAAAACGTGGTTTAAAGCCGTCGGGGTGTACGATCCGCTGGATCTGCAGAAAAACGTAACGGACCAGTGCAATCAGATGGAACCGCCGGTGGAGGCGGTATTCACTGCAGCCGAATACCAGGGTGTAACGATCTGCGCAGCAGAGATTCCGGGAATCGATCTGGCCCAGCGGCCTTGTTATTATAAAGGGGCGGGCAGGACAAAAGGTTCCTGTCTGCGGGCCGGGGG
This sequence comes from Hominibacterium faecale, assembly GCF_020734085.1. Taxonomy (NCBI): domain Bacteria; kingdom Bacillati; phylum Bacillota; class Clostridia; order Peptostreptococcales; family Anaerovoracaceae; genus Hominibacterium; species Hominibacterium faecale. The sequence goes on from NZ_JAJAGH010000006.1 coordinate 204,445, forward strand.
TGCGAATTTGCAGCTGACCGATTATGAACTCTACGCTTACGAAGCATATCGCAAGCAGCTTCATGATGATGAGCGGCCGGTAACGCGCGCTTCTTTGAAGCTGCTGGACCCGGATCGGCTGGCTGCATATATCAGCAAAAAGGAAAAGCAGAAATCGCAGCTCTCCCTGGCGGATGAGGAGCAGGTCTATGAAATGCTCAATGTGACAAGAAACGGTGCACCTACATTGGCGGCGCTGATGAGTTTCTGCGTTTATCCCCAGGGGCTGTTCCCGCAGCTGGGGATCGAGGCCGCAGTGATGTCCGGATACGGGACAGGAAGTACGAACGCAGTCGATCATAAAAGGATCGAAGGGCCCATTTCCGATATGATGGAAGAAGCTGCCGAATTTTGCAAACGCAATATGAAAACAAAGATCACTATCAATCCCGATACCGGCATGCGTGAGGACAGAACCGATTATCCCATCAATGCCGTTCGAGAAGCAATTCTCAACGCCTTAATCCACCGGGATTACAGCGCTCATACAGAAAGGATTCCCGTACAGGTCCTCATCTTTGCGGATCGCCTGGAGATCCACAGCCCCGGAACGCTCTACGGACGTATGACCATCGATCAGCTGGGGAAAACCCGGCCTGTGCTTCGGAATCCCGCTCTGGCGGTGATGGCTGAAAGCCAGCTTGGTCCTGAGATCCGATATTCGGGCATTCCTGCGATCCGTGAGGAAGTGAAAGCATATGGCCTTCCGGATCCTGTCTTTGAAAACAGAAGGGATGAGTTTGTGGTCATATTTTATAACGATATCCGAAGTCCCCTGGCAATGCGGGTGGCAGAGGACCAGGCTCCTTATTATACGGATGCTGAAAACACCACTGGAATAGACATCCCGGCAGACGCGGATTTTCCTGCCTGCTCTGATAAAACCACAGGTGACCTTTTGGAGTTTTGCAGAAAGCCGCGGACCAGAAAAGAAATCGCAGATTTCCTGGACGTCAAGACAATTTTCTATGTGAGCGGACACTATATCAAGCCGCTGCTTGATAGCGGCTATCTGGCCATGACCATGCCGGAAAAGCCCAAGAGCAAGCTGCAGAGATATTATACGGCCGGCTCGGGCCCTGCGCCGGAATGCTGAATGATGATGTGAGCGGGCCGATTGCTGAAAGGACAGGAGTGGGGTATAATAAAAGCAAGCATCATCAGTGTCGGATCGAAAAACTTGTAATGGAGAAATAAGAGCGGAAAGGGGTCTATGTTATGGCACAGGAAAAGGCTTATCTGGAAAAACTGCTGCCGAAATATCTGGAACAGGATTTGGCGGCCTACAAGAAGGGACTTGCAGAAAATTCTCCTTTCCTTGATTGTCTAATTAATGAGCTGCAGGGATCGATCAACAGTGCCTTTGTGAATGGCGCAATAACCGAAGAACAGTGCGATTATTTGTATACCACGTATGTTTATGAAGAGGGGAGTTTTCAGTGATTGACTTTTCAGCCTGCAAAGTGAACCGCTATAAATACTATGGCGGCAAGAACGGACATAAGATGAGCATTCTTTATCAGGATGAGCGGTATATGCTCAAATTTCCGTCGCTGAATCCTGCGAAAAACAACAGCCGCTTTACGAACAGCTGCTATTCGGAAGATATCTGCTGCCGCATTTTCAACAGTATGGGGATTCAGGCACAGGAAACGATGCTGGGGACTTACCTGGAAAAAGGCAAGGAAAAGATCGTCGTGGCCTGTAAAGACTTCGAACAGTCTCCGTGGAGGCTTCAGGAATTTGCAGAACTGAAGAACGCCTGTATTGAATCATCGCAAAGCGGTTATGGCACAGAACTGGATGAGGTCCTTAAGGCCATCTCCCAGCAGCAGATCATCGATCCTCTTGTTCTGGAATCTTTTTTCTGGGATATGTTCATTGCCGATGCCCTTGTTGGAAACTTCGACAGGCATAATGGCAACTGGGGATTTCTTGTGAATGAACAGGAAGAAAAAGCAGTGATTGCGCCGGTATACGATTGCGGCTCCTGCCTGTATCCTCAAATTTCTGATGAAAATATCGCTGCAATCATGGAGGATAAGGATCAAATCGACGCAAGGATCTTTGTTTTCCCTACTTCTGCCCTGCAGCAAGACGGAAAGAAGATCAATTATGCAGACTTTATAACCGGGTTAAAACACGAAGGCTGCAACAGGGCGCTGAAAAGGATTTTTCCCCGCATCGACATGGAGATGATTAACAGAATCGTCGATGAAACGCCGTATATCAGTGAAATCAGGAAGCAGTTTTATAAGAAGATGCTGGATGTGCGCAGAGAGGCGATACTGGATGCTGCCTATTATGCGTTGCTGGAGCGGGAGATTGACAGCAGGGATAGTAAACTAAGATAGTCCCGCTGATGGCAAACGGGCCGCTACAAAATAAAATATCGTGTCTATGGCCAAAAGACTGTTATATTGATAGTTTTTCGGCCTTGTCTTACAGAAATCACAACTTACAGTTAAAAAAGTATCAAAGATCAGTTTAAAACTTTCTGATTTTGATACTTTTTTAACCTTTCTCAAGCTTCAGGATAAATTATGCCCTGATTGTCGTAATCTCTAAATCATCCAAACAGGAAGAATATAATTGTCAGCATCGATCGCCGACAATTCCGGGCGCATACAGATGATTGCCCCTTTTCCCCGTGGAATAGAGCCTTTGTCCAACACGGAGAATGTGCGGATCAGCTCACTTCCGGGATTTACAGAGCGTTTGATTTCCAAAGGATGCAATTGGCCGTCGCTTTCGATTACCAGATCCACTTCATTGCAGTCCTTATCCCGGTAGTACCAGAGGAGGCACTCCTCTCCATTGTTGTGATAGCTTTTCCGGATCTCCGCAACCACATAATTTTCCAAAATAGCCCCATTGATAGCGCCGTTTGCCAGAATCTCAGGACTGCTGTATTTGGTCAGATAGGCGACGAGGCCTGTATCAAAGAAATACATTTTGGGCGTTTTCACCGTTCGTTTCAGCAGATTGTTGGAGTATGGACGCAGGTAAAAAATAACATCGGACTTTTCCAGTATCTGAAGCCATCGCTTGGCAGTATCAGCGGAAACACCCACGTCGGATGCGATATCATGGACATTCAGCATCTGTCCGGTCCTGCAGGCCGCCGCCCGGACAAAATCACTGAACAGCAGTTTGTCAATACCGGGCACCAGGTCAGTTACATCCCGATCAATATAAGTTTGCAGATAACTGGAGAAAAAAACAGTTCGATTGGTGTATTTGCCGCTGACCAAGCCGGGAAGAGAGCCTTTCCAAATTCGCTCATATAGCTCGTAAAGATCCGCCTGTTTTCCAGCCGGTTTTCTCTTTTTCAGAGCTTCCAGCTCAATGGAAAGGGGAGCCTGTTTTCCTTCTCCATAGATTTCGTGCTGAGAAAGAGAAGACATGTGCAGCAGAGCAACCCTTCCGGCAAGAGATTCCTGGGCCAGGCTCATCATGCGAAAAGCCTGAGAACCGGAAAGCCAGAACGAACCAGGCTCAGCTCCATGGTCGATGGCGATCTTAATATAAGAAAAAAGTTCCGGTGCGTACTGGACTTCATCGATGAAGATCGGGAGCTGATGAAGCTGCAAAAATAATGCCGGATCTTTTTTTGCCAGGCTGCGTTCCTCCAGATCATCCAGCGACACATAAGTCCTATCAGGATGCATCAACCGCTTCAATGTGGTGGTCTTTCCAACCTGCCGCGGTCCTGTAACCAGGATACAGGCGTATTCCTGGGACAACTCCAGAATCACGCTTTCCAAATCTCTTTTTATATAATCCATCCTAACCTCCTTTTGACTAATCTGCAATTTAATCTTATTTTAACCTAAAATCAAAACGATATCAAGGCTAATAAACGATACAATCTTATTTTAGCCGAAAAAGGAACTTGTCATTACATTATGAAGAAGATTTTGTAGTGTGGATAGTTTCCCATGAACGTCCAGGCCAAAACCAGCCTGACCCGCCAACCCTTGAAATTCCCATGAAACCCGGCAAAAAACCTTTGACATCAGCCTGTCCCTGTGATATCATACATTATTGTAAGCCGCACAAACTGGGCTGTTTTGTAAAGCAAGAAATTGCTGCCCACACTGGCGAGACTGGATAGAGGAGGTAACATACCAAAATGTACGCAATTATTGAAACAGGCGGGAAACAGTATCGTGTCGCCGAAGGAGATCAGATCCGAGTAGAGAAATTAAAGGTGGACGACGGTCAGCAGATCAAATTCGACAAAGTACTGGTTCTCGGCGAAGGAACAGACGCAAAAGTAGGAGCACCTTATGTAGACGGTGCTGCTGTATACGGAGATGCGCTTGAAACCGCAAAAGGCGACAAAGTCATCATCTTCAAGTACAAAGCAAAGAAAGACTACAGAAAAAAGCAGGGCCACAGACAGCCATATACATTAGTTGAAATCACAGGAATTTCAGCCGATGGAACTGCTCCGGCAAAGAAGGCCGCAGCCCCTGCGAAGGAAGAAGCACCGGCAGAGCCGGCTGAAGATTCCAAAAAGCCGTCTTTAAAATCCATGAAGAAGGCTGAACTCATTGAATTTGCAAAAGAAAACAGCATCAGCATCGATGAAAAGGCTACAAAGCCGGTTATTCTTGAAGCAATTGAAGAAGCGTTAAAGTAATTTCCTAAGTAGATTGATATAGCGAGGAGGTGTCTTTTCATGGCAAGTAAAAAAGGTGTAGGAAGCTCGAAGAACGGTCGCGACAGTGAGTCGAAACGGTTAGGAGTTAAACGTGGAGACGGACAGTACGTGAGCGCCGGAAGCATTCTGGTAAGACAGAGAGGAACCAAGTTCCACCCTGGCAACAATGTCGGAATCGGCGGAGACGATACCTTATTTGCAAAGATTGACGGAGCCGTAAAGTTCGAAAGACTCGGCAAAGAAAGAAAGCAAGTAAGCGTATACCCGAAAGAAGCTTAAAAACGTTTTGAAAGAGGGCTGTCGCATGAAGATTGAATTCGTGCTGCAGCCCCATTTTTTTGTTCTGCAGCCGCACCGCAGGACCTATCGGGATAAATACCCGATAAACTGGGATTTGAGCGGCTGAACGATATATTTTCATGAAATTCATGGCATACTAAGAAAAAAAGGAGGTTCTGATGTTTGTAGACAGAGCCAAAATTATCATCCGATCCGGCAAAGGCGGCAACGGAGCCGTATCTTTCCGCAGGGAGCCCTATGTTCCGGAGGGCGGCCCCGACGGCGGAGACGGCGGCAAAGGCGGAGATGTGGTGTTTCAAGCCGACAGCAGCCTGCGCACCCTGATGGATTTTCGGTATAAACGGAAATACGAAGCCGAAAACGGCCAGGATGGTATGAAAAAGAAAAAATTCGGCAAGGATGGAAACGACCTGGTCATCAAGGTTCCGCCGGGAACCGTAGTCATCGACGAGGAAACGGGCTTGGTGATGAAGGATCTGGTCGAGGCCGGAGATTCCTTCGTAGCCGCCAAAGGGGGCAAAGGGGGCAAAGGCAACGTACACTATAAAAATTCAGTGAGACAAGCTCCCAATTTTGCTGAGGCCGGCGGTTTTGCCAAAGAACGCAGCGTGATCCTGGAGATGAAGCTGATCGCCGATGTAGGGCTGGTGGGATTCCCCAACGTGGGCAAATCGACCCTGCTTTCCGTGGCAACCAGCGCCAAACCCAAAATTGCCGACTATCATTTTACGACCATTGATCCCAATCTGGGGGTGGTGCAGATCTATGACACCAGCTTTGTAATGGCCGATATCGCCGGTATCATCGAAGGCGCGCATCAGGGCGCCGGTCTGGGATTCCGGTTCCTAAAGCATATTGAGCGGACCAAAGTTTTGATCCATGTGGTGGATGTCTCCGGCAGCGAAGGCAGAGACCCGGTGGAAGACTTTGATAAAATCAACAAAGAGCTGGAGGAGTACAATCCCCAGCTGATGAAAAAACCGCAGATCGTGGCAGCCAATAAGATTGATATGGTCGATGAGGACGGCCCCGAATACCAGCGTTTTAAAGAATACGTGGAGGAAAAAGGCTACAAAGTCTTTCCTATGTCAGCGCCGATCAACGTGGGCGTCAAAGAAGTGCTGGCCGAGGCCGCCGCAGAGCTGGATCGCCTGGCAAAGCTGCCGCCTGAGGAGGAATACATCGAAACCTTTGACTTTGAAAAGGACGACCAGGATCCGGATTACCGGGAAGTCTACGTTTCCCGCGACGAGGACGGATTTGTCATCACCGGTAAGCAGCTGCAGAAGATCTTCAATTCCACCAATTTCAACGATTCCGGTTCCATGCGCTATCTTTACAAATATATTGAAAAGAGCGGTGCCTTTGAAAAGCTCAAAGAACTGGGTCTGGAAGAAGGGGATACGGTCAAGGTCATCGATTACGAATTCGAGTATTACGACGAATTTTAGATAAAACCCGATAGAAAAAGGAGGTAAAGCGCCTTCTTTTTTTATGGTTTTCACATAAGATGTACCAGGAGGGAATCATATTATGTGGAAATCGAAATTATTAAAACAGACAGGCGTCTGTGTGATCATTGTCCTGGCCCTGCTGCTGGCCCGCAGCGTCAATGTGCCCCAGCTCAACCGGGGAAGCGAGGCCGCCATCGCCTATCTTTCAAAAAATTATACAGTATCCGACGCCATGACTTTTGCCAAAAACAGCATCACCACCATAGCCAAGACCCCGGTTACCGTGACCAACGCCGTTTTGTCCACAAAGGATGAAGGAAAATACGGCAAACCGGCCGACGAAGCAAAAGAAGGGGAAACGGTATCCGTTTACGCTGTGGGAGCCGGAACCATATCGGCTGTAGGCGAAAACGAAAAGATCGGAAAATTTATCAAAATCAACCACGGCGATGAAGCGGAGAGCATCTATGGAAACTGCGCCAGCATCTATGTCAAAGAATTGGATCGGGTCAAAAAGGGCCAGGTAATCGCCACTTTTAAAAAAGAAGGCGATACGGAATTTTATTATTCTTTTCGAAATCTGGACTAAATTTATGGTATAATAATTCCGCCGTTTGAATGCGGATTTGCCGCAAGGAAGGACTGATTTTAACGATGAGAAAAAAACACCCCAGCAGGCAGGACTGCCTGCGCCTATTGGAAGAATATAAAACGCCGGAACATGTGGTAAAGCACTGCAAAGCGGTGGCTGACACGGCAGTGAAGATGGGAAAAGCGCTGAATGAACACGGTTATCATCTGGATTTGGAACTGATCGAAGCTGCCGGGCTGATCCACGATATTGCCCGGGTCGAGGACGAGCATTGGGAAAAAGGCTATGAGCTTGCAAAGTCTCTGGGCTATGAGCAGGAGGCCGATATTATCAAAGTGCATATGCGCTATTCTCCTTTTTCCGCAGTAGAACACATCAATGAAACCGACCTGGTCTGCCTGGGCGACCGCATTGTCAAAGAAGATGCCTATGTGGGGCTTGACAAACGTATGGAATATATCATTGAAAAGGCCAGAAAACAGGGACACGCGGATGCGGAAAAGCGAATACTGGAAAAGAAAAAAGAAGCTCAGGCCCTCATCGAAGGTATTGAAAACACCATCGGAATGACGTTAGATCAACTTATGAAAGGTATATAAATGGAAATCAGTAAAGAACTGGACAAGCTATTGAAACAAGTAGAAAAACCGGCCCGCTACATTGGCGGGGAGATCAATGCGGTGATCAAGGATCCCCAGCAGGTCCGATACCGGTTTGGATTCGCTTTCCCGGATACCTATGAGATCGGAATGTCCTACATGGGCATGCAGATCCTGTATCATATCTTGAACAAGGAAGCGGATATTTATTGTGAACGGGTTTTCGCACCGGCCATGGATATGGAGAAGCTGATGCGAAACAATGGGATGGAACTGTTCACGCTGGAAACAAAGACGCCGCTAAAGGAATTGGACTTCCTGGGATTCACCCTGCAGTACGAGCTTTCCTTTACCAACCTGCTCAATATGCTTTCTCTGGCCAAGATCCCCCTTCTGGCGGAGGAACGGGACGATTCCTTCCCAATCATCCTGGCCGGCGGGCCGTGCGCCTATAACCCGGAACCTTTGGCCGAAATTGTCGATGCCTTTCTCATCGGCGATGGAGAAGAGCTGCTGCCGCAAGTGGTCAAGATGAAAGAGGACGAGCAGACCAAGGAAGACTATTTGAAAGCTATCTGCAAGCTTCCCGGCGTCTATGTTCCACGGTTTTATGAGCCTGTCTATGATGAAAATGGAACGATCAAGGAGATTGTCAAAACTTATGAAGGGGCGCCGGACCGCATTGAGCGGGCGCTGATTGCGGATTTGGACAAGGCATTTTTCCCGGAGGAACCGATCGTTCCTTTGATTGAAGTGGTCCACGACCGGGCAGTAGTTGAGACCTTCCGCGGATGCACCAGAGGGTGCAGGTTCTGCCAGGCAGGTATGATCTACCGGCCGGTCCGGGAGCGGGAGCCGGAAACCATCAAAGAGATTGTGAAACATCAGCTGGACAATACGGGGCATGAAGAACTTTCCCTTCTGTCCCTGTCCACCAGCGATTATTCCCGATTTGAAGAGCTGGCGCTGGATTTGATGGCCATGTGCAAGGAGCAGAACGTTTCCCTTTCGCTGCCGTCTCTGCGGCTGGATTCCTTCTTTTTCAACGTGCTGCAGGAGATTCAGGGGTACAAGAAGTCCGGGCTGACCTTTGCCCCGGAAGCGGGCTCTCAGAGGCTCCGCGATGTAATTAACAAAGGCATTACTGAGGAGGATATTTACGGAGCCGTGCGCCAGGCCCTGGAACTGGGATGGAGCAATGTGAAGCTGTACTTTATGATCGGACTGCCGACAGAGACTTATGAGGATCTGGACGGAATCGCCGAAATCGCACGCAAAATAAAAGCCATCAATTATGAAGTGAAAGGGCGGAAAGGCGGACGCTTCAATGTTACGGTCAGCGTCTCCAACTTTGTGCCCAAAGCCCATACGCCCTTCCAATGGGAGGCGCAGGATACAGAAGAATCCTTCTTCAAAAAGCACGATTATTTGACAAAACAGCTGACTATGAAGGGAGTAACCTTCAATTATCACGACACAGAGGTCAGCGCCCTGGAAGCCGTTTTCGCCAGGGGAGACCGGAGGGTGAGCAGGGCTCTGATCCGCGCCTTTGAGCTGGGATGTAAGTTTGACGGATGGTCGGAGCATTTCAGAGGCGGTCTGTGGAAACAGGCCTTTTCTGAAACCGGAATCGATCCTGCCTTTTACACCACCCGGGCCAGAAGCTATGATGAAATTCTGCCGTGGGATCGGATCGACTGCTATGTGACCCGTGAGTTTCTCATTCAAGAAAACGAAAAGGCAAAAGCAGAAACGACCACCCAGGACTGCCGCAAAGGATGCGCGGGATGCGGTATGAACCGAAAAGCCAATTGTATGCCGGAGGTGAACCAATGAGCCAATATGTGATCAAATTTTCCAAAGAAGGATCAATTTGCTATACTTCCCATTTGGACATGCTGCGGCTGTTTAAAAGAGCGCTGAAAAAAGCAGGAATCAAGCTTTCCTATTCTCAGGGGTTCAATCCCCATCCCAAGATGGGATTCGCCCAGCCTTTGTCCCTTGGCTATTCCAGTATCGCCGAGTATCTGGAGCTGGAGACGGAGGAGGATTATGACGAAAAACAGCTGAAGCAGGCGCTGGACCTGCAGATGCCGGAAGGCGTGAAGCTCTTCAGCTGTGAAAAGACAGCCGGCCAGCAGAAAAGCCTTGCGGCAAGGGCCGAATCGGCAGAGTATATCATCGGCATTCCCATGGGCAAAGAACCGGAAGAAAGCGGACAAGCCCTTTGTGAAGCCTTTTTAGCGCAAAAAGAAATTCTGGTTCCCAAGAAACAGAAAAAGTCCAAACAAATGAAAGAAGTGGATATCCGGGATAAGATCCGCTCCATGAACTTTGTCCTTGCAGGCGAAAATCTGCTTGTCACAGCGCTGCTGGACTGCGGGAGCCATTCCAATCTCAGTCCGGAGCTGGTAATCCAGGCGCTGGCCCGCTTTCTGGAGATCCCCACGGACCGGTGGGAGATGGATGTGATGCGGACAAAACTTTTCTTTAATAACTGACAGAAATTACAAGTAATATATTGACATTTCTTTTCGTGAATTGTAAAATAATGTAAACATTCACGAAAGGGGATTTAGAGATGAAACAATACCTGAACAAAGAATTTCTGCTCAGCAACAAAAAATTGATTATCAAAGCAGCTGCAATCGCTGTTATGCTTGCGGCTGCTTTTTTTGTTTTTGTTCTGGGCGGAAACAGCAGCCAAGAAGAGCTGGCCGTTTCCCAATCCGCGCAGCAGGCTTCTGCCAGTGGTGAGGCTGGGGAGGAGGCAGAAGAACCGGAGACGATTATGGTCGATGTGGGCGGGGCTGTGAATACGCCTCAGGTGGTAGAGCTGAAAGCGGAAAGCCGGGTGGCGGATGCAGTTTCAGCGGCCGGAGGATTGAAAAGCAATGCGGATACGGCCGGAATCAATCAGGCGGCCTTTTTGTCCGACGGCGAAAAGGTCTATATACCGGAAAAGGGGGAAACGGTTTCCGGGCTTGTGGATTTGCCTTCTTCTGACGGCGGCAGCGGCGCAAAATCAAAAGTCAACATCAACACGGCCACTGAAGTAGAACTGCAGACCCTCAATGGAGTAGGCCCGGCAACTGCGGAAAAGATCGTGGACTACCGAAAAAGCAACGGATTTTTTAAGAAACCTGAGGATTTGAAAAATGTCAATGGAATTGGGGACAAGACATTTGAAAAATTAAAGGAACAAATTATGGTTTAGGGGGATATTATGAATAGGAACAAAAGGGTGTTTACCTGGATCCTGGTCATCTGCGTGACCATGTCCATGTTTCCTGCTGCGGCTTTTGCCGCCTGGGAGCATGGAGACAAGGGGTCGGCGGATTTTACCAAAATCCTGGTAGGCAAAGATGGGAAACAATATTACATAAATGAAGATGTCAAAACTGTCTTTTACAACAGCGACGGCACAAAGAAAGTAAAGGCGGGCAACGGCCGCAGCAAGGTCAGGTGGCGGTACCTGAAAATCAGCGACAAGACGGACGGTACGGCCAGATACGGCTACTGCATCGAATTCGGCGCCAACTTTGCGGATACGGCCAATTACAAGGCGTATGACTCATCCAAAGATAAGACGCTGTTTCAAAACCTTCCCGCTGATGCACAAAAGATTATTTCCGCAGCCTTGTGTTACGGCAGAAACGGTTCGCGCAAAGTGCCCGTTTCAGGGGCAAACGATGCTGATTATTATTTCGCGACACAAGTTCTGGTTTGGGAAGCGCAGCAAGGGCTGAGGACCATTGCGTCGAAGGAAGGCAAACCTAATGGAACCAAGCTGGCAAAGGCCCACAGCATGCCTGCCAAACATATGTACAATTTTCTCAAAGGCCGGCCGGCAGAAAAGTGCTACAACTGGCTGCTGAAAAAAGTCAACGATCATTTGAAGGTCCACAGCTTTGCGTCACAATCGAAAAAAGGAGCGCCAGTATACGATATGACGTATGACCAGGCATCCGGCGGATGGGCGGTAACCCTCACCGATACCAACAATAAAACCAGCGGAATTAAGAGCAATGTTTCAGGGGTAACCGTAAGTCGCAGCGGCAATCAATACACCTTTAAAAGCGCATCACCCATGAAAACGCCGGTTGTTCTGACTGGGAAAAACACACTGGAAGGGGGCAGCGCCTCCGGCAAGATCCTGGTCTGGAACTGCACCACCAATTCGGCGTACCAATCGATGATCATGGGATCGGAAGATCAATTCGCCATGTATTTGGGTTTGAAAACCGTCGATACGCCGACTCAGGTTGTGATCGAAAAAAAAGACCGGGAAACCGGAAAAACGATCACCGGTGCTCCCACCGTGTTTCGTCTGGTAAATGGAACTGGCGGAAGTCTCGTTGCAGAAAATTTGACTACGGGAGCAGACGGCAGGGCCGCGCTGCCGCAAGCACTGCCGGCCGGTACATATCAGGTTCAGGAAGTTCAGGCGCCCGATGGATACCGTCTGGAAAAGGAGCCGGTAGTCTTTTCCGTGGCTGACAATACGGCGGGCACCGTTGTAGTGGAACAGACGGATATGCCTCAGAAAGGGATCATCCGTCTGATGAAAAAAGGGGATACCATTGAGTATGAGAGCGGTCAGGCAAAAACAGGAGAGAAAAAACTTTCAGGAGCAGTCTTTCAGATTATGGCCGCTGAAGACATTGTAACAAAAGACGGCACCGTCCGTCTGAAAGCCGGAGAGCTGGCCGATACTGTCACCACGGATGAGCAGGGAAACGCAAGTTCTAAGGAATTATATCTGGGAAAATACAATATAGTGGAAAAGGAAGCGCCTTTAGGGTATACGGCCCTGACAGAGCCGACAGCGGTAGAATTGCGGTTCGCGGGCCAGGAGGCGGCAATCGCTTCGGTCGATGTGGAGCTGACCAATGAACTGAAAAAGGGCGGAGCAGAAATCCAAAAGACCGATCTTTCCACTGGAAAGCCTCTGCCTGATACAGGGATTGAGATCCTGGATACCGACAAACGTGTGCTGATTCAAACCAGAACTGATGAGAATGGAAAAGCATTTTTTGAAAAGCTACCGGCCGGGAATTATTACTTTCGGGAATTTGATGCTCCCAAAGGTTATCAGATTGATGAAACCGCATTCCCATTTGAAGTAAAGGAGCACGGAGAAATCATCAAATGCGAAATGACCAATCAAAAAATCCCTTCGCAAGCAGCGCCGAAGAAAACGGATCATTCTCCGCAAACAGGCGATCATTTTCCGTTCTGGATCTGGATTGTTATGCTGTTTGCCGCAGTTTTCTTAATTTTTCTTGCGGCATATCGCCATAGGAGGTATTAAATTCTAATTATTAGATAATACTACCAACTGAGGTGGTGTTATGTTTAGTAATCAAAAAAAGAGTTTTTTTAAAAGTAAATGGTTTTACGGAATAATCGCTGCGGCGCTGCTGGCCTTCGGAATATGGATCAATTATGATGGCGGCAGCCAGAAAGCCAATACAGCTACCAAAGTAGACCAACAGACACAAAGTACGACACAAAGTCCTGATGTGGTTGACAGCAGGGATGATGAAACTTCGGAAACAACCGACGAAGAAACAACCGATGAAGAGGAAACAAAAGAAACCGAAGAAACACAACAAACCTACTTTCTCATACGTGAGATCGAGGGTGTTGTGAAAGTGTTCTACTGCAATGGAAATGGTGAGGAAAGTCTTTATCAGATCACGACGATCCCTTTTGCTTTACTTAGTAAGGAAGACCAGCAGATGCTGGCGGAGGGCGTTCAGGTTAACTCAAAAAATGAGCTGGCGGACTTTCTGCAAAACTTTGATAGCTAGAGGAGGCAGCAATGAAGAGTGCGATTAAAAAAGGAGGCCTGATCTTTATGGGCCTCCTCCTTACGATTATTATCATCGGCCAGTTTACAATGAAGGACGATGATACCGCCAGTGTGGATGTGGTATCAGAAACCGTGCTGGTGCCGGGCGGACATTCCGTAGGCGTTCGAATGGATGTTAAAGGAGTATTGATCGTAGGGCTGGAGGAAATTGAGACGGCAGACGGAAAGAAAGTGAATCCGGGGATCCAAGCCGGACTGCAGATCGGAGACATGATTCTGGAAATCGACGGTACCAAGGTGTATAAAGCCGAAGAAGTGCAAGCTTTAGTGAACAAAATACAAGGCGATGTAAAGCTGAAAGTAAAACGAAAGTCGCAAAAACTGGATATTAATCTTACTCCAGTCGTGTCCAAAGATGATAATCTCTATAAACTGGGAGTCTGGGTTAAAGACAAGACCGCCGGTATTGGCACTCTGACCTACTATAACCCGGTGAATCAATCCTTCGGAGCATTGGGCCATCCGATTGTAGACCCGGAAACAGGCTCCATTCTATCAGTGGATAAAGGGCAGCTGCTGCAAGCTCAAGTACAATCCATTCAAGAAGGTACCGCCGGAACGCCGGGAGAAATCAGAGGCGTCTTTTATGAAGCGGACTCTCCACTTGGCGGATTGGAGAAAAATAGTTCTTACGGCGTTTTTGGAAACGCTTATCATCCAATTGAAAATCCGCTGTACACAAAGCCTTTAGTCGTCGGAAGACAGGACCAGATCGAAAAGGGAAAAGCCTATATTCTGACCACCCTGGACGATAATAAACTGGAACGATTTGAAATTGAAATTGAAAAGATCAACCATCAGAGCGAACCAGCGGATAAAGGCATGGTAATTAAAGTAACCGATAAGCGGTTATTGGAAAAGAGCGGCGGTATTGTCCAGGGAATGAGCGGCAGTCCAATCATACAGAATAATCGCATTATCGGCGCTGTAACCCATGTATTTGTCAATAATCCTCAGAAGGGCTACGGGATTTTTATCGAGTGGATGCTGCGTGCATCTGACTCATAAATAAGAAATTTGTCGAAATACTACGCAAATTGACTTTCTTTTTTCGTTGCTATTTTTACAGGATAATCTAAAATTATATATGGAATAGCAAGCCAAAAGAGAGAAAAAGAGGAAAACAAATGTTTAATGCGTTTATTGACAAAGGAGGATTAAATGAAAAGAATTAAAATCGGTATTGCTGACGATAACAAAGACTTTTGTGACATTCTGTCGGATTTTTTCCAGGATAAGGACAATATCGACATCTCGTTCATTGCCCACGACGGAATCAAGACAGTAGAAGCCATAAAAGAACATATGCCTGAGGTTTTAGTTCTGGATATGATAATGCCCCATTTAGATGGACTTGGCGTTCTGGAAACGATCAGCGGCATGGATTTGCCAGTGTATCCGCGGACAATCGTGCTTTCTGCCGTAGGGCAGGAGACAATCACCCAGAAAGCCATCAATCTTGGAGCAGAATATTACATCGTTAAACCTTTCAGCCTGGACATTCTGTTGAAAAGAATCAATCAACTGGCCGGCAACGACGCTCAGGAAGAAGGGAAGATCAGTTTCGCAAGAGCCATACTCAATAATCAAGAAGAAAACTCGCGTGAAGATCTGGAAGTGGATATCACCAACATTATCCACGAAGTTGGGGTTCCGGCTCACATCAAAGGATATCAATACTTACGGGACGCCATCACCATGGTGGTAGAGGATATGGATTTGCTGGGAGCGGTAACAAAAGAGTTATACCCGGCAATTGCCCAGCTCAACAATACAACTCCCAGCAGGGTGGAACGGGCGATCCGGCATGCGATTGAAGTTGCATGGAACAGAGGAAAAATTGAAACAATCAACAGCCTGTTCGGCTATACGGTGCATAACGACAAGGGAAAACCAACCAATTCGGAATTTATTGCAATTATTGCAGACAAGCTGAGACTCGAAAGAAAGGCCGGCTGAACAAAGGGAATAATATTGTAATTATTTTAGGATATCAAGCAAAGTAATTGAAAAGGAATAAAGGATTAGATGGAATTATTGTAATGGAAATACTTATTATTCGTATGGGATAAACTCCTTTTATCAGTCGATAAAGGGAGTTTTTTAAATGCATAACGAAATTATTATTTCGCGTATTCAAGACAAAAGAAAAAGCGCCTCTGCGCAGGATACGACAATTTCTAACAAAGGGACATGGTATAGTTGGGATAAATGTTTTCTTTATTTCTCAACATCTATATATTGAAGAATTTCCGATATGGAACATTGTAGGATACGACAAAGATCATTCAATGTAGTTGTGGTAACCGGCTTATTGTTCTTAAGCCTTGAAATTGTAGAACTGCTGATATTATAGCGGGTGATCAGGGCATAGGTGCTGACGCCTTTTTTTTCTAATGTCTTCCAGAATGGATCATAGATGATCATAATGCACCTCCACTTTTATAAAAGTATAGGTTAGTATCATTTAATTGACTATACTCGATAAAGCGACTATAATAGTTTTAGACTAGTTTCACAAAATATGCATGGAATAACCATCCTGCTATACGAGGATAAATAATATGGATTTTATTTTTAGCTACATAATTGCCCTAGAGATGGTAATTGTGAGTCTGTGTATCGTTAATACATGCCTTCATAAGCGATATAAAGCGATCAATGTCTATCTTCTCTTAATGGTGCTTTCGGCAATAGCGGTTACGATTAGTGTTAATCTAATTCAAATGACCGGTTTTAAGATCGAGAGCAGTTTATTCATACTCAGCTGTCTGATCTTGTTGTACCCTGCATTTTTCTTGTACAAAGAACCTTATTCCATTTTTCTGACTGTTTTATCAGCGGCAGGAGTCTATACGATGCTTGTTTTTTCCATGTCTGTACATATTGGGGCACTCCTGCCCGGCCCGTCTCCATTAATGATACTTGCGGTCCAATCCTTCATTCATGCAATCTGTATCTATTGGATTTATCGGTTTCTTAAAAATAGATCTTTCTATCTGCCCAATCATATCTCCTGTAAAATTCATGGTTACTTTCATTGGGTAAACATATTCTGGCTGTTACTGATTGTTGTATTAAATTTGGCCTTTCATTATACGGAAAACGAGTGGCTGCCGGCAGCTGCATTGCTGATACTTTCTGTAAACCTGTTTTTCTCCTATGTGTTTTTGTATTATTTACTCAAAAACGATAAAGACATGCATTACTTGAAAAAGGCGATTTATCTCGACGAGATGACAGGGTTGTGCAACCGGTCGCGGATGTTTTTGGATGCGGCGGAAAAAATTAAGGATAAAATACCGTTCTACTTATTCTATATTGATTTGAACGATTTTAAATCTGTCAACGATTCCCACGGACACTTGGCAGGGGACAACTATTTATGCAGAGTCTCTGGTGTGGCGAGGAGAATTATCGGAGATCAAGGAAAACTCTACCGGATGTCCGGAGATGAGTTTATTTGTATTTACATAGGCACAGACGTCATGCGCTGTCTGACACAGCTGAATGAGTATCCTTGGGATGAACAGTTCCACGATATGGAATTCCTCGGATTCAGCCTGGGGTATTCCAAGTACCCTGATGACTCGGAAGAGCTGGATGATCTAATTTATATTGCCGATAGCAGAATGTATCAGCAAAAGCGCCATGACAGCAGCCAGACAGCTAAAGAAATGTGAAAGAATAAAAAATGCGCCATCTAAGAACGGACGGCGGAAAAAAGCTTTCCCTTTTTCATTGAAAAAAACATCGATCATAGTATAATATCATATTAACGAATACTTGAAAAAGGAGAGATGCAATTATGAAGATAACCGCTGTATTAGGAAGCCCCAGAGATGCCAGTATTTCTACCAGGATTGCCATGAGAGCAATCAAGGGCGCAAGAGATGCCGGACATAAAGTTAAGATTTACAATGTAAACGAAATGGACATCTTAGGCTGTCATGGCTGCGGATGCTGCCGAAAATATGATACGGACTGTGTCATCGAAGACGATATGGAAGAATACTTTAAAGATTTGAGGGAGAGCGGAGCACTGATTCTGACCTCTCCCAACTATTATTCGCAAGTAACGGGACCGATGATCACATTTATGAACCGCCATTACTGCCTTTCCGACAAAGAACGCAAACCCCGTGTTCCGTCTGGGATTAAATTGATCGGGATTTTTGCTCAAGGAGCCCCGGCTGATTATGAAAAATACCAGGCGAATTACGATTGGTATCTGGGGACCTATATTGGCAAAGATATGGACTTAGTGGGCAAACTCATTGCCGGAGGAGATACAGATACGGATGATGACAGCGCGATTATGAAACAAGCCTATGAACTGGGCATGTCTTTATAGGATAGTTTTTCGTTCTTTGTTTTCATCAATTTCATTGTTTCAGAGACCAAAAACGCCAATTCTTCCAAATTGCTGCAGAACAGATGGATATCGCCGGACTCTAATCCGTTGATTACCCCGGACGTATAAGTTTTCAGCTGTTGTTTTACGCCGCAGGAACCTGCCTGCGATTCCAATAGAGGCAGACCAAGAATCAGCGTTTCCCGCAGTTTTAACCAAAGTTCTTTTAAGGCCGGGCAATCGTTGTCAAACAGAAGAAAATCCAAACAAAGATAGAAGCTCTTGAATGTAACGCCTTGTTCCTGCAGGGATTGAAGCTTGGAGGTATATTGTGAAAACCTGTGCTTTGATCTTGATGAATAGCGCTTTACAATATGGTTAAAAGCGAAAAGAATCATTTGCATTGCTTCCTGAAACATGGAAGCAATTTTTTTCACTGCCGGGGCCTTCAGTAATATGTTATCTTCTCTTATGGCAATTACAGAAGCTCTTAACCCCTGAGATGTAGTAACAACTCCAAATACTTTTAAAAGATCGACAACCCTTCGTACTGTACTAAAGGACACGCCATAGGTGTTAGCGATCGTGCTGTAAGAAGGAAGTTGATCCCCTTCTTCGTATACAGAATCAAGCATAATCAGTCTGATCAACTCTGCTGCTAAAGAATAGCAATGCTGGGGGCGTCCCCGGTAGACATTCCACTGAAAAGGGATTTGTTTCTGAGGTGGCACATCTGTCTGTGCCTGCCGAATAAAAGACTGAATTGTTCCACCGATTTCCTGTTCGATTAGAAGGTAAATACGATAAAGTTCCTCACGGTCGTTAGACTCACAGGCCGCGATCACCTTTCCAGATAACAATCTAAGGTGTTGTAAGTTTTGCGTATTGGGAAGTTTCCTATTTAATGTGTGTGGAAATTGGTAGAAGGAAACAGTTTCATTGTATAAATCCAGCGCAAGACGATTATTCATCGCTAATATAATTTCCTGACCCAATAAAAAAGAAACGTAGAGATCTCCATTTTCCAGTTTAGCAGCCACTTCTTTAATGAAGTTCATTTGACTTTTGCACAGTCGCAGACACCCTTGGTGCATCAGAGGCACGAGCAGGACCTGCCAAGCTTGGCCCAAAGATTTAATCGCCTCTTTTCTAGACAGGTAATACGCCTTTGCGTTTTGGTTGCATGCTTGCTCTGATTGATCATATACAACCAAAGTCTTTCTGCCGGAAGAAAGGCTGATGTATCCTTCTTCCTGGAGCTGCAGATAAGCATTTCGTATTGTACGGAACGCAGCGTGGTACACTTCATGCAGAAATTCCATCGACGGCAAAACATCTCCTTTTTTATAGTATCCAAATTCAATTTGAACTTTAAAAAATTCATAGATTAAAGTGGTTTTGCCATACTTCACAACATATCCTCCTCGTATCGAACAATTGCATGGGAAAAATAGTATACCATTTTTTTTAAACCAGATCTACTATAAGCTTGTAAAGCACCAATATGTTTGATAGAATTATACAAAGATACCTATGTGAACAAAGTAAATATATCAATTTATTTGACGTGTGCAGTTTAGCTGCAAAGGTAGGCAAGGAGGAAAGGCTATTGGCTACGGAAACAGAAAGTAAACAGGCGAAAGCAGATGAGAGCTCGGATTACGAATATCGTACGTTGATGAGTCTGCTGGGAGTTAGTGTAAGCAAACATCTTCTGGATGAACATTATACGGTCATATGGGCCAATGATTTTTATTATCAGTTGATTGGATGGACAAAAGAGGAATATGAAACCAGGTTTCACAACCATTGTGATCTCTACTATAAAACGGACCCGGAGGAGTGGAACCTATTGGTAAATACGGTTACAAAGGCTTTAGAAACAAAGCAGGAAGGATACCAGCTGGTCAGCCCTATACGTAGAAAAAACGGCGAACGTATCTGGGTAAAATTTTCCACCGCATTTGCAGATGAATATGTAAATGGCTATCAAGTTGCCTATTCAGTCCTCACCAATATTGACGATTTTGTACGAATGCAAAAGGAACAGTCCGTAACATATGATAATCTTCCTGGATTTGTCGCCAAATTTCGAGTGGAAAACGGAGGTTTCGAATTTTTAGAAGCCAACGGGCGTTTTCGTGACTTTTTTGGCAGTGATGGACAGGAATGCCTGCCCTACGGCCTCACGAATTATGATACGGAAAAGAATCGTGCAACCTTTCGTCAAAATCTTCCGCTTATGGAAAAGGGAGAACCAGTTCATTTTACCTTGCAGTCTAAAGATCCATCCGGTAAAGATATGTGGATGCAGGTTAACGCTGAGTGCATTGATTGGGTAGATCAATCTCCAATATATCTGGTCATTTACATTGATATCACAGACATAACAGAACAGCGCGAATTGCAAAAGCAATTGGAAGAACGTTCCAAATTGCTCAACGAAGCCCTTCAGGCCGCTGAGAAAGCCAACAAATCCAAATCGGATTTTTTGTCTCGGATGAGTCATGATATTCGAACTCCAATGAATGCGATTATGGGTATGACTGCTATCGCCTCATCCCACATTGATGATAAGGAACGGATTCAAGACTGTCTATCTAAGATTGAAGTTTCTTCAAAACTTCTTCTAAGCCTGATCAATGAAGTCCTGGATATGTCCAAAATTGAAAGCGGACGAATCACAATGGCAGACGAAGAATTCAGTCTGAGTGATATTCTACAGAGCATGATAACCATTATTCATCCCTCAGTTCTGGAAAAACAGCATACTTTTGATATTCATGCTTACCAATTGAAACATGAAAACGTCATAGGCGACCCCCAGCGTATCGAGCAGGTCTTTCTCAATATTCTTTCCAATGCGATTAAATATACGCCGCATAAAGGAAAGATCGTCCTGGATATTAAAGAAAAGCCCTCAAATCGTGATGGTTACGGCTATTATGAATTTATTTTCAAAGACAATGGGTACGGTATGACGCCGGAATTCGTGAAAAAAATCTTCCTGCCTTTTGAGCGTGCGGAAGATGATAATATACATACGATTCAAGGAACGGGCTTGGGAATGGCTATCAGTCAGAATATTGTCCGTATGATGGGAGGCGATATTCAGGTTAGCAGCAGCTATGGACAAGGATCGGTCTTTACCGTAACCATGTATTTAAAACTACAGGAAGAAAAAGAATTTGATCTTAAAATAAAGGCCGTTGCGCCGGTTCTGGTCGTAGATGACGATCAGATTTCTTGTGAAACGACTTGTCAGCGACTGGAGGAACTCGGACTGGACAGTCAGTGGGCCCTTTCCGGAGAAGAAGCGATAAAAATGGCTGCTTCAGCACATCAAGAATCGTTGGATTATCAAGCAATTATCATTGATCTGAAGATGCCGGGAATGGATGGAATTGAAACGGCGCGGCAGATTCGAAAGCGAATAGGAAAACACATTCCTATCATTCTGCTTTCGGCGTATGACTGGACGGAATACGAAGCATCTGCAAAGGCCGCCGGAGTGGATGGTTTTGTAGTGAAGCCGATGCTGCGGTCCAGTCTCGCCTATGCGCTCAAACGTTATGTACTCAAAGAGACGAAAGAGCCGGTCGATCAGTCTCGGTCAAAACTCCGAAAGGGAATTCATACAGGAAAACGTTTGCTTCTAGTAGAGGATAATGATCTGAACCGGGAAATTGCGGTGGAAATTTTGCAGCGAACAGGAGCTCTTGTGGATATCGCACGAAACGGACAGGAAGCAGTCGATATGTTCCAAGCAGCCCTTGAAGACACCTATAGTCTGATCTTTATGGATATCCAAATGCCGGTTATGGGCGGGATTGAAGCCACCCGTATCATCCGCAATCTGAAAAGAGCAGATGCGAAAAAAGTGCCCATCATCGCAATGACGGCGAATGTATTTACAGAAGACATCGCAGAAAGCAAGGCTGCGGGAATGAATGAACATCTGGCCAAGCCTTTGGACCTGGAGCAGATTTATCAGATCATGGAACAATATTTATGCGATGTGGGCCAACAGAGCAAAGAATGATCTTAATTTCCTAAAAGTATCTGGCTATCTGGAGGTTCCTGTAAGATACGATCCTCTATTGCCGGCCTGCAAGGTTGGACAAAAAGACCCGTCGCTGCAATCGTTTTTTGCGGCAACGGGCCTTTTTATCTGCTTTACTAAGGCCGTTCCAGTCTTTTTTCAGCCAGATCTTCGGCAGCCATTTCTGCCACTTTATAATGCATTAATTTTCCGGTGGCTGTGTGAGGAAGTTCGTCTACAAATCGATAAAAGCGCGGACATTTATAAATTGAAAGCATGGGATGCTCCAGGCAGTACATACCCAGTTCTGCCGCTGTAAGACTGCTGTCTGCAGGCACGATGTAGGCAGCTACCGCTTGTTCCCTGAGCCTGTCTGCAACGCCTACAACGGCCGACTCTGCGACCTTTGGGTGCTGATTGAGGATTTCTTCCACCTGTGAAGGATAGATATTTTCTCCGGCAGAAACGATCATATCGTCCTTTCTCCCTACTATAGTAATAAATTGGCTTGCATCCCAGGTGGCCAAATCTCCGGTATACATAAAACCTTTATAAAACTTTTTCTTCATTTCCGAAGGGTTGTTATAATAGCTGTAAGAGGATTTTGCCGGAGAACAAAGAATGACTTCTCCTACATCCTGTCCATCCATATCCGCAAGATCGTCCGGCTCGGCTTTTCGATCGTCATAGACTTTTACGACCCGCACATCATCGTCCGTGCAGGAGCGTCCGGCGCTGCCGGCCATTTCCGGCAGGTCATAAGGACGCAAAAAGGTGTTCCAAAAGGTCTCTGTAGTGCCGTAACCGTTAAAAATATTCGGACTGAGCACCTTATGAAACCGCTGGCAGGCAGCTTTTTCTAGGGGACTGCCCATGGTTACGATCCCTTTCAGGTGGGAAAGATCGACCGGGTTGCGCTCCTGAACCTGTGTCAGCAGCGTCAGAACAGCAGGAACACCGATTAAAAAGGTGATTTCATATTTCTCGGTGTATTTCAGACATTTTTTTGGTGTAAATTCCCGGAGAATGATTACCTCGCCGCCTGCGTAAAGGGTAGGGCAGGGACCGCCGGAATGAAGTCCGCCTCTGTGAAACCACGGTGTCATATTCATTGTCCGGTCCATTGGGGTCAGCGGGAAGTGCATCATAACATCGTGGGCGGACAGCACTTCATTAATATTGTTAAGGGGGACGCCCTTGGGTCTGCTTGTCGTACCTGATGTGTAGAGACGAGTCGTTTCATCATAGATATGAGCCGGTACCGGTAAGAGCGGATTTTCCTCTGATTGATCTTTTACGTAGTCCTCATAGGTGATATGACCGCGGGGAAGTTCCTTTTTATCAGTGCACCCGGTCATAATGAGAATATCCGGCCGGTATGCGCACATGGCAAGGGCCTCCTGAACCATTTCCCGAATTTCCATATCGTAGATAAATACTTTTGGTTTGCTATCGTCAATAGAAAGGGCGGTTTCACCGGGAGCCAGCCGGTAGTTAATCGGGGAGTTGATGGCCCTGATCTTCTGAGGTGCTAGGTAGCAGAATACAAATTCAGCACAATTGGGAAGCTGGTACATAATCACATCGTTTTTCTCAATCCCGTCCTCAATCAGTGCATTTGCCAAGCGATTGACTTCCGAATTTAGCTGCCGATAAGACCATTGCCGCTCCAGTTCAGGATCAAACAGAGCGGGACGGTCTGCGAACCGCGAAACATTACGCATAAATCCATTTAAATAAGTGAACGATGTTTCAAAGGTTTCTTTAAACATCGTTACGTCATAAGTAAAGGACATTGTACTAAAACCTTCTTTCTGATCTTCTATTTTTCATATTTTTTTACAATAATGCTGGAGTTCTGTCCGCCGAAACCCAGCGCATTGGACATGGCGGCATGGATGGCCGATGTCCGCGCCTGGCCCGGAATATAATCCAAATCACATGCTGGGTCAGGAGTCTGATAGCCGCACGTGGGCGGCAGAGTTGCAGTCTGGAGCGCTTTGATACAGGCGATAACTTCAGTAATACCGCCTGCGCCCATCAGGTGTCCGGTCGCGCCTTTTGTCGAACTGACAGGGGGGATATGGCTGCCGAATACGTCTTTGATGGCCTTCGTTTCAATGGGATCCCCCAGAGGAGTGGATGTACCGTGGGCATTGATATAGCCAATCTCTTTCGGCTCCATTTCCGCAAGCTCAAGTGCGCGCTTCATACATGCTACGGCGCCTTTTGCTGATGGGTCGGGAGAAGTAACGTGGTAGCCGTCGGATGTATTTGCATATCCCGCCAGCTCGGCCAAAATATTAGCTCCGCGTGCCCGCGCATGAGTCTCTGTTTCCAGGATCAGCGCTCCGCCGCCTTCGCCCATGATGAATCCGTCTCTGTCAGCATCAAAGGGCCGGCAGGCTTTTTTGGGATTGTCGTTGTTTCTGGATAGCGCTTTTGCCTGGGCCAGACTTCCCAGTACCACCGGGCAGAGGCTGCTTTCACCACCCATCACGACCATAGCATCTGCTTCACCGCAGTGGATAATCATGGCTGCCATGGCCAGCGCATCCCCGCCGGAAGAGCAGGCCGTGTTCAACGTATAGCTGGGGCCGTGGATCCCCTTTGCGATAGATAGCTGGGCTGCGGCCAGATTGCCTAAAATCTTGGGTACGAAGCGTGGGCTGACTTTTTTGGCCTTACCTGCGGTCAGCTCCTCCTGAGTCGCTGCTGTTGTTGCCACTCCATTCATAGCAGTTCCCATGACAATGCCTATCCTGCTGGGCTCTTGCTGTATCGGAAAGGAGCTTTGCTCCAAAGCCTCATCAGCCGCCGCAAACGCGTATTGCTGGAACAGATCCATTTCCCGGATCAGTTTGGGCGATATATAATCTTTCGGGTTAAAGTCTTTTACCTCGGCTGCGATTTGCACGGCCAAATCCTGTGTATCAAAGCGGGTGATGCGATCGATCCCGCAGACTCCTTGTACCAAGTTGTCCCAATAAGTGTCTATACCGGTTCCGATGGGTGTAACAGCTCCCATGCCGGTTATGACTAGTTTTTCTTTCATTTAATTTCCTCCAAGTGTGTAATTACATTCACCATATTTTATCATATTTTTTGTAAAAATCCACAGTCAGGTTGACAAAAAAAGTGGGATTTTATATACTGAATCCGCAAATACAATGATATTACGGAATACAAAGGCGGATGTCCGTGCCGTCTGCAATCAGCCAAACTGAGGGGATGCGCCGGACTGCCGAATGTGAATTAAAATAAAAAGGAAGTGGATGAAATGATTGGAAAAGAAAAGATCGATCGAATCAACGAGCTGGCTAAAAAGCATAAAGAAGAAGGTCTGACGGATGAGGAGCATAAGGAACGAGAATCTTTGCGTCAAGAATATCTGTCAAAGTTTCGTGAAAATTTCAAAGGACATTTGGATCGAATCAAATTTGTAGAGGATATGAGCGAGGAAGAATTGAAGGAATACAACAAAAAGCACAAAAAAAAGATTTGATCGGACGGCGGGAAAAGACAAATTTCCCGCTCTCTTTGTTTTATGATACAAGTATCGAAAAAAACAAAGGGGAGTATACAAATGAAAAAAAAGTATTTTAATTTGCTGGCGATTCCTGCGCTGGCTGTAATCGTTTTCTGTCTGTTCAGCGGTTTTTCCTCACAGGATCCCAAGCATGCAGTTCAGTCATTGATCGACCAGAGGACGATAACGATGCAGAGTTTTTCATTGGGCGAAATTCCTTATCGGGAAGCGGAAAAGCGCCTGCGCCAGATCGAAGATGAAACAATCCTGAAGCAGGATTTGAAAGATCTCGCGGCTGAGGAGACCAGCAGCATATCGAGAGTAAGCTCCGTCAGCTTTGAAGAATTGACTAAGAAGAAACAATTCTTTCAGTACATAACCTATGAGGCGAAGATTGTTTGGGATACTGGGACCTCTACTTCAGAGGGGCTTTATAACGTGGTCATTAAGGAAGAGGACGGCAATTATAAGCTGACCGTATTTGAACCGGCAAAACTTTAAAAAAAGTGTGAATGACGGGAGCACAGCTCCCTATGCACACATGTCGACCGCAAGGGCCGACACTTTGCAAGGTACTTTCTTTGAAACTCCGTCAATATCGATTGCATCGATATTTCCTGTATTATAAAAAAATTTGGCAAAAAGTGTTTAAATGCGGCTGAATATTGGTATAATAGTATATTGTATTGAAAGGAATCGAATTACAAAGGAGTAGAAAATGCGACAGGTTTATTTAGATTATTCAGCAACTACGCCGGTAAAAAAAGAAGTTTTAGATGCGATGCTTCCGTATTTTACCGAGTTCTATGGAAATCCATCCAGTTTATATAGTATAGCAGCAGAATCAAAAGAAGCCCTGGCTGGCGCCAGAAAACAGGTAGCCGAACTTGTGGGAGCAGATGAAAAGGAAATCTTTTTCACATCCTGCGGTACGGAAGCCGATAACTGGGCCGTGATGGGCGCTGC
Source organism: Hominibacterium faecale (assembly GCF_020734085.1). Taxonomy (NCBI): domain Bacteria; kingdom Bacillati; phylum Bacillota; class Clostridia; order Peptostreptococcales; family Anaerovoracaceae; genus Hominibacterium; species Hominibacterium faecale. The sequence goes on from NZ_JAJAGH010000006.1 coordinate 230,867, forward strand.
CGATGTTCTGAAGAAAAAGGGAAATCACATAATTACGACGAAGATTGAGCATCACGCGATGCTTCATTCCTGCGAGTTCCTGGAAAAGCACGGATATGACGTTACTTATCTGGATGTGGATTCTGAGGGAAGGGTGAACCCTGCCGATTTGGAAGCGGCCATCACCGACAAGACCATTCTCATCAGCATCATGTTTGTCAACAATGAAGTGGGAACCGTAGAGCCGATCAGGGAACTGGCAGCTATTGCCAAATCTCATCAGATCCTCTTCCATACGGATGCCGTACAGGCGTTGGGAAATATGCCCATCGATGTGAAGGAGCTGGGCGTGGACCTCATGTCCATATCCGCACATAAGATTTACGGACCTAAAGGAGTGGGAGCGCTGTACATCCGCAAAGGTGTAAGGCTTTCCAACTATCTCCACGGCGGAGCCCAGGAAAATAAAAAACGGGCCGGCACGGAGAACCTGGCCGGTATCGTAGGATTCGGTAAAGCGGCTGAACTGGCCCGGATCCACCTGGACGAACATATTCAGCATACATCGTCCCTGCGGAACTACTTGATCCAGCAGGTTCAGGAAAAGATCGACAATGTTTATGTAAACGGATCGATGGAACACAGACATCCGGGCAACGCCAATCTGACCTTCGAATTTATTGAGGGAGAAGCGATGCTCCTTTATCTGGATATGAACGGGATTGCCGTTTCAACCGGCTCTGCCTGCTCATCCGCGTCTCTGACGCCTTCCCATGTGCTGTCGGCCCTGGGAATACCGGTGGAGAAAATCCACGGAACCCTGCGGTTCACCGTAGGCGATATGACGACAAAAGAAGATATCGATTATGTTGTTTCAACCCTGGTAAATGTGGTAAATAAACTTAGAGAAATTTCATCAGTATCGAGCGAGAAAGGGTGGTAAAACATGGCTAACATGTATAATGATAAAGTAATGGATCATTTTATGAATCCGCATAATGTTGGAGAAATTGAAAACGCCGACGGCGTTGGTACTTACGGCAGCCCGGTGTGCGGGGATATGATGCAGATCTCCATTAAGGTGGCGGATGATAAAATAACAGATGCAAAGTTCAAGACCTTTGGCTGCGGATCGGCAATTGCATCCTCCAGTGTGGCAACCGACATGATCATCGGTATGACCATCGATGAAGCTCTCGATCTGACTAACAAACAGATCATCAACGAGCTGGGGGGCCTTCCGGCAGTGAAGATACACTGTTCGGTGCTGGCGGATCATGCGATCAAATCAGCAATCTATGATTACGCTCAGAAAACAGGCAAAACTTATAAAGGTCTGGAAGGCTTCGATCCCAATGCGGACGAGGACGATCATCATGATCTGCCAGAGGAAGAATAAAATGAACGAATCACTGGATAGAAAAAAAGTGATACTTGGATTAAGCGGCGGTGTAGATAGTACAACCGCTGCTTTACTATTAAAGGAAAAAGGCATGGAAGTAACCGGCCTCTATTTTGACGTTTCTTCCGGCAATGAAGAGGGGCGCCGGGCAGCAGAGGCCGCGGCGGATCAGATCGGGATTCCCTTCCTTTACCGCAATGTTCACCAGCTTTTTCAAGACACGGTCATCGATAATTTTTGCAGTGAATACGCGGCAGGGAGAACGCCCAATCCATGTGTGTTCTGCAATCCCACGGTGAAGTTCAAAATTCTCACCCAAGAGGCGGATCGGGCGGGGGCTTTTCACATTGCCACAGGCCATTATGCACGCACTGCTTATAATTCTCAGCTTGGATGGACCGTGCGGCGTGCTGCCAGCGAAAAAAAAGATCAGTCTTACATGCTGTATCGCCTGCCGGCGGAGGTTATCGAACGCCTGCTTCTGCCTCTGGCTTTGATGGAACATAAGGAACAGGCCAGGGAAATCGCCCGACAAAATCATATGAACAACGCTGATCTTAAGGACAGCCAGGAGATTTGCTTTATCGCGGACGACGAAAATTATGCCGACTATATTAAACGACATGGATATTCCATCGAAGAGGGAGACTTTATTGATAAAGAGGGGAATGTCCTTGGGCGCCACAAAGGGCTGATTCACTACACCATCGGACAGAGAAAGGGACTGGGAATTACCTTCGGCAAGCCCGTTTTCGTCACCGATATGGATCCGGCAGCTAATACAGTGACTCTGGGGGATCACGAGGATCTCTTTTCCCGGGAAGTAATTTGCTCCGGGAGCTTTTTTTCGATGACGGGGAGCAGTTGCATGCCTGAAATTTTGGAAGGGGCCCGGGTAATGGCTAAGATTCGCTATGCAGCAAGACCTGCGCCTGCACAGATCATGACAAAGCCGGACGGCAGGATCCTCACTGTGTTTGATGAAAAACAGAGAGCTGCCACGCCCGGCCAATCGATCGTTTTTTATTTGGATGACTGTGTGGTTGGCGGCGGGTTTATCGAATAGCTGCGGTCTAAGCTGACTATAAAAAAGTTTCCTTTGGAAACGTTATTCGCGCTTCGCGCTCACTTTCACAAGGTAAACTCTTTTGAAATACAGGAAATGCTACGCAATCGATATTTCCTGTATAATAAAATTATTATGTAAACTTAGAACATAATGATCGCTCTCACCGGACACACCGGCGCGCAGTAGCCGCAGGTGAGACAAATCGAAGGATCCACCTGCGCCAGACCGTTTCCGTTTCGGAAAATGGCTTTATTGGGGCAGCGGGTAATACAGGCTCCGCATCCTTCACAATCTCCCTGATCGATGCGGATTCTCTTTTTGGAAACATCAGGAATATAATCCGGATCAATGGTGCCTTCTGCATATTCCACGATTCGATCCACTTCTTCCTTGCTGCCAAAGCCGATCATGATCGAATCAACGCCAGGCAGATCCCGCACATAGTCCAGCGCTTCCAGATAAGAACCGGTGAGGTTTCCGCCGCCGAAGGCTTTCATGGCAAAGACGCCTTTTCCTGCCCTGGCATTGGCTTCAATGGCTGCGGCCATCTCTTCTTTCGTTCCCGGACCGTCTCCCTTTCGAATACCCAGGCTTTTGAAATTGATGAGAGGGAAGAGGACGTCCACTTCTGGAATTGCGGCCATTTTCTCCGCCACATCCACATGGTGAGTAGATACGCCGATGGCCTTCACCAGACCTTTTTCTTTGGCTTCCACCAGACAGCGCCAGGCTCCCGCCCGATCATCCCAATCCGGATCCTGACGGACTTCGTGAAGCAGAAAGATATCGATATACGCCAGATCCATCTCTTCCAAAGCCTCGTTAATGGCAAATTCCATTTGGCTGTAAGTCAAATCCAGCGATTTGGAGCAGATCACCGGTTTATACGGGGAATCTTTAAGCGCCTGGCGGATATATGGATAGGTTTCATAATATTGAGCAGTATCAAGAAAATTGATTCCCTTTTCCAAAGCATAGCGCAAAACGTTTGCTCCTTCTTCTACCGGCAGATTGAGTTGGGTATTTCCAACGGTCAGTACGCCGAACCCAATGGGTGTTACTTCAATTCCGGTATTCCCTAATTTCTTTTTTTTCATAAAAACCTCCTGAAATCTAAGTTTATAGTAACATAATATCCACAGGTAAGGACATACTAATTTTAAACAAATGAACATACAAGGAGGGACGGAAAATGGGAAAATTTTGCACTGGTGCCGTAGGGATTGGCATTGCCGGCGCGATCATTGGAATGCATATATACATGTTCCTTTCGCCGAGAGACCAGAGACAGATTCACCGAGGCCTGAAAAATGCGGTCGATGATTTGAAAAATATTACGGAAAAGTTAACGGAGGTAGTTTAATGGGTATTTTAGATGATATGGAAAAAGATAAGGTCTGGAATCATATGGATGATATGAAGATTTTAGGAATGACCAGAGAAGATTTGGATGATGATGACAACATCATTGAAGAGTTGAGAGAAAAGGAAAAGGCTCAATCAAAACAGGAAAAATAAAACGGTTTTCTTTGAGGAAAAAGGCTGGTTCTGCGGACCGGCCCTTTTTATGGTAGTTTTTGTTTACATAAGAACAGGCAGCGGTATATAATAGGAACAGAGCAATTCATATTTGGCGGACACAGGTGAAATTTATGGAGCGACTTGTAGTTTTTCTGGGCGCCGGCGCATCAAAAAGCGATGGGGCACCCCTTCAGAAAGAATTATTCCGGGCCTATATGGAATCGATGGATGAATCCCGGGAGATTCAAACGCGGTACGATGAGAAGAATCCATTTTATAAAAACGTGAAAATGGATCTTTTTACGTTTTTTGATGGTTACTTTGGAATTGATTTGGGCTGCTCCAAACCCATGCTTTTCCCGTCTTTTGAGGAGGCTCTGGGTATTCTTGAGGTGGAAGGCAGCTATGCCGGAAGCGGGAAAGTCCGGAAATACAAGGATGCCATTGTTGCCAGCATGGCCCTTGCCATCGAATCCCAGCTCGAACATAAGCGAAATGAAGATAATTATCAGATTATCGATAGTTATCATAAGCAGCTGGTGGAAAATCTCTGCGACCGCAGCGGGCGTCAGGTGGATTTTTTGTCCACCAATTACGATCTCCTTGCGGATAACGCATTGTTTTCACAAAGGAGAATCATCAATTATGGCTTTTCACGCCAAGGACACGGGATTAGGCTGCTCAAGCTGCATGGTTCCATGAACTGGCTCTACTGCACCCAATGCGGATGTATCCAAGTGAAAGAAGCGGCGGATATTTCCGCCAACAACCTGCTGGATTTTAACGCCCATAAATGTGAAAAATGCGGCAGTCAACAGACGTCGGTAATTATTCCGCCCACCTATTTTAAAAATTTCGTCCAGTACGGCGACAATATCCGCCGCGTTTGGGAAAATGCTTATGAAGCTCTTGTCAACGCGGACCACATTGTGATCTGCGGCTATTCCTTTCCCCATGCAGACATACATATAAAAACCCTGCTGAAAAAAAGCGAGCAAGGCAGAATGCGTCCAGAGCCGTTAAAAGTCTCTGTCTTCAACGGTTATGAAGGAAAATCCATTGAAGAAATGGAAAAAGAAGAATCCCGTTATCTGCGGTTTCTTCGAAAAGATACAATTTTGAATTATCGGGGAGATGTTCCCTTTGAAGCTTTTGCCCGGGCGCCGAGGCAATATATGGATTAAACCGAGGAGGTTATAAAAGATGAACGTAACAGAAGCAATTCGCAGCAGACGCAGCATTCGCAAATATAAAAAGGGCGTGGTCATTCCCCAGGAGCATTTTCAGCTGATGCTGGAAGCGGCTATGATGGCTCCCAGCGCCGGAAATACCAGACCTTGGGAATTCCTGGTTGTGGAAAACCGTGGGATCCTAGAGAAACTTACGGAAATAAATCCATATGCCAGAATGCTCAGGACCGCGTCCGCAGCCATTGTGATTTGCGCAAAACCGGAGCTGCAAACCGGAATCTGTTCCGGCTTCTGGCCTCAGGACTGCGGGGCGGCGGCGGAAAACCTGATCCTTCAGGCAGAAGATCTTGGTTACGGCACTTGCTGGTGCGGCATGTATCCGATCCAGCACCGGGTGGAGAAAGCCCAAGCACTGCTGCGGGTGACCAGCATTCCGTATGCCCTTATCGCCGTGGGGGTTCCTGATCAGGCTCCTGAAGCGAGAGGTTTTTTTGATCCGTCGCGGGTAAGGTATATAAAATGAAAGGGAAACTGTTAGCGGGCATCATGGCCCTGATGATGTGTTTTTCCCCAGTTGCGTCCTTCGCAGCTTCTTCCTGGGAAACAGGCTCAAAAGACAGCAAAGAGCCGCATTATAAAGAAGGGGAAGCCATCGTCCTTCTCAAAGATACACAAGGGGGCATGAGCCGCAGGGCGGCCGCCGCTTCGCTGGATGTGGATGGCATCCAGGTAGCTGACACCTGTAATTTCAAACATGCTGCGAAAGAACCATCCGCCCAAAGCCCGTCCGCAGCAAAAAAAAGCGCGGCGCAAAAAACAACGACCATCGCCCTGGTGCGTTCAGAGAAGCTCTCTACGGAACAAGTGCTGGAAAAACTGAAAGCCAGCGGCCAAGTAGAAATCGCCGCGCCCAATTACCAGTTAAAAGCCTGCAAAATGCCGGACGACCCCTATGTAACATCCCAGTGGGCCCTAAAGAATACCGGCCAGAGCGGCGGTGTCCCTGGCGCGGACCTGCACCCGGAAAGGCTATGGGATAAAGGGACAACGGGAAGCTCTAAGGTGGTAGCGGTCGTCGACACCGGGATAGATTATACCCATGAAGACCTCATAAGCAATATGTGGGTCAATCCTCATCAGGACAAGCTGCCGGGGAAATACGGATATGATTTTGCCAGCGAAGACGCCGAGCCAATGGACGACAATGGGCATGGGACGCACTGTTCGGGTATCATTGGAGCCTCAGGGAATAATGGCGTGGGCATCAGCGGCATCAACCAGAAGATCAAGCTTATGGCCTTGAAAATGCTGGATGACGATGGATACGGCGAGCTTTACAATGCGCTGCGTGCCTATTGGTACATCAGCGACGTTCAGGATCTGGGCGTTGACGTGGCGGCGATCAACAATTCCTATACTGAGATCCCTGAGGACTATACCCCGCCAGATGCCCCTAAAATAAAGGCAATGAACCAACTGTTTAAAAGGGTAATGGATATTACCGGGGAAAAGGGCGCCGTCTCTTTCTGCTGCGCCGGAAACGACAGCGAGGATAATGACCGCGGGCTAATTTCCCCTGCCGGCGCGGACAGCCCATACAACATCGCCGTTGCCGCCAGCGATCCTTCCGGGGATTTGGCCCCTTATTCCAATTACGGGAAAACGTCGGTCGATCTGGCGGCACCGGGATCATATATTTTATCGACAATCAACGAACCTTCCTTTACTCCCGGTATCTACACGCCTGCGCAGCGAGCGCAGCTCTGCGATGAATTTGCCGACTATGAGGAGAAAGACAGTCTGGAGCCGGGAAAATGGGGTGTGCCGAAAAACACGAATCCTTCAATCAACTATACTTATACCCTGGATCAAGCGCATTTTTTCAACACCGGGAAACAGTCGTTGAAATTACAGTTTACCGATGTAACAAAAGGCTTAGCTTTTCTTCAAATTCCATACACGCTAAAGGAGAAGGTCGGTCAGGTCGGGACGACCTATGCCAGCTTGGCGATCCGTGGTGGTCTGTCGAAAAGTGGACAGCCGTCTAGTATCCTGGTTTTAGACATGGGGTAAATATACATTTATGTATGGCACCTCCATGGCAGCCCCTCATGCCGCCGGTGCCGCAGCCCTGATTGCCGCCTGCAATCCTGACCTCTCTGCCCTGGAAGTTGCAGAAACAGTCAAAAAGAGTGTGCGGAAAACCGATTCCCTGGCAGGTAAGGTCGCCTCCGGCGGGGTCTTGGATTTAGCCAAACTCACCATACCGCAGGCCGTTTATTCGGTAAAGCTGAGTAAAACCTCCGCCAAAATAAAAAAAGGCGCTTCCTTTACCTTAAAGGCAGCCGTGTCCCCATCCAATGCAACAGAAAAAGGCGTCACCTGGAAAACGTCCAACAGCAAAATTGCAACTGTAGACCAAAAGGGAAAGGTCCTTGCAAAAGGTTATGGGAAAGCTTACATTACCGTCGTTTCCAAAGACAGAGGCGGCAAATCAGCCCGCTGCGCGGTGACGACATGCTATTCCATCCGCTATAAAACCGGCGGCGGCAGGCTGGCGAAAAACAGCCCTGACCTTTACTACAACGAGAAAGTATCGCTGAAAAAACCGGCGAGAGCCGGGTACAGCTTTCAAGGCTGGTATACGGACAAACGTTTGAAACATAAAATTACGGTAATCAAAAAAGGCGCAGAAAAGAATTATACCCTTTACGCCAAATGGAACAAAGTAAAGGTCGGGAAAACGTATATCAAACGGATCAGCAAAAAGAGAAGCACAAAGATGATGCTGTCCTATAACAAAGTCCGTGGTGCGGACGACTACCAGATCAAATATTCCCGGTCGAAAACCTTTAAAAAGAGCAGTTATGCCAATGCCAAATCCACCAAAAAGACCATAAAAGGCTTGAAAAAGGACACCCGTTATTATGTGAAGGTCCGGGCTTACAAATACGATTCGGCAAAGAAGAAAGTCTATGGAAAATACAGCGCCCCGGTACACATAAGATAGCGCGCAGCCTTGAATCCGCACTGCAATTGTGCTATAATTACGGGTAATTGTTTAATAAATGCAGGAGGAAACATTATAATGGAAAAGTTGGGACTTAATCAAATCAGAGAAGCCTTTCAAAGCTTCTATGAGACTAAAGGTCACTATAAAAGAAAAAGCTTCTCTCTTATCCCGGAGAACGATAAGAGCTTACTTTTAATAAATTCAGGAATGGCGCCGCTTAAACCTTATTTTTCGGGTCTTGAGAATCCGCCGTCCAAAAGAATGACCACTTGTCAGAAATGTTTGCGGACAGGTGATATTGAGAACGTGGGATATACGTCACGCCACGGCACTTTCTTTGAGATGCTGGGCAGCTTCTCTTTCGGCGATTATTTCAAAGTGGAATCCATCACCTGGGGCTGGGAATTCATGACAAAGGTTTTGGATTTGCCGGTGGATCGTCTGTGGGTCTCCGTCTTTGAAGAAGATGACGACGCATATGATATTTGGAAAGATATTGTCGGTTTTCCGGAAGAACGAATCGTTCGCCTGGGAAAAGATGATAATTTCTGGGAAATCGGGACAGGACCCTGCGGTCCTTGTTCTGAGATTTACTACGATCGAGGAGAAGAATACGGATGTGATAATCCGGACTGTAAACCGGGCTGCGACTGCGACCGCTATATCGAGTTCTGGAACCACGTATTCACACAATTTTCCAAAGATGAGGACGGCAATTATACGGATCTGGCCCATCCTAATATCGATACGGGCATGGGGCTGGAACGGCTGGCTACTATCATGCAGGGCGTTGACTCGATCTTCGATATTGATACGGTCCGTTTTGTTTTGGATGGAGTCGTGGAAAAAGCAGGCGTTAAATATGAAAATGGACAAGCACCGACAGACGTTTCAATTCGCATCATTACCGACCATCTTCGTTCGATTACGTTTATGATCGCTGACGGTATCATACCGAGCAATGAAGGCAGGGGATATGTCTTGAGGCGGCTGCTAAGGCGTGCGGCCCGCCATGGGAGGCTGCTGGGAATTGAGGGATCATTCCTGGCCGATCTGTGCGGCAGAGTTATAGAGATTTCCGGCAAAGCATATCCTGAATTGGAAGAAAAACGCGTATATATTAAAAAAGTCATAACCATTGAAGAAGATAAATTCAGCAGTACCATTGATCAGGGAACCAGCATTATCACAGACTATGTAAAGGAAATGAAGGCGAACGGCCAGACTATCTTGGACGGCGAAAAGGTGTTCAAGCTTCACGACACTTACGGCTTCCCTCTGGAGCTGACTCAAGAAATACTGGAAGAGCAGGGCTGCCAAGCGGATGTGGAAGGCTTTAATAAGCATATGGAACATCAGAAGGAACTGGCTCGGGCGGCTCAGAGGTCAAAAGAAGATGCCGGATGGGAAGAGGCTTCAACAGAATTTGTTTTCGAAGGGAGCACGGAATTTACCGGTTACGATACCGTTGTTGATACCGGGAGGATTAAAGCTATGTTTTGGGAGCAAAAGCCGGTTAGCTGCCTGAAAGAGGGCGAAATCTGCAGAATTGCTCTCGATAAAACTCCGTTTTATGCAGAAAGCGGCGGTCAGGCCGGAGATTTTGGTATTATATATAATGATACCTTTGCCGGAGAGGTTCTGGAGGTCATCAAATTCCAGAATGTTTTCGCTCATAAAATCAAAGGCTTAAAAGGTGAGCTGAGAACAGGCGACGAGGTAAACTGCTTGGTTTCCGCACCTAATCGGAATAATACCGCACGGAACCATACCGCTACCCATCTGCTTCATAAAGCTTTGAAAGAAGTGCTGGGCGATCATGTACAACAGGCAGGATCCAGTGTTACAGCCAGCGGACTCCGTTTTGACTTTAATCACTTCGAAGCATTGACTTCGGAAGAATTAACAAAGGTTGAAGAAATCATAAACGATAAGATCAGCCATTTTATTCCTGTTTCAACTAAGGAAATGGCACTGAAAGAAGCAGCTAAAGAAGGTGCAGTAGGACTTTTCGGCGAGAAGTACGGCGATGTGGTAAGAGTTGTATCTATCGGTGATTACAGCAAGGAGCTGTGCGGCGGCACCCACGTTGCCAATACCGGTCAGATCGGCGCATTGAAGATTGTTTCCGAATCAGGCGTAGCCGCTAGTGTTCGCCGAATTGAAGCAATTACAGGTGCCGCGCTCTTGGAGAGAATCAACGAAACGGAGCAGACCATCGCCGAAGCAGCAGTCGTCTTAAAAACCAATCCTTCCGGACTTTTGGCAAAGCTCTCAAATTTGACTGAAGAAATCAAGTCAGTCAAAAAGGAGTTGGAGGAGTTCAAAAAGAATGCAATTGGAAATGCAATGGACAAGATGTTCGATGATGCCAAAGAGGTCAATGGGGTGACGTTAATCGCAAGAGCTTTCAAAGATTACACGATACAGGATCTTCGCGGACTTTCCGATGATATCAAAGCCGAACACAAAAATGTAGCAATGGTATTTGCTGCACAAAACGGCGAAAAAGTTACTTTCCTGGTTTCTCTGACAGATGATCTTTTGGATAAGGGCTATCACGCAGGAAAAATGATCAAGCAGATTGCTGCGGCTGCAGGCGGCGGCGGCGGCGGTAAAGCCGATATGGCTCAGGCGGGGGCAAAGGATCCTTCCAAGATTAAGGATGCCTTTGCAGTTGCAGAAAGCCTGCTGTAACGCATTTGGTCGCACAGATTCTATAACATTTGCCGCAGCATCGGGCCTTGCACTGCGGCAATGTTAAGTCTTTGTGAAATCAAACAAAATCTCTTGTACTTCATTGTATAAAAGTGTATAATTGTATCAAAGTAGAGACGGTAAGGAGGTACATACCATGGACAGACAGACAAGAATGTACGATAATTTCGATAAGATAGAACAACGAACAATTGAAGAAATTTTAAATATTGTATACGATGCTTTGGAGGAAAGAGGCTATAATGCGATCGACCAGATGGTGGGATATATCCTGTCGGGGGACCCTTCCTACATTACCAGCCACAACAATGCGCGAAACATCATCGGGCATATCGAACGTGACGATCTGGTAGAGGAATTGATTAAATCTTACCTGAACAAGTAAAATGTTAAGAGAAGCGGGCCAACATTTCGGTCCGCTTATTTTTTGTTTAAGCGAGGAAACAATATGAAAAAAATTGCGTTGGATGTGGGCGACAAGACCATAGGCGTGGCGGTAAGCGACCCTTTGCTGATCACCGCTCAGGGAATTATGACCATCGAAAGGGTTGGCATTCGAAAAGATGCGGGAAAAGTCATGGATCTGATTAAGGAACATGACTGTGACACGGTTGTTATAGGGCTGCCGAAAAAGCTGGATGGTACCGATAGCATACAAACAGAAAAAGTCTATGAATTTAAAACCATGCTGGAAAATAAAATGAAAAGTTCCGGTATGGGCCACATTCAGATCGTCTTTCAGGATGAACGATTGACCACGGTCATAGCTGAAAAGGTTCTGATCGAGGGCGATGTGCGCAGAAACAAGCGTAAAAAAGTGATTGATAAACAAGCGGCAGTATTAATTCTGCAAAGTTATCTGGATACACTATAAGGTGTCCGGGAAAAAGAAATTGACTTTTTTTAGAAAGACCAGGAGGTAAACGAATATGAACAATATGGATGTAAGAAATCAAATCGTAATGAGCCAGGTAATGCTTCCCCATCAGGCCAATGTGGCCGGGAACGTACACGGGGGCGAAATCATGAAATTCATGGATACGGCCGCCGGGGCAGTGGCCATGAAATATGCCAAGGCAAACTGCGTAACCGCCAGAGTGGATGAGCTGGAATTTCACCTTCCGATCTTTGTGGGAGCATTGGTGACCTGTACAGCGTCAATCGTATATGTAGGCAAAACTTCCATGGAAGTTTTGGTGAATGTGGAAGCGGAAGATCTGGAATCCAACAGTAAGCCTCAGAAAGCCCTGTCCGCCTACTTCACCATGGTGTGCATGGGCAAGAACGGGCGGCCCCAGTGCGTCGCTGACTATGTCCCGGAGACGGAAGACGAATTGCGTTTGTATGAAGAAGCTGCGAAGCATGTGCAGAGGAAAAAGGACTTGATTGCCAAATCCAAATAACCGCCCTGTAGAGGCTGACCTTTTCGTCCATTTTATGTTATCATAGGAAAGGAATCGATCTGGTACAGCAGGGGAACCCTCTGTATTGGAGACATATGCTGAAGGAAGGTTGACAAAATATGGATGTAAAAAATCAAATTGTAATGAGCCAGGTAATGATGCCTCACCATGCCAATGCGCTGGGTGTCGTCCACGGCGGTGAAATGGTAAAATTCATGGATACAGCGGCAGCGGCGGTGGCCATGCGTTATTCCAAGTCAGATTGCGTGACCGCTAGAGTGGATGAGATGAGTTTTCATTTTCCCGTTCATGTGGGCGATCTGGTCGTATGTACCGCTTCCATCGTATATGTGGGCAGGACCTCTATGGAAGTCTTGGTGACGGTGGATGCGGAAAATTTAAAGTCTGAAGGGAATACGCAGGTTGCCTTGTCCGCTTACTTTACCATGGTATGCATCGACGAAACCGGCCGTCCGCAAGAAGTCAAACCCTATATGCCGCAGACGGCTGACGAAAAAGTTCTTTATGAGCAGGCAAAAGCTTATATCGAGCGCAAGAAAGCTTTCAGAAAATGAGTCATATATATTGAAATGAAGAATGGAAGGAAGTTTAATGTTATGTATCAGATGAAAAAAAACATCCCGGCATTGATCCTAGCAATGGTTTTATGTATTGGACTTGCGGCCTGCGGTGCAGGTGATCAGAAGAAGGGCGGAAATACAGCAATCGTCGGCACCTGGGAGTTATCGGAAATTGCGGCGGGCAGCAGCAAAATGGGTGCGGAGGATTATATGAAATCCGCTGATGTGGATAAAGTTCCGGTTTTAACATTTGAAGACGACGGCAAAGTAACGCTGGATGTGAACGGCGATTCAGGAACCGGCACTTGGGCCGAAGAGGGCGGTGCTTATTCCATCACTTATAAGTCAGGGGACGATGATGTGACCAAATCCGTGGAACTTGACGGATCGACTTTGAAAATGGAACAAAACGGCTATGCGCTGACTTATGAGAAGAAGTAGGGGAGAAGATGTTAAATAAGAAAATCAAAAGCAAAGTCGTCCTGTTATTATTGACCGCTTTCATTTGTATAACCATAACAGCATGCAATAATTCTGATGACGCTTCAAAAGCTCTCATCACAGGGATCTGGGAACTGAGTTCTGCGAAAGTCGCAGATCAGGAAATCACCAGAGACGACTTTTTAAAACAAATGAATCTTGACAGCTTTCCTCAAATCATATTCTACGAGGACAATACGGTTTCAATTGAAATCTTTGGAGAAGCAAAAAAAAGCAAGTGGAGCGATGATGGTGATGGTGTCTATACTATTAAAGACAGTGACAATAGCTCTGATCTGCAAGTAAATTTGGAAAATAATCAGCTGCTATTTTCCCAGAGCGGTATCACGCTGGTATTTGAAAAGCAAAAATCAGCAGATTAACTGTACGGTTATAATAGGAAAGAAGGTAACATCAAGCTTCAGTAACTATTCCTAAAATCATAATTTTCGGAAATGTTATAATTTATAAAGTTCCACGAAAGTATACTGAAATACCGAAAAAGCCGAACAAATTAGCAGTTCAGCTTTTTCAAGTAAGTTGTATAATAGTTGTATAATATTGGTTTAGGAAAATGCATAATTTTTATAATAACCCCTTTTGTCTAAATAAATTGTAGGCGAATTTCTAAAGATTCATTTAGCAGCTTTGTTTCACTTGCCCCAATACTTGATCGTTTATTAGTTTATTTCGCTCTCCAAGCGTTTGTATCTTACGTGTCGGCACAATCATCTTATACCTATTCCTTTTGTCCTTCTAAGCGAAGCTCTAATTTCCGTTTTAAGCAATTTTTATTATAATTTAGTATCCTCTGTCAACATCCAAAAGACAAACAACTTAACGTTTTACAGGAATCTTCAGTGTTTGTCCCGGATAAAGCTTTGATGCAGAAGTTTCGTTCGTTTTACTAATTATATGTACGGATTCACGGCGATCCATATCCGCAGGCATATATTGTTCTGCTATCGACCATAATGTGTCGCCGGACTCAACTTGAACTTGGATATATTGCGGCTTTGTCATACCATCTGCATTATTAAATCCCAAAAATGTTGTGACTGCAGTTGCTGTTACAAGAAGCATTAGAACAATAAAGACAGTAAATCTTACTCTTGATTTAATTCTATATTTTTTTCTTGTTTGTCTTTTCATCTGCATTCTATATACCCACCCTTTCTGAACGTTTGTTCTTCCTGATGTTCTTATCATACACGAACATATATTCCTTGTCAAGAAAAATGTAAACATTTGTTCGCAAGTTTGTGATAAATAAAAACGCATAATTAAAGAATGGAATTTTTACAAGGAGTTAAGAATGTTAGAAACAAAAATTTTGACCGTTTCCCTCCACCCGATGGTTATCGGAAAACGGTTAAAGCAAGCAGAATCGGAGTGCGGCGTTGCCGCAAGGTATAGAATAGTGAAAGATGCTCGGCACGGCTCGCATCTTACATCTTTATAAACATCCATATAATCATAGCGGCCAGGCAAAGAACGATGACCACATCTAAAAAGATGGACTCGCCGGTCTGCTGCCGCTTCTTTTTTATAGAGAACAGCTTGCCCGCGATCAATAAGACCAATCCGCCGGATAGAAGCCATGTTTCCGCAGGCTGGCCCATCGGTTTGTGAAGAGCTTCCGTCATTGCAATGGGAATCAAAATGATTGCCATTGCAATTCCGTATAAAATAAAATTGAGATTTTTTCTCATAGAGGTCTCCTATTTATAGAGTTTGTCATAAGCTTTATCCAGCCAGATCGTCAATTTCTTCCGCATAACAATACCAATGATAAACAGAATAACTGCAATAACCGCAATGACGATCGCTCCTGTATAATCCCCCGCTTCAATCTGTCTGCCGATAAGAAGGCTGCCCATCATTCCCGGGCTTCTTCCGATCAAAGAAACGATTAAAAACGGCTTTAACTTCATTTCCGAAATACCGGCCGCATAGTTGCATAGGTCCTTGGGTACCCCCGGTATCAGAAAAATCAGAAACACAATCACAACCGCTTTCTTGCTGTTTAGCTTATGGATGAATTGATTGATCTTTTGCTCACCGAAAATCAGATGCATCGCATCGCGGCCCAAAAGTTTTGCCAGATAATACGTGATCACCGAACCAATCGCTGCGCCGATCAGAGAAAACAGAAAGCCCAGCCAAAATCCGTACATATATCCGGCAGCGAATTGCAGCCACTGGCCCGGTATGATACAGACTACGATCTGCGCCACTTGCGCGCCAATATAGACTAAAATGCTCTGGGTTTTATACTGCTTAAAAAAGGCGTTTACACTTTCCAGACTGGACATGCGTTCAATCACTTCCGGCTGATAAAAATAGATATACAGCGGCAAGCCCACCAATATGAACAGCAGCAGTGCAAGCTTTAAAATGGTTGTAAATACTTTAATTTTTCTTCGTAATTGTTCTTTTTTTTGTTTATTCATAACTCTAGCTAGTAATCCCTTTACCCATTTGTTTTAATCCAATGAAACCAGGCCTTGTTCATACAAGGTCTGCAAGGCCTTGATAACGCCGAATTTGGAATGCTCATAAGTGAGTCCCCCCTGAAAATAAACGATGTAAGGCTCGCGGATAGGAGCATCGGCACTCAGCTCAATGGATGAACCCTGAACAAAGGCGCCGGCAGCCATGACCACCTGATCCTCATATCCCGGCATATCCCATGGAATCGGTTTTACATAAGCATCAATTGGAGCAGCTGCCTGAATTCCTTCACAAAAAGCAACCACCGCTTCCGGACTCCCAAGCTTGACTGCTTCAATGATATCGCTCCGGGTATCCCCTGCCTTCGGACAGACATCATATTCCAGCATTTCAAATGCCTTTGCGCACAAAACCGCACCCTTAACCGCACCGTTTACTGTTTTAGGTGCAAGAAACAGTCCTTGGAACATAGTCCTGGTCTGTCCAAACGTGAGGCCGCATTCCCCCCCAATCCCCGGCGAGGTCATTCGATAAGAAATCAGATCGATTAGTTCTTTTTTTCCGGCAATATAGCCGCCCGTCAAAGCCAGGCCGCCTCCCGGATTCTTGATGAGAGAACCGGCAAGAACATCAGCGCCAACTTCAGTAGGCTCCTCCGTATCCAGAAATTCGCCGTAACAGTTATCCACCATGCACACAATATTGGGATTGATCTGGTGGACGAAGTCCGCCCATTCACGAATCTGAGGAATGGTAATAGCCTTTCGCCAGCCATATCCGGTAGCGCGTTGAACTGTTACCATGCGGGTCTTTTCCGTAATCGCATTCTTAAGCGCGGTCAAATCGATATTTCCTTCCGGCGTGAGCTCTACTTGTTTGTAGCTGACTCCAAACTCCCTCAGAGAACCCTTGCCCTCGCCCCGGATTCCAATTACTTCTTCCAACGTATCATATGGGGCTCCGGTGCAGTAGATCAGCTCATCTCCCGGTCGCAATATCCCGGTCAGCGTTAGGGTTAACGCATGCGTCCCATTGACGATAATCGGCCGAACCAATGCTGCTTCCGCTTTAAAAATATCAGCATAAACTCGCTCCAAAGCGTCCCTGCCGGCATCATCGTAGCCATATCCAGTATTCCAGGCAAAATGCGTGTCACTGATTCGATTCTTTTGAAATGCGGTCAGGACTTTATACTGGTTATATGCCATAATATCGTCCAAATGATCAAATTCGCCTTTTACCGCTTCCTCGGCCTCTGAAATATGATCCAGAACGCGAGGGGCAATCTGTAACTCTTTTGATAATAATCGATAAGTATTTGTCTGCATGTTTCATTTCTCACTTTACATAATATTTTTATATCTAGTCTATTTCATATCTTCCGCTTTATCTTTTAATTCAGAAAACATATTTTCAATATAAACATGGGGGTTGAACATCTCTATAATAAATTCACCAGAAGCAGTCCCATAAAGATTTTCTTCAAAGAACTTCTGGAAGGAATCCTTATAACCGATCCTCATCTTTTTTAATATTGCGTTCCGGTCAATGGTTTCATTTTCCTGCCATATAAAAACCGGATAACCGTTGTTCATGCCGTACATACCGCTGGTATCAGGACGATAGGCATTGCCCAAATCGGATGCCATATGGGTACTCCTCATATCTCCGGAGGACATGGGAACGATCGTCTTTGAGTACCGTTTCTTCCCTTTCCCCTCCCTGTCTTTTCCGACAGCAGCCTTTGCCGAGTTGTTCAGATAATAATTGTTGCTGATTGAGCGTCCTATATCATTATAATAGTCTGCCGTGTAATTGCCAAGTATACCGCCGATATATTTACCATTTTTTAAGGTTCCGGCATTATAAGAATTTCGAAGTTTTACTCCATCTTCGCCGATACTACCAACCACTCCCCCGACATAACCGTAAGAACCGTCCTCAGGACCGGAAACAGAACCAGTATTATAACAGCTTTCCACCGTTGAACCGACTGCGTTGGTATAACCCACCACGCCGCCGGCGCATTCATTTCCCGAATGAATATTTCCTCGATTGAAGGACTCCTTGATCATTGCTGATTTGGCTACCGATCTACCGGCAATACCGCCGGTACCATAAGTACCCACACCCTTTCCTTTAGAAACAACGGTTCCTTCGTTGGAACATTGTTCAATACGTCCATTCCAGTTTTCGCCGACCACGCCGCCAACCTTGACATTTCCTTTGACGCTGCCCTGGTTATGACAATTGATCACCTGACCAGAATTGCTTTCGCCGACTACCCCGCCAATTTTATCTGTCCCAGAGACTTCTATGTTTACGGTACAGTTTTCAACAACTGCCGACGAGGTCATCGTGCCGGCCATACCGCCGATATTGCTGCCGTAAGTATTGATGCTGCCGGATAAATTCAAGTTGTTCACGGTTCCTGCCAAATAACCGAAAAAACCTTGATTGTCTTCTTGAGAGCCATTGATCTTTATTCCGGAGATCGTATGTCCATTCCCGTCAAACACGCCTTCAAACAAGTGTACCTCAGAGTTTCCAATAGGTATCCAGTTTTTGGTCAGGGCGATATCATTCATCAATTTAAAGGTAACCCCTTTAAAAGTATAGACCTCATTGACTTTCCATTCGATTTTCCTAGTGCGGACCAATTTAGCCAGACCGAAGAGCTGCTGCTCAGTCGTAATCTCATACACTTCCTTGGGATCATCCGGATCAAACCAGCTGGTATCGGCCTTGCCTGCTTTAATTGCCTCTTCTTCAGCGAGTTCTGCTTGAAACTCAGCGTCATATTGAAGATTTTCAACTTTTTGTATAAATGAATAGTCGGCTGCAAAGACAGGAGCCGCAGTCACACAATTGCATATTAATAAAGATGCTGCACACGTGCAGATAAAGGCCTTCTTCTTCATTTCCTTTTTTCTTTCCTTTCTAGAACCACCATACACTGTATCTTTGTTATTTCTGTGATCATTTTTTCTTCTTACCCTCAGTTCGTTCCAGCTCCCATTCCATATCTTTCACCAGCTCCCGCTTGACATTCATCTTATGTGCAGCATAAAGCTGAGTGGTTGTCACCTGTTCATGATCCATCAGAGCTTGAACATCAAAGATGGAGTTGCCGCGCCCGATCAAACTGGTAGCTGCGGTAGCTCTTAGTTTATGGGGACTGTAACCGGATTTTCGGGATGTAGCAAGTCCAATGGACGTATATTTTTTCACCAGTTCCCGGATTTGCCGTTCTGTCATTCTCTTGCCTTGGAGAGAAAGAAACAGCGCATCCTTATGGATTTCTTCCAGCTTGGAATCGTCGGCCCGTTCATCCTCTATGTAGTCTCTGACCGCCAGGGTTACCGATTGATTCAGGGGCATATTGGATTCTTTTCCCCGCTTTCGGTAGATCGTGAATTCTCCTCTGGAAAAGTTAAAGGAGGACACATTGAGCTGCTGAAGCTCAGAAAGCCTGAGACCGTAAGTCAGAAATAACAGCAGGATCGCTTTGTCCCGTTTTTTTGTTTTTTCCCAAAACTGCCGTTCCTTCTTTGTCAGATGGCTGCCCGCAGCCACCGCATCCAGCATAATCATCACCTCGTCGTCCTGAAGAGCTTTAATCTCCCGTTCTGTCGCTTTTGGAACACGAATGGGATCAAATCCATCGGTAATGTTTTTTTTCAGCAGCTCGTCTCGATAGAGCTGTTTGAACATGACCGAAACAGAAGATTTTTTTCTGGCCAGGGTCTTATTGTTGTTTTCATAGACGACAATCGAACCCTTCGTTTCGACTTTGTACCTTCTGCAATAGTCGATAAATGCGTTCACATCCACCGCCCGGATCTCGTCAAACTCCGATAAGGTGATGTCTTTTGGACATGGAGCCTCGGAAAGAGCCGTTTCTTTTATGAGATACTCACAGAAAAATTTGATGTCATGGAGGTAAGCCAGCCTAGTCATAGGAAGCACATTGCCGCGAAGGTATGCGAAAAATCCCCGGAGGAACCGAGGAAGCTCATGTTCGATCTCTTCGCACTGGTGGATGATCTCATGTTCCTTCATGACGATATTATCCGGCTTACTACTCTTATTATGAACCTTTATTTGTTTTTGTCCACCCATAAAATCATATCCTTTAATGCCTTTTCACTGCTTTCATACATAGAAAGCTCAAACCACTTAATTTTATCATATCTGCGGAACCAAGTTAACTGTCTTTTTGCGTAATTTCGAGTGTTTTGCTGTATTTTCTTCACAGCCGTATCAAGATCGTATTTGCCGTGCAAATGATAGATCAATTCTTTATAGCCGATTCCTTTCATGGAAATATCGTCCTCGGATAGTCCCATCCCGAGCAGTCCCTTGACTTCTTCCAGGAGGCCCTGCTTCATAAGGATCTCTACCCGGGCATTGATGCGGTCATAAAGCTCCTGCCGATCCCTGGTAAGGCCGAGGAGGCAAGGCTTATAGCCGCTGACCGGGGTGCGGACCTGAGTGAAGGCCGGGATTCCCTGACCGGTTGTCTCCACGGCTTCCAGCGCACGGATGATTTTTTTTGTGTTGTTGGGATGGATCCGTGCTGCCGCATCTGGATCTTTTTCCGCAAGGAGACGATATACGGCCTCTTTTCCCTGTTCATGGGCCAGCTGCTCCAGTTTTTCCCGATAACCGTCCCTTCTGGGCGGCGCGCTGAAATCCATTTCATAGAGCAGCGAGTTGAGATAGAGCCCGGTACCGCCGGAAATGATGGGAAGTTTTCCCTTGTCATGGATTTCGGCGATGGCGGCTTTGGCCCTTTTCTGATATTCAGCGGCCGAAAAAGGCTCCCTGGGATCGATTTCATCTACCAGATAATGCTTTACCAGAGCGCGTTCTTCCTTCGTCGGCTTGGCGCTGCCGATATCCATGTATTTATAAAGCTGCATGGAGTCGCAGGAAACAATTTCCCCGTCCAGCCGCTGAGCCAGTTTCAGAGCGTATTCAGTTTTTCCTACGGCCGTGGGTCCGGCAACGACTAATATTTCTTTCATATCAAACTCTTTTAAACATTTTTTCAATCTCATATTGGGTCATTTTTATGAAGGTCGGTCTGCCATGGGGGCAGGAAAATGGATTCTCGCACTTTTTCAAATCAGCCATCAGTTGGTCGATCTCGCTATCTTTTAAGTAATCGTGGGCCTTTACCGCGCTTTTGCAGGAGCGCATGGTTAATTTTTCAATGGCAGGCGCGTGATCCATCTTGATGCCCGCGGAAGCGCTGTCTACAAAATCGTTGAGAAAACGTTCCGCTTCATCCAGGCCCATGAACATGGGAATTTCTTTCACAATGTAGGTCTTGGGCCCGAACCCTTCCACTGAAAAACCCATCTGCCTGAGGGGCTCCATCCATTCTTCATGCTCCTCTGCAGCAGGATAAGAAACATTGAGCATAATGGGGATCATAATGGGCTGGCTGTGTTTTTCGGAGCTTCGGTATTGGTCCATCAGTTTTTCAAAGAAAACCCGCTCGTGGGCCGCATGCTGATCGATGAGATAAAAGCAAGTTTCATCAATGGCAGTAATATAAGTGCCAAAGATGGAACCGGTGATGGTCAGGTCATCGAAATCAAACGGCGCCGGTGTCTGAGGCTTTTTTATCTGCACGAGCGGATCCGCTTTTTTTCCTTCGGCTGAAACCGATGCTGCCGCCGGTCCGGGATCCGCATGATAGGAAGCAGCTTCCTCTTTAATGGACGGCTCCTTTTTTTCTTCCTCCTGGCGTATGGTTGACAATAATTTTTTTATATCAACCTGTTCTTCTTCAGGCGGCGGAACAGGAGCAGCTTTGCGAAAATCCGTTTTTTTCGCCGCAGCCTTGTACTCCTCGCTTCGCTCTTTACGAAAAACATCCTTTTCTGTTACAGCTGGTATGGATTCTTTGGAAAGGAGTGCCTGCCGAAGAATCTGGCGGACAAATTCTGTAACTATAGCCTCATTGTCAAAACGCACCTCCCGCTTATTGGGATGGATATTCACATCCAATGTCTGAGGAGCTGCCTGCAGAAACAAGTAAGCTGCCGGAAATCTTCCTTCAAAGAGTTTATCCGAATATGCCTGGCTGATACCTTTTTGCAGAATTTTGCTGTTTACAACTCTGCCATTGATGAAAAAAATCTGATGTTTTCGTGTGGCATGAGAAAGCCCTGGTCCTGATATGTATCCCTCCAGAGAAAGGTTACCTTGCTGCCCCTGCACTGGAATCAGCTCATCGCCGATTTCCCGGCTGTAAACCGTGAGGATATTTTGATAGCGGTCCCCTTTTCCCGGTGTGGTAAAAAGCAGACTTCCATTATTGACAAGACGAATCTTCACATTGGCGTAAGCAAGCGCAATCTGAGAGATGAACTCTATAATCAAGCTGCTTTCCGATGCGTCGGATTTCATGAATTTCTGTCTGGCCGGAGTGTTGTAGAACAAATCTCGGACAACAACCGTAGTTCCATTGGGACACCCGGTCATCTCCTTTTCAGCCGGCCTGCTGCCTTCAACCGCCAGCCTTACCCCTGCCGGCGCATTTGCTATCTTGGTTATGATTTCAGTCCGAGAGACAGCAGCAATACTGGCCAGAGCTTCTCCCCGAAAACCCAATGTTTCAATTGTCTCCAGATCTTTCGCTTGAGAGATTTTGCTGGTTGCATGGCGCAAAAACGCTGTTTCCACTTGATCGGCCTCGATCCCGCACCCGTTGTCCGTAACCCGGATATAAGCTTTGCCGCCCTTTTTAATTTCTACTGTGATCGCCGATGCTCCGGCATCGATGGAGTTTTCCACCAACTCTTTAACAATGGATAGGGGTCGGTCCACCACCTCCCCGGCTGCGATTTTATCTGCAACCTCTTTTTCTAAAATCCGAATCATGGCTGTCTCCTATAAGGTACATACAATGGCAATACAAATGACCAGTAATACCACTTCACTTCCGATCCATTTTTTCATAGCCGCTGACTTTGGATAATCTTTCTTGGCGTTGGCCTGACGGATGAGATAAATGGTTGCAATGAGCAGTACGATTGGTACTAAAATAATCAAATATTTCAAAATTTCCTCCTTATCCCTCTGCTGCCTCTTTCAATTGTTCCAAAATTTTAAATGCTTCCGATGGAGTCAGATTCATCAAATCCAGGCTTTTTAACCGTTCGACCACCGGGTTTGGAGCAAAACCGAAAAAGGAAATCTGCTGCTCTTCCTCTGCCATGACAGACGGCTCTTCAGCTCCAGAAGAGTTCTCCGATATCGGACGTCCTTCCTCTAGTTCTTTCAATTTATCCGCCGCCCGCTCAAGGAGCAAAGACGGCACACCGGCCAGTTTTGCCACCTGGATCCCATAGCTCCTGCTGGCGCTGCCTTCGATGATCTTATGCAAGAAAACTACATTGCCGTTTTCTTCAGCTACATCCACATTGAGATTGCGCAGACCTTTCATATACCCCTCCAGAGTCGTCATTTCGTGATAATGGGTAGCGAACAGCGTCCGCACCTGGCGTTTGGTTTTGCACAGGTATTCAGCTGCGGCCCAGGCGATGGATAATCCGTCGTATGTGCTGGTTCCCCGGCCGATTTCATCAAGAATAATCAAGCTTTTTTCCGTTGCAGAATTGAGTATGTATGCCAGTTCGCTCATTTCAACGAAAAAGGTACTCTGTCCTTGGGCAAGATTGTCGGAAGCCCCAATTCTGGTAAAAATCCGATCCACAATGCCGATATGTGCGCTGTCTGCCGGCACGAAGCAGCCTGACTGTGCCAACAGTACAATCAACGCGGTTTGGCGCATATAAGTGGATTTACCAGCCATATTGGGCCCGGTGATCAAAAGCAGGCTGTCTCTGTCTCTGTCCAGATAGGTGTCATTGCTGACAAAGATTCCATCGCGAATCGTCTGTTCGATCACAGGATGACGTCCCTTTTCAATTTCAATCGTGTCCGATTCATCCACAACCGGCCGAATATAGTTATTCTGCTGGCCAACCAAAGAGAAGGCTGTTAAAACATCCAAGCTGGAAACGGCTGCCGAAGTTTTTTGAATCTGGCGGATATGTCTTTGAATTTCGCCGCGCACCTGGGTGAAGAGTTCGTATTCCATCTGGTTGATCTTCACTTCAGCATTGAGAACCAGGCTTTCCATCTCTTTCAGTTCAGGCGTGATAAACCGTTCACAATTGGCCAGAGTCTGTTTGCGCACATAGTTATCGGGGATCATCTCATAATAGGATTTGGTCACTTCCAAAAAATAACCAAAGACTTTGTTAAATCCCACCTTCAAGTTTTTAATGCCTGTCCGCTCCCGTTCAGTACTCTCCAGCTGTGCAATCCAGTTCTGCGCATCTTTGATGGAGAATTTCAGCTCATCCAGCTCCTTGGAATATCCTTCTTTGATCATGCCCCCTTCTTTAATGGCAAAGGGCGGTTCCTCAACAATCGCTCGATCAATCAAGGCGTATACCGGTTTTAAATCATCGATCTCTTGTTCCAGCTCCGAAAGAAGCCGGCTGCCACACCCTGATAAATCATTCTTTATGTCCGGAAGCACAAAACAGGAATTCCGCAGAGCGATCAAATCTTTTCCGTTAGCGCTGCCGCAAGCGATCCGACCGGCCAGCCGTTCAAAGTCATAAATTTGTTTCAGGCTTTCCCGGATATTGTTGCGCATAAGAAGATCATCGGTGAGAACCTCCACCGCTTCCAGCCGCAGGTTGATGTCATGGGCGTTGTTGAGGGGTTCTTTGATCCATTGCTTCAATTTGCGGGAGCCCATGGCAGTGCTGGTCTTATCCAGCACGCCCAGCAGGGAGCCTTGAATCTTCTTTTCAAAAAGGGTTTCGGTCAGCTCCAGATTTTTAATGGTCGCCTTGTCCAGGCACATATGGGTGCCCATTTCATATAAATGAAGCCAGGAAATATGCTCAAGGCTGTTTTTCTGTGTCTCGTGGAGGTAGAGCAGCATGGCGCCCAGAGCCCGGACCACAGCCGTGTTTTCCTCCAGCCCCAGCCCTAACAGGGCTTTCACCTTGAACTGGCGGAGAACCGCGTCAGAAACCGCCCGATCGTTGTAATAATCATTTCCCAAAGGATTGAAGTACGCTTCTGTGACCAGCTTCATTTCATCCAGATCCAGAAGATGATCCTCGTTGATCAAGATCTCTCTGGCGCGAATTTTTACCAATTCGTTGAGCAGCGTTTCAAAGGCGTTGTCGCGGGGAAGCTCGGTCCCGTAGATTTCTCCTGTGGAAACATCGCAATAGGCCAGGCCTGTCTTTTCTCCCATGTTGAAAACGGAGGCAATATAATTGTTCTCCGTTTCCTTGAGCATGGTCTGGCTGATGACCGTTCCGGGTGTAACGATGCGGATGACTTCCCGTTTTACAATACCCTTCGCCTGCGACGGATCCTCCGTCTGCTCGCAGATGGCCACTTTATATCCCTTTTCCACCAGACGGGCAATATATGTATCCGCAGAATGAAAAGGTACGCCGCACATGGGAGCACGCTCCTCCTGTCCGCAGTTTTTTCCGGTCAGGGTCAGCTCCAATTCTCTGGAAGCAGTCTTTGCATCCTCATAAAACATTTCATAAAAGTCACCCAACCTGAAAAAGAGGATACAATCCTCATAGTCTTGCTTGATTTTTATATATTGCTGCATCATTGGTGACAGTGCCATAAGTTTCTTGAATCCTTTCTGTTCTTATAGAAAAAAGAGTGCCCTGAGAAGCGCCCTTTGCCTCCCAGGGCTGTCCATCTATCGCTTGCTATAGGCTTCCATGCCCAGGCGGATCAGCTGGACTCCGCGTGCCATATCCTTCTGGTTCAGGACATAGGCAATACGCATTTCCTCACGGCCCAGGTCCGGCGTAGCATAAAATCCTTCAGCAGGTGAAAACATAACAGTTTCGCCGTGATCGTCAAATTCCGTCAACAGGAACATGAGAAAATCCGATGCGTCTTCCACCGGCAATTTGGCAGTGAGATAAAAAGCTCCTCCCGGTTTTTGACAGACGACCCCTGGAATCTTCATCAGTTCTTCATAGACAGCGTCCCGTCTTGCTTCGTATTCGGCGCGTATTTCATTGTAATAGGATTTGGGAAGCTTGTAGAGGGCTGCTGCTCCGATCTGATCGACGGTGGGCGAACAAAGTCTGCCCTGGGCGATTTTCATCAGATTGTCCAAAAGGTCTTTGTTTTTGGCAGCAATGCAGCCAATTCTGGCGCCGCAGGCTGAAAACCGCTTGGAAACCGAATCGACGATGATGACTCGATCAGCCAGATCGTCCATCATGCCGAACGATGTCACCTCCCGGCCGTCATAAGCAAATTCCCTGTATACTTCGTCCGCTATAATCCATAGATCGTACTTTTTAGCGATTTCGCCGATCAGCTTCATTTCGTCCAAGGTGAGGACGACACCGGTTGGGTTGCCCGGACTGATGCAGCAGATGGCCTTCGTATTGGGTGTGATGGCGGCCTCAATTTTCTCGGCGTCCGCATAGTGATATCCCTCTTCCGGCGTGGTTGTAATGGGCACGACCACGCCGTCCGCCATGGTGACAAAGGTATGATAATTGGTATAGAAAGGTTCCGGGATCAGCACCTCATCTTTTGGATTGAGCAGGGAGATGAAGATCATGCTCAATGCTTCCGAACCGCCGTTGGTCACAATAATCTGATCCCTGCCATAATTCATTCCATATTGCTTAAAGTAATCAGATATAGCGTCCTGCAAAACCGTTACGCCGCCTGATTCGGCATAGGCGATGACTTTCTCGTCAAAATTCTTAATCGCATCCATAAAACAGTCGGGGGTTTCGATATCCGGCTGTCCGATATTGAGAT
This sequence comes from Hominibacterium faecale, assembly GCF_020734085.1. Classification (NCBI taxonomy): domain Bacteria; kingdom Bacillati; phylum Bacillota; class Clostridia; order Peptostreptococcales; family Anaerovoracaceae; genus Hominibacterium; species Hominibacterium faecale. The sequence continues at coordinate 257,540 of NZ_JAJAGH010000006.1, forward strand.
GGTAAACTTTTTTGCCGGCTTCCTTTGCCTTCTGCGCGATGGGATTGAATTTTCGGATGGGCGAATGCTGCATTGCCAGCACCTTGTCAGATAATTTCATTCTTATTATTCTCCTTTTCTTCTCTAATTCCTTTTATTCCAACTCTGAATGAGAGGTTAATACAACTGCATCCACATCGACCTTTTGCTCTTCTGGGGCCTGCTGCTTTTTCAGGTACAGCAGGTATTCAATGTTTCCTTTTGCTCCCGTAACCGGAGAAAAAGTCAGCCCATGAGCATAAAGACCATTATCCTGCCCATACCCGATCACCTTTTGAATGACTTCTTTATGGACGTTTTTGTCGCGGACGATCCCTTTTTTGCCTACCTGCTCCCTCCCCGCTTCAAACTGGGGCTTTACCAGACAAACCAGACTGCCGCCGGCAGCCAGCAGCACAGAAGCTATTGGAAACACCAATTTTAGGGAAATAAACGAAACATCAATACTGATAAAATCCAGGTCGTGGTCGACGGACTCTAAATCCAGGTAGCGGATATTGACTTTTTCCATATTGACAACCCGCTTGTCGTTGCGCAGCTTCCAATCCAGCTGCCCATAGCCCACATCCACTGCAAAGACTTTCCTGGCGCCTTTTTGCAGCATGCAGTCGGTAAAGCCTCCGGTGGAGGCGCCAATATCCATGCAGACCGCTTCTCTCAGGGAAAACCTGAATTCTGCCACAGCTTTCTCCAGCTTCAGTCCTCCTCTGCTCACGTAAGGGCAAAGGTTTTCCTTTATATGAATGGGCGCCTGTTCATCCACAGGAGTCCCGGCCTTATCTACCTTTTGGCCGTCCACGTAGACAACACCCGCCATAACAGCAGCTTTGGCCTTTTCCCTTGAGGGAAACAATCCCCGCTCTACCAGAATCACATCAAGCCTGTTTTTCAAGATATTCACAAATCCTTTCTGCAATACTTTCGGGATTTAATCCATATTTTTCAAAGAGCTGACCGATGCTTCCGTGTTCGATAAAACGATCCGGCCAGCCGAAATTGAGAACCTTTACCGGGGATTCCATCATGGCCGCGGCCAGATTTTCTCCAAAGCCTCCGGTGATCACATTGTCTTCCAAGGTGACGATCAGTCTTGTCCGCTCAGCAGACGCGGTTATGGCCTTCTGGTCCAAGGGACGGACAAAACGGGCATCGATCAGCCCGGCATCGATGGAGTTTTTCTTCAATACTTCCTGCACCTGAAAGCCCACGGTCAGCATATTGCCGGCCGCCCAAAGTTCCACGTCCCTTCCTTCTTCAATAACCAGGCTGCCTTGGATCGGACAGTTCAACCCCAGATCCATAGCCTCGCCTCTCGGATAGCGAATAGCGCACGGGCCTTCCAGCGTCATGGCGTATTCCAGCATTTGTTCCAGCTCACCTCTGTCTGCGGGAGCCAGAATGGTCATATTGGGCATATGGCTCAGATAGGAAAGGTCGAACATACCATGGTGGGTTTCTCCGTCAGCGCCCACAATGCCCGCACGGTCGATGGCGAAAACCACCGGAAGATTTTGCAGACAAACGTCTTCTATCATTTGATCATAGGCACGCTGCAGAAACGTAGAATAGATGGCAACTACCGGACGGTAGCCGCCGGCCGCCATTCCCGCAGCAAAGGTTACCGCATGGCCTTCTGCAATGCCCACGTCAAAGGTTCTGGCGGGATATCGTTCCTTAAAGCCCTTCAAGCCTGTGCCTTCCAGCATAGCCGCTCCAATGGCGACGATTTTATTGTTGGTTTTCGCCATTTGGATCATCTTATTGCCGAATACGTCCGAATAGGAAGGTACGCTTCCGCCGCTCTTATGCTGGCGTCCTGTTGTTGGATCGAAAGGCCCCGTACCATGATATTTGCTGGGTGTTTCTTCGGCGCTTTTATAGCCTTTGCCTTTTTTGGTGATAACGTGAATGAACACCGGACCGTCGACTTCTTTGGCCATGGTAAGGGTCTCCAAAAGCACTTCCATATTGTGTCCGTCCACAGGACCAAAATATTTGAATCCCAGCTCTTCGAACATGATGCCGTCCAGAACGGCATATTTGAGAGAATCCCGCATATGCTGCATGCCGGAAACGACTCCTTTTCCAATGCCTGGAATTTCGGAAATGTTCTTTTTTACCCGCTTCTTAAAATCGGTATATTTGCGGGATCCGCGCAGCTTGCTCAGATATTTGGACACCCCGCCGGTATTGGGAGCGATGGACATACCGTTATCATTTAGAATGACTACTAGATTGGTCTTGGAAACACCCACATTGTTCATGGCTTCATAGGCCAAACCTCCTGTAAGAGCGCCGTCTCCGATGATGGCTGCGATTTTGAAGTCTTCCTTTGCCAAATCTCTGGCAGCCGCCATTCCGGCAGCAACGGATATGGAGGTGCTGCTGTGCCCGGTATCAAAGGTGTCGTATTCGCTTTCCTTCACCTTGGGAAAGCCGCTCATGCCGCCGAATTTTCGCAGCGTCTGAAATCCCTCGGCCCTTCCGGTGAGGATTTTGTGTACATAAGATTGATGTCCTACATCCCAGATCAGTTTGTCTGTGGGAGTGTCAAAGACTTTATGTAAAGCAATGGATAATTCCACTACACCAAGATTGGAGGCCAGATGGCCTCCAGTCTTGGAAATATTGCTGATCAGGAAATCCCGAATCTCATAGGATAAAAGCTCCAACTCGTTTTCGGTCATTGTTTTCAAATCCTGAGGAAACTGATATTCCAATAATTTTTTCATGCTTATTTGCCTCGTACTGCTAAGTCTGTTGCTAGTTTAGTAAAGAATTCTGCATTGTCATAGTAAGAAGACAGTGCTTCAATGGCGTTGTCCGTCAACTCCATCAGCTTGGCCTTGGATGCTTCCAGTCCATAGAGGGATGGATAGGTGGATTTTTTCTTCACTTGATCCACACCGGCCTTTTTTCCCATCTCTTTTTCGCTGCCTACCACATCGAGGATATCATCGGCAATCTGGAAGGCCAAGCCCAGATTTTCCGCATAAATGGTCAAGTTATTGAGCGTTTCCGCATCTGCGCCGCCCAGCTGTGCTCCCGCACGAACTGCCGCCACGATGAGAGCCGCTGTTTTGGTCAAATGGATATAGTCCAGCATTTCCCGGGAGCACGCCTTGTCCTCCGATTCGATATCAGCCACTTGACCGGCCACCATGCCCCGGCATCCGGAGCCTTTTGCAATCTCATAAGAGGCGCGAATACGCTTTTTCAGCTTATCGGGATCATCGAAATAAAGGAGCATGTCCTTGTTCATGGCTTCGTACGCAGCCGACTGCAGTCCGTCCCCAGCCAGAATAGCCATGGCTTCGCCGTAAATGATATGGTTTGTTGGAACACCTCTTCGCAGCTGATCGTCATCCATGGCCGGAAGATCGTCGTGAATCAGCGAATAAGTGTGCATATATTCAACTGCGCAGGCATATGGGATAGCGGCCTCCAGCTTGCAGCCGGTAAATTCTGCCGCAGCTAAGAGCAGCATCGGGCGTATCCGCTTACCGCCTGCCGAAAGGCTGTATTTCATAGATTCATAGAGCGTAATGCTTTTGTGATCAATATCCGGCAGGAAATCCAGAATGTGTTCTTCTATCAGTTCTTTATATCTTTTTCTAATTAATTCCGGCATGGTAGCCCTCCCTCTATTCCTTGGAATACGTTTCGATTTTTTGTTTGGCATTATTTAATATCTCGCTGCACGCTTCATAATATGCAATTCCTTCTTCGAAATTTTTCAGGGCATCTTCCAGCGTGATGTTTTCTTTTTTTAAGTTTTCCGAGCTTTGTTCCAGCTTTGCCAGAATTTCTTCAAACTTCGGCTTGTTTTCAGCTTTGCTCATGGCTGTCCCTCCTTATTTCTGTCACTTCGCAGTCTGCTTCCCCGTCTTTCATAACCAAGGTGATACGATCGTTTTTTCTCAGCTTTTCAGCCCTGCCGACCAATCTGCGGCTGTTATCCAAAACAGCGCTGTATCCTCTGGCCATGATTGCTGCCGGGTTGAAAGATTCCAGACTAGACTTATGCAGGTTGACCTCTTTCTCCAATTGGGCAATGATTCCTAGAACCCGGTTTTGGGCTTGGGATTTTAAATTCTCAATACGCATCTGTTCCATGACGATCCGGCTCTCCAAATCTCTTTTAAAGGCCGCCAGATCCAGGCTTTTCAAATGCATCTGCTGATAGCGGATATAGGAACTGGCGTCTGCTGCCAGCGTTTTCATTAAATTGTCCACATAAATCTTCAGCTCGCCGATATCCGGCACTGCCATAGCTGCCGCAGCTGTCGGCGTTTCCGCCCTCTTATCGGCCGCGAAGTCGGCGATGGTAATGTCTGTTTCATGGCCCACTGCGGAAATAACGGGAATCTTGGACTGGTATATGCTGCGGGCCACGATTTCCTCATTAAAGGCCCAAAGCTCCTCCATGGAGCCTCCGCCTCTGCCTACGATGATAGTATCCGTTTCCGGAAAAAGGCAGTTGACCTGATCGATGGCTTCTGCGATCTGTCCGGCTGCCGCCGGTCCCTGGACCAGGACCGGATAAATCAGCACGTCCGTATAATGATTCTTGCTTTTGATAATCTTCAAAATATCTCGAATGGCAGCTCCGGTTTCCGAAGTAATGACTGCAATCTTTTCCGGAAAAAACGGAATTGGTTTTTTATGGGCAGCGTCAAAAATCCCTTCTGCTTCCAGTTTTGCTTTCAGTTTTTCAAAGGCAACGGAGAGGTTTCCCAGGCCGGCCACTTCAATATCGCGTATATTGAGCGAATAGCTGCCCCCTCGTTCGTACAGATAAATGTATCCGCTGGCCGTGATTTCCATCCCTTCTGAAAGCTCATAGCGCAAAGCTTCGGCTCGCTGCTGCGGGAGAAAGCAGTTGAGCTTGCTGTCTGCATCCTTCAGGGAAAAGTAGACGTGGCCGGAACCATGAAACTTCAGATTTGAAATTTCACCGACCACGGATACGTTTCCAAGGAGCGGATCGGTCTGCAGGATCCGCTTAATATATCCGTTCAGCTGTGAAACCTTGATTGGTTTTATAGCCATAATTTCTTACCCCCAAGAAGCGCGATACCCACAGCATTGTCCTGGGACAGCCGCTGCTGCCCGAATTCTACGGATATCCCGGTATTGGAAAAATGTCTTTTCAATTGTCCGCTAATGCAGCGGCTGGAGGAAACTCCTCCGGTATACATAATGTTAGTTATCGACGTCTCGTTGCTGGCCTTTTGCGTAATTTCGATTAAAATGCGGGTTATTTTATCAAACAGCTCCCGCACCAGCTCGGCTTTTTCTTCTTCTGTGGAAGCCTGCTGCATCATCAACTCGGCTTGTCTGCCGCATTGGGTTTCGATACCGGACAGATTGAAAAACAAATCGTCTGCCGGAATCTTTTTCAAATAGGCAGATGGCTTTTCAGCACCTATGGCCAGCTGGTCCATTTCTTCACCCGCAGGAAAATTCAGGCCTAGTTTGACGCCGACCCGATCGATCACCTGTCCGAAAGAAAGATCTTTAGAGCCGCCGATGATTTGAATATTTCCTTCGTTGACTTCCAAAAGTTCGCAGGTGCCGCCGGACAAATGGTAACACAGAAAACGTGTTTGATGGGAAAGCCCGGAACTGGACTTGATTGCTTCAATGTGTCCTTCCTGATGGGAAAAGGTAAAAAATGGCACCTGGAGCGCCGCTGCCACGGCTTGTCCAAATCCGATTCCGGCTTTGAATACCGGCATATAGGAGCCTTCCTGCGGCCTTGGCCGGTCAGAACAGGCGACTGCTGCGATACGCCGGGCCCTGTCGTCTGCCAGCGCTTCTTCCAAAAGCTTTGGCAGGTTTTCCACATGCTGAAAAAGGGCGTCTGACTGTCTCAGCCCTCGTTCGCCCTGTTTTACATGCAGCAGCTTTCGCAGATCGCATAAAATCTTACCCTGTGCATCTGTAATCGCTGCGGAAGTCTTGTAATTGCTGGTATCGATTCCCAGCACATAGTCCCGATTCCTAAGCATGTTTCTGTTTCACAATCTGGCCCAGCACTCCGTTGATAAATTTCCTGGAGTCTTCCGCGCTGTATTTTTTGGCCATATCCACCGCTTCGTTAATTGCCACCGCATCAGGAATATCGTCCATGTAAAGAACTTCTCCCATGGCCAGTCTGGTTATGGCCAGATCTACTTTTGCCATCCTCTGAATGTTCCATTTGGAACTGCTCTCATTTAGCTTAGCATCGATCTCAGGCAGATGCTGTATGACCGCATTGCACAGTTTGATCGCGTAGGAAAGCTGATGGTCGTTCTTAAAGTGGTCGTCGATATAGTTGTTTTTTATCTCATCGCTGTAATCGTTTTGAATCTCCATCTGAAATAACAGCTGCATCAATCGTTCTCTTGCTTCGGTTCTAGTCATGTATTGGGGCCTCCTCCTCGGGTATGTGGACTCCCTGTACATTGATATTTACAGCTTCTACCGTCATTTCCGTCATGGATTCCACTTCTTTTTTGACGTGTTCCTGGATATTCCATGCAACAGCCGGTATATTCACCTGGTAGTCCACAATGACGAATATGTCTATGATCACACCGGCCTCACCCTGAGAAACCTTTACGCCCTTGTACAGCAGCTCTTTGCCTAAAAAGTTTTTTGAAAGCGCATTGGTCAGGCCGCCGGCCAGCTCCGCCACACCATCCGTCTTTAAGGCAGCATTTGCTGCGCAGACGGCGATTACCTCATCGGAGATTTTCAGGGTACCGGATTTCTGTTCATTTACCACATTCATTCATTTTCACCTCGGGACTTATTATAACAAATTTACCCCGTGATTACAATGTCTAAAACTTGCTTTGAATAACGATCTCCGGTGCTTTTCTGCCGGTTTCCCGCATGATTACGTCACAGATTTTTGCCACATCAGACTGATTCAAGTCCTGTTTATTAACGGTAACGTTGACACCGCTATCTGTGATCAGAACCAGACATTCGGGTAGTTTTTTTGTCTTAATCGCGTTTTCTACATTTTGTTCCTGCTCCATATATTTGAGCAGCTTTAGCTTTTGCTGTGTGGCGCTTTCTTTTTCCGAGCTGCTGTCGGCTGTGGTTTCCGCATCGGTCAGCATGGAAATAACTTGATTTCTGTCCATGTTGATGGTAGCACGCATTTCTTCGAAATAAGTATCTGTATTCTCCAGGTCACTGACGTCATCAGAAGTGACGGGCGCAGGTTCTTTTGTTTTTTCAGTTTCTTTTTTATTTTCCTGGGCAGATGTTTCGCTCTCATTCTTAACATTAATGCTGTCCACAAGAACATCGCCGTCGTGCTCGGGAATATCCTGATTGCTCTGCGCCGCGTCCGGCGACGGGAATACACCTCCGATGGCCGTTACCACCCCCAGGCACAGCGCCACCACCAGCGCCCCGCCGATCAATTTTCTATGTTTTTTTATCTTTTCCCAAAAGTTGTGCTTTTTCATGATTCACTTCCTCCATCCTTTTTAGTTGTATTGTCTTTTTCAAAGACCATAACACTGGACACCGGTATGTTGAACACGGCTCTCACTGCATTGACCAGATTATTCCTTACGACCGGATCATCTGCTCCCTCTGCGGTTACAATGACTCCTGTGATCTGGTCTTTTTCACCATATTGCAGCATCACATCCACAGCACCTACCCCCTTAATGTCAGTCAAAATGCTGCAAAGCTGTGCTTCGGTGCCGCCGTCGTCATCGATGATCTGTTTCCGTCCATCTTTATTCTGTGTAAATACGTCAAAAGAAAGCAGCGCTACAGAGATGATGATGAGTATGGCGATGATCTTTATTGCCAGATCCTTCATCTTTGGATCTTTTTTTAATTTTTCTAGCATTGTGATCACTCTCCTTATATATATATTTCACCTTCTGCCGCTTATTCCAGCAAAATCAAAAGCGGCGACAATATCGTAGCCATCACCACCAGGGAAAAAATAAACTTAATGTATTTTTCCATTCGGGAGGTGGGCAGCAGCATTTCGATAAAGGTGAGGGCCAGTATGAGTATAAAGATGTTCTTCACCCATTCTTTCATCATTTCCATAGGGTGCCTCCTCCGATGCCGATGATGATGGTCAAAAAAATCAGAAACATGAGCGCGCATAGGGACAAAATAACGGCCATGGTGATAACTGAGCTACCCATTTCACCCAAACTGTCTGCAATCTGTTTGTTACCGATAGGACCCACTAGAATAGCTGTGATTTTGTAAATAACCGCGATCGCCAAAATCTTCAATACTGGCATGGCAAGCAGACATAAAATGATGATAATTCCCAGCACACCGATCCCATTTTTTATTACAGCCACACAGCTTAAGACCATGTCGATGGAATCGGCTGCAAAGCCGCCCACAATAGGTACAAAGTTATCCACCGAATAACGAGCCGTATTGACCAGGAGTCCGTCGGCGGTTTTTGTTACCAGCCCCTGAATGGCAGTTAATCCGGCAAAGATGGTGACGGCTAGCCCGGTGAAGAAGACCGCTGCCTTTCGCAGAAAGATCGCCAGTCTGCTCACATAATCCTTTTCTGTCAAGCTGTTAATGAGAATAAAAATGCTGGAAATAAAAACAATGGGCAGAATGAACTTTTGCAGTGCTGTATTGAAAGCGGTAATGGCGCCGATGATAACCGGATTGAGCACTCCTCCGGAGGAAAAACCGCCCATGCTGATCAGCAGCGGTATCATGATCGGAAGAAGGATCTGCATGGTTTTAGTCATGATGTTGAGTGTATCCAAACATGCGTCGTATGTCGTCATGAAGTTTTTTAAGCAAAGAGTAATGACTAAACAGCTGCATACAACTGTCCCCAAAGTAGACACCGGTTTGTCCCCAAAAGAATTGGAAAAATTTTTAAGCAAACCCATCACAATGCAAATGCTGATGATTTCCACGCCCAGTATCAGTCCCGCCTTGATTTCATATAAAAAGACGTCGAGGAGGTTGTTCATGATGACCTCCGAGTCAAAGAGCGGTTTGCCGTCGATAAAGCTTTGAACAATATCATCGGTGGACATGGAGGAAAAAAGTCCGTTGCTCTGTTTTGCCGCATCGTCCATGATCTGTTCCAGCTCGGAGAGGTCCATCTTTCCCATTTGTTCTTGTATGATCGAATCGTAATCCAAATATATCCCCCCTTACAGCACAGAATTGATCAGTTCCAGGATCGCCAGGAGGATAGGCATGGACAGATAAAAGATCACAATTTTTCCTGCCAGCTCCACTTTTCCTGCGATGGCGCTTTCCCCGGCGTCTTTACAGAGCTGTGCTGTAAAGTCAGCCAGATATGCCACCACCAAAACTTTTATAATAATAGGAAAGAAATTTTTCCCATAAGTCATTTCTCCATACACAGTTCCCAAAAATTGAAACACAGTAGTCAATTTGTCCAGCGCCATGAGAAAAATAATGATCACGGTAGCCAGAACCACGTAGATGGAAAATTCAGGCTTGAAGTTTTTTACGACGGCTGCCATGATGACTCCGCCTATGGCGATGGCAACGATTTTCATGATTTCCATAGGCTGTCCCCCTTAAAACTGAAACAATGTTTTGACTGTGTCAAAGAATTCACTGATCATCTGGACGACCAGGAAGAGCACGATGACGATTCCCGCCAGGGTAGTCATCATGGCCTGCTCTTCCCTGCCCGCCCGGATCAGAATTTGATTGAGCACGGCTATAGCGATGCCGATCGCCGCAATTTTAAATATAATATCGATATCCATCATAGATTTATCTCCTGTTTTGCTGTTAAATCAAAATGATCGCAATGACGATGCCGATGGAAAATCCCAAGCCTTTGTACATCTTTCCCTTGCTCTCTTTCTCCTTGGTCGCCTGCTCGATTTGATTTTCCAGCTTAGTTTCTGTAAGGGCAAACATAGCAGCCTGTCCTTTGATGTCGCTTTTCCCCAGCTGCAGTCCTAAATCTTTGAGAATGACCAGATCCTCGCCGGTCAGACAGCTGCCGCTCTTTTCGTAAGCGTACTTTACGGCCTGTTCCCAGCATTGTTTTAAATCCAGACTTTCTTTCATGGAATCGCTGCACCTTCGCAAGAGATCCATTGCCCGATTATCCTTATATGAGGCGATACGTGCAAAGGCATTGGGGAGAGGATCCTTGCGATAGCTCATCTCGGTCTGCAGAATGTGGATCATATCCTTAAGATCCGCCAGGTCTTCCAACCGGGCGCTGTATGTCTGCGCTTTCAAAAGCCCCAGTCCTCCGCAGGCAAAGACGATGATCAGACATAGAATTCCCTTAAGCATGAAGGACCTCGTCGATGGTACCCGTCCGCGGATCGTTGGTCAGAAACACAATCCTGGAAAAAACGCCTTTCGAAACCAGCGGTCCAATATTGGAAGCGATCACGTCATCGTAATTTTTTCCGTGAATCGTTGTCAGAATGCTGACACCGGCACAAACAGCCGTTTCGATGGCAGAAACATCCTCAGTTTTCCCGATTTCATCGGTGACCACCACATCCGGTGACATTGCCCGAATCAGCATGGTCATCCCTTCTGCTTTGGGGCATCCGTCCAGCACATCGGTCCTGGGCCCTAAATCATAGGAGGGTTTTCCCAAGTAAGAGCCGGCAATCTCCGAGCGTTCATCACACAGACCTACTTTATAGCCCTTGTAGCTGAGTACGCGCACCAGATCCCGAAGTAATGTGGTTTTACCGCATTTGGGCGGTGAAACAATCAAAGTGTTGGCGAGCAGGCCGTTGTTTTTGTCCAGAATATGAGGGATCACCCGATCTGCCACGCCGATGATCTCTCTGCTGCGTCTAATGTTGAGGGATGAGATTTCCTTGATCAGGCAAACTTTCCCCTTGTCCAAAACGGCCCTGCCGCAGACTCCGACTCTGTGCCCGCCTTCGATGGTTATGTAACCCTTTGCCAGTTCTTCTTCATAGGCATAATAGGAATAGTTCAGCAGGTTATTTAAAATGGTATCCAAATCTTCTCTGGTAACCAGCGCATTTTTTTTCAGCGCTACTACGATTTCCTGATTCTTTGACAGGACCCGTATATCATTTTCAGCCTTTATTCTGATTTCCTCCAAATTATTGAGAATTGTTTGCGGCAGATCCATGACCGGCCCCCTGATATTATCCGGAAGTTTATTTAAAATTTGTTCCAAGTTGTTCATCAAAACACCCCTTTTCCCTTTTGTTTATACATCATATTCCTGGGACAAGGTTTTATTACAGATTTTTTTAGATCAGGGTCAGAAAAAAGAGAGCGGCCCGCTCTCACAATCTATAGTTATTTTTTGCATAAAAAAAGCAACCATGTACAGATTTTTATTCTGTAATGCTTGCTTAAAAGTGGGTACTTTTAAAATTCTGCTGTCACAATACTGCCGGTCCCACCCGGCGACAACTTGGTTTTGCAGTCTATACGGCTGCTTGTTTTAAGGCTTCTTTGTCAACTTTCTTTTCTTGCAGATATTTGCCCCAATCCAGGGCTCCGCCTAAATCTCTTTCGAGGATCTCGAAATGGCGTTTTGCCTGCTGATCCAGCGCCGATGTGCGTTTGTCCAGTTCTTCTCTCAGAGAATTTATCTGTGCTTGCAGATCGTTTCTCAGAGAAGTTGTCCGGGTTTCCAGATCTTCTCTAAGGGAAGTTGTCTGGGTTTCCAGATTGGTCACTCGCACTTTCAATTCCTTTACTTCCTCATAAATCAAAGTCAACATGTTCTTTAATTCCTGCTCCATACTTTCACCTCCTTCTTTTTTTCTTAATTCTAGCACATCTTTTACGAGCTTTCAAGCAATATATGTTATTTTATGTAATTAATTTACAATATTTTCATGTAGATCGTAATCAAGGCCATCATTCTTTGATCCGCCCCTTCTCCACATTGGGCATGATGAAATGATGATAGGCGTAGTTCCATAAAGTGTCCGAGCCTTCTGCAGTTGCCTGGTTTCGTTTGAGGATTTGGGATAAATGGATGTTCCGCTCTGCCCAGGCTTTTCCGTCGGTCTCTGCGTTGAGCATAACCGGCTGAATGTTGTCCATGGCATGGGCGAACTTTGCTTCCGCTGTCTCTCCTTTTTCAAATTCATCCCATAAAGCTCGCATCTTCTTTCCCTGATCCTGCGGCAGCAACCCGAAAATCCGCTCGGCCGCCTGTTCTTCCCGCTGCCGCTGTGAAGCTTTGCCTGCTTCATCATAAGCATAGGTATCACCAGCGTCAATTTCCACCAAATCATGTATCAGCAGCATGGATATGGTTTTTAAAATATCGATGTTTTCATTGGCATACTCGCTCAACAGTAAGGTCATGATCGCCATATGCCACGCATGCTCGGCATCGTTTTCCATTCTTTCTCCGCTGGATATGTAGGTCTGCCGGGTAATCTTTTTCTCCTTGTCGATCTCTTTAATAAACGAAAACTGTTTTTCTAGTCTATCTATTTCTTCCTTTTGACTGTTCATGTTTGCTCCTTTCGTAGTCCTTGCTCTCCCAAAATGGGAGCTGCCACATAAATTGGCAGCTCCCGATCAACTATTTTTCCGTATCTTTTTCTTTCGCCCGCTTTTCCCGGCGGGATTCTTTTTCATCTCCGTCGTTGTCCTCAGAATCTTCGTCTTCCTTCTTCGGCATAATATACAGCTTAACCTTCTCGATTCTTCGATCCTTTACGGATTCAATTTTGAAAATGTAATTTTCAAACTCGATAATGCGGTCTTCATCCTCATCTTCATCCGGTATCTCACCCAGAATATCGATGATAAAGCCGCCGATGGTCTCACTGTTCTCTGACTCCAAATTGATATCCAGCTCCTCGTTGATATCGTCCAGATCAGCAGCGCCGTTGAGCATATAGGTATTTTCATCGATTTGTTCGATTTCAGGCTCTTCTTCATCGTATTCGTCATCAATATCGCCCATAACTTCCTCGATGATGTCTTCCATAGTGACAATACCAGAAAAACCGCCGTACTCGTCGATCAAAATCGCGATTTGCTGTTTGGTCTTTTGCAGTTCAAAAAAAAGTGAGTCAATATTCTTTGTCTCCGGTACAAAATACGGTTTGCGAAGAATGGCCGCGATGTCCACGTTTTCAAATCCAGTATCCCTTGCCTTAATCAGATAGTCTTTGATATTGAGGATACCGATGATCTTGTCGCTGTCGTCATCGTAAACCGGAATCCTTGAATAGCGCAGCTCCATCAGTTCGTCAATATATTCCTCAGTGGGGTCGTTGATATCGATAGAGAACACTTCTGTACGGGGCGTCATCACCTCATAGGCCAGTTTGTCATCAAAGGCGAAGATACTGTTAATCATCTTCTTTCCCTCTTCTTTCAGCACGCCGCTCTCCTGCCCGACTTCCAGCATGGACATGACTTCGTCCTCAGAAAACTCCTCGTTATCCATGTCCACCTTCTGCCTGGTAATCCGCAAAAGCACATTGACCGATGCCGACAAGAACCAAACAAAAGGTTTGGAGCAAAAAGCGATGGCGTTAATCGGCCGAACCACCAGCATGGCAACCCGTTCAGAGTGCTGAAGGGCAATCCGTTTTGGAAAAAGCTCACCGAGAACCAGGGTAACATAGGACAATATAATGGTCACAATAACCACTGCCAAATCGTTGGCAACCGTTTTGGAAAGGCCAAAGCCCATCAGCCAGTCACCCAGATCGTCAGACATGCCCACTGCAGCAGAAGCGCTGGCCAGAAAGCCCGCCAGGGTAATGGCAACCTGAATGGTCGACAAAAAAACATTGGGATTCTCCAGAAGTTTCTGCACGGCGATTGCCCGCTTATTCCCCTCCTGGGCAAGAACTTTGATCTTGTTCTTGTTCACAGATACGACTGCCATTTCCGCCGCGGCGAAAAAGGCATTGATGATAATTAAAACAAATAGAAACAGAAATTGGACCGCCAAAGGCGACCCGGGGTCAGAACCTGACATTGGTTTTTACTCCTTTCGCTTTCGTAACATAAAGTTTGCACTGACTGGATGCTCCATCTTGATTTGAAGGATTTGCTGGGGATGGGGCGCCGATTCAATGGCATTTCCTTCTTCATCCAGCAGCACTTCCAGTGTTTGTTTAAAAAAATCGGTATGGGGGCCGAAGACTTCGATCTCCTCCCCTACCGTCATTTTATTTCGTTGTTCCACAATCGCCATCCCGGTTTGAGGATCGTAATCCTTCACCACACCGATAAAACTATAGTTTCTCGTATAGGCACTGGTCTGGTAGTTCTGATCCTGGTTGGTGGGCTGGTTGTAATAAAAACCGGTGGTGAATTCCCGATGGCTGACCTTTTTCAATTCATCCATCCATTCCTTGCGGAATTCATATCCGGCAGGGTCCTGGTAATAAGCATCGATCGCTTTTCGATAAGCCCCGACAACTGTAGCAACATAAAAGCTGCTCTTCATCCGGCCTTCGATTTTGGCAGATGCGATACCGGCCTCCACCAGATCGGGAATATGATCGATCATACACAGATCGCGGGAATTGAGAATATAGGTGCCCCGCTCATCCTCTTCTATGGGATAATATTCGCCGGGGCGCTGTTCCTCCACCAGCGCGTATTTCCACCTGCACGGGTGGGCGCACTGGCCCCGGTTGGCATCCCGTTCGATCATAAAATTGCTGAGCAGGCAGCGGCCCGAATAAGAAATGCACATGGCCCCCTGAACAAAGGCTTCCAGTTCCAGATCCGGCTGCTGGGCCCGCAGATGACGTATTTCATCAAAGGTCAGCTCGCGGGCCAGCACGATTCTTTTTACGCCCTGGTTCTTCCAGAACTGCGCCGTCTTGTAATTGGTCATATTGGCCTGGGTGGAAAGATGAATCTCCGCATCCGGCATCACCGCCCGAATCATCAGCATAATACCTGGATCAGAAACGATGAAGGCGTCAATCTCCAGCGCTTTAATCTTCAGCAGATAGTCTTCCAAGGGAAGAACATCCTCGTTATGGGCAAAGATGTTGAGGGCCAAATAACACTTCACATGATGGGCATGGGCGTATTGGACTGCCTCCTTCATCTGTTCGATGGAAAGATTTCCGGCACCCGCCCGCAGGCTGAACAGCTCGCCGCCGAAATAAACGGCATCTGCGCCGTAATCCACTGCTGTTTTTAATTTTTCCAAATCTCCCGCAGGAGAAAGTAATTCTAGTTTGTCCATATTATCCTTTCAATACACTAAAAGAAACGCCGTCGCCGATGGGAAGGAGCGACGTGTCGGCACAGTCGGTCTGTGTGATATGGGTGAGAAAATCCCGCAGTTTACGGATATGGGTCTTGTGTTTTTTTCGCGGATCGTATTCTTCGGAAACGATCATACCTTTTAAGAGCACATTATCGCAGACGATGACAGCCTCGGAAGAGCATATGGGAAGTGTTTTATCCCAAAAAGTGCGGTAATTGCTTTTGGACGCATCGATGAATACAAAATCAAAGGGGCCGGTGAGCTGATCCAGTACTTCCTGGCCCGGCCCCAGGATCACCTGAACCCGATCCTGAAGTCCCAGCATTTCAATATTTTTTCTTGCTGTCATGCCGATTTGAGGGTCGGCTTCGATGGTGATAATCCGGCTAAAAGGACAGGTCTTTGCCATACAAGCTGCCGAATAACCCACCGCCGTACCGATCTCCAGGATTTTCACCGGTTTTCGGATGCGCAGAAGATTCATCAAAAACGTCTCCGTGTCCCTTAGAATAATGGGAACATTATCCTCCTCCGCCTGCTGCCGCAAAAGGGCCAGGCGGCTGTCCATGGGCTGGTATAATGCGTCGATATATGCAGTAACTTTATCGTTTATAATATTCATTTAATACCATTTATTTTCCTTGACAATTTTCTGGTGCTCTTCATAAGTCTTGGAATAGAGCACCTCTCCTTTTTCTGTGGCAAAGAAGAACAGATAGTCGCTGGGTTCATAATTGAGGCAGTCATCCATCGTCCTTCGCGGTACTGCACAGATTGGGCCTACAGGAAGCCCCTTATACTTATACGTATTGTATTTGGAGTCCACCTGAGTTTCCTTGATGGAAACCTTGACTCCGGTCCGGTCCAGGGCATACAAAACGGTAATATCGCTCTGAAGAGCCATGTCTTGATCCAGGCGGTTTTTAAAGACGCCTGCAATCTTGGGCCGGTCAGCTTCAAAAAGGGATTCCCGCTCCACGACAGAAGCAAAAGAAAGGAACTGGTGAACGGACATGTTCAATTTTGATTTTATGTCGCCCTTGATGGGTGTCAGTTCTTCGTCCATCTTGTCCAGTATGGTTTCCGTAATTTTTTCAATATCCGGGTCCTTTTCAGAGAGGAAATAGGTCTCCGGATAGAGATAACCCTCCAGCGGGTATTTCAAGTCCTTATTGAGCAAATCATCGGTCAGGAACCAATATTTTTCAATCAGCTTCTTCAAATAGGCTGTGTCCGACCACTTTTTCATAATTGCCTTTTGAGACAAACCCGATTCATCGGCGATGGCTTCTGCGGCCTGGGGAATGGTGGCGCCTTCTATGATCGTGAATTTGGACTGGGAAATATACGCAGGATCCCCGCTGTCCATTGCGGAAAAGATTTCCGTCAGAGTCATATCCTTGCTGAGCACATAAGTATTCGCCTGAATCTTGTCCGGTGATGCCAGCTTGACATAAACCTTTCCGCAGAATTTGTTTTCAACCAGCCCGGCCTCGTCCAGCTGGTTGAGGATCTGCATGACCCCGGTCCCCGGCTCAACGGTAATGCTCACTTTTTCCTGATTGCCAGGATCGGTGGCCGAAATACCGTGCACGTAGAAAAAAAGCCCCCCTGCTAAAATGATTACGATTATCGCTAATATGATCACAAGCCGGATCCCAAGCCCGCCTCGATTACCCTGATTCGCCCTTCTCATCTCGTTTGTCCTCGTTTCTGCAATAATTGCTGATATTCCATCTGCTCCATTTAAAAGTGTCAATGACTTGCCGCCCGTACGGAAAAGCACCCTTGATTGACCGTATAATACGCAGAAAGGGACGCCAAAACGTCCCTCCGGTTTGATTGTTTATTTGGATCTTCCCAGGTATTCTCCGGTTCTGGTATCGATTTGGATGATTTCACCCTCTTCGATGAAAATAGGAACGTGAACGACCGCGCCGGTTTCAACAGTAGCTGCCTTTGTTACGTTGGTGGCAGTGTCTCCTTTTACGCCGGGCTCTGTCTCGATAACCTTCAAATCGACGAAGTTGGGCGCTTCCACAAGGAAAGCGCTGCCCTTGTAGAATTTAATTGTTGCCTCATCATTCTCCCTCAGATAATTCATCGCATCTTCCACCTGTTCAAAAGGCAGAGGAATCTGTTCATATGACTCCGGATCCATGAAGTAATAGAGATCTCCGTCATTATACAGATACTGCATGGTCTTGGTTTCAATATGGGCTTTGGGGAACTTGTCATTGGGGTTGAAGGCTTCTTCTCTGGTGGCTCCCGTAAGGATGTTTCTGTATTTGGTTCTTACAAAAGCAGCCCCCTTGCCCGGTTTAACGTGCTGGAAATCCAGAACAACATGGGGTTCGCCGTTAATTTCAAATGTAATACCTTTTCTAAAATCACCTGCATAAATCATAAATTCTCGACCTTTCTTAAATTTGTATTTTTAATTAGAGTATAATCAGCTCTTTACAAGACTTAGTCGTATTTATTATACCAAAGTCTGTAACGATTGCCAAGTCCTCAATCCGCACTCCGAAATTTCCAGGTATGTAAATACCCGGCTCAATTGTAACCGGCATATATTCCGCCAGAACTTCATCGCTTTTGGTATTGAGGGTGGGAGCCTCATGGACCTCCGTGCCCACCCCGTGTCCGGTGCCGTGAATGTAGTATTCTCCGTAACCGGCGTCTGCGATGATGTCCCTGCAAACCTTGTCCACATCAAAGCATCTGACACCGGATTTGACGGCAGCAAGGCCGGCCTCCTGGGAGCGAAGAACCACATCGTATACTTCCTGCTGATCATCGCGGATGTAATTCATAGCCACGGTTCTGGTCATATCTCCGCAATAGCCGTCCACGACCGCGCCCATATCTATAGTAACCAAATCGCCTTCCATAATCACTTTATCCGTAGGCTCCCCATGGGGAAATTCAGTTCTTGTACCGGAAACGCAGATGGTTGGAAAAGAAAGGCCTTCCGCGCCAAGCGCCAGCAGCACCCGTTCAATCTCACCTGCAACCTCAAGCTCCGTCATGCCTACCTTGATAAAATCCAGGATGTGGGAGAAGCACATATCGCCCATGGCTTCTGCTTTCATGATTTTTAAAATCTCGTCAGGAGTCTTAATCATTCTGTTTTCCACCGAGCACACCCCCTAATCCCAAATCGATCACTTCCGAAAGGATTTGATAGACATCATTGATCATCAGGGAAAACCGCATTTCGCATTGCAAATATTCAGCAGCCAGCGGATCCTGCATCAGGACCATGGAAAGCTGCTGGATTTGGGCCATTGCCTCCTGATTCATCTGGCCTTCCATCATCTGCTGGGCCTGCATGGAAATTTGTTTGGTTTTAAAATCGTTAAGCGTCTGTTCCAAGTGAGTATTTCCTTTGATTTTCTCCTTTACAGCCTGATACTGTTTGTATTCTTCTGATTCCTTGATGGCCTGGTTTAATTTGTGGGCCTCATCATATACATTCATTTTATACCTCCAAAAATATCGGCAAAATCACCGGACTTCTCATGGTCTTATTATAAATATAGCTTCTCAGGCCGTCGCGGACGGCAGTTTTCATAGCATTCCAGTCGCGCACGTTCTTTTTGCAGCATTTTTCCAAAATATCCGCCGCCAGATCGCAGGCATCGTCGATGAGCTTTTCATTTTCCCGCACATAGACAAACCCTCTGGAAATAATGTCCGGACCAGAGGAGACGCAATTATTCTGCCGGTCAATGGCAGCGACCACAATGATCAATCCCGATTCGGAAAGGAGCCGCCTGTCTCTGAGCACGATGTTGCCTACATCTCCTACTCCCAGACCGTCAACCATCACGCCTTCGGCCTCCGCCACACTGGTGACGATTTTCGCTTGACGTCTGTTCACATCCAGCTCATCACCGTTTTCCAGAATGAAGATTTTGCTCTCCGGCATTCCCAGGGACTGGGCAATTTCCGAATGCTTTTTCAAGTGGCGGTACTCTCCGTGTACAGGCATGAAATACTTGGGCCGTATGAGAGAGTGCATCAGCTTCAGCTCTTCCTGGCAGGCATGGCCAGAAACATGGATATCGGCGATATCCGAATAGATGACCTCCGCCCCCTTCTCAAAGAGCTTGTTTACCACGTTGGAAACGGTCTTTTCGTTTCCAGGCACCGGTGTGGACGAAAGGATAACCATGTCGCCCTTTTTGATCTTTACAGCCTTATGGTCGTTGGTAGCCATACGGGACAATGCCGACATGGGCTCGCCCTGACTTCCAGTCGTTATGATCACAAGATCTTTATCCGGTATATTTCTTGTCTTGTTGATATCAACCAGCACATTGGCAGGAATCTTAATGTATCCCAATTCCTGGGCCAGAGCCACCACGTTAACCATGCTCCTGCCGGAGACAGCCACTTTCCGTTTGCACATTACGGCGATATCAATAATCTTCTGAATTCGGTGGACGTTGGAAGAGAAGGTGGCGATCAGGATCCTGGTCTGGGATCTGCGGAAAATATCTTCCAGCGTGCGGCCGACCACCTTTTCCGATGAGGTATACCCCGGTCTGGTGGCGTTGGTGCTGTCGGCCATCATCAGGAGCACGCCCTTTGAACCCAGCTCCGCCAACCTGGCAAAATCGAGGGGTTCCCCGTCCACCGGCGTATAGTCGATCTTAAAATCGCCGGTATGGAAAATCCTTCCGGCAGGCGTGTTGATACAGAGGCAGATGGAATCCACGATCGAGTGGGTGATCCTCAGCGTTTCCACCTCAAAGACGCCCAGCTTGAATTTCTGTCCGGCCTTGATGGGGTGCAGCTTCCCTTTTAATCCGTGCTCCTTCAGCTTGTTTTCGATCAGCCCCAGCGGGAACCTGGTCCCGTAGATGGGTACGTTGAGCACTTTCAGCAGATAAGGGACGGCGCCGATATGGTCCTCGTGACCGTGGGTGATCACGATGCCCTTGATTTTTTTCCGATTCTGAACCAGATAGGAAAAATCAGGGATAACCATATCAATCCCGAACATATCATCATCGGGAAAGGACAGACCACAGTCAATGACCAGTATCTCATCCTTGTATTCCAGGACGGTCATATTTTTTCCGATCTCGTTGAGTCCGCCCAGGGGGATGATTTTCAGCGCTGCTCCGCCTCTGTTGTTATTCGTATTCTGTTGTTTTGTTTTCATAAATTTCCGTTCTCTCTTTTCTTTCTCTTTCTTCCTGAAAAGCTGAGAAAACCTATTTTACAACGATATTGACAAGCTTACCTGGCACTGCGATTACTTTCACAACGTTCTTGCCGCTTGTCAGCGTTTGTACTTTTTCGTTTTCCATTGCCAGCTTTTCCAGTTCTGCTTTATTCAGATTTGCCGGTACGTCCATTTTTTCTTTTACTTTTCCGTTGATCTGAACAACTACTTCTATGGTGTCCTTCACTAATGCGCTTTCGTCGCATACCGGCCACGCTTCTTTATAAATAAAGGAATCATGTCCCAGGTGCTCCCACATTTCTTCGCAGATATGGGGCGTGAACGGAGACAGGACCAGTACCAGATTTTTGACTGCCTCTCCGAAAAGTCCGGGATTTACTTCTCCTTCTTTATACTTGTACATTTCATTGACCAGCTCCATGACCGAACTGATCGCCGTATTGAAATTGAACCTTCCGCCAACATCGTCCGATACCTTTTTAATGGTATAGTTCATGGCGTATGCCAGGTCCTTGTCCGCCTTGTTCTTTAATTCGTAGCTTTCCGGCACGTCCTGATACTTTTCCGCAAACTCATAGACCAATCTGTGGACGCGGTTCAGGAAACGATAGCTTCCCTCCACTCCTTTATCGGACCAGTCCAGCTCTCTTTCCGGAGGAGCCGCAAAGAGAATGAACAGTCGTGCCGTATCAGCGCCGTACTTTTCAATGATTTCCGCAGGGCTGACCACGTTCCCGATGGATTTGGACATTTTCTTTCCATCTTTGATGACCATGCCTTGAGTCAGCAGATTGACAAAAGGCTCGTCTGTGTTCACCAGTCCCAGATCATAAAGGGCCATCTGGAAGAATCTGGCGTACATCAAGTGGAGGATCGCATGTTCCACGCCTCCGATATATTGGTCCACGCTCATCCAGTATTTAATCTTTTCCAGGTTAAAGGCTTCTTTTTCGTTTTGGGCGTCACAATAGCGCAGGAAATACCAGGATGAATCCAGGAAGGTGTCCATGGTATCCATTTCCCGTCTTGCCGGCTTTCCGCATTTTGGGCAGACCGCTTTGGCAAAGGTTTTGCTGGTGGTCAGGGGTGACTCGCCCTTGCCGGTAAATTCCACATCCGTGGGCAGCATAACCGGCAGGTTCTCTTCTTTTTCCGGAACCCATCCGCATTCATCGCAGTAGATCATCGGAATCGGCGTGCCCCAATATCTCTGTCTGGAAATCAGCCAGTCGCGGAGCCGATAGTTGATGGACTTTTTACCGATGCCCTTTTCTTCCAGGTAATCGATGATCTTGGTGATCGCTTCCTGATTGTTCATACCTGTGAACATTTCCGAGTTGATCATATTTCCTTCGGCAGCAAAGGCTTCCTTCAGGTTATATACATCGATGTCCGGATCGTCGGTATCTACAACCGGTATAATATCCAGGCCGAATTTCTTAGCGAATTCAAAGTCCCGCTGGTCATGCGCCGGTACGGCCATAATGGCGCCGGTACCATAATCCATCAGTACATAGTCGGAAATATAAATCGGCACTTTCTTGCCGTTAACCGGATTGACCGCATAACGGCCGATAAATTGGCCGGTCTTTTCATTGGTAGTGGACGTACGCTCAATATCGGACATATGCTGGACTTTATCCACATATGCCTTTACAGCTTCCTCATACTCGCCGCCGGCCACTAAATCCTTCAAATAAGGATGTTCGGGAGCAAGTACCATATAGGTCACACCGTAGAGGGTGTCCGGTCTGGTGGTGAAGATATCCAGGCCTTTATCAAATTCTTCGATTTCAAACGTAACCTCTGCGCCGATGCTCTTACCGATCCAGTTTTTCTGCATGGTCTTAACTTTTTCCGGCCATCCCGGCAGCTTGTCCAGATTGGAAAGGAGCCGCTCCGCATAATCGGTGATCTTAAAATACCACTGAGACAGTTCCTTTTTCCCCACTTCCGCGCCGCAGCGTTCGCATTTTCCATCCACAACCTGCTCGTTGGCCAGAACCGTCTGGCAGCTGGGACACCAGTTTACTGGATTCTCTTTTTTATAGGCGAGGCCCTTCTTGTAAAACTGGATGAAAATCCATTGCATCCATTTGTAATAGTCGGGATGGCAGGTAGCCACCTCTCTGTCCCAATCATAGGAAAGTCCCAGTTCGCAAAGCTGGTCGCGCATTTCGTCAATGTTGTTCCAGGTCCATTCGCTGGGTGCGGCGCCATGTTTGATAGCTGCGTTTTCCGCTGGCAGGCCGAAAGAATCCCATCCCATGGGATGGAGCACATTAAAGCCTTTCATGGTCTTGAATCTGGCAATGACATCGCCGATGGAATAGTTTCTCACATGACCCATATGTAGTTTGCCTGATGGGTATGGAAACATTTCCAGTACATAATATTTTTCCTTAGTTTCATCTTCCGTGGTCTTAAAAATATCCGCGTCTTGCCACTTTTTCTGCCATTTGGCTTCAATTTCCGTAAAGTTGTATTTATCGATCATCACTCATCCTCCAGATCTAAAAATTCGCAGTCTCCCCAGACTTTTTCAATGTTATATTTTTCGCGCATGTCCGCGGTCAGCAGATTGACGATAATATCGCCGTAGTCCATCAGAATCCATCCGGAAGCTTTCTTTCCTTCGATATTCCGAACCTGGATCCCTTCCTTTTGGAACTGTTCTTCCAGTTCATCGGCCAGGGTTTCAATCTGCCGCTCGCTGCCGCCGGAGGCCAGAACCATATAATCCGCAAATGCGGCTTTGGTTCCAATGTTGATCACATCAATGTCCCGGGCCTTTTTATTATCCAGGACTCTTGCTGAAAACATAGCCATGTCTTTACAATCCATTTATTTCTCCCTTCTTTTTCAAATCGTTTCGTGCTTTTATCGTATCCTCATGGAGGAACAATCCTCGCTGTTCAATATATGTAATCGAGCGTTCCATCGCAAGCAGGCATGCCTGGTCTAAAGAGACCTCCGCCTGCCGCCGGATCGGCTCCACTCCCGGATATTCCCGCCCGGGTTCAATCGCATCTGCCAGATATACCACCTTTTCCAGCAGGGACATGCCCTCCCGGCCAGTGGTATGATATCTTACCGCATTCAAAACATCGGGATCGCTGATCCCATAGTCCCGTTCCATAATCCTGGCCGCAATCGGGCCGTGGGCCAGATTGGCATTGTCCATAAAAGCAGGATCAAGCCCCAGCTGCTTGACGTACATATTCAATACAGCAGCCGGAGTACTGCGGAACATATCGTGGTAAAGGGCGCAGATCCTGGCTTTTTCCTGATCGCACCCGTATTTTGCGGCTAATTTTTCAGCAGTAGAAACAACACCGTAAATATGGCGTCTGCGTTTTTCAGATAAGTTTTTTTCTATATAAACTTCAATAGAGTCCATTTATCTTGATATACCTTTCTACTTGCTCAGGAACCAGGCCGCTGAGGGATGCTCCCCTTGAGAGCCGCTCCCGAATCTCAGTGGCAGAAATGTCTCTTCTGCGATTCTGAATTTTTACAATATCTGTATTATAGACCGATTTCAAATGCTCTATACATTGATTCAATTCCGCCTCTTTATAGCCGGGCCTGGAACCCACGGCAAAGGAATACTTAGTCAGCATTTCCTCCGCCTGCTTCCATCGATCGATCTTCAAAAATGCATCTGTTCCAGTTATAAAGCAGATCTGGGTCTCCTCGCCCCATTGGGCCGAAAGCGCCCGCAAAGTCTTATAAGTATAAGAAATCTCTTTCTGCCTTAATTCGTAATCGGATGCTTCAAGCCCCGGGTCTTTCGCAACGGCCAGCTCAACCATCGCCAGCCGGTGCCGGCCGCAGGTAATCTCCTTGTCCAGCTTAAAGGGCTGCAGCTTGGCCGGAATCAGCAGAACCTTATCCAGCCCCGCCTGCCTGCGTGCATCCTGTGCCAGGCCAATGTGGCCGTAATGTACGGGATCAAAGGTCCCGCCTAAAATTCCAATGCGCTTCATGTCATGCCCTTACTGGTGTGCTTCCTCTTCTTTTGCCGCTGTTACGGCGATCCCCAGCTCGTCCAGCTGTTCTTGATCCACACAGCCCGGAGCTTCGCTGACCATACATTGGGCTGCCTGGTTTTTGGGGAAGGCGATGACTTCCCGGATGCTGCTCTGATGGGTCAGCAGCATGACGAGACGGTCCAGCCCATAGGCAAGTCCACCGTGAGGCGGAGCTCCATATTTAAAGGCTTCCACTAAGAAACCAAATTTCTCATCGATCTCCTGAGGGGACAGCCCCAGGACTCCGAACATTCTTTCCTGCAGGGCCCGATCGTGGATACGGATACTGCCTCCGCCCAGCTCTACGCCGTTGAGCACAATATCGTATGCCTGGGCTTTTACCCTTCCCGGATCGCTTTCCAGGAATTCCAGATCCTCCGGATTTGGCGATGTGAATGGATGATGCTTGGCGTGGTATTCGCCGGTCTCCTCGTCGTATTCGAAGAGAGGGAAATCGACCACCCACAAAAGCTGGTACTTGTTGTCGTCCAGCAGACCTAATTCTCCTGCAATATGGCGTCGCAAGAATCCCAGGCTGTCGAACACCACCTGTTTTTTGTCGGAAACGATCAGGATCAGATCGCCGGCCTTGGCATCGAAGACATCGGCGATTTCACGCAGCGCCTCCGGTGAAAAGAATTTATTGACGGAAGAAGAAATTTTATCGTCTTCCACTTTGATCCAAACCATGCCTTTCGCGCCGTAGCTTTTGACCGCCTCTGTCAGCTTGTCGATCTTTTTGCGAGTATAGGAAGCCGCGCCGCCGTCGATGCAGATGCCGCGCACATCGCCGCCTGCTGCCAAAGCATCGGTAAAGACTTTGAAGTCGCAGGAAGTTACCAGATCGTTGAGCTTTTTCAGTTCAAACCCGAAGCGGGTATCCGGCTTATCGCTGCCGTAGCGTTCCATCGCCTCATCATAAGGGATTCTTGGAAACGGCGTATCCAGTTCAATATTCATTAGATCTTTGAAGACCTTTTTTAAAAAGCCCTCCTGAACGGCGATGACGTCATCCTGATCCACAAAGGACATTTCCAAGTCAATCTGAGTAAATTCCGGCTGCCGATCAGCACGAAGATCTTCATCCCGAAAACATTTTACAATCTGCATATAACGGTCTGTTCCCGCCACCATCAGAAGCTGCTTGAACATCTGCGGGGATTGAGGCAGAGCATAAAAGGCTCCCGGATTGACCCGGCTGGGAACCAGATAGTCTCTGGCGCCTTCCGGCGTGGATTTGATCAACATAGGGGTCTCCACTTCTGTGAAGCCCTGGCTGTCAAAATAGTCCCTGGCCAGCTTGGTCAGATTATGGCGGAAGGTCAAATTCTGCTGCATCTGATGTTTGCGCAAATCCAGATAGCGGTATTTGAGACGCAGGTTGTCATCCACGTTATCGTCGTCTTTTATATAGATGGGCGGCGTATCGGCCGCAGAATAGATCATCAGATCATCGGCAAAAATCTCGATGCTGCCGGTGGGCAAATCGGGATTTTTGGATTCCCGTTCTTTTACGGTTCCCTTGATTCCCACCACATATTCACTGCGCAGACGGTCGGCCTTTTCGAACAATTCCTGGGGAATCTGATCGTTGAATACGACCTGGACAATGCCGGTTTTATCCCGCACATCGCAGAAAATCAGTCCGCCCAGATTTCGCCGCTTTTGAATCCAGCCGTTGATCACCACTTGTTCATCTATGTTGTTTTCATTCAGGACTCCGCACATATGGGTCCTTTTGAATATCTGTTCCATCCTTATCTCCTATTTTGTAAGCTCTTTGATGATATCGTCCATTGCTACTTCCGCTTGCTGGGAAGTCTCCATATCCTTAATGGCAACCTTCTTTTCCGCCAGCTCGTTGTCGCCGATGACAACGGTTTTTTTCGCGTGCAGCCGGTTGGCGTATTTAAACTGGCCTTTGATATTCCTGGCCATAGTATCCATCTCCGCACGTACTCCCGCCTGGCGAAGCTGACGCAGAAGTCTGAGTCCGAAAGCTTTGGCCGCATCGCCCATGACAGCGATAAAGACATCCACTCCTTCCGGCTGGGGAATTTCTACTCCGTTTGCCTCCATGGTCAGAAGAAGCCGCTCAATGCCCAGACCGAATCCTACCCCTGGAATGGGAGGTCCTCCCACTTCTTCGATCAGGTGGTCGTAACGGCCGCCGCCGCAGACGGTACCCTGGGCGCCAATGCTGTCGGTGACAAATTCAAAGGCTGTTTTTGTATAGTAATCCAGACCTCTTACGATCCCCGGATCCACGACAAATTCAATGCCCATGCTGGTCAGATTCTGCTGAACCTGATCAAAGGCATCTTTACATTCCTCGCACAGAAAATCGATCATCATCGGCGCGCCCTGAACTAATTTTTGGCAGACTTCCGACTTGCAGTCGAGAATGCGCAGGGGATTCCGCTCAAAACGGTCCTTGCAGGTGTCGCAAAGTTCATCGTATTTGGGGCGCAGGAAATCGCGGAGCGCTTTTCTGTGAGCCTCTCTGCAACCCGGACAGCCCACGCTGTTGATCCGCAGCTGTACATTTTCAATACCAAGGCCTGCCAGAAAATCGTGGGCCAGACAAATGACCTCGGCATCAGCCAGCATATTGTTGGTTCCAAAGACTTCGATGCCAAACTGGTGGAAAGCTCTCAGTCTGCCCGACTGGGGCTTTTCGTAGCGGAAGCATGGTGTATTGTAATAATATTTGGAAGGCTGCACATCCGCATAAGATTTGTGCTCGATAAAGGCCCGCACAACGGGAGACGTCCCTTCCGGCTTTAAGGTAATGCTTCTTTTTCCATAATCCTGGAAAGTGTACATTTCCTTCTGTACAATATCCGTCGTGTCGCCCACGCCTCTTGAAAATAGTTCTGTATGCTCAAAGACCGGAGTCCTGATTTCTTTAAAGCCGTATTTTGCACAGATATCCGCAAAAGCCTGCTCTACATAGTGCCATTTGTACACCTGGGACGGCAATACGTCCTTAGTGCCTTTTGGTGTGTTGGTTAACATCTTTTACCTCCTGAATAAATTCTTTTTCTTCCGCTCAAGCATCTCGTCGATGCGCTCTATATAAATCTCGTAATTGGATACATTGGGAACCCGCTCCAAACGGTTTTCCTCCGGATAATAAACCTTTGTGATCCCGCCGGCGCCCAGGGCAATGATGCTCTGCGCTTCCTCCATGATGCGAACATTGTAAACGCTGGGAGTATGGTCTTTGCAGTAACCGATGTTTTCGGTGCTCCCGGCCGTATGCTTTTGTCTGTATAAATAATACGGCAAGTATCCGCCGGCCCGCAGCATTGCTGCCGCCTGCTCCAGCATATCCTGGGTCAGCTGAGGCTGTTTATAATGAAAGTTTTCATCCAGCTCTTTCAGCCTGGAGGAACGCTTTACCGCCAAAGTATGAACGGTTATGTTGTTTGCGCCCAGCTCCATCACCTGTCTTAAGGATTCCTGAAAATCCCCGCCGGTCTCTTCCGGAAGCCCGGCGATCAAGTCGGCGTTGATCACATCGATTCCAGCCTCGTGAGCCATCAAAAAGGCCTCACGAATCTGCTGCGCCGTATGGGAGCGGCCGATTGTTTCCAGGGTCCGATCGTGCATGGTCTGAGGGTTGATGCTGATTCGCCCGACCCCAGCTTCTTTGAGGACTGCCAGCTTTTCCGACGTAATCGTATCCGGCCGTCCGGCCTCCACGGTCAGCTCTTTTAAATGGGATAGGTCCATGGACGTTTTGATGCAGGCTAGCAGCGTTTTCAGCTGCTCCGCTGTCAGCGTAGTGGGCGTTCCGCCGCCGATATAAATGGATTCGGCCCTGATGCCGTCATCTGCCATACCCTTGCCGACAAAGGAAATTTCTTTGTAAAGGGCGTTCAAGTAACGGTCGATTTCCTCCGGCCCCACCTGATTGGATGTAAAGGAACAATAAAGGCACCTGGTGGGGCAAAATGGGATCCCAATATAGACTCCTGCTGTGTTTGGCTCCGGCTTTCCCAGGGTTTGCTGCTGATAGGCATATAACTCCAAGAGAAGGTCAACCTTCCGTTCATCCACCAGATAATCGTTCATCAGGATCTGTTTGGCCGCAGCTGCGCCTCCCCATTTCCGCTCCAGTTCACCGGCCAGCTTTACCGGCCGTATACCCGTCAGAATTCCCCATTGGGGGCGTCTTCCGGTTTCCGCCTGCAAGTATTGGTACAGTTCCCGCTTTAATTGATCCTTGTCTCCGGCAAAGGTGAATACAGCAGCTTGATCGCCGCCGGTTTCATCCCCGGTAAGCAGCTGATATTGCTGCGGCTGTAAAAACAGCTTGATCAATTCTTCATAAGGGTTGGTATTGTCCACATTCTCCAGTTTAAGGCCGTACAAAGGGGTTGCTCTCCTTTTCCTGTCCGATTTCGGTAGGCCCCATATGTCCCGGGAAAACCTGCATGTTGTCCGGGAGCACATAGAGTTTTGTCCGGATGGATTCCGCCAGATCGTTGAAGGAGCAGCCTGGGAAATCCGTTCTGCCGATGGACTGGCAAAAAAGCGTATCTCCGCTGAAAACCGCATTGCCGACGACAATGCACATGCCTCCTGGGGAATGGCCCGGTGTATGAAGGAAGGTCAGTTCCATGTTTCCTACCTTCAAAGTATCGCCGTCCTTAACGGTGAGATCAGGCGTGAGGGTAACCGGACCGCCCATCATGGCGCTCATATTCATACGGGCATCGGCCAGCATCGGGACCTCAGCCTCGTCTGCCACTACTTTGGCGTGGGGCAGTTCTTCTTTATGCTGGCTGACCCCGCCGATATGATCGCTGTGTCCATGGGTCAAAATAATATATTCAATATCGATTCCTTCGCTGGCAATCTGCTTTGTCAGCTTGGGGTTATAACCGCCGGGATCGACAATAAATCCTTTTTTCGTCGTCTCATCTTCCACAAGATACGTATTTACAGCCAGCGGGCCGCTGGGCAGGTTGGTGATTTTCATAAAACTTCTCTCCTAAAATGTTTTTTTGCTGTCCAGTAAGATGGTCACCGGACCGTCATTGTGGATTTTCACCAGCATATCGGCCTGGAAAACCCCTTCTTCTACATGTATGTCCTGCTGTTTTACCAGCTGGATGAAACTGCGGTAAAGCCGGTTTGCTTCTTCGGGGGAAGCTGCTTTGGTAAAGCTGGGCCGCTTTCCCTTTCGCACATCGCCCAGCAGCGTAAACTGTGAAACAGCCAATACTTGTCCATTCACATCTTTCACCGACAGGTTCATCTTTTCATCCGCATCTTCGAAAACGCGCAGTCCGGCCACCTTGTCAGCAATATACGCGGCATCCTTTTCCGTATCATCATCTTCTACGCCTAAAAGGACCATCAGTCCTTGTTGTATGGAGCCGGTAACGGTTCCGTCGACGGTCACGCTGCTTTCGCATACTCTTTGTACTACTGCTCGCATGGTTTCTCCTAATGTATTTTTTCTATGGTTTTGCCCGATAAACGTCGGAAACGCCGGGAACGCTCCTCAGGGAGCGCAGAACTTTTTCCATCTGATCTTTACTGGATATGGAAAGTGTCAGGGTTACATTGATGGTTTCATCCTTGCTGCTCTTGGCGTTTACCCCATCGATATGAACGTCCATATCCTCGCAGACTCTGGAAACAGCTGAGAACAACCCTTTCCTGTCCTGGGCGATCACGCTGACATCAGCTGTATAGACCTGATCCAGCTTTTCCTTGTCCCACCGCACATCGATGAAACGAGCCCGTTCCGATTCGGGCAGAGATGTAATATTGGGGCAGTCGGCGCGGTGAACGGAGATTCCTCTCCCCTTGGTGATGAAACCGACAATGTCGTCGCCCGGCACCGGATTGCAGCACCTGGCGATGCGGATCATCAGGTTGTCCACCCCTTCAACGGTGATACCTGCGTTTTCTCTGCGCTTGCGTTCTTCCCGCTGCTTGCGCTCATCGGGAATCTTGGTCGCGATTTCTTTCTTTTCACGCTCCAGCTGCTCCTGCTTTTCATCGTTATAATACTTGAAGAGCAGGGTTCCTACTTTGCTTTGGAAGGCTCCGCCGTGACTCAGCTGGGTATAGAGTTCGTCGCTATTGTTCAGATTCAATTCTTTCAATGCCCGGTTGATAAAGGAATTTTTCAAAACGTCCCGCGGGTCGTATCCCTTTTTCCGGACATATTTATCGATCAAATCCTTTCCCTTATCAACGGCATCGGACTTATTTTCTTTTTTCAGCCATTGCCGGATCTTATTTCTGGCCGTACTGCTCTTGGCGATTTTCAGCCAGTCGATGCTGGGTCCGGCGGCGTTGGGCGAGGTAACGATCTCGATGATATTGCCGTTTTCCAGGGTATGGTCGATGGTAACCATTTTGCCGTTTACTTTGGCGCCCACGCACTTGCAGCCAATATCCGAGTGGATTTTAAAGGCAAAGTCCAGCGGCGTCGAACCGGCCGGAAGTTCGATAACATCCCCTTGGGGAGTAAATACGAAAACCTGACTTGCGAAAAGGTCGACCTTCAGCGTTTCCATGAACTCCTTGGGGTCGTTCATATCCTTCTGCCATTCCAGGGTCTGGCGCAGCCACGCCAGTTTTACTTCTTCCTTGTCCTGAGTAATGCCCTCTTTATATTTCCAATGGGCCGCGATACCGTATTCCGCGATTTTATGCATCTCGTAGGTCCGTATCTGAATTTCGAACGGATTTCCCGTATCGCCGATGACCGTCGTGTGGAGGGATTGATACATATTGGGTTTGGGCATGGCGATATAATCTTTGAAACGGCCAGGAATGGGCGTCCACAGGGTATGGACGATCCCCAGCACCGCATAGCAGTCCCGCACATTTTCAACAATGATGCGCACTGCCGTCAGGTCAAAGATTTCATCCAGCTGTTTATGCTGGTATTTCATTTTCTTGTAAATGCTGTAAAAGTGTTTGGAACGGCCCATGATATCGTAGTGGATCCGCAGATCTTCCAGCGCTTCTTTGATCTCGTCGATGACCTGCTTTATGGCTTCCTCCCGTTTTTCTTTCCGTTCGCTGACCTTTTCCACCAGGTTGTAATAAGCCTCAGGGTCCAGATATTTGAGCGCGATATCTTCCAGCTCAAACTTCATGGCATAGATCCCCAGCCGGCTGGCCAGAGGTGCATAAATTTCCAAGGTTTCCTTGCACTTGTCGATGATTTTATTTTCCGTCATATAGTTGATCGTCCGCAGATTATGAAGCCGGTCGGAGAGCTTGATAATCAGCACGCGGATATCTTTGGACATGGCCAGAAACATTTTTCTCAGATTTTCAGCCTGTCTTTGTTCCTTGCTCTCAAATTTGAGGGAACCCAGTTTAGTGACGCCGTCTACCAAAAGCGCTACTTCTTCTCCGAATTCTTCTTTCAGTTCTTCCTCTGTATAAGAAGTATCTTCCACCACATCATGAAGCAGCCCCGCGACGATGGTATCCTCATCCATGCCCAAATCGGCCAGAATCTCTGCGACGGCCAGCGGGTGGATTAAGTATGGTTCGCCGGACTTTCTCAGTTGTCCTTCATGCATTTCTCTGGCCTTATCGTAGGCCCGTCCGATCAGATCCAAATCGTACTTTGGATTATAACCGGCTATGGTTTCTATAAATTCTTCTCTGCTTTTCATCGACTGTCCTTATCCTCGTTCTTACTTATTTGTCTTTCTTGGCTTTTTCTTTTTTCTTCTTCGAATCTTTTAAATATTTGCTGCCCCGCGCCCGCTGTGCAAATTCATAATAGAGAGGACTGCAGATGGTGATGGAAGAGCAGGCACCTGCCAGCACGCCAATCATTAGCGGCAGTGTAAACTCCCGAATTGCAGGACCGGTCATGATGAACAGCGGAACCATGACAATCAGCGTTGTAAAGGAAGTCATCAACGATCTGCCCAAAGTTTGGGAAATACTCTTATCGATCAACTCCTCCGTTCCTCCGCGCCTGGAGTACTTCAGGTTCTCACGGATCCGGTCGAAAACAACAATGGTATCATTTATAGAATACCCGACTACGGTCAGAATACCCGCAATGAATGGGTTGTTGACCTGTACGTGGAAGATGGCGTAAAAAGCGATCACAAGAAGGACATCATTTAGTACACCCAGCAGAGCCGCCCCGCCGAACTTCCATTCGGAGAAACGGATTCGGATATAGATCAGCATACAAAGCGCCGATATCAAAATCGCCTTGATAGCATTGTTCCGAAGCTCTTTTCCCACGGAAGGCCCAAAGAGTTCCTGTGCGATGATGTCCTGATCTTCAAAGCCAAAATCTTTTTGGAGAGTCCCAATGACTTTCGCTCTTTGATCGGAATCCAGTGCCTCCATGGTACGGATCACGATTTCTTCATTTCCTTCTCCGGAATAAATGACTTCCGGATCCAGCTTATATTCCTTGATGGATTTTTCTACCTCAGCAGCAGGCACCTGCTTGCCCATATCAATCTGAATCATGGTACCGCCGGTGAAATCAATGCCGTAGTTGAGTCCGCGGATTAATCCAAATGCCAATCCAATTAGCATGATTACAACCGTTGCGATATAAAAGATTTTTCTATGCTTAACAAAATGGAGTTCTCGTTTGATCTGGAAGGCTGCAGTGTTGTCCTTTTTTATTCCGTAGAAAGACTTTTTGGTGAATTTCTTGCTTTCAGAAAGAATGCCCAGATATAGCTGGGTAACCACAACTGCGGTAAACAGACTGGCAAGGATACCGATCATCAACGTCCATGCGAAGCCCTTTACTGAGCTGGTTCCCACTTGGTATAGGATAATGGCGGCAATAAAGGTCGTCACCTGGGAATCTACTACCGTACTCATGGCCCGTTTGAAACCGGTCTGAACGGCTACCCGCACGCTCTTGCCGCTGATGATCTCCTCTCGTATTCGGGAGAAAATAACTACGTTGGCATCCACGGCCATACCAATGGACAAGATGATACCTGCAATTCCGGGCAGGGTTAATACACTTCCCATTAGAGCCATGACATTGAGTATGATGACCACATAAAGCAGCAGTGCAAGATCGGCAGTCAGGCCCATAAGTCTGTATCCCACAATCATGATCAGGAAAATCAGTGCCAGACCGATAAATCCGGCAATAATGCTCTGTTCCAAAGCATTAAACCCAATTTTGGCCGTCTGCACGGAAGAATTGACTTCTTCAAGTTCTACCGGCAGTGAACCGCCTCGAATCAGGGCAGCCAAATTCTTGGCTTCATCCTGAGAGAAATTGCCGGTAATCTCACATTTTCCGCCGGAAATCGGTTCTTTCACTCCCGGAGCGGAAATAATTTGATTATCCAAAAGGATCATGATTGCGTTATTTGCTACGTTCTCAATCTTTGAAGTCACTGTTCCGCTGTAAGCCTTCTGTGTGGCTTCGGCAAATTTGCTGGCGCCTTCACTGTTGAATTCCAAGTTGACCGCATAGCCCCCATCTTCCGCCATACCGGTAGTAGCATTTTTTACATTGCTTCCGTCCAGTACAATGGTGCCGTCCGCCAGTGCGAATTGGAGCTGAGCAGTCTTACCGATCTGGTCGATGGCTTCTTCTGCGTCCTCGGCTCCCGGCAGCTCAACACGAATGCGGTTGGTTCCTTCCACCGTAACAGTAGGTTCCGCCAGTCCCATTTCGTTAACACGCTTTTCAATAACTGCCTGTGTCTGATTCATCAGCTCTGTCAGTTCCTCACCTGTGGCGTCGGTGTTGGCTTGCATAACCACGTATACACCGCCCTTAATGTCGAGTCCCAGTTTGATTTTGTCCTTGGTTGGTTCCATGACAGATCCAAGTCCAAAAAGAGTCACATACCATCCGAACGCAATCAGAAGTATGATCAAAACTGCGAAAACTCTTTTAAGCTTGTAATTCATTTTGTCCTCCACTCTTATCTTATGTATGATTTCTCTATGGCAACATCTGTGCCATTTTAAACTACAGTCATAATATTTTACTACTTTTTTACTGTTTTAACAAGGGGGACCATTGAATTTTCTGCTTTCTCGCTACTTTTTCATATTTGCCCCCAGGATTCCTCCCAGCGCCCCGGCCCCAATGGGAATCAGATATGCGGGCGTTAACATAGAAAGCTTTATGAAGGTTGTAAAGCAAGCGCTGACGATAAGCAAAATCAGCAGCATGAGCACTGTGGAAAAGGCCAGACCGGTCAGCAGTCCTGCTCTTTGAAAAAATGCTCCCATATAGAGACCGATAAACAGGCAGACGATTATCATAGCTGCCAGCAAATAAAAGAAACTCCAACTCTCTGGAAACGGAGTGAATTTCAAAACCAGCGCTCCCACCAATGTAAACAGACCGAAGCCAATCAAGCTGAAGAAATACCCTTTGCAGATTCTCATAATTTTATCCATCGATTTTGTACCTCCCTCTTTTGCCTGTAATCAGTATATTTCGTCAAGAGGAAAATAAGAACCGCAGCCCGCCGATTTAAAAGCGGCCGGCAAAAGCCATACACAAAAAAAGACGCATCCAAAACCTCTGGCTCTCGGATGCGTCTTGATTTCCTATTACAAAAGGCGGCCTATTTTTGTTCCTCAGCTGCAGCTTCTTCGGCAGGCTCTTCTTCCGGCGCGGCTTCTTCAGCAGATTCCGGCTCCTCAGCCTTTTCTTCCTGGGCAGCTTTTTTCTTCAGTCTTCTCGGCATTGCCTTCTTTGGTGCATCTTCCTCTTCGGTCTCTTCTTCGGAAGACGGCACGCTTACTTTCTTAGTCGGTTTTGCATTTTCAACAACCTTGGAAACCGACCATCTCATTATTTCGAATTTTACTTTATCAGCTCCAACCTGAATCACCAGGGACTCGTCTTTGGTCTTTACGACTTTACCGCAGATTCCGCCAATCGTGATAATTTCGTCACCAACACGAACGTTGCTCCTCATTTGATTTACCTGCTTTTCCCTCTTTTTCTGAGGTCTGATCAGCAGGAAATACATTACTACTAAGAGCAGGACTAAAGGCAGTAACGTTGCTAACATGTTCCCATTCATAAAAATAAAGCCTCCTTAAAATATTACTTTATACAATTCAAATTCAAATGGTGCCGGCGATGGGGGTCGAACCCATACGGTGTTGCCACCACGGGATTTTGAGTCCCGCACGTCTGCCAATTCCATCACGCCGGCGCAATGAAATTATTATAGCATAGCTTACAGATTAAGACAAGATTTTAACACAAAAAATTCGGCATATTTTTACGCATCGATAATTTCCAGGTCCTCGGCCTTGATATCCGTCATATATTTTCTGCTCAGCAAGCTGTACATAACCGGAATGACGATTAAGGTCATCAGCGTAGCATAAATCAATCCGCCGATGCAGACGATGGCTACAGGCTGCATCATCTCGGCGCCGTTTCCCATCCCCACGGCCAGCGGCAAGAGTCCCAGAATGGTGGTGATCGCTGTCATGAGAACCGGGCGTATTCTTACTGCTCCCGCCTCAATGATGGCATCGCGGCGGCTCATGCCCTCTTCCAGCCGGAAGCGGTTGATGCAATCCACCAGCACAATGGCGTTGTTTACAATAACACCCATCAGCATGACGAATCCCAAAAGTGCGACCACACTCACATCCTGTCCGGTCAAAAGCAGCGCCAGCATTCCCCCGGTAAAGGCCAGGGGAACGGTGAACATGACGATAAACGGAGAACGCAGAGACTGGAACTGAGCCACCATGACCAGATATACCATCAGCATACCCAGCACCATCATCAGCATCATCTGCTCCATGGCATCCATAATGGTCTCGTTTTCTCCCTCAAATTCCACTTTTACATCCGACGGCAAATCCATGCTTTCTACTGCGTCTTTAGCCGCGTTTGTCACATGGGTG
This sequence comes from Hominibacterium faecale, assembly GCF_020734085.1. Classification (NCBI taxonomy): domain Bacteria; kingdom Bacillati; phylum Bacillota; class Clostridia; order Peptostreptococcales; family Anaerovoracaceae; genus Hominibacterium; species Hominibacterium faecale. Next base: position 293,928 of record NZ_JAJAGH010000006.1, read on the forward strand.
ATGTTGTATCCCTCAGCCAGTTCGCCGCTGATGGTCAGCACTCGCTTCTGTGATTCATGATTGATCACGCTGAGGGCTTGCTCTTCCGTAATATCGGCGATCGTCGAAAGGCTGACCTTCTTTTCGCTGCCGTCCGCCTTCTTGCCGGTAACTTTCAATTTCTCCAAATCCTTCTTTGTCATGGATTCCGTATCCTTGCTGGATACCAGCACATCCGTTCCCTCTCCGCTCTGCACCAGCGTTGTGGCTGCTTTATCCTTCGAAAGCTGGGCGGAAACATCGGCAAACACCTGCGCCACTGTGAGCCCGTAGGACATGGCTTTATTCTTATGAATATTGATCTGCAGTTTGGGCGTACTGTCGTCCTTTGTATCGGTCACTTCTTTCAGTCCCTTGACCTGACCCAGACGCTTTTCAATGGATATGGCCGAAGTTCTCAGCGTATCCAGGTCATCGCTGTACACCTTAAGCTGTACCCCGGAACCGCCCATCATACTCATCATATCCGTATCTCCCTGAGCGGTGATTTCACAGCCGTAATCGCTGCCCATAGCTTCGATTTTTTTGGAAAGATCTTTGGCCTGGTCCAGCTTATCCTCGTCCAAAATCACATACATCATGGACTGAGTCACATCCTTCTCTCCTGTAGACATGCCCATGGCGCTGTTGGCATCGCTTGAAAGCATAGCGCCGACCGTTTCCACATAATCCATTTTCATGATTTTCTTAGAAATCGCGTCAGTAGCCTTAGCCGTATCACTCAGGTCGCTGTCGTCAGGCATTTGTATCGTTACAGACATCTGCTGGCTGGCCATGGAAGGCATGTAGGAAAACCCTTTGCTCAATGCCAAACCAGTGGAACCGATCAGCAGCACCACCGCAATAATCAGCACCCACTTTTTATGATCCAGCGCAAACTCCACAGCCTTTTTATACTTGGCGATAATCGGGCTGTCCTGGCTGAGAGCCGTCTTTTTCGCGTCCCGTTTCAAAAGTCCTCTGGCCATGGCCGGAACCAATGTGAGTGCGATAATCAAGCTGGCCAAAAGCGCATAAGTCACGGTCAGAGCCATATCGGTGAAAATCTGCCGGGTCATACCTTCCACAAAGACAATAGGCGCAAAGACGCAGATGGTGGTCAGGGTTGAGGCGGTAATCGCTCCCGTCACCTGGGCTGCCCCCGAAATGGCGGCTCTGGTATGGTTGTAGCCCAGCGCGCGCAGCCGATAGATATTTTCAATCACTACAATGGAGTTATCCACCAGCATACCCACGCCCACGGCCAAACCTGCCAGAGAAATCACGTTGATAGTGACTCCTGAGAAGTACATCAATGCGATGGCAAAGGTCACGCTGATGGGGATACTGATGGCCGTTATGATCGTAGGTCGGATGTCTCTCAGGAACAGCAGCAGGATCAGAATCGCCAGGATCGCCCCCAGCAAAAGGTTCTGCAATACGGAATTGATGACCATATGAATATATTCCCCCTGATCGGACAAGGTTGTAAAGGTAAGGCCGTCATATTTATCCGCAAGTTTATCGAAGTTTTCCGTAACCCGATCGGCAACGTCGGCGGTTGAGTATCCAGATTGCTTGGTAAAGGTCAGCAGCACGCCGTTTTCGCCGTTGATTTTGGCGTAGGTTTCGGCAGAATTATTGGCATTGGTCACATCGGCGATATCGGACAGCTTTACCGGGTCCATGCCGTCCACGTCCATATCCAAAACCACCAGATCCTTTAATTCGGAAATGCTCTTGATTTTATTGCCCACACTGACCAGGATCTCGCTTTTTCCGTCACTCACATAGCCGGCCGGCATGGAAAAGTTCTGGGCACTCAAGATTGCCGAAACATTGCTCATGGTCAGTACGCCCGTCAGATTGGCACTGTTAAGCGCCGCTTCTTCGGAGGACTGTACCTGAGCCAAAGATGCCTGCAGCTGGGCCACTGTGGCCTGCAGAGTGCTGCTGCCTGCCGTCAGCTCGGACATGTTGTTGCCCAAGGTGTCCGAGAGATTGGCCTGCTGTACGTTGAGCTTGGAAAGTCCGTCGTCGATCGCTTTGATCTGGGCATCGATCTCCTTGGTCGAAGGAAGATCATTCATATCCATTCCATATGCCTTCAGCGCATCGGCCATTGTATCCAGCGCCTTGGAAGCCTGGGCATAAGCCTGATTTCTCATACAAAGTTCTTTAATCTGTTCATCAGAAAGAGACGGATACTGTTTTTTTACTTCCGCTTCAATCTGCTGCATGGTAGCTTTCAACGCTTCTGCCTGAATAACCGCTTCCTTGGCCTTCTGCAGCTGCTCTTTTCCTTCTTTCATTTGGACCCTTGCGGCTTCCATCTGCTGAGCAGCTTGTTTCTGAGCCTTGGTCACCTGTTTTTTACCCGAATCAATTTTGTTCTGACCGCCTTTTGCCGAGTTGATTCCGCTGTTCAGTTTGCCTTTAGCGTCGGAAAACTGCTTGAGTATGGCATTACTGGTCTTATCATTGATTTTATCGATTTTGTCCTGCGAAAGGATAACCTGTATATCTTCACTAATCAATCCGGTGGCGTTGACGCTGGCTACTCCTTCGATCCCTTCCAGCGGCGTCAGAAGATTTTCCTCTACAAAACTGGATGTCTCCGTGGTACTTTTATCTTTCAAGCTGACCGCCGCCACATTGACCGGCATCATATCCGGATTGATCTTCATAACAATGGGCGTTCCCACGGTTTCGTCCCATCCGCCGGAAATCATATCGATTTTCTCATGGATATCCACCGACACCGCGTCCATATTCACATCATCGGAAAACTCCAAAGCGATCATGGAGTAGCTTTCATTGGACTGGGAAGTCAGATTTTTAATATGGTTGAGCGTGGCCAGCTGCTGTTCCATGGGTTTGGTAAGCTCGTTTTCCACTTCCTCCGGGCTGGCTCCCGGGTACGTGGTCATCACAATGGCATAAGGCATGTTGATACTGGGAAACAGATCCGGAGTCATCTTGGAAAAGGATACAATCCCGAAAACAATGATTAATATGACCGCCACTAACACGGTAAATGGTTTTTTTACGCTGAATTTTGCTAACATTTATCTCCTCCTGTTTTATCCCGCTTGCATTCCTTTATTACACCGTATTTAAGCATTTCGAACATCTTTTCCAACCGCCCTTCAGCTGTTTCAAACGATTCGCCCCCTGCGAAGTACCGCTGAAGCGCATAAACGGAACTGCAGATCAAAAGCCAGGTCAGGCTGGTGATCTCTTGTCTGGAATAATGGTTTAAATCATTCAAGTCACACAGATATTCAAACTGTTTTTCTTCGGCGCACAGCTCGAACTTATCCAGGAATTCGTTTACATCGTCCGGTTTGGCATTGGAAACGATGCGCTTGATCAGTGCTTCCCGGCTGGTTCCTTTCACATTGGCCAGCAGACAGAAGATTTTTTTGCAGAACGCGAAGATATCGTATCGCCGTTTATCTTTGCCAAGCTCGGTCATAAATTCTTCCTTGATCTGGTCGATCAAGTATTTGTAAATATCTTCTTTATCTTTAAAGTAATAATAAAATCCGCTCCTGGAAACTCCTGCATTTTGCGCAATCTTAAAAATCGAAACCTTTTCATAAGGCAGCGCAGAAAATTCACTGACAGCAGATTCTAACAAAACCATTTTCTTTTGTTCTTCTAAATGAAAAAAAGCCTCAGTCGGCATAAGATTCTCCTTATACAAAAATTGACACAGTGTCGATACAACATAAATATTGTACTGGACACTGTGTCGAATGTCAATTGAATTCTTTTTCTTAAAGCTTCTTTTTTAATTTCCGCTTAGAGTCTTTGGAAAGTTCTTCCGATCGAAGGGGATTTCCATCTCGAAACACGCCGGGATAGCTTCGCATGTATTCTTTGCCCAGCTGAAAGGCTTTCTCCCACAAAACAGGCTCGAAAGAATCCATGATTTCCTCCATCCTCGATTCCTCATCAGAAAGGAACTGGATAATGATCGGTTGGAAACCTTCAAAAATACCGGAATCTTCCGGGCCCTTGTCCAGGTCGGCGCAGAGCATTCCTTCCATTTCCGTATAGGTATTCACACTGAGCAGCCGGCTTCCTTCCACAAGCTCATACGTATCTGCCAGTTTTTCGGGAAACCGGAGCATGGCGATGCAATCCAGCTCATCAGCAAACGCTGCTACCATCAGCGGCTTTGTCTTTAGTACCACCGCCGGCTGGCAGTCTCCAATTTTAACAAAGCGTTTGATGGATGATTTGGCAAACATCTTGGACGGGTTAAACTTACCCGTTCCATAAAGCTCAGGACAGAGCTTTTTCAACTTTTTTTCGGAAACTGTAAAATTCCCCGGCCTTTCCGGGCCAAATTCATATTCTTCTTTCATACTTTCCTCCTTTGTCACACACATTTTATCGTCTAAACCGGTTCAAACAGGCGAAAATTTCCTGTCTGCGTACAGCAGCGAATCCGCATACCGGGCTGCCGGAAAAGAATCCTTCCATCCCCTGCCCCCTCACCAGTTCATCCAACTGATCGGCAATCTGTGGCAGCGTCCGCCTGCCGTCGGTCAGCTGTTCCAGTCCGTAAAGCAGCAATCTGCCCAGCGACTGGGTCTGTTCCACGTCGGTCAGCTGTTCCACATACCGCAAATCCACCGTTTCTTTGCCTATGGAAAAAGTATCTTTGTCGTGAAGTCTTACCTTTAGAGGCTTGTGCTTCTTTTTCTCCTGTTCCAGTCTCCTGGGCCAGCTCATAATCCGGCGGCTCCGGGGCAGCGCAAAGAGCGGTATGGTGCCCCCACTGGAAAGCGGATGCTTCTCGCACAGTTTTTTGACTTTTTCCGTAATATCCGCCGGCCGGTAGCAATCCATCTGAATGATGGTGTCCGCGATGTGAAAAAAAGCGCCACTGCTGCCTGCCACCAGGATGGTGGAAATGCCAGCTTGTTCATAAAGCTGTCCGGCCCGTTCAAGAAAGGGGGTGATCGGCTCTTTGCTGCGGCTGATGACCTCCTGCATAAAGGCATCCCGCACCATAAAGTTGGTGGCGGAAGTATCTTCGTCTATGAGAAACAGGCGGCTGCCCGCTTCAATGCTCTCTGCGATGCCGGCGGCCTGGGAAGTGCTGCCGCTGGCATCCAGCGTGGAAAAGCAGCCGGTATCTTTCCCGTTGGGTAAATCGTTGATGAAGAGAGAAATATCTACATCTTTAACAAACCGGCCGTCCTCTGCACGCAGTTTAACGGCGCTGTCATCGGTCACCACATATTCCCTGCCGTCGCCTGCGATATGGTTGTACACGCCTTGTTCCAATGCGTTGAGCAAGGTGGACTTGCCGTGGTATCCGCCGCCGGCAATGAGGGTGATGCCGCAGGGAATCCCCATTCCGCTCACTTCCCCTCTGTGGGGAAGCCGGATGGTAACTCGCAGCCGATCGGGCGCGGAAAAAGCCACAGAATCCTTCATCGGCCGGTCCGATATGCCGCTTTCCCGGGGCAGAACAGACCCGTCTGCTACGAAAGCAGCCAGATTTCGCTTTTTCAATTCCCGGCGGATCGCATGTTGATCTTCTGCCAGGAAAATAACCGCTTCCAGTTCCCGGCCATCCATGTTGGAATAAAACAGAGCTTTCTCCATGCAGACAGGAAGAAAAGAAAAGAGCATTTTTTCCAATCCTGCGGCATGAATTCGCCGGCCATTTGCCGGGAACCCAGCATGAAATCTTACGATCAGGCTGTCCTCCGTAATCTGGCAGGCTGTCCGCTCGAGGACCGTTTGTCCGCACCGGGACGTAGTCAAAAGGCCGCTTTTTCCTGAACCGGAAGTTTGAAATGTAAAGTTCTCAAGCTGGGCTGCCAGCCTGCGGGTCAGAAAATCCTGGAGAGCAATTCTGGTATATTTTTTCTCTGTGTAAGATCGAGGGATTCCGGTATCTTTAAAAGGAATCCTCACGCTGAGGGCTGATGGCGGCGCGAAAGGATCCCCTTGAATCCGATCCAATGCCAAAACGTATTGGTCGAATTGGTATCTGCCTCTCAGCTCCTTATAGAGCGCATAGCTTTTACCGTCGATGGCGTATAGTTGTTTTTTTAAATCCATTGCTTGCTTCATTGCGCGACCTGCTTTCCGATTGATGTTACGAGTATTATAACCGAGAAACCCAGGCCGGGCAATCTGCATTTCTTTATAGCATAGGAAATATCAACAAAATCTACTTCTTTTATGAATCGGCAAAGCCGACTACGTTATTTTATGCGCACCGTTACCTTGCTGCTGTATCCGCTGTAGACCCGCTTTCCTTTTACCAGGCGATAAGCACGCATTCGGAAGGTGTATTTTTTCTTCTTCGCAAGTTTTTTGTTGGTATATTTGATCGTAGAGCCTGACTTTATTGTCCTGATTGTCTTGAATTTTCCCTTAGTGCCCGCGGCTCTGTACAGAACATATCCATTGGCGCCGGAGATTTTCTTCCATTTGATGGCCGCAGAACGTTTGCCGGCCTTGACGCTTATTTTAGGTGCTGACGGTTTTGGCGTTCCGCTTTTAACCGTGGAAAACGCCCCGTATTGGCTGCCTTTGTAGCCTCTTATTTTATAATAATAGCTTTTGCCCGATACCAGGGAGGAATCTTTATAGGTACTGGTTTGTGCTTTATCAATGGTTTTGATTTTTTTATAAGTGCCTCCCTTTGAAGCGGCTCTGTAAATCTGATATCCGCTCACACCCGGCAGCGTTTTCCAGGAAAGTTTTAAAGAGTTGTAGCTGCTTGCCGAAACCTGAAGCGCCTGCGCCGGAATTGGCTTGGGAACAGACGGCGCTGTCTCCAGACCAAGAAGCACGCGCAATTGGGAAAGCTCTTTTTGAGCAGCGCTCCTGTATAGATCTTGTCCGCTGAACAAGGTGTAGCCTGCTAGACCGCTGCTTCGCAAAATCTGGACTTGATCTTTTAAATTGGTCGATTTCTTCATCCAACCCGGATCGTCGGAAATGGCGGTGCCGGTTCGATATAAGGCCAGTCCGGCATATAGGGTTTTCCTGCCATTATTCAGCCTTTTCCATTCTGCGATTCGCTCCGAAAACATCGCCCGGTCGGCCTTGCTTCCCCATTGATTGGACCAATAGATTTGCGGCATCAAATAGTCTACATAACCGCTCTGCGAAATCCAGCGGTCAATATCGGCTCCTCCCAGCCGGCAATTTTCCAGACTGCCCTGGGGACTGATACCGAAAACGGCATCCGCCTTTTTCGTTTTTATGTAGGAATAAATTGAACTAACCATCGCATTGACGTTGGCCCGCTTAACAGGTGGGGAAGGTTCCTGCTCCTTTTGGATAGTAATGGTTCCATTGACATTTTTGTATCCCTTTTCTGCATGGTAAAAATAGTCGTCAAAATGAATGCCGTCGATATCATATGCCATCACTTCGGAAACGGCTTTTTTAATGCGCTCACTGGTGGACGCTTGCGCCGGATCTAAATAATAATTGTAATCCAGCCTGTAGGGATTCATCCAGGCATGAAGCTCCATACCTTTTTTATGGGCCTGCTGGATCATCAGCTGCAGCGGGTCGTAGGAAGAGGACACATACTGGTTCCTTCTAAAGGTCTTCGACGGATAAATGGCATCGTCAAAGGCGCGTACATGCAGAAAAACCGTATTAATTCCATTTGATTTGGCATCGGTTAAAAACTGGTCGGCATTCTTAATAAAGGCTGCCTCATTGGAAGCGTTCAGCCCCAGTTTGGGCAAATCAAAGACCGACACCCATATTCCTCTCAATTCGCCCTTGGCTGCCGCTGCAAAGCTAGTTTCCGGTCGTTGGGGTCCGTAGGTAAAAGCGCCTCCCAGCAGCAGCGCTGTTATCATAAAAATAATTCCAATTCTTTTCACAATAATGACTCTCCTTTTGTAATGTTAAGTATGTTACTACTATAACTTCCATTGACCTGAATTGGAACCGGAAATGTTTTCCGCTCTCCTTGATGAATGAAACACCGTATTTTCGAATATCGTCATAACTTTCCGCGCACAGCCCGGCTTCGTAGTCCCGCTCTTCAATCTGCGTCAGGACCAGGAAGCAATCTTAAGTCCTTCAAAGAGATACCCGTAATTGATCTATTTCCTGCATAATAAAAAAATCGTTGGAAACGCAATCATTCCAACGATTTATATTGGTGCGGCTGATGGGACTTGAACCCATACGGTCGCCCACACGGCCCTCAACCGTGCGCGTCTGCCTATTCCGCCACAGCCGCACATCCGTGAATTATTTTCCTTCAACTCACTTTTACAATTTTAATGGAAATTGACCCTTTTGTCAATCACAAGTTCGTAAAATTTTGATATTTTATACTTATGTATCGAGAAAATCATTCATTGTCCGGAACCTGTTAAATCATCTGACCTAAAAAAGGTGGGGCCCCAAAGAAGGAGGCCCAACCGATCATAAAACAATTATTGTGATACATCTTCTTCCGCCGCAGACTTTCCAGACAAATATGTGAGGAAGAAATAGCTTCCATAAACAGCACCGGTAACAATTGCTGCAAAAGCAGTATTATAGATAATCGCGGGGATTCCCATCGGCGGCAGCATCATATAAAAACCAACAGTGAGCACCACCACGTGAATCAAGGCCAGTATCAAGGGCAATCCAAAGTATACGCCTATCTGCTGAAAAATAGACTTTCGGATAGCAGTGGATCGAACGCCAAGTTGCTTCAAAGCCCTGTACCGCTTCCGGTTATCTTCCGCTTCTCCCATCTGCTGTAAGGCCAGTACTACGCAGGCACAGATCATAAACGAGATGCCCAAGTAAATTGCCAAATAGGACATCATCAAATTGCTGGATGTCAGTTCAACAATTACCATACTCTTTTCTGCCAGTGAATACGATTTATCCTGTAAATTCCTAAGACCGTCGGCAAGGACATTATTAGCATGTTCCGCATCTTTTGTATAGTTGATATTTAAATATTTGATTTGCGGCGTTTTTCCTTTTAATAGTCCATCAGCGACGATTGCCGTCCCGTCCCCAGTATTTACATTACTGACCGCGTAACCCATATTGAGCAAATTTTTGGTTTCCGGCTTTAATTTTTCCCCATTGACTTGCAGTTCACCGTCAGTTTGGGATAAAAACTCTTTGAATTCTGCTATCATATCCCGATCTGTTACCGACAGCAGATAACTGTTGCTGGAAAGTTGAACAGGTTTAAGGCCCTGCATGATCCGCGCTTTATTATAGTCCGACAGAGACACTGTATAGACCTGCTTGCCCTGAATTTTCGTATCAGGAAAAGCATATATTGAAATCTGCCCTGCCGCACCGATCTGACTGATCTTCAGTCCCTTTTCTTCCAAATCTTGTTCAAGCTGCAATTTGGCAAACTGGCGGCCGCTCATACCTTCTTCTTGAATCTTTCTTACTGTAGCATCATAAGCAGTAAGCGTATCTAAATCCTGGGAAAAGCTTTTTCCCATCCCCAGCCCAATGGTCATACTGCTGATAGCAAGGAACAACAGGATACAAATGATTGAAAGGGAAACATTTGTGGTCTTGAATTTGCTTGCAATCTGCGCAACGGAAAAAAGGTTGATACCTCTGTAATACTTTTTTTTACGCCGTTTGCAGACCAGCAGCAGCACCCCTGATACTGCCCAAATGAAAAAAAATGTTCCAATAAAAATGCATACAATACCAGCGCCCGCCCATTTCGGGCTTAAAGAATCTGTACCCAGAATCATCAAATAGCCTCCGATAATCAGAGCCCCGCCAAAGATTGCGATCAGGAGATTCTGGACTGACGATTTTTCACGATAGTTTTCATTTTTCTTATCTGCGTACAGCAGATCTATCAGTTTGTACTTTTTTAAAGTTCGGTTGTTCACCCGATACATAACAAAAAACAATAGGCCGAAAAAGCAAATTGCCCCCAATGCGGCTCCAGGCGAAAATACAAAATGATAACTTGCGTTCTGAACAGCTAAAAACTGCATGGAAATGAGAGCCAGCCCCTGGGAAAGAAAAATACCGACAGCCAGCCCGGCGGCCAGGGAGATCCCTCCAATCAAAAGAGTTTCCTTTTGAATCAATTTTGAAATTGTTTTTTGGTCAATGCCCAGACTAATATAAATACCCAGCTCTTTTTTCCGTTTGCGCATTAAAAAGCGATTAGCATAGCTGACTAAAAACCCCATAATAACACAGATAAACAGCGATACCCCTAGCAGCGTAGCAGAAGCAAATGTTAAATAACTGCCTTCATCTCTCATATTCATCATCGCAAACTGGGCATTTGTCGAATTGAAGGTGTAAAACAGTGCAACGCCCAACGTCATTGTCAGAAAATAAATCATATAGTTTTTTAAGTTGTTTTTTACGTTTTTTCTGGCAATCTGCTGAAAAAGAGCCATTGTCTGGATCTTTGCTTTTTTAGATGACATGGTTGTTGTCACCTCCCAGCACAGAAACGACTTCAATGATCTTTTTGAAAAATTCCTTTCTCGTATCCAATCCTCTTACCAGCTCATGAAACAATTTGCCGTCCTTCATAAAGAGAATTCGTTTGCAATGGCTGGCTGTAAAGGCGTCGTGGGTAACCATCAAAATCGTAGCGTTTCTTTTTTCATTCATATCTCCCAGATTCTGCAAAAGCATTTTCGACGATTTGGAATCCAATGCTCCTGTAGGTTCATCGGCCAATACCAGAGACGGATTTTTTACCATTGCTCTGGCGCAGGCCACCCGCTGTTTCTGACCTCCAGACAATTCGTAGGGAAATTTCGAAAGAATTTCTTCAATTCCCAGCTCCTCTGCCATCCGATGCACCGCTTGATCGATAAGTTTTGGCTCCTTTCCAATCACAGCCAGGGCCAGAGCAATATTATCATAAGCCGTCAGGGTGTCTAGCAGATTAAAATCCTGAAAAATAAATCCTAGACGGTTTCTTCTGAAATCTGACAATTGATTTTGTTTCAGCGTCGTAATATCCTTTTCTCCGATAAAAATATGGCCCGCCGTCACAATATCGATGGTCGAAATGCAGTTGAGCAAAGTCGTTTTACCGCTTCCTGATGGACCCATAATTCCAATATACTCGCCTCTGTGTACTTTGAGATCAACATCATCCACCGCCTTGGTAACGTTCTTTTTATTGTAATAATACTTTTGTACGTTTTTTGCGTTTAATACATATTCCATATAAACTTCCTCCTTTTCTTTTCTATAGCATACCAGGAGGGAGTTAAGCCTTCCACCGATTTATCTGACAGAAATATTACACTTTTGTAAGATCCCAGTTCACGCTTTTACAAATCCAATCCGCACTTCCGTACCCTTTCCTTGAACGGAATGAATATTCAGCTTCATTTCCATTTTATCACATAATTTTTTACATAAATATAAGCCCATGCCGGTGGATGAGCCATATTTTCTCCCATTTTCCCCCGTAAATCCCTTTTCAAAAATCCGCTCCATATCTTTTTCCGATATTCCGATTCCATTATCAAAAATGGAAAGCCAGATGCAGGACCCCTCTTCCTTCGCAGTAAGGCGGATCATACCGTCCATCTTGCTGCGATACTTGATGGAATTGGAAAGAATCTGCCTAAGAATGAACCCGCACCACTTACTGTCTGCCAAAATTTGATAGTCCAGATTTTCGGCTGCCGGTCGTATATTGGCTTCCAGCATATCCCTTGCACAGTCAGCCAGTTCTTTTAGCACCAAATCTTTTAAGGAAATCGGACTGATCAGATAGTCCTTTTCCACCCCTTCGCTGCGGGCATAGTAGAGCGCCTGCTGTACGTATGCTTCAATCTTTTGCAATTCTTCTCCAATACTGGCCGTCTCCCTGCTGGGATAGTTGGTTACCAGCATCTGGGCGGCTGCAATCGGCAGCTTTATTTCATGGACCCAGCTTTCAATGTACTGGCGGTATTCTCGATTTTGGCCCATTTGAGCAGCCATTTGATCATTGTAATCGGTTTTCAATTGCTCCAAAATGTTGTGTACGATCTTTCCATCCCAAAAATCCGGTTCCATCGGCAATTCCATCAAACCTGTATTTTCCGAAAACACATGGATGGTGCTGGCCACTTCCTGATAGAAACGGACTTTTTTTACATAATCAAAGAACAGCATCCCGCATCCAGTCATCAAAAAGATGATTTCAATCAGACAGATTGCAGGTAATCCTGTACCAGTGGCATATAGGAAACAGCCAGCCAGAGCATAAATACATAGAAAAAAGAAGATCCGCATTCCTTTTTCTTTCAAGTATGTGTTAAAATTCATTGGTCCACTCGATCATATATCCCTGCCCGCGCTTCGTTGTTAAAAACCCGTTCAAGCCAATCGATTCCAGCTTGCGGCGAAGCCGATTGATGTTGACCGTCAAAGTCCCGTCTTCAACAAATTCAGCTTGTTCCCAAAGTGTACGGATCAGCTCGTCTCTGGAAACAATCTGCTCTTTTTGATTCATCAGTTTTTTTAGAATCTCCAGTTCATTTTTGGTCAGCTCTATCTCTTGGTTCTGATAGGAGACTTTGCTCTTGAGCAATTCCAAACATACCCCTTTATATTTAAGTAATGCCTGGTCATTTCCTCCTCTGCTCCGTTTGAGTACGGCAGCGATCCGAGCTAATAACACATGAAGGTTGTAAGGTTTTGAAATAAAGTCATCGGCTCCGGTATTCAAGCTCATAACTTCATCCAAATCCGAATCTCTGCTGGTTACCATGATCACCGGTACACGGGATACTTTCCGCACTTCCCGGCAGATATAAAATCCGTCGTGGACGGGCAGATTAATATCCAGCAAAACCAAATCAGGAGCTTCTGCCAGAATATCTTCCGCAACATGCTCAAATTGATCCTCCAGTATACAAGAATATCCGTTTTTGATCAGTGAGGCGGCCAGCTCCTGGCGAATCTTGGGCTCATCTTCAACAAGGAATAGTTTTTCCATGATTATCTTTGCCTTTCAGTTTCATAGTCTTTTTATTTTATCGTCATTTTATCCTTGGGTCAATTAAGAAAACAAGGCTTTCACACCGAACCAGATGATTGGTACTAAAAGTGACGGCAGCATGTTCAGTGCTTTCAGGTCCTTGATTTTGAGAATGGACAGTCCTGAGCTGAAGATGAGAATACCTCCAATAATGGAAACTTCCGTAAGCAAATCGGCAGACAAAGAGGAAGCCACACACGTCGCCAATAAATAAATGCCTCCCTGCCACAAGAACAGCACACCGGCGGCAATAGCAATACCGATGCCGTATGTAGATGCCAATACCATGGAGGTCACAAAATCCAAAGTGGCATTGGTGAAAAGAAAGGTATGGTCTCCGTGGAGAGCGCTTTCGATAGGTCCCAAAATGGAAAGGGTGCCGATGCAAAAGAGCATAATTCCAGTGGAAAGACCCTGGGCCAAATTGGAACCGGAGGCGCTGAAACGGTCGGTGAGATTCTGAAACCGCCTGTCCAAGTCAACAATGTAACCGAAGAGGCTCCCTGCTGCCAGACTGAGAATGAAAAGGACGGGAAACTCACTGTTCGGCATGTTCTGGACAAGGGTATTGATGCCCAAAGCCACTGCCGCCAAACCCATGGCATTGAGCAGTGCATCCTGATAGGTTTGCTTAATGCCTTTTTTTATCACGCTTCCGATGATACTTCCCGCTAAAATTGTACAAGTGTTGACAATCGTGCCAATCATATTCCTTTTCCTGCCTCCTTCTACAGCTGTGCGATCACAGTCTTCAGCTTCTGTTCCAGCTCCTGTCTGCTGCCGGAATTGTCGATCACAAGATCAGCCCGTTTTCGTTTTTCCTCATCATCCATCTGACTTTTGATCCTGGCCTCCACCTCCTGCGGGTCTGCGCCATCTCTGGCACAGACCCGGCGAATGCGAGTTTCCCAATCTGCTACCAACAGCCAGGTTTGATCACACTTTTCTTCCAGGCCGGTTTCAAATAGCAGCGGCGCGTCAATGATGATTCCTTTACATGTTTCCTGCCTGCAGGATGCTTCAATTCTCTTATCGATAACTTGAATAATATTGCTATGCATGATCCGATTCAGTTTTCTGCGACCGGCTTCGTCTTCAAAAACAATGGCGGCCAGGGCCTTTCTGTCTAGACTTCCATCCGTTTTAATAATTTCGGCTCCAAAGGCCTGTCGGAGTTCTGCCAGCAGAGGCTTTCCCGGCTCCACCACCTCTCTTGCAATCTGATCGGCATCAATGACGGCGTACCCGTTTTTCGCCAAATATTTCGATGCTGTAGACTTACCGGCCCCAATGCCTCCTGTCAGTCCAATAATTTTCATCGTATGCTCCCGTTCTTCTATGACGTAGGAAATATCGTCAGCGATATTTCCGGAGTATCAACAAAGTCTACTTCTTTAAAGAATCGGCGAAGCCGACTTTGTTATTTCAAATCATACCAGCTTTTACCCTGATTCAGATCTACGACTAATCGGGCTTTCAAATCGATTGCGTTTTCCATATTTTCCACCAGCAATCGCTCGATGATATCCTGTTCGTCCTCAGCGGTTTCAATGATCAATTCGTCGTGGACCTGGAGAATCAGCCTGGATTTCAATCCCTGTTCTTTAATCTGTTGGAACACTTTGATCATCGCCAGCTTGATAATATCCGCCGCACTCCCCTGGATGGGACTGTTCATAGCCAGCCGTTCCCCCACCTGACGCACCATATAATTGGAAGCATTGATTTCACTGATATAACGTTTCCTCCCCATGATAGTGGTCACATAGCCCTGTTCTTTGCACAGGCGGACCTGCTCATCCATAAAGGTCTTCACTGCCGCATGCTTTTCAAAGTAAGCTTTGATATAAGCGTCTGCATCCTTTCTTGTAATATGCAGTTCCGAAGAAAGGCCGAAGGAGCTCATACCGTAAATAACACCGAAATTAACCGCCTTAGCCCGGCTCCGTTCTTCAATGGTAATCTGCTCTTTGGGTACGCCCAGCACATTGGCGGCTGTCGTCCGGTGGATATCCTCGCCCTGGTTGAATGCTTCGATCAGCGCAGGATCTTCTGCCATATGGGCCAGTACCCGCAGTTCAATCTGGGAATAATCCGCCCCCACCAGGGTATGATGGTCATCCTCGGGCACGAAAGCCTTTCGCAGCTGTCGCCCGAATGCCTGGCGGATGGGAATGTTCTGCAGATTGGGTTCCGTACAGCTGATGCGGCCGGTGGCCGTCACCGTCTGATTGAAATGAGCATGGATCTTATTGTTTTCGTCGATCAGCGGCAGCAGCCCTTCAATATAGGTGCTGTTCAGCTTGGTCAGGGTCCGGTACTCTAAAATCAAGGGCACGATTTCATGCTCGTCCATGATCTTTTCCAGCGTTTCAGCGCTGGTGGAATACCCCCGTTTTGTTTTCTTTCCGGCTGTCAGCCCAAGCTTTTCAAAGAGGATCGGTCCCAGCTGGGCCGGTGAATTGATGTTAAAAGACTCGCCGGCAAGATCATAAATCTTCTGGGTAATGGTCTCCACCTGAGCTGTGATTACCTCGCCCAAATCCGTCAGTTCTTTGCGATCAACCGTGACGCCGTCCCGCTCCATGGCTGCCATAACTTCGATCAGCGGCAATTCCACCTCGTATAAAACCTGCTTCAGGTTTTCATCCTCGGTCTTCTGAGCCAGCACCGGCATCAGACTGAGAACAGTGGCGCACCACCGAAGCCCGTAAGTGCTGTAAATCTCCGTAGGATCGCTGAATAAGTCCACTTGACTGTTGCTCTCAAAGAACTCTTTTTCATCCTCCAGGCTCTCGTGGAAATATTCATAAGCCAGGGTCTTGAGGTTATAGTTGCTGCGTCCCGATTCCAGAACATACTGGCCGATGGCCGTATCAAAGCAAGAGCTGCAGCTGACCAGGCCGTAAGCCATCAGCATATAATAATCGTTTTTCAGATCATGGCCGATAAAACACGGCTTTTCCTCGTTGAAGAGATCGATGGCCGCCAGCAGTGTTTCTTCCTTTTCGCAGTTGATATAGAAATACTTGCCATCGGTTGACAGAATACCGATCCCGTAAACTTTTGGCGCGGCTACGTGATTATAATCTCCCAGCACTTTGATGGAAATCTGCTCTGTCAGCTTCAGATCATGCACCTGCTCCGGCTCACGAATGACCGTCTTTTCGATAGCTTCCGTATCGATAATCGTCTGCTGGGCCGCACTTTTCACCGCCGACTTATCCAGTTTTTTCAGAAAACTATTGAATTCCAGCTTGGTGTAGATTTCGATCAGCTTATCGTAATCCGGCTCTTCCAATAAAAACTCGTCAAAATCAATGTCAATGGGTACATTGGTATTGATCGTCGCCAGCCGCTTGCTCATAACAGCCAGCTGGACATTGTCTTCGATTTTTTCTTTTAATTTGGGGCTGGTAATTTTGTCCGTATTGGCAATCAGCTCCTCCACGCTCCCGTATTCCAAAATCAGCTTTTGCGCCGTTTTTTCACCCACGCCGGGAAGTCCTGGGATATTATCCGATTGATCGCCCATAAGGCCCTTAAAATCAATGAACTGGGCAGGTGTAAATCCGTACTTATCAATCATCGCCTTCCGGTCATAGATCTCAAACTGGGAGATTCCCTTCTTGGTAATGATGACTTTCGTCTTATCGGTGGCCAGCTGCAATTCGTCTTTATCCCCGGTGATGATCAGCGGCAACAGCCCCTGCTCCTCCGCTTCCCGGGCGACGGTTCCGATGATATCGTCCGCTTCAAAGCCTTCCATTTCCAGCAGCTTGATGTTCATCGCCCGCAGCACATCTTTTAAAAGCGGCATTTGCATCACCAGCTCCGGCGGCATCTTTTTGCGGCCTGCCTTATACTCCTTGTATTCTTTATGGCGGAAGGTCGGCGCCTTCAAGTCGAAAGCCACCGTTATATAACCCGGTTCATAATCTTTTTCAATCTTCGACAGCATATTGAGAAAGCCGAAGATACCCTGTGTATAGATTCCGTCCTTTGTGATCATAGGCCGCTGCATTGCGTAGTACGCCCGATTGATCAAACTGTTTCCATCAATGATGACAATGGTCTTTTCCATGCTCTGCTCCTTCTATCTTGTCTTTATTTTCTTGATCTTGCTGTAAGACCCGTAGACCTTCTTGCTGCCCGCCTTTTTATATGCGCGGACCTTTACATAATAAGTCTTTCCGGATGGGAGTTTTTTAAAAGTCTTGCTGGTGGTTGATTTCTTTTTAATGGTGGCCGTTTTCTTTCCCTTTTTAAACGATTTGTTCTGAGCGATCATTACTTGATAGCCGCTGGCCTTGGAATCTTTTTTCCACTTTACGGAAAGGGTTCTGTATTTTTTTGATTTGACTGTGGTAATCGTCGTTTTTTTTGGCTTTACGGTTATGGTCACATTCCTGGACGCAGACTTGTAGACCGTGCTCGGCGCTGCGGAAATGGTTACGGTTGCTTTGCCAGGGCCTTTTATGGTTACTTTTCCTGAAGAACTGACTGCAGCCACACTGGTGTTGCTGGACCGGTAATAGAGTTTTCCGTTGCCTTTTTTTCGCTTGGCGTTCAGTTTGAAGGCCTTATTGCCGTAAGTTTTGGTGTATTTGCTCTTTGCTGATATGGATTGAGCCGCAGTTCCGGTATTTGTACCAAAGGCTTTTGCCAGTGCGTTTCCCACTTCGTATTTATCCCTGCCGTCAGCAATGGGCGCCACATTGGTCACATCGTACCAGCCGTCGCCATCGTTGATAAAGCTCTGTCCTTTGCTGAAATCGATGGATGCGGACACATAGTAGTTATAGTCGGCTGTTTCATTAGGCAGGAAATAATAGCGCCTGCCGCCATCGGTAAAGGAGGAAGAAACCACGATGGAAAAGGTGCATCCCTTGGGTATGCCGATGGCCGTCCCCAAATCCAAGGTATGATATCCCGCATATTGGAGGGAAAAGGATTTACTAAGTTTTTTCACACCACTGGCCGGATTGGAAGCAGAAGGATTGATATATATGGAAACGTTGACCGTGGAATTGGCCGCCCCTGTATAGGTTCCAACGGCCCGGATCAGCTCGTCTTTTCTAGCCGTATACCGGTTAGCCGAAGAAAGCTTGCTGCCCATGGCAAACTCTCCGTCTCCGGCGCCCACGCCGTCATACTGATAGACGGATGTATATTCATGAGAGGTGCTGCCGCCGTTATAGGAACGGGCCTCTGCTTCGAAGAAGGTCGGATTGCACAGGCTGGAATCATAGTAGGAAAGGTAAAAATAGCCGTTGTCTCCCCAATCGCTGCCCCAGCTGTTGCGCACCAGCCAGGCGCCCGGGCCTTTCCAGCCGCTGAAATAAATATCATCATCCCAGCCGACAATGGCAACCTCATGATTGGCAAGAGCATTTCCGCCATAGTAGTAGCCAAATTTACCGTCTGCATTCTTCTGCAGGTTTTTATTAGGCACATAGTACGACACATCTACAGCACCTTTATTAACTAAATAGTTTTTAATAATTCTTTTTGCGTTTTCGTTATTCTCGGCCGGCTCCGGCAGAAAATCCGCATTACGCAGCCGAATATCCGACACGGTCTGAATGCCGGAGGAAAGGCTGGTGGTATTTCCTACTCTGCTGTTATCGGCAGCACCGTACCATCTGGCAAGCGTAGCTGTGGAAAACCATCGGTTTCCGCCCTCGCTGAAGGGGCTTCTGCTCTGGGTAAGGATGTGGGTGTCTTTTCCAGCATAAGCGCTCTTTGCAGCGCTGCTTGCGCCTTTATAGGTAAACCAGGTCAAATGGTTCTCGGAGAGATCCAGTCCGGTTCCGGAAAGGCCCCGCATGATGAGACTGGATTCCATGGATGCCAGCGTGCCGTAGGTCCAGCAGTTATCACTTGCTGCCTGGTCGCGAACCGCAGGCATTTTATCCGCCAGTGAAAATTTGGATTGAGATACGGATGAAGCTCTGGCCGCTTTCTTAGCCGCCGCCTGTCCCGGATCCAGGAGGGCATCGTTTTTCATCCGGTAGCGAACCTGGTCTCCCACTTCTTCCAAGCCACCAATTTTTTCTGCCCCGGAAAGGGATGTTTTGGCGCCGCTGTCTGCAAAAACTGCCGCGGAACCTGTTGTTGCCAGTAATGTCACCAGCATAACAAAGGTGATACAGATCGATAATACTCTTCTTTTCATAACTTCTCCCATCCATTGTTCAATATCTTTTCTATTATACGACAAAGTTTCCCTGCTAGCAAGGTACGTTCGGCTTTTGCACTAATCAAAGAACCCGGCGCACGGCGGAGCGATCTGCTCCCTTTGCACCGGGTTTTCTTTAATATGGTTTTTATTTCTTTGTCATCAATTCACAGACTGCGTTGGAGAATGCCACCGGGTCCTCTACCGGCAGGCCTTCGATCATCAATGCTTGATCGTATAACAGCTTGGTATAGGTTTTCACCGCTTCCTGATCTTCTTTATAGACGGTGTTCAAGGTCTCCAGAATCGGATGCTTGGCGTTGATCTCCAGTACCCGCTCCGCCTGAACCTTCTGGTCCACCGGCATGGAGTTGAGGACTTTTTCCATCTCAATGGAAAGGCCGCCTTTGGCCGTCAGGCACACAGGATGGCTCTTTAATCTTTGGGTCAGCCGTACTTCCGCGACCTTATCCCCCAGAGCCTCTTTCATAAAGGCCAGCATGTCTTTACTTTCCTCCGCCTGTTTGTCGGCAGCTTCCTTTTCTTCCTTGCTTTCCTCGATCTCCAGGTCATCGCTGGATACGGATTTGAACTCCTTCTCATCGAATTCCCGCAGCATCTGCAGCGCAAATTCGTCGATGTCCTCTGTCAGATAAAGGATCTCATAGCCCTTATCTTTTAACAGCTCTGTCTGGGGCAGCTTGTCGATCTTTTCTGTGGTCTGGCCGCTGGCATAATAAATATATTTCTGTTCAGGCTTCATTCTGGACACATATTCAGATAGTGTAACCAATGCGTTTTCCTGGGATGAATGGAACATAACCAGATCTTTGAGAACTTCCTTGTGAGCGCCGAACTGGTCGTAAAGCCCGTATTTCAGCTGCAATCCAAAATTCTTAAAGAATTCCACATATTTGTCCCGATCCTTATTGAGCATTTCCAAGAGCTCACTCTTGATCTTCTTTTCCAAACGAGATGCGATGGCCCGCAGCTGGCGGTCATGCTGAAGCATTTCTCTGGAAATATTCAGCGACAAATCCTGGGAATCTACCAGACCTCTGACAAAGCTGAAATGGTCCGGCAGAAGATCGGCGCATTTGTCCATGATCAGCACGCCCGAAGAATAAAGCTGCAATCCTTTTTCAAAGTCCTTGGTATAGTAGTTATAAGGCGCCTGAGACGGAATGAACAACAGTGCGGTATAACTGGTAACGCCTTCCACGCTGGTATGGATCACCTTGGCTGGATCGGTGAAATCATAGAATTTTTCTTTATAAAACGTATTGTAATCTTCGTCCTTAATCTCGCTCTTATTCTTTTTCCAAAGAGGAACCATGCTGTTCAAGGTCTCCATTTCCGAATAGCTTTCGTATTCGTCCTCAGTTCCCTCTTTAAGGCGCTGTTTTTCCACCATCATCTTAATCGGATAGCGGATGTAATCAGAATATTTGCCCACCAGGTTCTTGATTTTATAAGTATCTAAGTATTCGCTATAGTTCTCATCATCGGTGTCCGCTTTCAGCTGCAAGGTAATTTCAGTGCCGTTTGAATCTTTTTCACATTCTTTTATGGAGTATCCGTCCGCTCCGCTGGATTCCCACTGATAAGCCATTTCTTCACCAAAGGCTTTGCTGATTACCGTTACCTTCTCACTGACCATGAAAGCGGAATAAAAGCCTACTCCGAACTGGCCGATAATGTCGATATCATCTTTGCCTTCTGTTTCTTTCTTAAAGTCCAGCGAACCGCTCCTGGCAATGGTTCCCAGGTTCTTTTCCAGTTCATCTTTGGTCATACCCATACCATTATCCATAATCTTCAAGGTACGTCCATCCTTATCGGGCTCGATGGTAATTGCGAAATCTTCTCTTGAAAGGCCTGTATTGCCCTCTGTCAGGCTGCGGTAATATAATTTGTCAATGGCATCGCTGGCATTGGAAATAAGCTCTCTCAGGAAAATTTCTTTATGGGTGTAGATGGAATTGATCATCAGGTCCAAAAGTCGTTTTGATTCTGCTTTAAACTGTTTCTTTGCCATAATACATTCTCCTTTTAAATCAAAATGTTAGCACTCAGCTTTATCGAGTGCTAACATTACTATACATCAACTGTTGACAGAAATCAAGGGGGAAATTACAAGTTTTCCCTATAACGTCGTTTCCCCTGAGGCCTCCTGACCTGATGCGGCAGAACGCTCCGGCTCTGCCAGCATCCCGTAATCGGTAATACCTTCTCCGGTATTTGGATGGAAGTGGGAATAGACGGTATCGGCGCCGAAGAGCAGAATCAGGATACCGCAGATGCCAAACCTGGTCCCCTTGGGAATTCTATTAAGCATGGTATCCAGCTTTGGCGCGATCAAATAGATGAAGGCGCAGCCGGCAATGGCAAAGGTCAGAAGTCCTTCCAGGCAGATTCGACCGTTGAGATTGAGCAGGTAACCACTGTAATCCCACCATTTGATCCCTTTGGTCATTTCCAAATACCAGGAAGTAAAATATTCGACAACCCCGCACAGAGCCATGGTCAGAACGAACAAAAGCGAAGGCCTGTCAACAAAGCGTTTGAGAATAATCAGCGACGCCACGCCCCCTACGCCGTAGATCGGCAGCCAGGGTCCCAGCATGGTGCCCCGGTTGACAAAGATGCCGTCCTTTACAAGATGGAGCGCAACTTCCCAGCACCAGCCGATAAAAGCAGCAATGAAAAAGAATAACACCAGATTGATCAAAGTGTAATGGCGGTGGTAGTCAAGGGCGATTTTCTTTTGCCGCACTTGCGCCTGTCCCGGATAAAAGCCCTCTTGAATATCTGCCGGCGCGGCGGCCAGGTAATCGTCGTTCAGGGCATCCGCCCCGGGTAAATTGCGGGCAATCGCCGTCGCGCGTAGAGCCAGATAGAGATTGGCCTCCACCCCGCGCACATAAGGATTGAGGAAGAAAATCCCCAGAATGCCAAAGGTTACGCTCATGAGAATGTTCCAGCCAATGAAGGAAAGGTCCAGAACGAATGCTTTCCACTTGTTTCCATTCATCATTTCCCGAGACAGCTTGAAGGCTTGGCGCCGGTCAATATCCGGGTTTTCGGCTAGAATATAGGGAATCATTTTATAAGAGTAGTGCTTGATGATGCCGCCGACAATGGTCAGGCTCCACAGGAACAGGTAAATCGCCTTAACCAGCATAACCCAAGCTGGCCGTCTGAATTTCTTTTCTTTGAACAGGAAAAAGATTCTTCCTATATGCGTTTTATGATATAAATGGTTTTCCAGAAAGAAACGTCGTTCACCCACTCGCAGCATGGCTTTAATGAAAATTTCATAAAAGGCTGCCAGCGCTACGGCCAGCAACGCGATCATTAGCGCAAATCCGCCATGGTCTGCCGCAATAGAATTAATTGTACGAAGGATATTGTTCGCCGTTGCCTTGGATTTACCCAGCATATTGAAAACGGAGGAAAACACTCCTTTGGTCGGGTGGAGTTCCTGCTGGAGCTGCTCTTCGCTTCCCGGCAGCAAGTGATCCATTTCTTCGCCAAGGCCGCCGGTACTGTTCATCTCATTTTGGACCGCGCCGCTGTAACGGTTATCCGAATCATAATAATTAATTGTCTCAGTTGACAGACTGTATTCGGCAATCAGAATCGCCATTAAGAAACATACCGCCACCATGGCCCAATAATTTTTCTTCAGATTCGCCTTTGCCTCTGCTTTCAATTCCTTTCGGCTCCACATAGGATATTCCTTTCTTCGATACGTTTTTACAAAAACTGCAATACAGTATAGCAAAATTTAGGGTTTATAGCAAATGCTTCTTCGAAAAAAGAATGGATATTACCGAAAAAGAATACACAGGCAACGCGAACTATAGATATTTGCCATTTCGTCCTCTATTGTTTATTCCCAAAAATAATTGTCAATGAGCCTGGTCTTTCCCACCCTGACGGCTGCCGCGATCAGCAGCGGCTTTTTCAAAACTTTCACCGGCTGGAGAAGCTCGCCGTCCACCAGCTCAATATAATCGATCTCTGCAAGAGGCTCTTTCTCAATCCGGCTTACCAGTTCCTTTTTCAGCTCGCCTGCATCCCGCTGCCCCTGTGAAATGGCTTCTTTCGCATATTCCAAAGTCCTGTGGATCACAGCCGCCGCCTTCCGTTCTTCTGGCGACAGGTATGTATTGCGTGAGCTTTTCGCCAGACCATCCGCTTCTCTCACAGTGGGGCAGCCTATCACTTGCAGGTCAAAATCCAGATCCTGCACCATTTTCTTTATTACCGCCAGCTGCTGGGCATCCTTTTGTCCAAAGTATGCTCTGTCCGGCGTCGTGATATGAAACAACTTGCTGACCACGGTGCAGACGCCTCGAAAATGTCCCGGGCGATCGCTGCCGCAGAGTCCCTCCGTAATCCGATCCACATTTACATAGGAAAAGAAGTCCGCCGGATACATCTCTTGGGGGCAGGGGTGAAAAATCAGATCTGCCCCTGCTTTTCGGCAGATGGAGCAATCCCGCTCAAAATCGCGTGGATAATCTTCCAAATCCTCATTCTTTCCAAACTGCATGGGATTGACAAACACACTGACCACAGTTTTGTCGTTTTCAGCGGCAGATTTTAATATTAGGCTTTCATGGCCTTCATGGAGGAAGCCCATGGTCGGAACAAGGCCTACCGAAA
This sequence comes from Hominibacterium faecale, assembly GCF_020734085.1. Classification (NCBI taxonomy): domain Bacteria; kingdom Bacillati; phylum Bacillota; class Clostridia; order Peptostreptococcales; family Anaerovoracaceae; genus Hominibacterium; species Hominibacterium faecale. The sequence continues at coordinate 317,807 of NZ_JAJAGH010000006.1, forward strand.
GCCCTTGTTTTTTCCATTTTTTTACAATCTTACGAGTTTCTTGTTTTGTCTCTGCAATCTTCATCTTGTGCTCCTAATACAAATGATCGATGACTTCATCGTCCATCTTAAAAGTATGTTCTTTTGCAGGGAAGCTGCCTTCCTGAACCTCTTTGATATAATCCTGGAATGCGCCTCCTACGATTTCACCTACATTGGCGAATTTCTTAACGAATTTGGGCGTGAAATCACTGAAGAGGCCCAGCATATCCTGATATACCAAAACTTGTCCATCGCATCCTGCTCCGGCGCCGATGCCGATGGTGGGTATGGACAGCTCTTGGGAAATTTTGGATGCTAGCTTTTCCGGAACACATTCCAGAACAACCGCAAAGGCGCCGGCTTTTTCTACGGCTCTTGCCTCATCCAGCAGCTTTTGTGCTGCTTCTTGGTTTTTCCCCTGTACTTTAAATCCGCCAAAGGCATTGACTGACTGCGGGGTCAGGCCGATATGCGCCACAACCGGAATTGATGCGCTGACAATGGCTTTGATCTGTTCGGTCACTTCAAAACCGCCTTCCAGTTTTACCGCCTGGGCATGGCCTTCTTTAATTAGACGGCCGGCATTAACAACCGCATCATAAACGGAAGTCTGATAGGACATGAAAGGCATGTCAGCTACCACCAGCGCATTGGCAGCGCCCCTGGAAACAGCCGCAGTATGGTGAATCATATCCTCCATGGTTACAGGCAGCGTATCTTCATATCCCAGACAAACCATGCCCACTGAGTCCCCCACCAGGATGGAATTCACGCCTACTTCATCCATCAGTTTGGCGAAGGAGTAATCATAGGCGGTTAACATGGTCAGTTTTGTTTTTTCTTCTTTTGCTTTCTTAAAGGTAACGGTTGTGTTTTTCATTGGTCTTTTTCCTCCAGTATCAATTTTAATTTGGAATAATCTCTTGTTGGATTTTTTTTCTGTGCGATCTGGATCAATCGCAGGGATAAAAGCCGATAAATCGTTTGTTCCTCCCCGTTAAGCTGGTCGATATGGGCTTTCACGGTATTGCAGTCACAGCGTTCCACCGGGCCGGTCAGAGCCTCCATCGGCCCTTTTTCACAGATGTTTTTCATATTTCCCAGCATAAGGGGTGTCAGCATGGATAATGCTCCCTCCTGGGAAAATCCGCAGTCTGTGAGAGCGTCCACAGCAATTTGAGCCAGCCCCGCCACCAGGTTGCTGGCACAGGACGCCGCCATATGGTATTTCTTCTTACTGGCCGGAGCGATTACTGCCGTTGGGTTTCCCTTTTTCTCCAGCATGCCTTTTACGAGCCCCACCGCCTGATCGTCGCCGTCCAGGGTAAAAAAAGCGCCGGTGAGATCGGTGTCTTTGCTGCTGATGGCCTGCATGGGATGGGCTGCGCAGACGAAAACGCCCCGCTCTTTGGCTCCGCAGAAAATCTGTGATGAAAGGGAACCGCTCACATGGCAGAAAATTTTCCCTTTCAGCCCAACCGAGCCTTTGTCCTCCAAATGTTTAATCCCTTCCCATACCTGTTCAATCACGCTATCAGGAGTTGTTACAAAGATCATATCACTTTCTTGTACAACCTCTTCTAAGTTAAAAAAAACGGCTGATCTGGTATAATCTGCCGCCTGTCTTGAATGTTCCGGAGTTTTGCTGTAAAAACCGCAGATCGTCGTCTGCGAACCCGCAAGGTACCGGGAAAGACTGCATCCGGCCTTCCCGGCTCCGATAAATCCTGTTTTCATGCTACCACCTCCTGTAATTGGATGTGATATCATCTTTCAAGTCCCATTCGCGCAATGGATATAGGCTTCGATTAAAATATGAAGTTGTGCCGTGATGCGGTTTTCTGCATCACGCTTTTCTATATGCCAGCCAATAGGCCAGCGCAACAAATACTCCACCCCCTGCCAAATTTCCCAGGGTGACGGGTATTAAGTTGTCTATGAGAAATCCGCTCCAGGTAAGGCCGGAAAGGGCCTCCTGCGAGACTCCCGACAAAGCGGCGAAATGGTCGCTTCCTTTGGCCAGGATCCCTGCGGGAATAAAATACATATTGGCGATGCTGTGTTCAAAGCCGGAAGTAACAAAGAGCCAGATGGGGAAAAACATTCCTGCGATCTTCCCGCCTGTGCCGGATGCTCCGAAAGAAATCCAAACAGCCAGGCACACCAGCCAGTTGCACAGAATTCCCAGCACAAAAGCCGGTCCAAAATCCAGTCCCGTTTTCGTCGCTGCGGTCTTTACCGTCAACGCTCCCAAAAGACCGGCTCCGCTTTCCAGCTGTCCGCTGTAATAGATCATTCCTGCGATCATCAGCGAACCCAGCAGATTGGCTATGTAAACAATGCACCAGTTTCGCAGCATCTGCCCGATCCTCACTCTGCCATCCGCTGCCGCGGCAAGGATGAGGACGTTGCCGGTAAAAAGCTCTCCGCCTGCCAAAACCACCATGATTAGTCCTGCGGTAAACACGGCACCGGAAAGAGCTTTACCTAGCCCCAACGTATCGGGATCCATCAATAGGTTGAAGGCTGCCATATTGGAACCTGAAGCTGCCAGAGCAATAAAGGCTCCGGCCAGAATACCCAATATCGTCAGCTTGCCAAAACTTGCCTTCGATTTTGCAGCGCCTGTCTCAATGGCTACATCTAAAATTTCGTTCGGTTTCAAATGCTGCATGTAGTCATGACTCCTTCTATTTTTTGTCTACATGCATTTTATCAGGTAATGGCCTGAACCGCAATAATAAGTGCGATAATTACGCCCATAATCGCTTCGCCGCCCAAAAGCCCGGACGCGACAACAAGGCCCGTCCCTTCTTTCTCGATCTTTGGCAGTCCTTTGGTCACAATCAATCTGATTACGCCGCCGATCAAGGCTGTGGCGGACATGTAAAACGGAAGATACACCCCCAGTCCAAGGGTCATGACCGGAAAATTGAGAGAAGAAAGGATCACCGCGATCACAAGGCCGATCGCAAAAGCCGGTACATGGGAAATACCTCCCACCATGGCCGCCACCGCACCCGCTTGAGCTGCAGGAAACTCCTGACTTCCGAACACTTCTGGGCCGTAAGCTTTAACGATTACCATCAGTACGCCCACGGAAACCACGGTACCGATCATGCCTCCGATACATTCGCCGATCCACTGTGCCTTGGGATTGGTCCCAAGAATAGATCCGGCTTTAAAATCGTTCATCACATCGCCCACAAGCCCGCAGGCTACGGCTACGATCGCGGCTACAAAAAAAGCTTCTGTACCTTCTATGGACGAAACGGCTTTCGCTGCCAGTAAGACAATGATACCGAAGATTTCCATAGGATTGATCCCCGACTGGCCCACGCACTGGGCCGACATGGCCGTAGCAACCCAGACGCCAAGGATCGTTACTACAGACGCAAGCACGCCCATATCCAAAACGACTGTAAACAAAAATGCGAGAAGAATCATCAAAACAGGCGCCCATCTCATGGGAACGATCGCATCACCGGCACTGTCTTTTTTGAACATTCCGCCGAAGATCTCTTTCGCCTTTGGTAGAATGCCTTTGACAATGATGCCGATTCCGGTTCCCACCATCATGCCGATCCCCAGAGAAGACTTGATGGTCAATGCCTGCGCCTGATCCCAAAATCCCAGCTCAGTCCCGCCGAAAAGCACGCCGAAGTCGCCGATGAGAGCGCCCAAAAACCACACACCAATAAAGACCGGTCCCAGCAGATATCCCACCGATATAAGCATAGGCGAAATCCAAATGCCGCAGGCGGATCCGTACAGAGCCATTCTGCCATTGAGCAAAACAGCTGGTATTTTCTGCATCCAATCTCTTACGAAGGTGAATGCCGCCGCCACTCCCATGGAAACGAATAAGGTAATGGCTTTCTTTCCGCCCCGGTCACCGATTTTCAGTGTTTCTGCCGCGGCTTCTCCCATAGGATATGGAAGCTTTTTTGTTTCAATAAAATACTTGCGGATAAGTGCTGTGAAAATCAATCCCAGGCAGACGCCGCCAAAGGTGAGGAGCAGTAGCTTCCACATGCTGACCTGCGCCTGCGGGTTTAAGATGAAAATTCCTGGAAGAGTGAACGCCAGGCCTCCTGCTACCATCGCACCCGCTGACATGATGGTATGGGTTACATTGATTTCCCTCAGATTGGTATTGCCTATGGCTTTTAATCCGAACATGGAAACCAGAGCCACAAAGATAATGGGCCATGGAAGGGAGCTGAGTTTGAGGGCGACGAACATGGAGCTTGTGGTGATGATGATTGCGCCCGCGGCTCCGATAGCAATGCCCCGCGCTGTCAGCTGGTTTTTCATGGTTATTCTCCTTCTTATATGTAAATGTAGATTGTGTTTCAAAAACAAAAGAATCCCGACATGCCGTCGAGACTATAATTCACACCCTATCTGCGATAGGGGGGTGCCCTGTTTCCGCCTCTGCCTTCCGTTCGAAGACGGCTTGACATCCGCTGACAAAAACACCGGGCTCCCAATGTCAATACGTAGGTTGAATTATAATATCTCAACGAACACTTCAGGATTTAATACTATTGTATGCTTTTTCTGTTCAAATAAACATCAATGGTCTTGCCAAATCCAGGTATGCGTCCTAAGATGCAATTACTCTGTTTTGATCCCTGCTGTAGCTGCCTCTATTATAACAAATGGCACTTAGTTCTTCAAGGTCAACTCGGCATTTAACGGGAATCGGTTCAACGTAATTAATTATACGAGTATGTTCGATGGATTGCAAGGGGTTTTCGAATTTTATCATCCAAACAATTTTGCATATTCCGATTTTGCAGAGGCCACTGAAAAAGTCGAAACCAAGCCCCCACCAATCATTTCGCGCATAGCGGATTAAAAAATCAGTCCACCATGCTATGCAAAAGTCCTCTCGCAACCCCATGAAACCATTTAAATTTCAACGGTTTTGTGATAGAATGAATGGATAGAAAGCGAGGAAGAAGAACATGTTGCGAACAGAGAAACAACTCACCTTTTCGAACTACCCGGGACTTTATGACGTGGTGGTACCCGCCGATCATAGTTTGCGAAAAATCAAGGAGGAAATCGACTTCAGCTTTGTGAACGCCTTGCTGGAGGATTCCTATTGCAAGAATTTTGGTCGGCCGGCAAAAGAGCCCGAGATGCTGTTCAAGTTCCTCTTTTTGAAGCACATGTATGCGCTTTCCGATGAGAAGGTAACCGACCAGGCCTCCTACAATATGGCATTTAAATATTTTCTCGATTTGCATCCGGAAGACCCCATCATTCACTCCAGTTTACTGACCAAATTTCGTAAAAATCGAATGACCGAAGCGCTTTTGGAGAAGATGTTGGCGGAAACGGTCCGACAGGCCATGGAGAAAGGATTGATCGAATCCAAGGCGATCATCCTTGATTCCACGCACAGCCACAGCAAAGGCAAGGCGGAAACGCCAACCGAAAAGCTAAAGAAAATGAGCAAGGCGCTTCGGCGAACGATCTACCAACATCAAAAGGAACTGGCGGAAGTCTTTCCGGAGAAGCCCAAAGCGGATTGTTCTCTGGAAGAAGAAATTGCTTATTGCAAATCACTGCTGTTTTCTTTGGACGAAAAGGTGGAACATGAGCGCGTTAAGAAGCGATTCGAGAAAGTAAAGCGACAATTGGAAAAGGTTGGGGTGCTGGAAACGAACGGCGAACAAGTGGAAGGAACCGAAGATACCACGGAAGCGACCGTTGGACACAAGTCACAAGACGAAGCCTTCTTTGGTTTTAAAAACCATATTGCCATCAACGATGAGCGACTGATTACCGGACTAACGGTAACAACGGGCAGACATGGGGATACCGACCAACTGGAAGCGCTGGCGAAGCAGTCGATGAGCAATGGACAGCCGGTGGAAGAGATTTTAGGGGACACGGCATATCCCAGTCTGGATAATCTGATCTATTGTGAAACAAACGGGATAAAATTGATCGCGAACTTGCACCCCATCATTAGCGATGGAATGCCCAAAGACCCGGAATTCAGTTTCAACAAAGACAGTGGCATGCTGCAGTGTCCGGAAGGGCATTTGGCTTTGTCCTGCCAACCCTCGATCGTCAAGCGAAAAACAAAGAAGGGTGAACATGAGAGCCTATGCTACAAATATTATTTCAGTATCAAAAAGTGTAAGAAATGCCCACGAAACGGAACCTGCTATAACGGGGGGAACTACAAATACTGCTCAATCACGGTACGGAGCGAAACGCATAAAAAACAATCTGAGTTTGAAAAAAGCGAGTATTTTCAAACTCGTCGGTGCGATCGATACAAGATTGAAGCAAAGAACGCGGAATTGAAACAATCCCATGGATTAGCCCGGTGCAGCTACACAGGGCTCGTTGGCATGAAGCTTCAAAGTTACTTTATCGCCTTTGTGGCAAACGCGAAGCGAATCGTGAAGCTGCAAGAGATAAAAAAGGGCGGCGATGGTAAGGATTCCTGTTTGTTAACGATCAGAGACGCGGTAAAAGCGGGATTAGAGACTGTTTTCATCCTCCAAACCGCTTAAAAAGAATGTTATGGACGGTACTGGAAACCAATCCCACTTTCACGCCGTTTATCCCCTCTTTTTCAGTGGCCTCATTTTGCATTGGCAATGTGATAAATAAGGATCTTATCCTTCATCGGCCCTTCTCCGCAGCTTTTTTCTTGCATCTGCAATGCTGATACCAGCTGAGCCGTTCATTCTTTCCTGCTCTGCCTGTAACACTTTTTCCCGCAGCTTTAACAACTGCTCTCTTTTTTCAAAAGCATCTATGCTCATCAGAACCATATCGCCTTCCCCATTTTTGTAATATAAATCGGCTCTTTGCTTTCATGTGCTAAAAGAGAAATTTTACTGTACTCATTCCGCAAAGCAGTTGATGGTTTTATAATCATATCCAAGCCTCCTGTGCATTTTCTTTTCTACAAAAAACCTCCTTGCCCGATACAATTCCTATCAAGCAAAGAGGCGAACTAAGCGGTATTCTTCAAAACGCCCGCATATGCGGCGTAATTAATCTTCCAGCTCAACCGTGCAGTTGTGATAAACCTTCTGCACATCGTCGTTATCTTCCAGCATCTCGATCATCTTTTTCAGGTTCTTGATGTCGTGCTCTTCTGTCGGCGTGGCCTCTACAGACGGCAGATACTCAATATCCGCGTCTACGAACTCGTATCCGGCGGCTTTCAACGCGTCGCTGACATCGTTAAAATCATTAGGAGCTGTCAGAATTTCATAGCAGTCGTCGTATGTAACCATATCGTCCATACCAGCTTCAAGAGCAGCCTCCATCAGAACATCTTCATCAATTTCATCGGTTTTTTCGATTACGATTACGCCTTTTTGGTCAAACATATAGGACACACATCCCGGAGCGCCCAAGTTGCCGCCGAATTTATCAAAGGCATGCTTCATGGCTGCGGTTGTCCGATTCTTGTTGTCAGTCAAAACATCCACGATCACCGCTACGCCAGCGGCCCCGTATCCTTCAAATCTGCCGTTTTCATAAGTCTCTCCAGCCAGTTCGCCGGTTCCTTTCTTAATGGCTCTTTTAATATTATCGTTAGGCATATTAATACTTTTTGCCTTATCAATCGCATGCTTTAAAGCGACGTTATAGTCCGGATCGCCTCCGTTCTTTGCCGCCACTGTGATCGCTCTTGCATATTTTGTAAAAACTGCAGCTCGTTTCGAATCCTGTTTTTCTTTTCTTCCTGCAATTGTACCGTGTCTTCCCATCAAGACACCTCCTTCGTATATTATTAACTTATATAGTATAACGTAGAATGGCCTATTTTTCAATAGTCTTTTCAATTCCGGCTCAGTCGCCGCGCATGATCATTTTAAAAAGAGGCTGCATAAGAGCATGCAGGCGCCCATATACAGCCTCTTGATCCGCTTTATTATTTTGCAGTTTCTTCCAGCTCCTCAAAGCCACCATTTCCCGTTTTTTCCATATTTTTATATGCGGTAGCCATCATCAACTTAATACGATTCAACTGGTTAACATCGCTGGCACCCGGATCATAGTCAATGGCAGCAATGTTTGCCAATGGATTGCGCTTGCGCATGGCCTTCATCATACCTTTTCCTGTTACATGGTTGGGCAGGCAGGCAAAGGGCTGCATACAAACGATGTTTTCCACGCCGCTGTCGATCAAATCGACCATTTCGCCGGTCAGCAGCCAGCCTTCTCCGCATTGATTGCCCAGAGAAATGATTTCGCTGGCTTTTGCTGCTATATCTTCAATATGCATCGGCTCCTCAAAACGCACGCTGGCGCGCAGGGCCTCCCGAGCCGGCTTACGGAAGTACTCGATTGCTTTTATGGCACCAGCATTAAAGAGCATGGACTTATAGGTTCCCGACAAATGTTCAAAATTAAATTTCTTACTATACATTCCATAGAGGAAAAAGTCAACCAAATCGAGAACAACTGCTTCGCCGCCTTCCCGCTCAATCGTACCCACAATGTCGTTATTTGCGTTGGGGTGGTATTTCACCAAAATCTCCCCCACTACTCCAACCTTGGGTTTTTTAACATCACGGAGCGGCAGTGCGTCAAAGTCCTTAACAATTTCTTTTACAAATTTTTTGAATTTATGCACGCTTCCGGTATAGATGGTTCGTCTGGCCAATCTGGACCACTTTTCAAAGAGAGCGTTAGCCGAACCGAGCTCTTCTTCATAAGGCCTGGTGGCATACAGCACCCGCATGAACACATCCCCGTAAACCATGGCCATCAACATACGTTTAATCAGTCCGGCGCTCAGCTTAAAGCCGGGATTGGATTCCAGCCCGGCCATATTAACTGAAACCACCGGAATTTGTTCCATATCCATATCCTTCAAAGCCTTTCGCAGCAAGGACACATAATTGCTGGCTCTGCAGCCTCCTCCGGTCTGGCTCATGAAGACCGCGGTCCGATCCAGATCCACCGCTCCCGATTTGAGATAAGAGATAATCTGCCCCAAGGTCACGATCGTTGGATAGCAGGCATCGTTATTTATGTATTTCAGACCTTCATCCACTGCGTTTTTATCAACGGTGGGAAGCAGAACCGCATTATATCCTGCCTTCTTAAGCGCAGTTTCCATAAATTGAAAATGCATCGGTGACATCTCCGGTATGAGCAGCGTGTAATCCTTTCGCATTTCCTTTGTAAAATATTTACGTTTATACGGCTCTCTGTTTTCAATATGCTGAATGTTATTCTTTTCCCGCTCATCCATAGCCGCTTTCAACGAACGGATTCGAATTCTGGCAGCCCCCAGGTTAGAACCCTCATCAATCTTCAGTACCGTGTAAAGTTTGTTGTTTTTCTTTGTAATTTCTTCCACTTGATCGGTGGTTACGGCATCCAGACCGCATCCGAAAGAGTTCAGCTGCACCAGCTCCACATCATCGGTGGTTCCGACAAAAGTTGCCGCTTTATACAGACGGGAATGATACATCCACTGGTCCAGTACTCGCAGCGGCCGGGCCAGTTTGCCCAGATGGGCAATGGAGTCCTCTGTTACGACAACCATATCAAAGGAGCTGATAATCTGATCAATTCCATGATTGATTTCAGGGTCCAAGTGATATGGACGTCCGGCCAGAACAATGGCTTTCTTCTTATGGTCTCTGGCGTATTTCAAAGAATATTCGCCTTTTTTCTTCAGGTCGTCGCGGAATCGCTTATCCTCCTGGCGGCCCCGCTTCACAGCGTATTCCACATGGGTTCTAGTAACGCCGCTCCGTTTTAGGACTTTATACATTTCTCTTGCCAGAAATTCATCGTTATCATAGGGAATGAACGGATGGGAGAAAGTAACGCCGTTTTCCTCGAACACATCGTCCATGTTCCCGGCTATTACTTCCGGGTAAGTCGCTACAATTGGGCAATTATAGTGGTTGGGCGCTGTTGGGTCTTCTATGTGCTCATAGTTGATACTGGGGTAAAAAATCCATTTCACCCCTTGATCCACCAGCCATTTGATATGCCCGTGAACCAGTTTTGCCGGATAGCAAGCCGTATCGGAAGAAATGGTTTCCATACCGCTTTCATACAATTCTTTGCTGGACGGAGGAGACAGCTGCACCCGAAATCCCAGTTCCGTAAAAAATACAAACCAGAAGGGATAGTTCTCATACATATTCAAAACCCTCGGAATGCCGATGGTGCCTCTGGTAGAATCTTCTTCTGTCAGCGGCGTATAGCTGAACAGCCGTTTAAACTTATATTCATACAAATTGGGCAGTTTGTTTTCCTCGTTGGTCTTGCCCTCGCCTTTTTCACAGCGGTTTCCGGTGATAAAACGGCTTCCGTCGTTGAATTTATTGATTGTCAGCAGACAATTGTTCTCGCAGCCTTTGCATCGGGTGTGGGTATTTTCTACGGTAAACGAATCCATTTCATCCATTTTGAGAATAGACGATTCCGTATCCTTAACATAATTTTCCCTAGCGATGACCGCTGCACCGTATGCGCCCATGATCCCCGAAATATCTGGACGCACCACATCTTTACCGATAATCTTTTCGATACTGCGAAGTACTGCATCGTTTAAGAAGGTGCCTCCTTGAACGACAATTTTCTGCCCTGCATCTTCCGGATTTCGCAGTTTTATCACTTTATATAAAGCATTTTTAATCACACTGTAGGAAAGGCCGGCGGATATATCTCCAATGGTAGCACCTTCCTTTTGTGCCTGTTTTACTTTCGAATTCATAAAGACCGTGCAGCGAGTCCCCAGATCAACCGGAGCCTTGGCAAACAGAGCTTCTCTGGCAAAGGTCTGTACATCCATATTTACTGATTTGGCATACGTTTCGATGAAGGAGCCGCACCCTGATGAACAGGCTTCATTGAGCATGATATTGTAAATGGCATTATCTTTGATCTTCATGCATTTCATATCCTGGCCGCCGATATCGAGAATAAACTCAACGCCCGGAAGAAATTCCTCCGCACCCTTATAATGGGCCATGGTCTCAATTTCACCCAAGTCAACCTTAAAGGCCGCCTTGATCAGGCCTTCCCCGTATCCGGTAACCGTGGAGTTGGCAATGAACGCATCCTTGGGTATCATGGCGTACAACTCCTTGAGCATCATCATAACGGCTTCAATGGGCTTTCCCTCATTATTTTTGTAGAAGGAATAGAGCAGGTGCTTTTCGTTGTCAATGAGCGCCGCCTTGGTAGTCGTAGAGCCGGCGTCAATTCCAAGGAACAGTTTGCCCCTGGCCTTTTTGATGTCTTTTCGTTTGATGGTATCCTTGCGATGACGGTTTACAAACTCTTCATACTCGCCGTGATTCTGAAACAAGGGTTCAATATGACGGGTATCGGACAGTTCTGACTGATCAGCTTTCTCAATCCGTTCTACGATCCCAGTCAGGGGGGCTTCCTCATATTTGTCTGCCGTCATAGCAGCACCAATGGCTACAAAATATTTGGAGTTTTCAGGAAAAATCACATCTTCTTCCGAAAGATCCAGCGTTTCGATGAAACGGCGTCTCAACTCAGACAAGAAAGAAAGCGGTCCGCCTAGGAATGCTACCTTGCCTTTGATCGTCCGCCCACAGGCCAATCCACTGATCGTTTGATTGACCACTGCCTGAAAAATCGAAGCAGACAAGTCCTCAATACCAGCCCCTTCATTAATTAGCGGCTGAATATCTGTTTTCGCAAATACGCCGCAGCGGGCGGCGATAGGATAGATCATCTTCTGGCTCTTTGCAGCTTCGTTAAGTCCAGAAGCATCTGTATTGAGAAGCACGGCCATCTGATCGATAAAGGCTCCCGTGCCGCCGGCGCAAGTTCCATTCATACGCTGCTCAATCGTCTGACCATAAAATGTAATTTTCGCATCTTCCCCGCCCAGCTCAATTGCTACGTCTGTCTGGGGAATCAGGGTCTCCACTGCCCTGCTGCAAGTTACAACTTCCTGCTCAAACGGAATCTGCAGCAGCTGGGATAGAGAAAGGCCGCCCGAGCCAGTTATAACAGAACTTACCACTGCCTGAGGATACTGGTCGTGGAGGTCCTGCAGCAGCTGGACAACCGTTTCGAATACATTGGACATATGCCGCTCATAGCGGCTGTATATAATTGTTCCGCTTTCATCCAGCAGAACTAACTTTACTGTTGTTGATCCTACATCTATACCTAATCTCATAATTACCTCATTACACATGAAACTATTTTAGGGTATCATAGCCTGTATGCATTGCCGCAGCAGGTTTCTCACAAATTTTTTATATTTGCTGCAGCATAAAACAATGCGTCTATTATAGCATAAAAACCTACGGAAGTCCCTACAATTTCGTCAAAAACTACTTATATATATACCCGTTCTTTCAGCAATAAAACAAATTAATCAAGATTGAGGTCTATTATAGCACAGGCTTTTTCATTTATGTTATACTAATTTTTGAGAATAACGAAGGAGTTTTGTATGAAAAGCACAATACGAAAAAGTACCTATCAGGCTATTTACCGGCTGCTGGACCGGGTTTCTCCCATTGAATCGGACTGCGGAAAGCTATGCGGCGCTGCCTGCTGCACCTGCGGCGGAGACAGCGATGATGATGATTTTAAGCTGGGAATTTATTTGCTTCCCGGGGAAGAAAAGTTATTCACACAGCAGGAAAACTGGCTTAAATGGTCGGAAGAACTGGCTGAAGACTTTGATTTCCCCGACTCCTGGTTTGGCAAAATCTATTTTATACGTTGTAAAACGCCGCCACTATGCCCCAGGAAACATAGACCGCTCCAATGCCGTTTTTTCCCCCTGGCACCCCACTTAAAAAAAGGAAGGCTGCACTTGATTTTATCTACAGTGCCCCTTCCCTATTCCTGCCCTTTGATTGAGAAGGAGATCGTCCTCAGCCATTCTTTTATCCAGGCTACTTATACAGTCTGGACGCATTTGATTGAGGATCCTCTCATATATGATCTGGTACGTATGGATTCCGAGGACCGGGAAGCTGACGGCGTCCCCATTAAAATTCTACGTTGAGGATGCGGGCGATTCGTTCGCATCCAGTCTGGCAATATCTTTTTTGAAAATATGGCGCATGGCGATAATACTGAAGACAATTCCCATTACTTCTGCGATGGGAAAAGCGTACCATACCATTCCCAATCCTCCTAATCTGGCCAGCAGCCACGCCAGGGGCAGAATTCCAATCATCTGGCGGATCAGCGATGCCCAAAGGCTCATGACGCCGTGCCCCGTGGCCTGGAAAAAGGACGATGCCAGGATACCAAAGGAGGCGGGAATAAAACAGAGACTGATGGTCCGCAGCGCCGGAATCCCGATTTGATACATACCTTCGGAGGCATTGAAAAGACTTAAAAACTGACGCGGGAACAGCTGAAATAGAATCAAGCCCACAGTCATAATCACAAATGCTATCAAAAAGGCCACTTTAAATGCCTTTGTCAGACGTTCTTTGTCCCTGGCTCCGTAGTTGTACCCCATTACCGGCAAAGCACCTTGGTTGAGGCCGAACACCGGCATGAAGATAAAGGATTGCAATCTTCCATAGACACCATTTACAGCAACTGCCGTTTCAGAAAGACCTGCCAAAATAGCGTTGAGCCCAAATTGGAGAATGGAAAGCATCGCCTGCATTAAAATAGCCGGAAGACCTACCGAATAAATATCCCGTATTACGTTTTTTTCCATCTTAAAGCCGCGAACTTTTACAACCACTTGATGGTCCTTTCTAAACAGAAGAATTTGTCCCAAGATCATGGAAAACAGTTGTCCGATGATCGTAGCTACCGCTGCGCCGGTAACACCCATTTGGGGGAATGGGCCGATTCCAAAGATCAAAATCGGATCCAGAACAATGTTCGTTGCGGCTCCTACTATGCTGCAAAGCATTGGAAAGAGCATATTTCCAGTTGCCTGAAGAATCTTCTCGGTTGTAACTTGTACCAATACAAAAATCGAACCAATTGTAATGATACGCATGTAGTCAATCCCGTTCTCCACAATATAGGGCGTATCGGAAAGAAAATTCATGTAAATGTTGGAAAAAATGATTCCGATTAAGGCAAATCCAATCCAATTGAAAAAGGACAGCCGGTAACCGCAGCTTGCCGCCATATTGGCTTCTTCAAAGCGTTTGGCTCCCAATCTTCTGGAGATGAGAGAATTGATGCCGACGCCGGTACCGACGCCAACTGCGATAAGCAGCATCTGCACAGGAAAGATGTAGGTAACCGCAGACAAAGCCTGCTCACTGATCATCGACACAAAGATACTGTCGACAATGTTATAAAGCGCCTGAATCAACATGGATAAAATAGCTGGCCAGGACATAGTCGCAATCAATTTTCCGATCGGCATAGTGCCCATCTTGTTTCCCTGAATCTGTTCACTCATAAAAAATACCTCCTTATCACAAGGAGATATTATATTACGATTTGAAACAAAATTCAACAAAGTTTCCTGTTTATTTGTATAAAAAACCTTTACAGATTTCTAAAAATTCCAAAGGCCAGCAGAAATGCGACCATTATCCAGCATCCCCGCTGCTGCCACTTGCTCAGCTGCAAACCGCCCAGACGTATGTACCGCAGACTGAGCGAGATCAACAGATACGCAAGAAAGGGGAGGCAAAGAAAAACTGCTGGATTCCAGGAAAATGCGGCGGCAAAATCAAAGCGCAAAAGGGCAAGACACATCCGTGATACTCCGCAGCCTGGGCATTTAAGGCCCGTGGCCTGATTAAAAATACAAGGCAGCCACCACCCCCAGTGAACAGCTCCGTATGCAAAGATTAGGCCTGCCGAAAGGAGGCTTCCCCAGATCAAAGCAACTTTTCTGCAGCGTTTTCTGCCAGACTCCATCATGCTAATAAATCGGGTGAATTTTATTCATCTCGTTTTGGGATAAGGCCAGCACAATGATGTTAAATCCGAACAATTCCAGGATCAAGTACAGCACATTGCTGTCATGGCCGGTAACGATGCCCCTTTCCGATTTGATCGTATCCAGTTTTTCCCCCATTTTAAACGCCCAATAGATACCATAGATGTTGCAGGTGATCAGGCTGAGCAAAAAACAGGCGATACCGGACATATCCGCAGCGTATTCCGGCTTTTCCCGATTCACCTCGTCAGTCAGCACAACAAACCAATAGATCGAATAAATGCCGCAGGTTACAATCGATAATACAATCGATAAAGCTATGTTTCTGTTCATTTCTGTTTCTATCCCTTCTTTTACTTACTAATCCTATGATACGTTCCAATTATAGATTGATGCCAGTTCTTATGCAAGAAAAATCAGGAATTATTAATAATAATGTCATAATTACGTCTTTCACCAGTCGAAAGCGGCAGGCTTTTTACCATTTTATCGCTAGCAGCTGCTAACACCTTTTCCAGCGATTATTTCCCGAAGACCAGCCCAAGAGGCCTTGGGCCGCCCTTCTTATGATATGCGCACTTTTTATCTTATATGATTCAAGGTCTTACATTGCTCCGTGGAAAGTCCGCTTGATCACTTCTTCCTGCTGCTCTCTGCTGAGGCGCACAAAGTTGACGGCGTAGCCGGATACACGGATCGTTAGAGACGGATACTGTTCCGGATGCTCCATTGCTTTTTTCAAAAGCTCTTTTCGCATCACATTCACGTTGAGATGATGAGCTCCCTGGCAGAAGTAACCGTCCAGCAGCGACACTAAATTGTATTCCTGCTGTGGCGCATCCTTGCCCAGTGCTTCCGGGACAATGGAGAAGGTATTGGAAACGCCGTCCTGGCATACGGTGCGATATGGAATCTTTGCAACGGTATTGAGCGAAGCCACTGCACCGTTCACATCTCTTCCGTGCATCGGGTTTGCTCCCGGCGCCAGCGGTTCTCCATATTTTCTGCCGTCCGGTGTGTTCCCGGTCTTTTTCCCATACATGACATTGGAAGTGATGGTCAATGCTGACAGCGTATGTCTGGCATCTCTGTACATCGGATGCTTTTTCAGCTCTGCGGAAAAATGCTTAACAATTTCAATGGCAATATCGTCGACTGCATCGTCGTCATTTCCGTATTTGGGGAAATCCCCTTCTACTTCAAAATCAACGGCAACGCCCTGTTCATTGCGAACCGGGCGGACTTTTGCAAATTTAATCGCAGAAAGCGAATCCGCTGCACAGGAAAGTCCTGCGATGCCGAAAGCCGTCAGCCTTTCAACGTGGGTATCATGCAGGGCCATCTGGCTTGCTTCATAGGCGTATTTATCATGCATATAATGGATCACATTCATAGTATCCACATAGAGCTCGGCAACATAAGCAAGTACTTTCTTATAGCTGAGCATAACTTCGTTGAAATCCAAAACATCGTCGTATTCAAGAGGCTTGATTTTGGGGATGACCAGATCGCCCGTCAGCTCGTCCACGCCGCCGTTGATGGCATAGAGCAGGGATTTGATCACATTGGCCCGGGCGCCGAAAAACTGCATCTGCTTGCCCACGCTCATGGCGGAAACGCAGCAGGAAATGGCATAATCGTCGCCGTAAACAGGGCGCATCACGTCATCGTTTTCATACTGGATGGAATCGGTCTCAATACTCATCTTGGTACAGTAGCGCTTGAAATTTTCCGGAAGATTCTGGCTCCAGAGCACGGTCAGATTGGGCTCCGGCGCTGTACCGAGGTTTTTCAGGGTATGGAGATAACGGAAGGAGTTTTTCGTAACCAGCGTTGTTCCCTTTACGCTCATACCTCCGATGGCTTCCGTTACCCAGGTAGGATCGCCTCCAAAGAGTTCGTTGTATTCGGGGGTTCTCAGATGGCGCACCAAGCGCAGCTTAATGACAAACTGATCGATCAATTCCTGGGCTTCTTTTTCCGTCAGCGTCCCCCGCTCCAGATCGCGCTGGATATAGATATCCAGGAAGGTGGACGTTCTTCCCAAAGAAGTGGCCGCTCCGTTGTTCTCCTTAACACCGGCCAGGTATCCCAGGTACACAAACTGTACGGCCTCACGAGCGTCGGCCGCAGGCTGGCTCAGGTCGATTCCATACTTTGCAGCCATGGCCTTAACTTCTTTCAGTGCGCGCACCTGCTCGCGGAGCTCTTCCCGGATACGGATCAGCTCATCGGTCATCGGACCGTCGGCCATCTCAATATCCTGCTGTTTCTGCTCGATCAGATAATCGATGCCGTAGAGCGCAATTCTCCTGTAATCGCCGATGATCCGGCCTCTTCCATAGGCATCGGGAAGGCCGGTCAAAAGGCCGTTATGTCTTGCAACCTTGGTTCGATTGGGATAAGCATCGAACACACCTTCATTGTGGGTTTTACGGAATTCATGAAAACGCCGTTTGATTTCCGGATTCATTTCATATCCGTACTGCTCCAGGGCGGATTCAGCCATACGGATACCGCCGTAGAGGTTGATCATGCGTTTGAGAGGAGCATCTGTCTGAAGTCCTACGATCACTTCGTTTTCCTGATCAATGTATCCCGGCTTAAAGTTATCGATACCGGAAACTACGTCAGTTTCTACATCATAAATACCATGTTCGATCTCTTCCAGCAACAGCTCTTTGCATCTGTTCCAGACTTTTTCCGTTCGTGCGGTGGGTCCTTCCAAAAAAGAGTCGTCGCCGCTGTAGGGCGTTACGTTTTTTTGAATAAAATTCCTTACATCGATCACGTGTCTCCAGTTTCCGCTATTAAATCCTTCCCATTCTTTGCGCATGTTATCTTTCCCTCCATATAATCGATCAAAATAGAAAAAGCCGCACCATCCGGGCTTTTTCTTAGCCCAGACGGTCGGCTTTAGTTCACGATCATACTCCATGTGGTTTTTTCCACTTCCGTCAGTCATATGACTTTTTGAATATACTATATCTTGGGGGTTATTGTCAAGAAATTTTATGTGAATATTGTTCAAAATTTCCTACGGCTGCGGCTGCTCAAAGTTTTCTGAGCCAAGCAAACGCTTCATCTTCGGCCATTGGTTTGGCAAACAGGAATCCTTGGATCAAATCAATTCCGCATTGGCTGACAAAGCGTTCTTGTTCCTCTGTCTCTACGCCTTCCGCTAATACCTGCATCCCCATTTCGTGGAAAATTCTTGTAATACTTCTGACCATCATCGCGGACTTTTTACTATTCATGGCAGCCCAAATCAGGCTTTTATCCAATTTTACCGTATCCAGAGGCATGGTCATAACAGATACAATATTGGAATAGCCTGTCCCGAAATCATCCAGCTCCATGCGTACACCTTTTTTCTGCATACGCTCTGCGAACTCACTGACGCATTTAGTGTTTTCCAGCAAAATGCTTTCGGTTATCTCTATTTTGATCTTGTTAAAAGGAGTACCGCTGCTGGTTATAATTCCCTCCACCCGGTCCGCCAAATCTATCTGTGAGAACATATGCCCGGAAAAATTCACATGGACCCCTTCAAAATTAGGGTTTACTTCTGATATTCGATTGATGAACCGGCATGTCTTTTGTAAAACCTGATAGGTGATATCGACAATGATCCCCGTATCCTCTGCAATGGGAATAAATTCGTTGGGATACAAAGGACCAAGAGGCGAATTGGGAATTCGCAAGAGGGATTCGGCAACCACATATTGTCCGGTATGATTAGATATGATCGGCTGATAAAAAACAGAAAAGGTGTTTGCTTCCAGGTTTTTCTCTAAAATAGTGATAATCTGTGATCGCCTGCGCACTGCTTTCAGCATCTCCTGACCGCAGTAATACGCGCCTGCCCGCTTGCTGTCTTTTGCCTTGGCTACTGCATATTCAATGCCATTGATTAAATCTTCGACAACCTTTGCGCTTTGAGGATAGCGTACGATACCGATGGCTGCCGGAATGACACAGCTGTTTTCGTCTACTGACCAGGGTTCCTGCATACGGGCGGTCAGGCTCTCTACAATCTTTTTTATGTCTTGATCGCTTGTCCCTTGACAGAGCAGAGCAAATTCATCTCCTCCGTAACGATATAAACAATGCGGTTGCGCTCTTTTAATTAAAAAGTTTCCAATTTCACGTAGAAATCGATCCCCTGTATGCTGGCCGTATGTATCGTTGACGCGGCGAAAGTCCCTCAGCGAGAGTACAATGAGGGTAAAATTTCGCGATTTTCTCGTCTGCAATTCCAGCATTTTGAGGAATTCCTGCCTGTTGGGCAATCCGGTTAAATAATCGGTGGAATTCTGTTTGTTCTGCAAATACAAATAGATGATCAGCAGCGCGCAGGTGGCGGCGGATCCGGACAAAATGACGGTGGGATAAAGCTGCTGAACAATGATGACCAGCACTGCGATAATGGGAAAGGTGGCCAGAATTTTTCTAATAATGGGGTCCACCTGTTTTGTTCTGACAAAAGCGACGGTGATCGCTGCCAGGCAGTAAATGTAGAAGATCAGGTAAGTGGTTATGATCAGGGGTCCCTGGAAATATGCGCCGGATGCGTCGATGTGGAACAGCTCTTTGCAGAAGGGGTTGATCAACACCAGCACCAAGTAGAAAATTCCTGGAATAGATGTCCATTTCATGATTTTAAGGGCGTTTCCCTGGCCTTCGAAGACTGTTGCGATGGTATAGAAAAAGTAAGCCATTCCCATCAGAGGAGTGGCGATGAAATAGATGGTCGTCACAAGCCAGGTCAAAAGATTGATGGAGTGCTCCGGGTATGAAAGCATTGCGGTCGATAAAATGTTAAAGCCGATCGCGCAAAAAGTCGCTGCGAAACAAAAGTAGAACAAGCGGTTTTTCAGCGATGGGACCAAGCTGCTTTTTCGGGAATAGAACCAAATGATAAGCAAGTATACGAGTGAAATACATTCTGCTGCAATATTCCAATGCATTGGGCACCTCTTTTACCTCTTTTGATATGGATTTACGGAGCAACTGCACCAACAAAAAAAACTTCTAGAATAATGATTCTTCTCTAGAAGTTTACCATACTAGGCCTTTATTTTCAATCTTTTATAAGTTTCGGGCAGCCATTCTAAGGCATCTAAAAATCTAAGTCGTTATGCTTTTCAAAAATCCTTCTAACTCTTTTACAAACTTAAGTTCCTCAGCTAATAAATATTCTGTATTTTTTTCATCTGACCCTTTATCTACCCCATTTAATAGGGTACTTTCAATTAATACTGTATAACCATTGATACTAATTAAATCCGATAATACACTTGGTACATTTTGAACCACGTTCTGATAGTCTCCTGTCCTCTCCAGTCTAGTGTCCGGCGCAATAATGCTTTGCAGCAATATGCCATTTTCGTTCATTGAGTAGTACAGAAATGTTGTTCTAATGTATAGATCACCTTTTTGGTTCGTGAATTCAAATATATATTTTGACGGGGATCCATCAGCCAATGAGTCCTTTTCTCTATCATCCAGATTGGTCTCAGGCATTGTCATAAATACGTTATTGACACCAGGCTGAGATATTAAAACAAAGTTTTCGAATTTCTCTTTGTTTATTCTGTGTACGTCTTTTACAAACTTGCTGTATTGTTCACTGGGATTGGGATTGCTATTTGTGGTATTTTCTTGTGAGTCCTTATCCTCATTAGTACTGCACGCCAAGAATAATATCATTACAACCGTTATCAATATCATCAACAATAGCTTTTTTTGATTATTTTTCTTTATCATTTTCTGCTCCGTTTCACTATACTCGAAATAAGTAGATATGGGCATTACTGCCCATATCCCTCATTCAAGCAACATATACGCTACTGACGCATACAACTTAACCCTATCAGAACTCTGCGGTTACCGATTCTGTATTTATTGTCATCAGCTTACCAAAGTTGGCTGAATTTTTTTCCGCTTCGCTCCCTAGTATCCATTACATTACCACACGTTTTTATCAAAATGAACATTTAGTGTCTTAAAGTGATTCGTTTGCTTAGTATCTTTCTTTTCAGTCCCAATAATTCTATTATTTTGTATTAAATTATATGTTATATATCCTGTTGACTTTAACCCTTTATAATGTGCAGTAATTTTACCTTGCTTTCCTTTAGGAACCCACACCGAATCTGATAATCCTACCGCCGCATTGGCCGCTTTAGTTTTTGTATATGCAGCACCAACTTTCGCTAGGATTTTATTTTCATAACTGGCACTTAAGTTCACACTCCATGTTGAACTAGTAGCGGCAGACTTTGAAATATTACATTTTAAGTTGCTTCCTTTTGCTGCCCTTCGATTGTCACATGTTGCTTCACATATCTTTTTGAATTTAGCAACTTGCGTCCTTGATTTTACTGTATACGATTTCCATCCCCTAAGGACTGGTCCGGGTGCCATTGCCGCATCTAATTTCACATCTTTTGAGTTCGAATCTACTGTAACCAATTCATCTTTAAGACCATCTTTATTTGATTCATATTCAAATGGTTTCACCGTTTTTAATTGATTATAACTATCATTTATGACATTTCCATTATCATCATAGTACTTCATAGATACATTTGTTGCAACATCATCAGTGTCGTTAGATAGTGCAAAAGCTGATGTTGTTAACATGCTGAATGTTAATGCCATTATTGTTGTTATTATAGTAATTTTCTTTTTCATTTTATATTTTCCTTTCCATAAATACACAGAATAATTTACATTTATCCACATATTGCATATGAAATTATCCTCTAATTTTATAAGATAATCATTCCAATTTCACTTCCTTGAAATCATTGCCATCTCATATCACAATCATATGCATCATCTCCTTCTGTACCTAATAACCCAATATCTTCCTATCTAAAGACTTTAACAACACACACTTAATAAGTAACCAGCCTGGAGCTTTTTTTTATCGTATCCTGTAATTCCTTGCCCTTATAGCATTTCATCGTTGCCTTCATATAATAATTCCCCCTCGATGGGAGTACATACGTTTTGCCAAAGGTATATTTCGTCCCCGACTTCTCCATCGTACCAGAATAAGTCTTTATCTTTCCAGTCCCTTTATTGATAATTTGAATCGTTGCCTTGACCGATGTGATAGAACTTGAGGACTTTGCGTTAATCTGGGCAACGGCGATAGCTTTTCCTTTCGAAATTGAAAGTTTCGCCAATGCACTTAATGCAGAAGTATATGCAAGTTCAACTTCCGGTTCAGCTTCGTTACTCACTTCTACAATTTTTGTCTTTGCATTTGTTTCATCGCCTACTGCTTCACCTGTAACTGTCGCAAAGCTTGTCCCCGCCGTCGAGATAAACATACAAATCATAAATGCCGCTACTACGTTCACTTTTCTCATAATAAAAATCCCTCCTTTAAAATAGTTTCTACTTATAAAACCATTCTCAGAAGGGATTTGTGACACTTTTCATAATTTTTTTAATATTTTTTCTTATTCCAGATGATTTGCGATTTTAATCAGAGTGTTTTGATCTAGCATGGAGGTAATTTCAAAATACACACCGTCTTCCTCCCACATCAACATATGGTTTTCATTTCCCCCAAGGTAATAGGCCTCGTATGTTTTAACCATACATTGTTCCCGCTGGCTGGTTTCAGTATCAACGGACATGGAAAAACTCTTGTCATTGATCTGAGTAATAGAAAGGACGTCTCCTGTTTTTTTGTTTTCATAAGTCAGGGTATGCATGGTGTCAAAATCATCTTCCGCTGTTTTCGCATAACCTTCCGGCAGGAAGCTTGGGTAGCGAATATGCACATCTTGTTTCTTAGAATCCTCAGGGATCACATCGCTATGCCCCGCCTCTTCTGAAAAAAAGAAGCCAAATAGCGTCGTTCGGAATGCTTCCGATGTGACCGTAGCTGTTCCCAGTGTGACCACACAAATACACAAGATAGCCACCCAAGTGAGGCGAAAACGTCTATTGTTCTTTTTCTTTGCGTCTATTTGCTTTCGTTCCGGCTCTTTATCAAGCTGGTTAAACGCTTCAACACGATCTTTATGTAATTCTTTGCCCAATGCTTTTAGCAGTTCCTCTGCTTTTTGTTCATAATCCACGTGCGCACCTCTCTGCTTCCAGAATTTCACCCAGCCGTTTCCTTGCCCTTGACAACCTTTTTCTTACTGTGTCTTCCTTGATTTCTAATATCTCACTAATCTCTGTATCGGAATAGTCATCGCCGTATTTCAAACACAAAATGTCTTTATCTCCTTCTTTTAGTTCCGCCAGCAGGGTCGTAATTTCTTCACTGAATCCATATGCCCCTTCAAATTCATGCAAATCAATGTTTCCTCCTACTATATTAACCATTTCGGTAGGAGCAAATGTGACCGTTTTTCGATTTTTCTTTTTCGAAAGTTCGCTCAGGGCGGTATTCTTGGTTATCACCATGATGAAATGCTTGCACCGGTCCGTGTCAATATTGTCGATCTTGCCAATATTTTTCATAATTTTGATCATCGCAAGGGAAACGATATCATCAGCTTCATGAACATCTTTAACGATTGCGTTTGCGATACGTTGCATGGTTTTACGATACCTTAGAAATAAGGCTTCTATTAAATCTGCATCTATTTCGAAATCTTTTGGTGACATTGTTTACTCCAAGGAACTGTGTTTACTGAGCCAAGTACTTACTATTATAAAGATAGTATATCTTCAAACCGTACCCGGTGGCAAGTTAAAACATTCCATAGTTTTGCAAATAATTTAATATAGGTTCCAATTCATAATATTGCCCAAAAATGTGTATTATTTCATCATAGCGGGCAATGGTATGGGGGCTATAACCTCTCACTCTGCACCTTGTTCGAAACTCCTCATACACTTTTTGAATCGTCTTTTTTCCGTTATCTGCCATAATTTTTTTCATAAAAAAACCTCCAAAATAATGAACCAGACTATCGCCTTATTGCTCAAAAGACGGATTCAGTATTTGAAGGTCAGTTCTTTAAAAACGTTTAAATTTCAACATTCTTTATAATATAAGTTTCGGGCAGCCCGTAAGCCGGGTTCTGTATTTGGCAATCATCTATCTCGACGTACTGTCACCAGCACGCTCCAGCGACCTACCTCTCGGGCGGCGACGGGCAGCCGCCTTCTTTGCCCTATTTGGTCTTGCTCCGGATGGGGTTTACACGGGAAATATGTTACCATACCTCCCGGTGAGCTCTTACCTCACCATTTCAACCTTACCACGGCATTACCCGTTTCGGCGGTGTGTTTCTGTTGCACTTTCCCTATAGTTACCTACGCCAGACGTTATCTGGCATCCTCGCCCTATGGAGCCCGGACTTTCCTCATACACCCAGGTGGTGCACGCAACTGCCTGGACTACCCAAAACTTTGTTTATTATATCATTTTCAAGGAGCTTATGTCTACCAGATTTTCATTTTACAGCATCTCAAAGGGATCGATATCCACATCGGATGCCAGGACCTGTATCTGCCCGCCGGTCTTTTCGATTAATTTATCCGCAAAATTACCGGCAAAGGATTTTTCCGTTCCATAATGGCCGGCATCGATCACTGCCAGGCCAAGGGCTTTCGCCTTCTGGGCATCGTGGTATTTCAAATCGCCTGTGACAAAAAGCTGACATCCATTGGCCGCGGCCAGCTCCATCAAATCCGCACCGGCTCCGGTACAGATGCCCACTGTTTTAATTACCGAATCCGGTTTGCCCACTGCACGGAATTGCTCCGGATCCATCTCCAGCTTAACAGATAAAAGATCCAGCGCCTCAACCAGCGTCATTTCCTGTTCCAGCTGCCCCACCCGGCCGATCATATCCAAATCAGCTCCGCTGCTGAACCCGCTGGTATCTTTCAGGCCGATCAGCTCCGCCAGAAAATCATTGTTTCCTCCATCCAGCTTATCAAAAGGTGTATGGCAGGAGTAGACGGAAACCCCCATATTCAGCAGCCGGACAATATAAGCGCCTACCATATCCCGATAGTCGATGGATTTCAGGCTGCCAAAGATCAAAGGATGGTGGGTGACGATTAAATCCACGCCTTCTTCATCCGCTTCCTCGATCACCGCATCCGTGATCTCCAATGTGGTCAATACACTGTGAATTTCCACAGGACCGGCAGCAAGCTGAATGCCGCTGTTATCCCAGCTTTCCTGAGTATCGGGCGATGCGATTTCTTCAATTTTTGCAACCACGTCTTCCAATTTCATTGCCATCTAAACACCTCCTAAAAGGGATTCTAAATACAAAACCCTGTTTTCTGTAAACAACACCTTCTCTTCGTCAATCGATATGCTTTTCTTCAGGCCTTTTAAAATATTCCGTTCAATGGACCGCTTGTTTTTAATGAAAGCCTCAGCCAGCTCTCCTGCAGAACTGATCCAAGGGGGAACCTCGTATTCTATAGCCTCGGGACCGCAGCCTTCCATTGCCCGGGAAATGGGGGAATGATTTCCCAAACTGCCCGCTTCCGGAACTGCGGTGATGATTTCACATATATATTTTCCTTCCCGAACCAGGTTTTCCCGAATGATAAAAAAACCGTTGTTCACCAGCCACCATCGCAGCCTGCCCTGTCCGCTGCGCGGCTGAAAAACAAGTTTACCAAAGCTTTTGGACTTGTCCAGATCCTTGGACAAGATTTCAGTCATCAGAATTCCGCCCATACCAGCCAGGACCACCGCATCCACCTCGCCTTTTTCCAGCACCTGAATACCGTCTCCCAGACGCAGGTCGAAAGTCATGTCCGGGTAAAGAGCTGCGGCATTGCATCTGGCCTTGTCCAGCGATCCTGCGCTCACGTCCGCCATAATCACGTTGGGGCTGATCCCGTTTTCCCATAAATAAATCGGCAAAAAACCATGGTCGGTACCAATATCGGCCATGGTTTCGTTTTTCTCAATTTGGTCTGCAAGGATTTGCAGTCTATCTGTCAGTCTGATCATATTTATTCCAGATAATCCTTTAACTTTTTACTCCTGCTTGGATGACGCAGCTTGCGCAGCGCCTTTGCTTCAATCTGCCTGATTCGTTCCCTGGTAACATCGAACCGCTTGCCGACCTCTTCCAACGTGCGCGCACGACCGTCTTCCAGACCGAAACGAAGCTTGAGCACCTTCTGCTCCCGTTCGGTCAACGTATCCAATACTTCCACCAGCTGTTCCTTCAGCATGGAAAAGGCTGCGGCTTCGGCCGGAGCGGGCACGTCCTCATCGGGGATAAAATCACCTAAATGGCTGTCCTCTTCCTCGCCGATCGGCGTTTCCAGAGAAACCGGTTCCTGTGCGATTTTGAGGATTTCCCGAACCTTTTCTTCTGAAATACCCATTTCTTCAGCGATTTCCTCAGGTGTCGCCTCTCTGCCCTTTTCCTGGATCAGTTGGCGTGAAACGCGGATCAGTTTATTGATCGTCTCAACCATATGCACTGGTATACGGATCGTCCTCGCCTGATCCGCAATTGATCTGGTGATTGCCTGCCGTATCCACCAAGTAGCATAGGTACTGAATTTGTAGCCTTTTTTCCAGTCAAATTTATCCACGGCTTTAATAAGTCCAAGGTTTCCTTCCTGAATCAAATCCAGAAACAGCATACCTCGTCCTACATATTTTTTCGCAATGCTGACAACAAGACGCAAATTGGCCTCACACAGTTTCTGCTTCGCTTCTTCATCACCATCCTCCATCCGCTTAGCCAGCTCAATCTCTTCCTGGGCAGTAAGGAGGGGTACCTTGCCGATTTCTTTTAAATACATCCTTACCGGATCATCCACTGCGATTCCTTTTGGTATCGTCGCTTCCAGATCGATCTCTTTTGTATTGCCGCTCTCAGCAATGACCGCTTCTACATCCGGATCTTCGACTTCCTCACCTTCCAGTTCGCTTAACTCGATATCATCCGGTTCCACCTCGGAAACGACTGCGATTCCCTTCAGAATGAGCTGTTCGTACATGTCATCCATATCCTCTTTGTCCAGCTCAATATTACCCAAATGGTCGGAAATCTCCGTGTATGTTAATGAACCCTTTCCCTTTGCCTTGGCAACTAGCTCATCGATCAGCTGCTGTTTGCTTTTCACTTGTTCCTGCTGCACTTCCTGCTGCGCTTCTTTTTTTGCCATATGCCTATCTTACCCCCTACCGTTTTTCATCATCTTCTGGATATTCATAAGTTCTTGTGTCAACTCTCTGATCATTTCTTTATTTTCTTCTTCGTCTGCCATGGAAAGCCGCATGATGAGCTCCTGCTCCTTCTGAGTCAGTTCTTTCATCCGAATCGTCTCTAAACAATCGGCAAAAATCTTCTCTTCCTTATGTGCCAGACGCACATTTTCCAAAATGTTTTTTAAGATCTCCGCATTGTTTGTTTCCAACCCGTCTGCCAGCTTTCGTACATCAATTTCTTCATGTTCTGCATAAAGCTCTTTGATCCCCTTATATATGCTCTGTCCGCAGACAGTCGTGAATGCGATGTTTTCATAAGGCAGCAGTTTTGGATAATAACTGCTGTTTCTCAAAATCAGCTTAATCATATTTTTTTCCAGCATGGTGATATCTTCCGGCGCTGCATCGGCACCTTTTCTGTTGGCGGCTGTTCGCTCTGGTGCCTGCTTTTCACTAGTATTGCCAGTTATTTCAAGTCTTATAGCACCTTCTGATATTTTTGTTTCCGCTGCCAGTTTTTTTATGTAGATATCCGCTTCCACAGGACTGAGCATCCTAAGAATCTCCGCTGCTTTTTTTAAAAAATCTACTCGGCCTTCTGTGGAATCTAAATCGTATTCCTGCCGCAGAAGGCTCAGTTTATAGTCCGCATAAGGCAGCGCCTGCGCCACCAAATCCAGAAAGGCCGCTTTCCCATTCTTCTTTACGAATTCATCGGGATCCTTTCCGTCAGAGACGTGGAGGACCTTCACCCTGCAGTTTTCCCCATACAGGATGTCCAATCCCCGCAGAGCCGCCTTTATTCCAGCCTGGTCGGCATCGTAGGAAAGAACCACATTGTCCGTATAGCGTTTGAGCATCTTGGCTTGATTTTCAGTCAATGCCGTTCCCAGCGAGGCGGATACGTTCCGCACGCCGCTTTGGTACAGAGAAATCACATCCATATAGCCTTCCACCAGAATGGCACAGTCTTCCTTGCTGATTTCCTGCCTGGTTATATTCAGGCCGTAGAGATTGTTTTTCTTCAGAAAAACCGAAGATTCCTGGGAGTTGAGATATTTGGGACTTCCATCACCCACGATCCGGCCCCCGAATCCGATCACTTTGCCGCTGGTGTTCATGATCGGGAACATCACACGGTCTCTAAACTTATCATAATATTTACCCTTAGACTGGGAAATCAATCCCAATTCCAGGAGTTTTTCTTTTTTAAATCCCAGCCCGGTCAAGTACCGATACAGACTGTCCCACTTATCATCCGCGTAGCCAATGCCGAATTTGTTGAGCATTTCCGGTGTGATCCCCCGGTTCTTCATATACGCGTAGCCTGGATTGGCGCTCTGCCTGAGGGCTTTGAAAAAGAATTTGGCCGCTTCCCTGTTGATTTGATAGGATTCTTCCTTGTTTTCATTCTTGTGAAAGCCTCTCTGTATGGTAATGCCATATTCATCGGCCAGCTTTTCGATGGCCGGTATGAATTCCAGCTGATAATACTGCTGTACAAAACTGATCACATCGCCAGTAGCTCCGCAGCCAAAGCAGGTATAAATTTGCTTTGTTTCAGATACAACAAAAGAAGGTGTCTTTTCATTGTGGAACGGACAAACACCTTTATAGTTGCTGCCCGCCTTTTTCAAGGGGACTACGCGCCCGATAACATCGACAATATTACACCTGCTTTTTATTTCGTCAACTGTATTATTTCCTGCACCCACTTTTGCTCCTCATAAAAAACTTTAATTAACATAATCTTTTTCGACAAAAGTATGCAGCTTCCTTTTTTTCCATTAAAATTTTTTTATTTATTTCCACCCTTTGGGTACAAACAAATCTGTATAGAGGTTCATTGCATAACGGTCTGTCATTCCCGCAATATGATCCTTGGTAATTTCAGCTAGTCCGAATTCGGGAATCAATTCCTGCAGATCCTTGGGCAGCTGGCCCGGATTCTCCAGATAGTATCGATAAAGCGACTCCAAAATGTTCTTTACTTTTTCAAGATCCTCATCTTTTTTAACTCGATTGTTGTGATACACATTTTCAAACATGAAATCGCGCAGCAGATTCATATGTTTGAAACAAGACTCGCTCATGGAAATATGGTCCTGATCAAAACTGCTGTTGATTAAATCTGTAACCAAGGTGTTTATTCGAGCTCGATGGGTCTCCCCCAGCACTTGAATGCAATTCTTCGGCAAATCCTCGGCTGTGATGACTCCGCTGCGAAGCGCGTCATCGATGTCATGATTAATATAGGCCACCCGGTCGCTGATTTTGACGACCTGCCCTTCCAGCGTATATGGTATGCCTGGGCCGGTATGATTAAGAATACCGTCCCGAACCTCCTGCGTAAGGTTCATGCCCCGTCGGACGCCGTTGCTTTCCAAGACATCCACCACCCTCAGGCTCTGCACATTATGACGAAAACCGCCTTCGTACAACTCATTTAAAACCTTTTCCCCATTATGTCCAAAGGGCGTATGTCCTAAATCGTGTCCCATGGCTATAGCCTCGGTTAAATCTTCATTGAGTCCCAGGCTTCTGGCAATGGTTCTGGCAATCTGCGAAACTTCAATGGTGTGAGTCAGCCTGGTACGGAAATGATCTCCTTCCGGGGCTAAAAAAACCTGAGTTTTGTGCATCAATCTGCGAAAGGACTTGGAATGGATAATTCGATCCTTGTCTCTCTGATAATCCGTTCTGATTGCGCATTTTTCCTCAGGAGTCCTGCGTCCCCTTGTTTCCGCCACTTTGGCGGCAAAAGGGGACATTATCTCATATTCACGTTTTTCAATTGCTTCTCTCGTAATCATCTGATCTCCTATATAAAGAACTGAATGATCCAAACGGAAAGACCTCCTAAAATCATGGTAATCGGCAGCGTCACCACCCAGGCGATGAAAATGTTCTGCGCGATCCCCCATTTGACGGCAGAAATTCGTTTAGCGCTGCCCACACCCATGACGGCCGTAGTGATGACCTGGGTCGTACTGATGGGCGCTCCCATGAAGGACATGCTTTCAATAACAAGAGCGGATGCTGTCTGAGCCGCAAAACCGCTGGCAGGCTGAAGTTTGGTCACACCGCCGCCCATGGTTTTCATAATTTTCCAGCCGCCTAAAGAAGTTCCCAGAGCCATCATGAAGGCACAGGCACACTTCACCCACAAAGGCACACCGCTGCCCGGATCAAGAACACCTCCTGTGATCAGCGCCAAAGTGATGATTCCCATAGTTTTCTGAGCATCGTTGTTGCCATGGGAAAAGGAAACCAGTGCTGCCGAAAAGATTTGCAGTTTGGAAAATACACGGTTGGCTTTAGCCTGAGACCAGCTGGCAAATAATCGAAAAATCAATTTCATGAATCCAAATCCGATGAGGAGGCCGATAAACGGCGATGTAAACAACGGAATAATGACTTTTTGCATGACTCCTCCCCATAGAACATGATCCGTGCCCATAGTGAACACAATTGTAGCGCCAATCAGAGAGCCGATCAGCGCATGGGATGAACTGCTGGGAATTCCTTTCCACCAGGTAAATAGGTTCCATATAATCGCGCCGATCAGCGCGCCGAAGATCACGTATTGTTCCAGCGCCACATCCACAAGGCCGCTGGATATGGTCATCGCAACCTTTTCGCTGACCATAGCTCCCACCAAATTCATGACAGCCGCCAGCATGATCGCTTTCTTAGGCGTAAGAGCCCGGGTATATACGGAAGTCGCAATGGCATTTGCCGTATCGTGGAATCCATTAATAAATTCAAAGACTAATGCACACAAAACAACGCAGGCTAAGATTCCGCTAAGCATATTTCATTACCACTCCTTCAACTATGTTTGCTACATTTTCACATGAGTCAAGGCTCGTCTCCAGCTGCTCATAAAGATGCTTCCATTTGATTAGTTCAATTGGATTCACTTCTTTTCGAAACAGCTCGGTCAGTGCTTTTCGATATAAGAGGTCTCCCTCGTTTTCGATTCGGTTCACTTCAATGATCTGTTCGTGAACCACGCTGTTTTTCTTCACTTCCGACAGGTGTTTAAAGAGAACTTCCAGTTCCCGGATCGCCTGCATTATGTACGATGCCATTGTCAGGCATTCCGGTTTGAGCTTTTTTACATCGAATACGATAAACCGGTTTGCCACTTCCTCCAAAGAATCTACGATGTCATCCATTTCTTTGGTAATGTCATAGATGTCTTCTCTGTCAAAGGGAGTGATGAAGGAAGCGTTGAGCGCCGTCAGGATTTTGTGGGCCTGCATATCGCATTCTGTTTCCAGAACTTTAATTCCGGCAACTTTATCAGCCACGTCTTCGTAATTGGAAACTAGATCTAAAAATGACTCTCCGACTTTTACAATCTTGCTTGCAAAGTCGATTAGCAGCTGAAAAAATTCGTCTTCTTTTTTCTTAACACCGATCATTTATCATTCCTCTTTTCTCTTTCGTAAATAAGTCTATGAATTTATAATAACACTGCTTCTGTGTTAAAGTAAATTAAAAAGTGAATCTTTTTCTTAAAAATTTTTCCAATTCCGGGGAGGCATTTCCGAAATGTCCCAATACGGCCTCACGAACCAATTCATCAGTGAATAGAAGGCTTTCAGCGATATTATCTGCCAACGTTTCTCTCTCTTTTTCGCTCATTGCCTCAAACTGGCGGGCAGCCTGCTCGAATTCCGTCATTTCACCCCTCCTCTCTGCCGCCATCCATCTTTATGGGCATAATCCATAATCTCCAGAAACCGTTCATTGCCAAAAGCAATTCCAGAAACCAATGTTGAAGGCGCAAAGCAAAGGTTCTCATATTTTTCTTTGGGCAAAAGTCGATCCAGAACCATCTTACCGATCTTCGTATAGGGATAAATGTCTTCCGGCCAAAAAAGTGTTGTAGAGAGAAAATCAAAATCACAGTTACAAACCTCAGAATCATTCATCATCTGAATTTCCAACTCGTAGACCGGAAAATTCCTCTCCTCGATCGCAAGAGCCAGATCTCGAAGGCAGCAGTCCGGTGAAAATCCGGCCAGAAACTCCGCCTCCTGAGCTGAAATTCCCATACGTTTCTCATTGTCCTCCTCCTCACAGAGCGGATTCCATCGATAGCGAACGTACAGCTTCTCGCCATCACCGTTGATCCACTGATAGGTATTAACGCTATACCCTTCCATATATCGATAGGATTTTATGGTTCCTCTATTGGAATAAAGCCACATAATCAAGTTAATTGCTTCCGGGTTTTCCGCAAAGAACCCCCAAAAATCCACTTCTTCTCCGCATTCCATCTGAGTAGGAGAAAGCTTTCGAATCATGGAAGGAAATTTAGACGGATCATTGATATAATAAATCGGCGTACTGCCGCAGATCAGATCATAGTCACCATCATCCGTATCAAAACGGACCGCCATTCCCCTCATGTCTCTGAGCGAATCGCTGGCGCCCAGTTCTCCCATAGCCCGTGAAAAGCGTACAATTACCGGCGTTTCCTTTTCCGGATCCTGCAAAAAAGCGGCTTGCGTATAATCGGCAAGAGACATATAAGGGCTGAATCTGCCACAGGCGGCCACGCCCTTTTGATGAATCAATCTTGGTCTTGTAGTCTTGCTATTGAGCTCACTTATTTTTTCTAATAACGAGAAGGTCCCTTGCGCAGACTCTATCCCTGCGGAGGGCTTTGCCGTTATTTCGGGAACATCTAAGGGATATTCCCGGCCTAATAAAAAATCTGTCATCATATACCACCTCAAAGTAATATATGCGACAGATTCTTTTTTTGTTTCTCCAGTGTTTTCAGACACCCGTGTGTCCAAATCCTCCCTGTCCCCGCTCCGTGTCCTCCAAGTTATCAGAAACTTTCCAGGCAACCCGCTCATATTTGGCGACTACCATTTGGGCAATCCGATCCCCGTCCTTGATTACAAAGGGATCCTTTCCCAGATTGATCAAAGCTACTTTGATCTCTCCCCGGTAATCGCTGTCGATGGTGCCGACGCCGTTGACAAGACCGATACCCCGCTTGATTGCAAGGCCGCTTCTGGCACGTATCTGCGCTTCATACCCAAAAGGCAGCTCCAGATACAGCCCGGTAGGCACCAGCGTTCTTTCACCCGGCTCCAGAGAAACCGGCTCTTTTAATGCAGCTCGCAAGTCCATTCCTGCAGAGCCATCCGTTTCATAAGCCGGTAAGTAACCCCGTTCGCTTCGAATTTTGATCTCCATCGATCTACGCCTCCATAATTGCTTTCAAATCAAACTCTTCGTTTGTAACCGCAGCGCCGCAATAGGCGCTCATATCACAGATTTTATCCGCAGCCTTTCGCATGTCGTCCATCGTTACCCGATTGAATCCCTCGATCACTTCTTCCGGTGTATGGATTTTACCACAGATCACCATATTCTTGCCTATGGAAAACATCCTCCCTGTCACATTTTCCTGCCCGAAAATATAGCTGCTTTTCATCTGTTCTTTTGCTGTTGCCAGTTCCTCTTTTGTCACACCATCACGCTTTAGTATTTCCAGCTCTTCCTTAATGCCGGCGATGGCATCCTTAATCTTATTGTGAGCAACACCCGCATAAATGTTAAAATATCCGCTGCTGCTAAAGGAGCTCGCTACGGAATAAACCGAATAAGCCAGTCCTTTTTCTTCTCTGATGTTCTGAAATAGCCGCGAACTCATGCTTCCGCCCATAATGTTGCTCAGAAGTCCCATTGCGTAATAGGCTTCGTCTTCCAAGGCTACTCCTTGGGTGGCCAAACTGATATGACTTTGTTCAATATCCTTGGTTTTCACTTTATACCCCGGGCAATAAGGCTGAAGCATATGTCGTTTTTCTTCTTTGGCAGCTCCCAGCGATCCCAGCTTGTCCTGAAACAGCGTGCATATCGCCTCCTCATCAAAGTTGCCCGCTATCGCGATCACAATACTATCTCTGGTATATTCTCTGGACATGTAGTCTACTAAAACATCCCGATCAATGTTATCCAGAGAAGCCGGTGTGCCGATAATGGAATTTCCCAGAGGGTTACCTTTGAATACCAGCTCGCAGACCGTATCATGAACATCGTCGTCGGGCGTATCCTGAATCATCTTGATCTCCTCACAGATGACACGTTTTTCCTTTTTCATCTCGTCTTTATCCATCTTGGAATTGAGCAGCATATCCAGCAGAATCCCGGCAGCTTTATCCAAATTGCTGGAAAGTGTTTTTATATAGTAGCAGGTTGCCTCCTTGCCCGTGAAGGCATTGAACTGTCCGCCGATCCGATCCACGTCAGCAGCGATTTCCTTTGCGGACCTCTTCTCCGTCCCCTTGAACATCATATGCTCAATGTAATGGGAAACACCTGCGATCTCGGCAGGTTCATCCACCGAACCTGCCCGTACCCAGGCTCCCAGCGCTACAGATTGCAGATGCGGGATCTGCTCCATAATAACGGTGGTACCACAATCAAGTTTCCTCGTTTGAATCATTCTAATAACACCCTATTTCTTTCTCTTTATTTTCTCCATGATTTCTCTTCTGTACAGATAACCGGCAATAACCAGCGCAAGAACGATCAATGCCGCCGTGCCCGCAGTCTTTCCGAACTTCAATTCAAAAAAATAAGTGATACCTAGAACTCCTGCGAACAAAATCAGCACCAGCATAAAAATAGCAAGGCTGGCTCGTTTGGCCACGCCTTGTTTTTCTTCCGCATCTTTTTCCTGTTGTGATTTCACCGGGTCTTTTTGCTTCATAACTATCCGTACCTTTTCTTCAAGTAAATTATATTGTAACACAATTATCCCGCTCTGTCACCGATTCCTGTTCAATATCGCCAGAATGCGAATAAAGATATTGATAATATCCATATATAGATCGGTTGCGCTGTCGATGGCATTGTTTACTGTCCTCTGATACCGGTTGGCTTTTGCCCAATCATATCCAATGTAGGCAGAAAAGAGCAGTACCACCGCATAGTCAAAAATAGCAAAATCGGCTTTTAAGACAAATATACAAAACAGCTCGGCAATGCACACCACAACCAGCGTGAAAAAAAGCATCCTGCCCATTCCCAGGAAAACAGCGGGAAATAGCGTTCCGGCAGCCAGCATGAGCAGCGTAACAGCCCCCGTAATGACGATGGCCTCAAAGACCAGCTGTGATCCATAGTAAGGTAGCAGAATCGTCAGCATCACTCCCAGCGGTACAACAATAAAGTTGTACCCAAGAAAACTGACGCCTGCACTGTCGCTTCGCGTCAGCGCTGCCCCCACAAACACACACACCAAATATCCGATCAGCAGTACCCACTGGTTGATTCCATCGAACACACCTCGAAACAGCACCACCATAGCCGCATTTACAGCAAAGCCGTACAAAAGCGTCAAGCCGATCAACAGATTGTACGTCCGAACGCTTATTTCCTTCTCGCCAGGAGATAATGTAAATCGAAGATTTTTATTCACCAGACTTCCTTGTGACATTCCTATACACCCCTTTTCCTTTTTGAGTATTATACCATAGTTCTTCTCTTTGCCAATAAAATTTACTCCTGTAACACAAATTTGAAAACATTCATATACTATCCAAGAATACGTTATTGTGAAATAAAGGAGGTAACCATATGAGTTGTTTCGGCAACAGGCCAGCGCCGGACCTCTACGAGAATTGCTGCAATGCAGGCAATCTTTGCAAGTTTAACGGAAAGCTCGACGATGTAGTCAGCACTCCGATCTATGCCCAAAGTGTTTACGATGCTGTACTCTTTAATCTTCAGGGGATGAAGACTGTACAGGGACAAATGTTCACTCCGAACATTCCTTGCGGGCACACCATCAGCAGAGTTGTAGATATTCGCTGTAAGAGGTTTTTTAATCCATGTAATGTAGATGATCCCAGGAATCTGAATCTGGATGTTGACACCAGCATCTCCGGCGCCACGTTTTTACAGGATAGCCAGGGGAATCCGCTGGAGGTCGTAGGACCTGACGGAACCCTTTCGGAAAAGGTACTTTACGCCGATACGAAAGAATGTGATGATAAATGCATGGGAACGCCGATCTTCGGTACTCAGAACGTAAGCATCACAGGAAACGTTTTAGTATACATCGACCTGCTGTTATGCGACAGATGCAATAATGAAAGTGTCTTTACAGTATGTGCGGAAGTAAACGTTGCGACGGCTTCCCATCCGCTGATTCTGACCAATTTCTTTGAAATCTGTATGCCAAGTACGGTGGACAGTGCATTCCTTCCCAGGTTTACTGAGTTCAGTAATGTTGCGTGCGAAACCCGTCTTGCCACCAATAATTGCGGCAGAGATTTGACTGTAGGTCCTGAAGGAGAAGTATGCGGCAACCTGATTATTGCTTTATGCGTAAGTTGTGAGAAAAAAGTAACCGTACCGGTTCAGCTGTGCGTTCTTTCCACCGGGTTCGCGGAAATTCCGGCACAGACCAATCCGATCTGCACCACCTTCCCGACCCTGTTCCCCAACAGAATCAGCCCGCAGGATACAGCGGAAAACTGCGGCGACCCATGCTGCGATCCCTGCGACCCGTGTGATCCGTGCGCTCCGCCGCCTGCCAATACGGCCTGCGGATGTGACAGCAACGGCACGCCCATCGCCAACGACTGCGGCTGTAATGAATGTGCTCCGCCCAAACCTGAACCTTGCGATTGCGATCCATGCAGACCGCAGCCGCGCCACAGAAGATAGGCAGACTGTAAAGATCGTTTTTTACAGACAAAGAGACCGTTCTCCCTTCTTGGGGGGATGGTCTCTTGTTGTTGGTTTTGTTCGCGGCCGCAGCTGCCGGATTTCAAGGTTGTAAGGCTCGGTTCACTGACCGGGCGCTGATTGACAGGTTGACGGCCGGAGGGGCAGCTGACAGATTTTCGGTGGGATGATGTGCAGCCGGACGGGCAACTGAGAGCTTTTAGGCAAAATCATCGCTGATGCGGCTAATCTTGGTCATCCGCGATGATTTTAGGCGTTTTCACCCGCAAATCAGGCATGATCCTTGGGTAAATTATCCCTTTGTTGGTGTTTTTCTCCATTCAGCGATTAAAAATTATCGTGATGCCTTTCTGTAAACCGGAATAGCGATGATTTTCCTCATGGTGGTGTTCAGTAAGCCGCCTCACACCGCTTTCTTGCATCGGAAAGAAGAAACACTGCCCTGCTCAAAGCCTGGTTATTTTGACGGTTCTACGCCCTCAATAACCTTGACATTTTCTTCATTGGAAATGGTACTTACCACCCGAATGTAAATAGATTCATCAACATAAGTGGCGGTATATTCACCATCCGTTTTTTCCACGTATATTTCTTTATCTGAGTATGGCGATTTATATTCCTCACCACTAAGGTAAATATCCGTGCTGCCATTGTAAGTATCAACAGTAACCAGTAATGTTTCTTCTCCTTTTGTAAATTCATAGAAGTTCGAAGCGATTCCTTCTGATTTAAAAAAAGTACACTTTGAAAACGTATAATCCTTTGGGATATATTGAGGGATATACAAAGTTGGCACGACATTTTTTCCCTCGTCCAACTTCTCCCAGTCCGTAACTTCCAGGGAGAGAGACCCTTGTTCATTCATAGATGGTTCTTCCTGGGGTGATATATAGTGTTTTATGTTTTGGAAAACGCCTTTTACACCATAGGATGCATCCGAATTCATAAAAACAGCCATTCCGCTGCTTGTTACTAAAATTGCAAGCAATATCGCGGCCACTTTTGCGACTTTTGATATATGCCGCTTATGTTTCTTTTCCCCTGACAAGAAATCCAGGTTCATTTCCTGTGGGTCTATGACTTTGGAACTTCCATCTTGCAAAAAAGCTAGATCAGGGGCAGGAACGTTGATATCTTCCGCATCTGGTTCATAGCTTTGCCATGCCTGCTGCATTCTTTTTTGCAGTTCTTCATGGACATCTTTACTCATCCTTGCATCCCCCTTTCTCTACCTTTTCGAATTCTTTCTTTAAACTTTCAATTCCCCTTTTGTAACGGGTTTTAACTGTATTATATTTGATCTTGCGTTTCTCAGCGATCAAGGTGAATGGGATTTCATACACTAAATGGTCCCGGATAATATCCTGATAGATGGTTTCCAGTCTCAAAAGTGCTTTTATCACATTATACTGCGATTCCTCCCTAGTGAGCTTTTCCAGGATATCAGCTTCTAAATCCTGCAGCTGTTCAATGATGTCCAAACCATCATCCGGTTGAAGGTCGATGGTGTTCTTCCTATATTTTTCTATTTTCCGAAAGTATGCGTTGATTTCATTTGCTGTGATTTTCATGACCCAGGATTTAAGCGCCTCTGTGTTTTTAAGCGTGTGCATCTTGGATATGACAATTTCCATGACATTTTGTGCGATATCCTGCGCCGCATCCTTGTCCTTTATCTTACGAAAAGCAAATCTAAAAACTTCTTCATACAATTGTATCGCTTTTGAGATCATGTCCTTTTGCTGCGTTCTGCCCATTATGTATTACCACCTTAACCATTGCAACGACGTTAATTAAGTATAACACATAAATTCAGCTGCTCTCATAACTTTCAATGGATTTTTTCCTATAACTTGCGAGCCGTGTCGAGCAAGATTGCAGAACAAAAATTGGACACTCCGCTGCCGAAGTCAATTCTGATAGAGTCCAAGGCCGGCCGTGAACGATAGTTTTATTTATCAAACCTTTTACTTCCAAGTCAAATATTTTTCGTAAATTTCTTTGCCGTCT
Source organism: Hominibacterium faecale (assembly GCF_020734085.1). Lineage (NCBI taxonomy): Bacteria > Bacillati > Bacillota > Clostridia > Peptostreptococcales > Anaerovoracaceae > Hominibacterium > Hominibacterium faecale. The sequence continues at coordinate 356,644 of NZ_JAJAGH010000006.1, forward strand.
ATGTCTTTTGATCTTTGTATCATAATATACAAATGATTTACAATCGAGCAAATCTCTCTTATATAAGGAATCTCATCGACTTGGCTCAATTCATATTGAGAAACAAAAAGCCCTGGTTGTATTATACAATTTCTTTTGCTATAAAGAACATATTGAAAGAAAGGATCTTCTTGTAATGATTGAAGATTTAAATGAATTGAACCATCACTTAGGTATTCATATAATGCGATCTGATTACAATCACAAGCCTTTGCACCTGAATAAAACGTATAGATCCATTTATTTAGTCGTTGTTCATTATAGGCTTGTACAAACATTCTAATCGCATTTGGTGTTGGTTGGGATACTTGACATGCAATTTTATTTTTAAATTCGTCCACAATTACATATACCGACTTAAAACTCATCCATAATTCTTCCAGCTGCGAATCAATGCATTTATCCTCTTCCAAAGATATAAATGCGACCATATCGTTAATATTTTCCGCATCATTTGTTATCAGCAATATCTCCGACATTGCAATTTGAACGCCTATATTGTTATCGATTACTTCATACACGTTTTTGAGAGATACCTTTTTGTTGTTTTTGTTTGTTATAACAAATTCTGTATCTATGCCAGTTTCATTCATACATTCATCCAGGTCAACTTTTTTTAACATGAATTTATCCACCTCTTAATTATTTTCCATAATATCAAATCTGGCTTTGAACCGGCCAGCTGCATAATACTTGCTTACACTATATTAGATGGAGTAAGGCTAAAAAAGTTTCAAAAAAAGAATCATTTTTTGAAAAGACCAAGCAGCAAGATAACCGAAGTCAGACTGCATGCAAAGACTGATCTCTTTGATTGCAACAAAATATGCTCCTCATGATACAGATTCCACCGCTTCGGTGTTCTGTGTTCACAAGGAGCATATCCTGCTGATTTCCGGAAGTATTACCATTTTTTTCACCTGTTATTTTTCATGCCTTTCTGTGCTCTATTCTGCGGCCTCCATATATTGATCCCCATAGTCCTCCTCTTTACGAGCCTTTTCCATTTCATATTCCATCTTCTCATCTTCCGTAAGATCCATCGCTTTGTAATCGATCATTTCCGGTTCTTCTTCATCTTTTACATTTTCCAGATATTCTGGGAAATCCGCTTCGTTTTGCAGATTCATCTTTTCTTTCATATCCATGTCGTATCTCCTTTCTCAATGTTTCTTTTTATGTTTTTATTATATACCCAAAGAATAGCAGGCTCAAGCGTTATTTTTTTAATTATCAAAAAATTCAAATAAATCAAAAAGTTGCAAGAGCGCTAATGGTGTTGTCGTTTTGACCTCCCTTTTGATTTCCATTCTATCCTTTCCACTCTTTAGCAGACATCCTGATTATACCATACACGCACTGCATTTCACTCAAGATCTTTTTATAGAAAACGCCTTCGGCAATAGCCCATATAGAAACGGCACAAAAGCATCTGGACACCGATAACCAGGCTCCCGATCACAAGAACGCCAAAGAGATATCTCTGCGCTGCGCCCGAAAGAAGAAAGAGCGCACTGCCGTACAGCGCCGCTCCAAGCAGGGCGATCACCGCCGGGGTTAAAAACATCAGTTTGATTTCCTTACCCATAAACCAATCAAGGTCTCCGCTGGCTGCCCCTATTTTTTTCAGGCTCTCATATTTTTTCCGGTCCCCTTCTAAATGAATGGCAATCCTGAAATGGAGCATGACCAGCGCGGACAAATACAGCATGAAATCCATCACAGAAAACACAAACAGCATAAAAGAATTGGTCTGATTGTCCTCCGTGATTGTATCGGATTTCGTATACAAGCTGTAATGGTCAGCGTCCTCTTCTGACTCATTGGAAACAGCAAAATAAACCTTTAAAGCATCGCCCAGTCTTTGCGATTCCTTCTGCGATCTGCAGTCCAGCAGCCTGATTGACCCGGCATAGCAGCCGTCAGCCTGGCTTTTTATCCGATCGTAATCCTTTTCATGAAGCAGCATGACGCCATCCGATAAGGCCATTAGATCGCCTGTCAAAACGTCGGTCACTTCTCCAGCGGGAGCATAATAGGCGTGCTCCCCATTGGCAAGATCAACGCCAAGCCCCCGTCCTGCAGGCAGCCGGTGGGCCCTTCCGTCCTCTTTGGGGTACTGAAAGACAGTCACTGCCGTTCCTTCTTCAACCTGATAATCCTTATGAAACAGCTGATTGATCTCCTCCGCAGAAAAAATCGAATTGCTCTCAAAGAATAAAAATTCAATCTGCCGATCCTTAATGATTTTGGCATGGTTCTCTTCTGCTAGTTCATGTAAATTCTGTTCAGAAATACGATTCATGCCGTCGATGACAGGGTACGCGATCTGATAAGGGTGCATAATCTCCACGTCACGCTTTGTGATCTGGTCAGCCGCAAAGGGCCAGGCTTGAAAAAAGATGGCCAAACCTAAAAGCACCGCTGTTAACGGAATGATTTTTTTCGTGCTGCCAAAACGATGGGCAAGGTCGGTAAAGAAAAACAGATTCTTATAATAAAACCTGGGCAGCCGTGTTTTTAAAAAGTCCACTGCAGCCATAAAATGAAAGATAATCAGCAGCATACCGATCGTACCAATGGCAAAACAAATGGCCAGATTGTTATTGTGATCCGCATCATACCAGAAAAACAGGTATGCAATCACGGCCGCCTCTAAAACCCATCCCAAAAGAAAAATCAATTTACTGGAGCTCATTCCTTTTCTTGCTCTTATGGATTCCTTCAGCAGTGCCGCAATCGTTTGTCGAAAATCCGCATATGCGCCCCATGCAATGGAGCCTGCATATAGGAGGATGAACCAGCCTGCCGTTACGGCATAACTCGCCGGATTGAAACCCATATGAAGGCCGTCCACATGGAGCACGTGAATGATATAAAAATAAAATCCATATGACAGCAATCCGCCCGCAGCAAGTCCTGCCGCAAGAGATGCCGCCGCGATGAGGGCATTTTCTCCGATCATGCTCCGGTTCAAGGTCCTGGCGTCCAGCCCCAGGGACAAAAAGACAGCGTAGTCTTTCTTCAACTGTCGATTAAAGCATCCGTGGGAATAAGGAATGAAAAAGAGGGACAGCAGCGCCGCGATTGCGCTGGGAGCATAGATATCCGAGGATATGTAGGACGTTACAATTTCCGGGTTCATGAACTCCGAATTCATGAAAATGCCAGCGAAAACTTGAAATCCCGCAATCATGCAGCCGCAGCAGATGAAATACAGCAGATAGCTTTTATAATGATAGCGGAAGATCTTCCAGCGCATTTCTCCATAAGTCATGCTCCCAACCTCCTGAAGGCGGATAGCTCTCCTAAAATCTGCTGATAAAACTCATCATTCTCCGCTTCTTTTTTGATTTCTTTTATCACTTTTCCGTCTTTCAAAAACACCACTCTGCCGCAGAAACTCGCAGCAGACGCATCATGGGTCACCATAAGAATCGTCCGCTTCTGCTCCTGGTTTAGCTGGAGAAAGCAGTCCATGATATTGGCTGCGGCGGCCGAATCCAGGTTTTCCCGCAGCCAGAAGGACCCATAATCGCGACGAACTCCCCGGCTTCCACTTTAAAAGACACGCCCTTCAGCGCCTCAGTCCCTGCGGACCTGGAGCTTTGTCGGTAAACCTTTTTTAGATGTTTTACAGTCAACAAATCCATTTTTTACCCCTCATTTTCCTTCATGACACACAACAATCTTTTCCCCCAGGCAATCCTGCGGATTTCCGGTATGAGCAGCAGACACAAAAGGACCATGAATCCAATGGCCGGCAGGAGCATGACCATCGCCCCAAACCCGATATGCATCAGCGCCAAAAATCCCGCCCCGAGGACAGCGCCGATCAAGATGCCTGAAAGCAAATAGACAGCAATCTGATAAACCATGATCTTCACCACCCGCAGGGGCACGAATCCCAAAACATGAAGCATATTATAATCCGCTTCCCGGCTTTTGATCATGCTGCTTAAAGAATTGATCCAGCCGATCCCGGCAATCACCACCAGACACCAGACTGTCATAAAAAACAATCCGCCCCGCTCCCGGCCCAGCTGCTTCTCATAATCAAGACGCTGATTCAAAGTCGACCAGGTCAGCTCCGGGAACTGCTCTTTTAATTCTGACAGTTTCTCTTCCGCAGCCGCCGTATCACCTGAAATATAGAGCGTGTCCAGAAAATCAGGGCCTGGCGGAACCAGATTCGGGTTATCCTTATCAACCAGGATATCCGCCCAATACCGGTTTTGAGCAGGAAAGATTTCTTGAATCAGCAGCTCTTTTTCATGGCCGCCAGCCTCGACGGTCAGATTATCGCCGGTTTTCAAATTATGCTCTTTGGCAAAATTGGAGCTGACCAGCACTCCGCTGCCGGTTATGTCATGGGAAATCAATCCCTGCTCAAAAAGAGCGTTCAGGTCTCCCCGTTGGTAAAACACTTCCTCCCGTTCCCCTCCATCTTTTATCGTGATCTCATTTGCCATGAACATCACCGCAGTTTCAAACTGGGAGCAGCTTTTTAGTTCCTGCTCGATACGATCGACGGACTGCTCGTTAAGCCCAGAACTGTCTTCCGTTTCCATAGCCACCAGATCGGAGATGTATACCCGTTTCAAATATTCGCTTCCATTATCGGACAGCATCTGAAACATGGAAGATCCGAAAATGATCATCACGGTCAATATGGCAATTGTAGCAATAATTAAGCGAGTTTCTCTGATTTTGGGCGCCAGCAGCTGCATGGAAAAGGTAAAGTCATTGTCAAACCGAAAGGAATGCGCTTTCCTGCGGCCAGACTCGTTCTGCCCGATCTTTTGGCCGCGGATCACATCCACGGGCAGCATCTTCCCCTGCTTTACAACCAGGGATAACAGAACGGCTCTGATCAGCAGACAAATGAATATGCCTGCGGCTAAAGACCAGATAACATGAAACCGCAGCGCCCCATAATCAGAAAGGCGTGCCAGGCTGGTTAGACGAGGCAGTCCCCATTGATAAAAGCACCAGCATCCCGGCAGACTGATGGCAAAGCTGATAATCAGCAGAATATGGATCTGCCTCTCCAAAATACCCCGCACTTGCTGCTGCCCGCCGCCTAAGACCCGGAGCACTGCCATATCAGTATGATACTTTCTCAAATAGCTTCCAAAGACAGCCGCTGTAAACAGACTGCTGACACATAGCACCATCGCCGCCAGTATGGCGACAATCAGAATCAGCGATTGGGCTTCCTTTGTTCCCACCCCTTCCATCATCAGCGAATTGACAGCGAAATTGACCATAAGCATGATGGAAAAAAGAGCAAAAGTCAGGCTGAATAGGCAGGAAAGGGTCAAACTCTTGGAACGGATCAAAAGTGTTTCCGCTAAATGCTTTAACTCACGCAAATCACTCAACTCCTTTTTCGTCATCTACAGAAAGACTGCGAATCATTGTCAAAATCTCCGAAAGGTTATCCCGTCCAGGTTGATTCACATGCTCACCCCGGAGCTGGCCGTTATGGAGAAAAACGACTTGATCCGCCCTGGCAGCGACCAGCGGGTCGTGGGTGACCAGAATCATGCTCGCCTCGCTGTCCTTACAGACCCTGCACAGAAGATCCAGAACATCCTTTGCAGTCTGATAGTCCAGCGCTCCTGTCGGTTCATCCGCCAGTATAATCTTGGGATTGGTGATGATAGCCCGTCCAATGGCGGCTCGCTGCTGCTGCCCGCCGGAAAGCTGGGCCGGTTTATTCAAAAGCTTTCCCGTAAGGCCCAGCTGCTGTGCCGTTTTGCTTACTCTGAGCCTGATCGTTTGCGGATCCGCTTTCTCGACCAAGAGGGGAATGGATAAGTTTTCTTTCACAGTCAAATCCTGCATCAAATGAAATTGCTGGAAAACAAATCCAATATATCGCTTTCGATAGAGGGTGACTTCTGGCTCTTTGTAAGTAATCGGCGTCTTTTCCCCCCTGAAGAAAAACCTGCCCGCTGTCGGGAGCCTCAAGCCCTCCCAGAATATGGAGCAGAGTGCTCTTGCCCGAACCGCTGCTACCCATGACCGCCAGAATGGTCCCTTCTTTCAGATTGAGCGAAACATCCTTAAGCGCCTCCGTAGTAACGCCGCCCGCCTGGTATCGCTTGCTGATGTTTACTGTCCGCAAAATAGTTTCCATCTCGCTTCACCTTCCTCATATACACACAAAAACGGCAGACGCAAACAGGCCGTAAGAGGCCCGCTGACAGCTGCCGTATAATCGCTTAACGTTATCATAAACCATAATGCTTTCCCTTTTTATTGCTTACACAAATACACGCCCCTATTTTATCACAAAAATTCCAATTCGTCATTTGCTGTTTTGGACAGATTGGTAGTTTTCCATCCCTTTACAACCGGGAAAAAATATGTTATCATTGCTCATGTTGAACCGATTTTTACGAGTATTTTGAACAGAAAGGTGGAATTCCAAGTGAAAAGAATCAAGACATTAGTTTCTCGCGATCTTGCAAAGTCTGCTAAGACCGGAGGATGCGGCGAATGCCAGACTTCCTGCCAGTCAGCGAGCAAGACATCCTGCAGCGTTGCTAACCAGCAGTGCGAACAGTGCAAGAACTAGTACATAGCCATTCGGCCCTGCCGAATCTGTAGAACGTTGCGATATTGCTGCATTTCCTTTCGAGGCGGATGCAGCTATTTTCTTGTTACGAAAGGACAAATTTATGATCCATCCATATAAAATGAACGGCTACAACATCGTGCTGGACGCAAACAGCGGCTGCATTCACACGGTGGATGATGTGGCCTACGATATCATCCAGCTCTACGGCAAAACGCCCATCCAGGAGCTCACATCCATCATCACCCGGCGCCACGGCATCACGGAAAACGAGGTGCAGGAAGTTATCGATGATTTGGAAACCTTAAAAAAAGAAAACAAGCTCTATACAGAAGACCTGTTTGCAGGAGAAGCCGATTTATTCAAGAAACGCCAATCCGTGGTCAAGGCTCTCTGCCTCCATGTGGCCCATGGCTGCAATATGACCTGCGGCTACTGCTTTGCTGGAAAGGGCGAATACCATGGAGAAAAGGCGCTGATGAGCTATGAGGTGGGAAAACGGGCTCTGGACTGGCTGATCGAACATTCCGGTTCCCGCCGCAATCTGGAAGTAGACTTTTTCGGCGGCGAGCCTTTGCTCAATTTTGATGTGGTAAAACAGCTGGTGGCTTACGGCCGCTCCCGTGAAAAAGAATGTGAAAAGACCTTCCGCTTTACCCTTACCACCAATGGGATCCTGCTGGACGATGACGTCATCGATTTCGCGGCCAAAGAAATGAGCAACGTGGTCATCAGCCTGGACGGCAGGAAGGATGTCAACGACAACATGCGCCGTACTCTGGACGAAGGCGGCACTTATGAAGCCATTCTGCCCGCTTTCAAAAAGCTGGCGGAAAGCCGGAATCAAAAGGACTATTATGTGCGCGGCACCTATACCCATTACAACACGGATTTTGCCAGCGACGTACTGCATATGGCGGATTTGGGTTTTAAGGAGCTATCCATCGAGCCGGTGGTGGCGCCGCCGGATGCGCCTTATGCGCTGACCCAGTCCGACCTGCCGAAGCTGCTCAGCGAATATGAACGGCTGGCCTGCGAAATGCTGGAGCGCAAGCGGGAAGGCAAAGGACGGGATTTTAACTTTTATCACTATATGATCGACCTGACCGGCGGCCCATGCATCGTAAAACGAATCTCAGGCTGCGGCGTAGGAACCGAATACATGGCGGTAACCCCTTCCGGCGACTTCTATCCATGTCATCAATTTGTCGGCGACGAGAAGTTTCTGTTGGGGAACATTTACGATGGGATCACGAATCATACCGTTTGTGATGAATTCCAGGGCTGCAATGTTTATTCCCATGAAGAATGCAGCGATTGCTTCGCCAAGTTATATTGCAGCGGAGGCTGTGCGGCCAATGCCTATCATACAACGGGAAAAATCACCGGCATCTATGAAATGGGCTGCCAGCTCCATAAAAAGCGCATCGAATGCGCCATTATGCTGAAGGTCGCTGAGATGTGCGAAGAACTTTAGACTAAGCCGGAGCCGAAGGAAATCAGTTTTTTCCAGTTGACCCGGCTGCCTGGCGATGCTATGATAAAGAAAAGTAATGCAAATGAAAGGTGGTGTCTTTGTGGCTATTGTTCTGTAAGGAACACGAATTGCAGACGATTTTAGGGAAGCGGTCTTTTGATCCGTTTAGTTGTCGTGCAGAGTTTCGGACAGAGCTATGACCATATTCACACCTTGAAAATTAAGGTTTTGAATGATTTGGACATAGTCTTGAGCTATGTCTTTTTCTTTTTCCGAAATCCGTGTTCCGCCTTTTCACTCCCGCAGTTATTTTATAAATGAAGAAAAGGAGAAACGAACATGCTTCTAATTCGAAAAGAAGAACCAAAAGATTACCTGAATGTATATAAGCTCATTAAAAAAGCCTTTAAAACCGCCTCACATAGCAGCGGCGACGAGCAAAACCTGGTGGAACGGCTGCGCCGAAGTGAGGCTTTCATTCCCCAGCTTTCTCTGGTAGCAGAAGAAAACAAGCAGATCGTAGGCCATATCCTCTTTACAAAAGCGGGCCTCAGCGACATACCAGCCCTAGTCCTTGCCCCTCTATCGGTCCTGCCGGGCTGTCAGCGCCAGGGGATCGGCACGGCTCTTATTGAAGAAGGTCACCGGATTGCCAGAGAGATGGGGTATCAAATCTGCCTTTTAGTCGGCCATGAAACCTATTACCCCAAATTTGGCTACAGGCCGGCGGCCCAATGGGGAATTCATTCTCCCATTGCGGTTCCGCCGGAAAATTTTATGGCAGTACCTCTGGACGAAACACAAAAACAGGTCCCCGCTTTCATCAACGCTGTGGTCCAGTACGCGCCGGAGTTCTTCCCCCAGACACAGGAAGATACTCACAAACCGGAAAACCCGCTGGCCGAATATGGAGCTGCTCCGCGCTTCCTGGATCAAGCGGCTCTCTACCCGGAATTAACTCTGGCCCGCGTCATTTCCCAGTATCGAGAGCTGTACGGGCTCATAGGTCCCTGTGGTGAAATGCTGGCTCAAACCTCCGGGAAATTTCGATATGATAGAAGCTGTACCGCAGACTTTCCCGCTGTAGGAGATTTTGTCATGGTTGACCGCAGGGACGATCATCAGGGTTATGGAATCATTCATCACATCCTGAGCCGAAAAAGCGTCCTTACCCGCAGCGCCGCCGGCAGCAGCGGACAGAGCCAGATCATCGCCGCCAACATTGATACGGTATTCATCTGCATGTCCCTCAATCAAGACTATAACCTCAATCGTCTGGAACGATATTTATCCATTGCATCCGGCAGCGGGGCTTCATCGGTCATTCTCCTGACAAAAGCCGACCTGTGCGCGGATCAGAAAACCATCCTCAGAGAAGTAAAGGCGGCTGCCTTTGATGCTGACATTCTGGCCGTTTCCAGTCAGAATCCGGATTCCTGGCAGCAGCTAAGCGCCTATCTGCGCCCGGGCATTACCACGGCCTTTATCGGTTCATCCGGTGTGGGTAAATCTACCTTAATCAACAGATTGGCCGGACAAGAACTTCTGACAACCTCAGAAATCCGTTCCGGCGACGGCAAAGGCCGCCACACCAGTACTCGCAGAGAGCTGCTGTTATTGCCCCAGGGCGGTATGGTTATCGATACCCCGGGCATGCGTGAACTGGGAATTGATACGGCCAGCCTCTCCCTGCCCTTTGCTGATATTGAAGCTCTGAGCAGGCATTGCCGTTTCCGGGACTGTTCCCATACCAGGGAGCCGGGCTGTGCGGTCCGGCAGGCCCTGGCAGAAGGCAGTCTGGACAGACGTCACTTTGAAAATTATTGCAAGCTGAAACGGGAATCCGCTTATGACGGACTTTCCAGCAAAGAGATTGAAACCAAAAAGCTCAATATAATGTTCGAAGAAGTCGGCGGCATGAAAAAGGCGCGCGATTTTGCCAAAAAGAAACGAAGATAAGTTTCTTATCGATATGCCCGGATCACTTCCAAAAACGCCTCGCCGTACTTCTTATACTTGGACTCGCCCACACCTGAGACTTGGAGCATCTGCTCCTTGTTCTCTGGCATTACGGCGCACATCTCCTTCAGCGATTTATCGGTGAATACCACATATGGCGGTACGCTCTGGGTTCTGGCGAATTTCATGCGCAGCTCCCGCAGGGCTTGAAACAGCTCTGGATTTTTCACATCATAATCGATTTTCTTGGACTTGGCCTGCTTCTGCGCAGGTTCTCTGTCCTTGGCCACTTTCATCGTGACCGTTTCTTCCCGGGCCAAAATGGATCCGGCTTTCGGACCCAGGCGCAAAACGCTGTAGCGGTCGTCCGTCTGCACCAAATAATCGTTCAGCAGCAGGTGATCCGCCACTTGCCGCAGATAATGGACGGATTTATCCGATTCCAAGCCGTAGTAATCGTTTTCATCCAGAAAATAGCGGCGGATCTTCTCTGTGTTATTTCCATGAACCGCATCGATAATCACATTGAGGCCATACCTTTGGCCGCAGCTATCCACACATCCAATCAAACGCCTTGCGGTCCTGGTCACATCCTGCTCTTCGAACTGAGTCAGACAGTTTCCGCAATTGCCGCAGTAGCCGGGGGCCTTTTCTCCGAAATAGCTGAGAATGTAGCCTCGGAGACAATCGTTGGTATGACAATAAAAGGTCATCTTTTTCAAACGCATCCGATCCCTTTCCCGGATCAGCGCCCTTTCCTCCTCATCGATCTCCTCATTTTCATTGTCCTTTTCGATAAAAAACTGATTGGTTATGACATCCTTTCCCCCGTAAAGAAGGATGCAGTCTGCCCTTTCACCGTCACGGCCTGCCCGGCCCGCTTCCTGATAGTAACTTTCAATGTTTTTCGGCATATTATAATGAATGACGAAATTGACATTGGACTTATCGATGCCCATGCCGAAAGCATTGGTGGCAACCATGATCGGCTTTACATCATAAATAAAATCATCCTGGTTCTGACGCCGTTCCTCATCGCTCAGGCCCGCATGGTAACGTGTAACCGCCGCGCCTTCGGCCGCAAGGCGCTGGCAAACCTCTTCCACCAATTTACGGGTCAGGCAGTAGATAATGCCGCTTTTCCCAGGATGGGTATCCAGATAGTTTTTAAGAACACTGTACTTATTGCCAGGTTTTTGCACAGAGAAAAAGAGATTTTTCCGATCAAAACCAGTGGTCAGCACAGTCGGCTCCTCCAGCCTTAGAATCCGAACCACATCTTCCCGCACTTGCTTAGTTGCAGTCGCGGTAAAAGCGCTGATAATGGGCCGCTGAGAAAGGTGCTCCACAAATTCCAGGATCTTCAGATAACTGGGGCGGAAATCCTGGCCCCATTGTGAAACGCAGTGGGCCTCATCCACCGTTACCATGGCGATTTTCACCGATTGGGCAAAATCCAAAAATTCCCGGTTCATCAGCCGCTCCGGCGCAACATAAACGATTTTATAGGTACCCTGCTTCGCCAGAGCCAGCGCTTTGCGGTATTGGCCCGGTGTCAGAGAGCTGTTGAAATAGGCGCCCCTGATGCCTGCTTCTTTCAAAGCCGCCACTTGATCCTTCATCAGCGAGATCAACGGAGTTATGACCAGAGTAATCCCCTCCATCATAATTCCCGGCAGCTGATAGCAAATCGATTTGCCCGCTCCGGTGGGCATGATGCCAAAGGTGTCCTTTCCATCCAGAATGCTGCTGATCAAGGTCTCCTGCCCCTCGCGGAAGGAGTCGTAGCCAAAATATTTTTTCAACAAAATCACTGCTTCGTTTTTTATGTCCATATAGTCCCCTTGTCAATTTCCATTTTATTCCATGATACACGAATATTTCTTGCTTCGCAAGAAAAAAATAATGCAAACTTAATTGAAATTCGCAAAAAATAGGTTTATAGTTAAATTAGTTAGAAAAGAAAGCTGGTGTTGCACATTGAAATTCGATTTACATTGCCACACAAAAGAAGGCTCCATCGATTCCAAGGTTACGTTGGAGCGCTATGTCGAATTGCTGAAAGAACAGGATTTCGACGGATTTATGATTACAGACCACAATTCCTACAAAGGCTGCAGAGCCTGGGACAGAATAAAGCATCGGCCGGAATTCGCAGATTTCGTGGTTCTCCGGGGCGTTGAATACGACACCAAGGATGCCGGGCATGTGCTGGTTATCATGCCCGATAACCTCTATTTGCCAATTTTAAATATCCGCGGTATGACACTGCGGCGGCTCTTAAAAATCGTCCATCGCTTCGGCGGAATATTGGGCCCCGCCCACCCCTTTGGAGTCAGAAGCTCCAGCGCTATGTATTTTAAAAACATGAAGATGGATCTCTTCGAGCGCTTTGACTTCGTTGAAACCTTTAATACATGTGAATCTCCCAGGTCCAACGAACTGGCCCTCCAACTGGCGGAAAAATATGATCTGCCCACTTTCGGAGGTTCGGATGCCCATGAGGAACGCTATGTAGGAATGGCTGAGACCGTGACCCATGATGAAATCACGTGCAACAACGATCTGATCCATGCAGTGAAAGCAGCCCATCCCTTTTATGCCGGCGGCATTATTCGCGAGTATACGGCCAAAGCCAAATACAAGGACCATTGGACCGGAGTCTGGGGTTACAAAATCTATAACCGCGGCCTTTCCAAGCTGATTTCGCCCTATCGGAAATACCATCATATGAAACTGCCGTTCCGTTCGTAATCAAAGCCAACATTTCGCCTGCGCCTGTCCATTCCCGGATTTGTTCCGGCAGAGACAGCCCGGCGGAAGGTTGGTTTTTTTAAAGACTTTTGAGCAATGTTTTAACAATGCTTTTTGAATTAATCATGAAGGCCTCATAGGGCTGCTCCTGCTCTTTGATGGGGTCCCAATATTTGGCTGCGTAAAGCTCAAAGATTTCCGTCTCTGTTAGCCCTTCCCCAACCAGACCGCGCAAATAGGTCCGCTTGTTTTCCACTTCCTTTTCAAAAAAGTCCCAATAGGTTTCGTTAAAATCTTCCGGCAGCAGACCAAAATGAGGCAGAACGAGGAATCTGGCTCCATAAGCTTTGCACTTTTCATAGGATTCCATCGCATCCTCATAGCTTTTCAGAATCGGTGTATGTACATAATCGATCTTTTCCAATATTCCGGTGCTTTCACTGGCAAACATCATGCTCAGGGGCTCCAGCACAAAGGTCAGGGAGCAGTCCGTATGCCCTTTGGTTTCCATCACGATCAAGGTCTCATCGCCCAAAGAAATCTCATCGCCCTCCCCGATCACCACATCGACTGTCAGGCCGTCGGTGATGATTTCTTTTGTTGATCCCGGTTTATATTGATCACGGGCCGTCTGCCCCAGATCTTTCATCAGCTGCCTGGCTCCCGGCCGGATCAGGATCGATTGGGCTTTCGCTGCTCCGTATACGACAGCGTCAGGGTAAGCCTGTTTCACATAGGGCAGAGCGCCGATATGGTCGTAGTGGCTGTGGCTCAGCAAAATCAAATCCAGCGGCCGGCCATCCAGAGTCTGCCGCAGATTTTCCACCAGAGCATCGCCGCAATAAGCCATGCCGCAGTCCAGCAGCACTGTTTTTTCACTGCCGCAAATCAAGATCGCTTCTCCGCCATGCCCCGCTGTCACGCGGTGGATTCCATCGGGAAATCCAAATCGGTCATGACCATTTCCAAAGACATCTCCAAATTCTGCTTCTTGTTTTTTCATCAATTTATCATCCTCACAAATTTATTCTCATCATTGCTGGATCTCTGCGTTTTTATTCTCCCGATATTCCCCCAGTGTAAAAACAATCAGACCGACCCAGATCACGGCAAAGGCCAAAAACTGGATCAAATCAAAGGGTTCTTTGAGCAGAAAAATACCGATCACAAGCGAAATGGACGGAGAAATATACTCTAAAATTCCCAAGGTCACAAGGGGAATCTTATTGGCTGCGGCAGCGAACAACCCCAAGGGAACAGCCGTAACACATCCCACTAAAAGCAGCATGACATATTGATAGGGCTGTCCAACTCCCAGGGCTCCCCGTCCGGTCACTTCCAAATATATGACAACGGCCAGAGCTGCCGGCGATAAAAACATGGTTTCATAAAGCAGCGACAGCAGCGCAGGTACTTCCACGCTCTTTTTAATGGCCGCGTAAACCGCGAAGGTTGTTGCCAGTCCCAGCGCAATGAAGGGAACTTCCATAAAATGAAGAAGTACAATCACCACTCCGGTGCAGGCCAGAAGAAAGGCGGCCAGCTTGTGTTTAGTCAGCTTTTCCTTGAAAAAAAGGATGCCGAATACGCAAACCATCAGCGGTTCTATGTAATATCCGATGCAGGTCTGGATCACGTGGTCCGCGTTTACGGCCCAGATATACAGGCTCCAGTTGGCTGTGATCAAAACGCCGGCAATGAAATATTTCAGCTTTGCACCCTTGACTCTCAGCGGCTTTTTGATCGCTTCCATGCCGAACAGTTTTAAGGCAGCAAAAAAACAGACCACCCCTACCAGAAAAATCCGGTAGAATATGATCACAGACGATTCGATGGGCCGCAGCGCCTGCCAGTAAACAGGCAAAACGCCCCATAAAACGGAGCAGGACAAGGCACATACAAGTCCGGTCCGGTATTTCTTTTTTTCCTGATCCATAGGTCTGATCTCCCTGCAGTTTTTAAGAGGCTGGTTCAACAATCGAGGAAAACAACTCATTTGTTGAGCTAAAACACAGGCTTGTAGGCTGCCAAAATGGAAATACCCTTGTATATCAAAGCCTTTGTCAGGTATTGCAGCCTGTAGGCGTTGGAAAAGTCTCAACAACAAGCAAAAATAATACATTTTTGACCACGTCGAGTATCTTTCACTTATTCTGTACCTCTCGACGAAGCCGCACCAATCTGATCAAAATAGTATACCATTTTG
Organism: Hominibacterium faecale; assembly: GCF_020734085.1. Classification (NCBI taxonomy): domain Bacteria; kingdom Bacillati; phylum Bacillota; class Clostridia; order Peptostreptococcales; family Anaerovoracaceae; genus Hominibacterium; species Hominibacterium faecale. The sequence goes on from NZ_JAJAGH010000006.1 coordinate 371,665, forward strand.
AAAAAACAAAAGCAAGCGCAAGGCTTGCTTTTGCATCTTTTCGATCTCTGTTAAGATCAGTTGATATCCGTTCTGCTGAGAATTGCCGCAGGCCGCTTTCTCATGGTTCGGAATACCGGCAGCAATCCGAAAATGAGATTAAATCCGTACAGAAGAATCAAACACAGTCCCAAAACGGCCGGCGTCACCTGAAACAGGTTGGCAAATATGGCAAAACCGGTGAGCTTTTTCAATATATACGCCATAAACAGGAATCCAGGTACACTGGCCATGGTGGTGATTGCCAATATTTCTCCCAAAAACATCTTGTAAATATCGCCTTTTTTCACACCGATTGCCCGATATACGCCTACCTCTTTGACCCTGGAAAGGAAGGACGCACGGATAATGAGGAATATTTCAATAAAGGAAATCGCCAGCACCACGCCCGCCATAATCAGCGCAGAACGAACGGACGACCAGTTTTCTTTCTCATAGGCCTTCTTGCTGTCCGCGTAGATATCTTTCACATTGACCTGTTCTTCCTGGAGAGCGGTCATGGCCTCTTTTTTATCCTTGGGGCAAACCGTAATATTGGATTTCGTTTTAATCAAGTTGTACTTGATGGTATTGTTATTGACGAGCAGAAGGTCGCTGTTTTCTTTGTCCTTATAATAGCCTACCACTTTCAGCTTCTGGTCGTTGACTTTCTGCGCGATTTCTTTGTTAAGGGGCATTTCTTCTTTATTGTTTTCGTTTACGACCACCTCATAGTCCTTCGTCGGCCAGCTGCCTTTTTTCAGCTCCACTGATTTATTCTTCAGCTTGTAATCCAGCAGGCTGGTGTCGCCGCCCTCTTCTGTATCTGCCATCCCCATATCGCCGCCTTCCATGCCTTCTTCTGATTCTGCATTGGCCAGCAGATTGACAAAAATCGCCTGATCCGCATAAACGCACGGACTCTTAAGATCGATGATGCCAACGATGGTCATGTCGGCCATCTGAGGAACGGTCACCTTCTGATTCAAAAAATCCTTTGCTTTGCCGAAACCGGCCATTTGGGTCTGTTGCTCATCGATTACGGTCTTGAGGATCATTTTATCCACTGCAATTTCTTTTTTGTTTTCTGGCAAACGTCCGTAAGCCAGATTTTTCTCTGTCAGCTTCCCGGAATCGGAAAGAGAACCGCTTATGAAAGCTGAGTTGTCCTGAAGCTGGAAGTATTGATCGTAGGGCATGGTGAGGGATATTTTGGAATCCCCGGGCATGATATATTGGAATCGATCATCCTTTTCGTAGCTTCGATAACTTTTCACACTGACGTTCTTACCCACAATCGTCAGGTAAGATTTATCGGCAGTAACGAATTCATCATCAGTGACGTGGAGCACGCCGAAAATATGGCTGACCCCATAGGTAATGAACATGGCTGCGATTAAAAAGCCCAAAAGCAGAATTTTTTTCAATACCGGGTAGTTGAATACCGTTTGAAAACCGCGTTTAATCATGGTGAATGGATTGAGTATGGACGTGTATCTGCGTCTTCCCCTGGGCGCCAGTTTCTCCAGATCGAAGTTGTTTTCCAGGGACTCTTCCTTGGTCATTTCCTTATAATGTTCATCTACCAGTTCAATGCTGGAATTATCGTCGATAACCTCCAGCCGGTCCTTTCCTTCTTCGGTACGAATATAGATATTTCCGTTTCTCACCACAATATCCAGTTTGACCGGATTTTTGCTGTCATTATAAAAATCAATCTTGTACAAATCGGTGTTCAGCCGCTTGTGATCGGGGATATCTTTGAGATAGATTTTATGCTCCAGCCGGTAATCCAAATTGTTGGCGTGCTGGTTTTCTTCATCGGATACCACTTCACCGTCGCGGATACGAATGATCCTCGAAGCGTAGAAATCCGCCAGCTTTTCCTCGTGGGTCACCAGAATAACCAGTCGGTCCTGGGAAATGGAGCGGATGATGTTCATAACCTCGATGGTGTTCTTGCTGTCCAGATTACCGGTAGGCTCGTCAGCAATGATGATCGCCGGATTTTTGACGATCGCTCTGGCAATGCCCACTCTCTGTCGTTCACCGCCGGAGAGCATATCCGCGTAACGGTTACGGTACCGGTACATATCCACCTTTTCCAGAACATAGTTTACTTTTTCTTCAATCTCCTTTTTATCCTTAACGCCCACCATCTTCAGGGCGATAGCTACATTATCGAAAACCGTCATGTTGTCCACCAGGTTGTAATTCTGGAAGATATAGCCCACATTGAGGTTTCGGATCTGATCCACCTTCCCCGACCGTCTGCGGGTGATTCTTTGACCGTTGATAAAGATCCGTCCGCCGTTTACCTTATCAAGGCCGCCAATGGCGTTGAGCAGCGTGGTTTTTCCGCAGCCGCTGGGACCCAGCAGCGCCACAAGACCCGTCTGCTCCATTTCCAGAGATGTGTTATTGATAACGTGGATTTCATTCTTTTTCCGTTTATTAAAATATTTATTTACCTGTTCCAGTTTTATCATGACTACGCCTCCTCTCTAAATGAACCCATTGCCGTCTTTTTGAATAAGCTTCGGGCAAATTTGCCGGAAATCAAGTAGGACATGACAAAGAGGACCGCGTAAAGGATCACGTAGTCAGTGACTTTCAAATATTCGATCAGGGTTTTCAGATATTCAACTTGAATAACGTTGTAATTGACCAAAAGCACGACGATCAAAAACAGGACGAAGGCAATGTTGACGATAGCAAAAAGTTCGATATCCAGAATTCTGCGGATATTCTTTTTCGCCAGTCCCAGCATTCTGAGGATGCTGAAATAGGACACCCGGGACCGAAGAATCAGGCGGATGACAAAATAGGAAATAAAGAATACCGCCACCAGTAAAATGACCGCGATCGGCACCTGAACGATCGACGTTAGATCTTCCGACATATTGTATATGGTATCTTTAATAGCCAGCGTCTCGTAACCCATCTTTTTTAGAGCGGAAACCGTGCTGTCAATTTCTTTTGTATCCTTGACGTAGACCGTACTCTGATAATTCCCACCCTGGAAAAGCTTATTATAATCGGTTTTATTGATGTAGATGGCGCCGTCATTGTCTTCAAAATCCTTGAGATCAGTCTTGGCCGTGAAGTTCTTTTTATTGTAAGTATCCTTTATCTTTAATTTAATTGATTTGTTGTAAAAAATATTTCTAGCGGCAATGGTGATTTCCTGATCCACCGCTTTGCCCTTTTCATAGAATCCGTTGAATTCTTCCGAGACAAGGCACGTACCCTTTTCCACCTTGCTGCTGGCCATTGGCCGGTAAAGCATGCCTCCGCCCTCATATTGGAGGGCATTGCCGCCCGCCGTTGTCGTGACCTTGCTTCTGTAACCGTAAGTTTCTCGTAATAGCTTTTCAATACGGCTGTCCTGCATATAAATATTGCCGCTGTAAAAGAACATATTATCGGCAGGTTCTTCATAAGAAACCCCGACCACTTTTACTTTCATGGTGGTTTCTGTCGGCGTTGCGACGGTAAAAGTATGGTCGAGTATTTCCGCTACATTGTCTGCTTGCAAATAATAATCCTCTGAGGAACCTGCTATGATGACCTCGTTTTCTTTTTCCGGCATTCTGCCTTCTGCAATCTTTCCTTTGAAATCGTTCATGGATCTGGGGAACGCATCGTAATAAAAGTCGCCGCTTTCAATGTAAATGGTATTGTCCAGCAGGATATCTTCATGGATTACGGATTTTACGTTGGCCGTTGTCTGCAGCTGCTGATAATCAGCGTCTGTGAATGGCTTTCCGTCCGCCTTTTTGAGAATGATTCGATCCTGGCTGTAGTTTTGGAAAAAGTCGTTGTAGCCCATCTTTGCCGCTTCGTCATCGCTCTGTTTAAAGGTCGTGTATTCAGAGGTGACCGCAAGCACAACAAAAAGAAATACAACTAACAGAAGTAAAAACTTGGGAATAATGTTAAAGGTATTGCGCAGTCCCAGCCTTACCTTGCTCCCTGCGGAAAGATTTCCTACCGCCGGTTCCGCCTGCTGGCTCTGGGGCTGGGCGCTGTGGCGCGGTGTGATTTGTTCGTCTTCCACCACCTTTCCGTCATGCATCTTGATCTTTCGGGTTGCGTATGACGCGAACTGATCGTAGTTGTGGGTAACGACGATGACCAGTTTGTCCTTTGAGATTTCGCTAAGAAGCTGGACAATCCCTTCCGCTGATTTGCTGTCCAGGTTTCCCGTGGGCTCATCGGCCACCACCACGGAGGTGTCCTTGGCAAGCGCTCTGGCGATGGAAACTCTCTGTTTCTGTCCCCCTGAGAGCTTGGAGACTTTTGTTTTTGTATATTCGGTGAGTCCTACCCGCTCGATAATCGCTGGGACCTTCTCTTTGATCTGGCTCTTTTTATACCCGTTGATCCGCAGAATCAACTCCACGTTCTGATAGACGGTATAGCTGTTGATCAGATTGAAATTCTGGAAGATGTTGCCGATATATTTTTTTCGGTACTCTTCAAAATCAGCGGCCAGATAATGACTGGTTTCGCGGCCGTTTATGTAAAGCTCCCCTTCTTCGTAGGAGTCCAGACCGGAAATTACATTGAGCAGAGTCGTCTTGCCGCTTCCCGACTCGCCTGTGATCACAACGAATTCTCCTACTTCAAATTCAAGATTCACCTTGGAAAATCCGCTGGCGATCATGCCTTTGCTGTAGTAAAATTTCGATACGTTTTTTAATCGGATCAAAAAATTCACCAACCTTTCTTTTATTCATACACAGAGCTACACTATTCTATTACTTTACCACAATGCACCAGTCTTGTCACTGGTTCTTTTTTGTTGCCGGTACTAATTTCACGCGAAATATCTCGTTTTCATTATGGTAAACCACTGAGCCGCTATTATGCACAGCTGCCACCTCATTTCAGATTTCTAAAAAGGCAGTAATTCGGTCACGTCCCCATGAGGGGGCGAAGAAGGGGCGGATCTGGCACTGGCGGACGGCGCGACCCGGATTTTCCTCAACACTCAAGGGGCCAACCCTGCGCAAGTGACTCCGGAGGCGATCGCAGAATACTTGCTGAAGAATGCAGCACAAGTGAAACGGATCTATCAATATATGGAAGAACATCGCCAGCTGGACACAAAAGCGATTCACGAAAAATTGCTGGCAAGTGATCACGATTAAATCCGATGATCGGCAGTATCCCAACAAAAAGAGACTGGGCACCTGCGCCCAGTCTCTTTTTTACCTGCCTGACTTAGAACAATCCGCCGAACAGACCGCCTCTGCCGTGTCCGTTGTTATTGTTGCAAAACAGTAAGTACAATACAATCAAAATCCAAATGATATTGCTGCCGTTGTTGTTATCACAGCAGCATTCTTCAAAGCATTTTTCTTTGCAGTCCCGCAAACATTCCCGTTCGCAGCATTCTCTTTCATCCATAAAAAAACCTCCATAATACAAATTGTTTAATTCATACTATGCAGGTTTGACGCAAACTGTGATTAATGGAGTTTGTCAGGAGAAAAAACATAGTCTGTATATTTCAGTTCCGGGTCTTCCTGATCTTGTTCCGTCTCTTCTTCCAGCTCCTGGGCGGCTTCTTCCGCCGCCAGATCCGCAAAGGACATGGTATACTGATCCATCTCAAAATTTAAAGCTTCATCAAAGATATATTCGAACTCTTCTCCGCCCAGCTTTTCAATACGGGATAAGGTCAAAGCATCCCGAAGCGGCATCCCCTTCTCACGGCTGCCGCTTTCGCCGATTTCCCGCACCCATACCGCTGAGTCCAGCGAGTACCAGTTGCGAAAACGGCAGAATTCATCTGATAAAAGCACCAGATCCTGTTCCTCCTCGATATTGCGCGACATGCCGATCAGCGCCATTTTTACCGACTCCAGGAGCGTATACATCTCAACGGAATCCTCCGGTACAGCCTTGAGCATTTCTTCAAAGTAATTCTCCATGAGCTCTGCCAAAATCTCCATCTCTATCCCTTCAAACAACTGATAAACAGCCTCCGGCAGAATTTCCGCATCCGCCTCTACCAGATCCGCCAGGTTTTCAAAATACTCGAATTCGTCCGCGCTCTCCAGCTCCAGGAATTCTAACAAAGTCTCAAAATTCATTTCTTCTCCTCCACTGACTCCAGTTCAAGATTTTTAAACTTTACCTTTATATCTTCATCATGGAAAATTCGGTCGATCATATTGACAAAATTCTCGGAAAGGTCGCTGGCATAAAATACGTTCTCAAAGTCAAAGTCCCCCGCCAGCATATCCCGCTCTCTCAGGATCCTCTCAATGCTGTGGATGATCTCTTCCGAAGGATTTATGATTCGAAGAGATGGATAAAGCCTTTTAATATTAGAACGAATCAGCGGGTAATGGGTACATCCCAGCACCACCGTATCCAGTCTGTTTTCCAGAATGAAGTCGTCCAGATAATATTTTATGGTCAAGTCCATGATATCGTTTTGGATGATACCTTCTTCGATCAAAGGTACAAAAGCCGGGCATGGCGTTTCATAAATATCCAGCTCGTCATTAAGTCTGTGTACCTGCTCTTTATAGGCGCCGCTTTGGATCGTTACCTTTGTCCCGATGATCCCAATCTTATTCATGGTGGAACAGCTCTTGGAGATGGTCTCAGCCGCCGGACGGATAATTCCCACCACCGGTACATCCGGGTACCGCTGCTGCAAGTCGAAAAGACAGGTAGCGCTGACCGTATTGCAGGCAATGACGATCATCTTTACGTTATTTCTGACAAGAAAGTCTGCAATTTGCAGAGAAAAACTTTTAATGGTCGAAGTTGCCTTTGACCCGTAAGGCGTCCTGGCCGTATCTCCGAAATAGATAATCCTTTCCTTGGGAAACGTTTTCATTAAGTTGGGGATACAAGTCAGGCCCCCAAGCCCTGAATCAAAAAAACCTATCGGTCGATTGTCCATCCTGGTGATTTTCCTTTCCTTTTTGTGGTATAATAAATCCATTATGTATAATACGCTTTATTATACGACAAAGTCAAGCGACTCGCAATGCGCACCCGGGTATTTTTTATCGACACGGGCGCTGAGGTAAAGAAAAGAGCGAAGAAATATATTCGCAGAAGCAAATAAACAGAACCAAAAAGGAGGCAAATGGATATGAGTGACAAATCATTGAAAACCAGAGATCAGATCGATCAAAGATACAAATGGAACATCGAGGACATGTTTCCCGATGAAACGGCCATTGACGCCACGATTGAAGAAGTTTTGGCCCAAACCAAGGACTATGGCCGTTTTGCCGGTCATCTGACGGAAAACGCGGCTATGCTGCTGGAAGCTTTTCGCGCGAGGGACGCCATCTGGCAAAAGCTGGAGAAGGTCTTTGTCTATGCCAGAATGCGCCGCGACGAGGACAATCGGGAAACCAAATATCAGGCAATGACGGATAAATGCCAGACCATCATCGCACAGGTATCGGCTTCCATGTCCTTTTTCACTCCGGAACTTTTAGATGCTCCGGAGGATACTCTTCTTTCTTATATTGAAGAGGAAGCCGGTCTAAAACAGTATGAGTTCGTCATCCGCGATGTGCTGCGGGAAAAGGAGCACGTCCTCACCAAGGCGGAAGAAAACATTCTTGCCCAAATGGGCGAAATTACCGGCGCCACCAACGACATCTTCACGATGCTCAACAATGCCGATATAAAGTTCGGGACCATTACAGACGAGGATGGCGATCAAGTGGAGCTGACCCACGGCAATTATATCACGTTCATGGAAAGCCATAACCGCAGCGTCAGAAAAGAAGCTTATGAGCATATGTACGCAGCTTACAAATCCATGATTAACACCATTGCCTCAGCCTATAACTACAATACCAAAACCGATGTCATCAGCGCGCGCATCCGCAAATACGGCTCTGCCCGCCAGGCCGCCCTTTCCGGCGACAATATCCCGGAGGAGGTCTACGACAATCTGATTAAAGTTGTAAACGAATATCTGCCCACGGTTCACCGTTATATGGAGATCCGCAAAAAACTGCTGGGTGTGGATCATCTGCAAATGTATGATATCTACGTTCCGCTGGTGGAGCTTCCAAAGAAAAAAATCTCTTATGAACAGGCTCTGGATATGATGCGTGAAGGTCTGGCGCCTTTGGGAAGAGAATATATTGAGAGAATGAACAAAGGGATCGAAGCCGGCTGGATCGATGTCTATGAAAACGAAGGAAAGACCAGCGGCGCATACAGCTTTGGAAGCTATGACAGCATGCCCTATATTCTGCTTAACTACACGGATACTTTGAAAGATGTTTTTACCATCGTTCACGAAATGGGACATTCCATGCACTCCAGCTACACTAGAGAGGCTCAGCCTTATATCTATGGCAGTCACTCTATCTTCACGGCAGAAGTAGCATCCACAGTCAACGAATCCCTGTTAATGCGCCATTTGCTGGATCAGGAACAGGATCCCCAAATGCGTAAATATCTGTTGAATCTGTATATTGAAGAATTCCGTACCACCCTTTTCCGTCAGACCATGTTCGCTGAATTTGAACATTTAACCCATAAGGCCATTGAAGACGGACAGGTATTGACCGCTCAGTGGATGTGTGAAGAATACCAGAAGCTCAATGATAAATACTTTGGCCCGGCTGTGGGAAAAGATGATACCATTCGTTATGAGTGGGCCAGGATTCCGCATTTTTACAATGCCTTCTACGTTTACAAGTACGCCACCGGTTATTCGGCGGCAGCCGCCATATCCGGCAAGATTCTGGACGAGGGCGCTCCTGCAAAAGATGCCTATATCGAATTTTTAAAGACTGGTGAAAGTAACTATCCTATCGAGCTGCTCAAGCTGGCGGGCGTGGATATGAGCACGCCAGAACCTATTAAACAGGCTATGAAGACTTTCGAAAGTCTGGTAGATGAATTTGAAAAACTGGTATAGCCATGAGAAACATCAACGTATTTACAAATGGCACCAGCCTGTCACAAGAGACAAAAGAAGTCCTGGTTCAAAAGTTTGAAGAAAACGGATTCACTGTTCGGGAAGAGTACGCCCCGGACAGTGAACTAATCGTATGTATCGGCGGAGATGGAGCCTTTCTCCAGGCCGTACATACTTACGATTTTCCAGAAAGTCCTTTTATCGGGATCAATACCGGCCATCTGGGATTCTTTCAGGAAGTGGCTCCCGAAAATCCTCGAAAGTTGGATGCTTTTATCCGCGACTACAAAGCCGGAAAATATGCCCTGCAGCCCTTGAATACGGTGCAGGCCGCCGTCACCACTCAGGATGGAAGCAAAGAAATCCACCGGGGTTTGAACGAAATTGTTATCCGTGGGAATCACTCCTATTCGGTTCATCTGAATATTTCCATCGGCGGCAGTCCCATCGAAAAATTCAGCGGCGATGGAATTCTGGTAGCCACCTCTGCCGGCAGCACAGCTTATAATTATTCCTTGGGCGGTTCAATCGTCGATCCGAGAATCAAGCTGCTTCAAGTGACTCCCATCGCTCCCATGAACACGACTGCGTACCGTTCCTTTACTTCCAGCATTTTACTGCCTTCAGAGCTTTCTTTAGGGGTTGTGCCGGAAAGCTCCAAGAGCAACCGCATCTTTCTGATGAACGATGGGATTGAGCATGAATATACCGATGTAAAGGAGATTAAAGTGGAGTTTTCCGATACCATCATCAATCTGCTGCGCTTTGAATCTTACGATTTTTGGGACAAGGTTAAAACCAAGTTTTTATAGTAGTTAGGAGAAACATGGACCAATTCAGATATATTCTTACTGAAGAAGATAAAGACATCCTGGATGTCAAAGGCGTACTGCGCCGCAAATTCGATTTTTCCGCCCGCATGCGGACCAAGATCAAGCGGGACAAGCTGGTTTATCTCAATGGCAAACAGACAGATGGCTGGCTGCCGGTAAAGACCGGAGACGTGGTTTCCATCCGGCTCCCCCAGGAAACCAGCGACTTTACCCCAGAGGACATTCCCATCACTGTTGTCTACGAGGATGACAGTCTGCTGGTCATTAACAAACAGCCGGGCATGGTCGTCCACCCTACCAAGGGACACGTCACCCATACTCTGGCCAACGGCATTATGAAATACATGATAGACAGCGGCCAGAATTACAAAATACGCTTTATGAACAGGCTGGATATGGATACCTCCGGCCTGGTAGCCGTAGCCAAAAACGCCCACTGTCAGGCCAGCTTTATGAAGCAGAGCCAGGCCGGTCTGGTGGAAAAACGCTATCTAGCCATCGTCAAGGGGTTAATCCCTTCCGATGCCGGAACCATCGATCTTCCCATCGGCCAGCCGGATCCGGAACGGGTGGAGCGGGCCGTAACAAAGGACGGCGCGCCTTCTGTGACCCACTACAAAGTAGCCGAACGGTTCAATTCAGGATATTCTTTGGTGGAACTGGCCCTGGAAACGGGCCGCACCCACCAGATACGGGTTCATTTGGCCCACATCGGCTACCCCATTGTCAGCGATCACTTATATGGAGAAACCAACCCCTTTCTCATCGAACGTCAGGCGCTGCACGCTTTTCAGCTTTCCCTGTCCCATCCGGTCACAGGAGAGCCGCTTTCTTGTGAAGCCGCCCTTCCCCAGGATATGCAGCAGCTCTTGGACCAATTACGGGGAAAGAAATAGGCTCAGTCCAAAAAAGGGCGCGACATTTATCCATCGTGCCCTTTTTATTACATCATATTTAATTTATCTTCTGAATCCTCAGTCCAGCCTGTCTTTCTTTGGTTCCAGCTTGATGCTCAAAAGACCCAGAACCACGCCGATTACTGCAAATACAATCGATGCGATTCCAATAGCGCTGAGCATGGCATCGAAATTGCCGAGGAACCCATTACCGTAGGTCTCCTGATAATATTCAGGCCCCCACTCACCTTCATACCATCTGAGCCAAGGACCTGCCAAACCGCCCATAACTGCAAATCCCAGGAACATCCCGCACATCTTTCTCAAATCGCCCACAGCCAATCTGGTCTTTGGATTGATCGGAAATCGCTGCGGATCCTTTTTGGCCAGGCCGCCGTACATCCATTTCCAAATCACGTACAGAACCGGACCGGAAACAATGCCGATCATCCCGCCGATAAAGTAGTCAGTACCATTGAGGAAGAACAGCGCAATCGCAATAAAGATAGGTACGATACAAATCAAACATAGGAAACCATATCCGCCCGGAATACGGAACACGTATTCTTCTTTCGGAATCCGCTTTCTAAGGATCATCGCAGACAGGTAAACCATGATGTAAGATGCTACCAGCATAAATACATCCACGATAACAACCTGGGCAAAACCAAAGTTAATGAGAATCAAATTGACAATGCCAACCGATAAGACCGCTACCCATGGAACACCATGTTTCTTGTCGCATTTAACCATAATCGGCGGGGCCAGATAATCATCGGCCAGCGCAAAGAATCCGCGGGAACCGGAAGCAATATAGGTATTGAAAATTGAACAGTTTGCCACAACTGCTACGATTACGAAGAACACGCCGAATGCCGGCCCCCAGAAATGAGCGGCAACATCTGCGTATCCCACCGTTCCCGGCTCTGTGCCCCACTGTTCCCAAAGTCCCAAAGAACCGAGAGCTGCTGCCGTCGGAAGAATATAGGTCGCCATGATCAGAGACACTGTAATGATTGTAGCCTTTGGAATAACTTGTGGATTGGCTACCTCCCCCGCAATCGTGGACATGGATTCATAACCAGAGTACATCCACATGCCCATAGCCAGGCCGCCTCCGATATAAGCCACCCAATCGGCAAATGGAATTCCTTTGGCTCCTGTGATTTCTCCGTCTGCCGTAAACGGCATGAATGGATTGTGGTCCATATTGGTAAACCCGCAAACAGCAATCATAGCAAAAGCTACAATAACAAAGATCGCCAGAACGGTGCTGACAATGCCCACATCCTTGATACCTCGAATATTAACCCAGATAAAGATTGCAATAACAACGATTTTGACGATCATTTCCGCCGTATGGGAAAGGTTCCACTGCCCGGCAATATAACCGCCTACTAAAATAACGTACAGGGAATTGTCAATATAGATGGAAACCGTTCTCCACCATCCTGCCTGAAACCCCCAAAATTCTCCCAGAGCTTCCTGCACCCACTTGTAATAACCGCCTTCCTGCGGCCGAACAGAACCCAATTCTGCAGCAACCAGACCGAATGGAAGCCCCCAGACAAAGGGGAGCACCATCAGCATGACTAAAGTCAAGCCGGGACCGGAAGCAGGAATCATTTCTTCTATTCCATAGCAACCCGCAGCTACCAGGCAGAAGATCATGAATACCACCGTCGATGTCTTGATATCATGTTTTTTTAACCCATGTTCACCGACATCTACCATGGTCGAACTTTTTTTCAGTTCACTCATGCTATCGCCTCCTTAACTTATAAAATTAGTGCGCATCGATTAGGTTCTTCTATTATAATTCAAATTCAGAATATTTGCAATTATTTCAAATCATATTCTACCAATTTATTAAAAAGCTGCCGCCTGGATATGTCGAGGATTTCCGCCACCTTATTCATATCTTTGGGATACCGTTCCAAAAGACCTGTGATATACTCCTTTTCCACCTTGCTGCGATAGTCTCTCAATGAAACGGTATAATCGATCTCACTTACCGCAGCGGCCGGCCGGTAATTTTGATTTTTAACCACGTCGGACGGCAGATATGCTTCCAAAATCTCACCCCGTTCCGACAGAACCACAAGCCGTTCAATTATATTCTTCAGCTCTCGCACATTGCCCGGGTAATGATAGCCGTTGAGAAGCTGACTGACTCTGGGTTCGATATCCGTGATCACCTTATTCATTTCCCGCTGGTACTTGTCGAAAAAGTATTCGATGAATAGCGGAATATCTTCCGGACGGTCCCGCAGCGGCGGAAGTTCCAGCACAATGGTACTGATCCGGTAGAACAAATCGTCCCGGAAACAACCGTCGCTCATATCCTGCTGCAGGTTATGGTTGGTGGCCGTAATCAGACGAAAATCCACATTGATGGGCGTGCTGCTGCCCAAACGATAGATTTGCTTGTTTTCAATGGCCTTCAAAAGCTTTGCCTGCAAATTGATGGAAACGCCGCCGATCTCATCTAAAAATAGCGTGCCATCGTTGGACGCTTCAAAGAGTCCGATTCTCCGCTTATCCGCTCCTGTAAACGCACCCTTCTCATGACCGAACAGCTCGGATTCTAGAATGGACTCAGACAGCGCTTGACAGTTTAATTCCATAAAGTTAGCGTCGCAGCGTTTGCTCTTCTGATGAATGAAGGAGGCCAGCACCTCCTTGCCAGCACCCGATTCTCCCAAGATTAAAATATTGGATTCGCTCTGAGCAGCTCGTTCTGCCAGCTCCAGCATCTGTCGGTACTTTTTATTTTGGCTCTCCAGCATGAAGCGGCCGCTGACCTTCTCTTTGAGAATAGCGTTGTCCCGGCGGATTTTCTTGGTATCGCGAATCTTGCGAATCTCCAGGAAAAGCTCTTCCGGATCCCTTCCTTTGGTTACATAGGTGTAAGCACCTGCTTTCATGGCATCGACTGCTTTTTCAATCGTTCCATGGGCGGTCAGCATAATTACTTCCGTATCATACTCCCGTTTTTTAATCTCTTCCAGCAGCTGGCGGCCGTCCATCACCGGCATGCACAAGTCGGTGATTACTAAATCAAAGGGCTTTTTCTCCAGTTTTTTCACAGCCTCCTGCCCATTGCTGCAGGTGTCCACCTTGTATCCCTTGCCCGTCAGAATCATTTTCAGTACATCGCAATAGTCTTGTTCGTCATCCACAACTAAAATATTAAAATTATTTCCCTTACTCAAGTTTATCCTCCTCCATTCTGATAGGAAGAATCACCTTAAAGGTGGTGCCTTCTCCCACTATACTCGTAACTTTGATCTCGCCGTTCATCTTCTGAATTTCATTATATACGATGTAAAGGCCCAGACCGTTTCCTTTGGTCATGCTCTTGGTGGTGAAGAACGGATTGAAGATATCTTCCATGATCCCTTCCTCGATCCCAGTGCCCGTATCCCGCACTTCCACATAGAACTCGTCTTCTGTTCGGTAAACTACGATCGTCAGCCGCCCCATCTCTTCCATGGCGTCGACCGCATTGGAAATTAAATTGATAAAGATCATATCAAAGGACTCCACAGCCATTTTTACTTGAAAGTCTTCGCCGCATCGGACTGTAATATCGATTTGTTTTTTCTTCAGCATGCCTCTGTTGAGAGAAATCACCGAATTAATATGCTTTTTTATGTATACTTCTTGAACCTGCTTCTTGGATATGCGGGAAAAGTTCAACAAGTTATCGATAATGTTTCCAGCTGTTTTCGCGGATTTTTCGATCACCTGCACGGCCTGTTCCTGCGCCTCCTCATCGTTCATAGTTTTGAGGACATAACAGTAATTGCGGATAATGCCCAACGGGTTTCGGATCTCATGAGCCACGCCTGCAGCCAGCTGCCCCACCGCAATCATTTTATTATCCTGCAGCATCTGGCGCTCAGCCATCCGTTCCCTGGTCACGTCACTGGCCATAAAAAGCAGTTTCTCGGCCTCACCTTTGGGGTTTAGAATCGGGAAAATATTCACCTCCAGAATTCGATTTTTTAGTGTAATCTCTCTGGAAGTCCCTCTTCTTGTATCCCGTGTATCAAAAAGCATCGTTTCCAGAATATCAGTCAATTCGGGAGACAATTCCAGGGCCTCGGCAATGGTGCTTCCCATCACCTGCCGATTAATGTAATTGAGAAAAGCTTTATTGATATCCAAAATCGCCCCTTCAGGCGTCAGCTCCGCCATATAATAGGACACGCCGTTGAACGTGGTCTGCATCTCCTGCTTGCTGGCGGTCAGCTGATTCATCCGCTCTGTCAATTCGTTATATAAATTTTTATTAGATTGATAATAAAAGAAGAAGGCGCAGAACACTGCCGCAAAGACGATGATTAAAAGCGCCGCCGCGTCTTTATATCTGCCTTCCTTCACAAAAGCGTCGCCCAGCCCGTACCAATGCTCCTGGGCGCGCCCCATCAGCACCCGGGTGTCCGCCTCCTGAATGCATTGGTTCAATATGCTGTAAAGAACCCCGTCCTCTTTATCCGTCATGATACAGACGTTGTTTTTGTAAAGGTTGGCATACATATCCACATATTTGCCGGTAAGCTCCCGGCTGGAAAGTGCCGCTATGATCCCAGGCTGATCTCCCAGAATACAGTCTGCATTGGTCTCTTGAGCCAGCTTAACCGCTTGATCAGTCCCTTCGACCTCTGTCAGCTCGATTGCTTTGCCGTCATAGGAAAGGGTTCGTTTTTCTTCATCTGTAAATTGCCCTTTGATGCATATTCCTTGAAGAATTTTCTTGGCAGAGCTGGATTCTTGATTGATAAACATGGTGCCCGTCACCTGAAAGAGCGGTGCGGTAAAACTAATTTCGTCCAGCTGCCTTCTAAGAACATCATCCACAACAACGATCCGGGCATCAGCCTCTTTCTCATCCTGTTCAACCAATTTAATCCGCAGTCCGGAGGGCTCTGCAATGGATTGTATGTATTCCTCCAAAAACCCTTTCTGCAGATAGTCCAACTCTTTAGAAACCGTCAAGATAACCTTCTTTTTTTCCGTAACAAAGCGTAGCTCTGATTGATTGAGCGCCAGATTGTTTTCTTTGTCCGGCGAAATTCGATAGGAATCGGAAACAGCGGAATAAAGAACCATGGCCAGAATAGCTGCCAGGAGAATGATGATGAAAAGGACTTCTTTATTTCTTTTTTTCATCTAGTTTTTCCTCCTTGCCAGCTTTTCGCCAAAGATGAGAATATCCCTTTCCAGTCTGCTGATTTTTCCAAATTCGCCCTTTGCCAAGGCTGCCATAATCAGGCCCAGGACCATCCATACTCCAAGCAGCACCATTTCATCCATGGAGTTGGCTTTGGTAAGAGTGTCTTGTACATAAATAATGAAATACAGGCCGGAGATCACGGTCATAGCAATTCCCAGCGGAATACCGCATTTTACCCGAAAGGGTCTTGCTAGCTGCGGCTCTTTCATTCTCAAGACCAGGAAAGAAAGACATACCCACCAATATCCAAAAAGGGAGCAGAAAGCGCTGATGTCCACAAACCAAATTAAGGCATCCCGGCCCAAAAGGGGCGCCGCGATACAGACGCAGCCCACCAGGATGGTAGCGGTCCACGGGGTCTTGTATTTGGGGTGAACCCAGCCAAAGACCTCCGGCAGCATCTTCGCCCTTCCCATGGCAAAGATCAGTCTGGTGGCTCCCATAAAAAATCCGTTCCAAGAAGTCAGCACCCCCAGCACGCCGCCAAAGATAAGAATGGTACCCAAAGTCTGGTCCCCGTAAGCATAGGAAATTACATCCGCTGCCGGTATGGTTCCTGACATGCGGATCTCCACCGGCGCTGATAAGGCCAATCCTATGATAATGATCATATAATAAACCACGCTGAAAATAATGCACACCAGGACCATCTTTCCAATGCCTCTTGGTGAAATGTTCATCTCTTCCGCAGACTGAGGAATGACGTCAAATCCGATCAGCATAGCAGGGATCATCAGAAACACATAGATAAATCCGTCCAGAGAACGGAACTTATCGCCGATGTTATCGATGCTGCCAAAGGTAATGCCGCCGAAGAGGAGCATCAAGGCCACAATAATGACAGCCGCAGTAGCCATGACCTGAAAGATAATCGCCGGTCTTGAGGCGAAGAGATTGAGAAGAAGCATGACTACAGCGCCTGCCATACCGATGATTGCCCAGGAAAAATGCACCGTGTATCCGGCGATATCCCATAAAGGCAAAAATTGTCCCACCGGAAACATCGCATCCAAAGCCGTCGCCAAGGCGATACCTTCCCAGGCTGCGACGCCCAAATAGGCCAAAGCCATGACCCATCCCACCATCCAGGCAACTTTTGCTCCCATCGCACGGTACACATAAACCACTTCTCCGCCAGCCAGGGGCAGCGCGGAAGTAAGCTCTCCATAGGCGGCCCCCACGCCCATAATAATCAAAGCACCGATGATAAATGCGATGATCGTCCCCCAGAATCCGGCCTGTGTCAGCCAGGTGGTAGCCAGCATGACCCAGCTCCATCCCACCATGGTGCCGAAACCGATGGCCAGAATGTCCGTCCGGCCCAAAACTCTGCTCAAGCTGTTGCGATTGTTCTCCATAAGCTCTCCGTATCACTACAATTAAATAAGGCAGCGGGCATTTTGCCCACTACCCTATTATACTTAATATTTCCGGTTATTGAAAGGAATAACTAGAATCTCTTGTAATCGTCGCCAAACATCTGATATTCGATTTCAGCTTTAGAAACCTTGCCGTTAGCCGAACACTTGTTGATGATGAACAGAACCACACCAAGTACGATCCAGCCGCCTACCAGCGCCCACTCGATTCCAGTCAGCGGAGTCGGGCTGTAGATCGGCAGATAGAGGGATGCCATGAACAGCGCTACTGCTACAGCTACGATACCTACCAGTGTTCCGCCCTTAATCTGGAACGGACGATCCAGCTGCGGCTCCTTCTTTCTGATAATGAGGAAGGAAAGGGATACCATAAAGTAAGCTACAACTGTACCAAAGGCCGCTGCGTCTACAAACCATACCAGCGCGCTCTTTCCCAGAAGCGGCGACAGAATTGTGATTACGCCTACCAGCAGTACTGCAGCTGTCGGGGAACCGTATTTGGGATGAACTCTTCCAAAGATAGCCGGAAGCATGTGAGCTCTTGCCATGGAGAAGATAACTCTCGATGCTCCTACGATAAATCCATTCCAAGAGGTCAGAATACCGCACATAGCCGCGATGATCATCAGTTTACCGAATACCGGGTGTCCCAGAGCATAAGCAAAGCAGTTGGCAACTGGAACCGCGTTAGGGTCATTTACAAACCCGGTCCGGATCGCTTCCGGTGCGGAAAGGGCAACACCCAGAATCATGATCATGTACCATGCTGCCGCCATGCTGATGGCGATAATCATAACTTTACCGATTTTATTGAGGGGCATATTCATTTCTTCCGCTGCCTGCGGGATAACGTCGAATCCAACGAACATGGCAGGTACGGCCAGAACTACGGCTACAAAACCGCTTCCATCTGTGAAAGTAGGTATCATATTGCTGACATCGCCTTTGATCGCGCCTGTGCAGAAGAATGCGATACCGCCGATGGCCATGGCGATGGTGGCTGTTGTCTGGAAAACAGCCGACGCTTTGGCGCCTCTGTAGTTGATGAAGGTCATGATAACCGCGCCTATACTCCCGATCAGCAGGAACATTCCCGTTACATCAGAACCCTGTACCGTATAGAGGGTTCCCAAATCCGGCAGAACTCCGCCGAAGAGGAATCCCAGCGCGTTGGAAAGGGCAGGACCTTCCCAGGCTGCTACGCCCAGATAAGCCAGGGTGATCATCCATCCAGTAAACCAAGATGCATTGTAGCCCATGGCTCTGTACGAGAATACCAGCTCGCCGCCTGCAAGAGGCAGCGCCGGTGTCAGCTCCGCATAGGTCAAACCTACGAATATGGCCATCACGCCGCCCAGTGCGAATGCCAGTATTGCGCCTACAACGCCGCCGTTGTGCACCCAGGATCCGGCCAGCATAATCCAGCCCCATCCGATCATTGTTCCGAAAGCCAGTGCCAGAACGTCCTTCATATTGAGGGACTTCTGGAGTTCTTGTCTTCCTCCTTGACTCATAATTACTCTCTCCTTTGTTCAAATACATAAAATTATATAATTGCCGAAAACGCATCCGCCGATAGCCCGGCGGACCGTTTCCAAAAATAAAACCTGGTTGATGTCTTTTTCTTGTTACGCGGACAATGGTAATTCGAAAAAACGGTTACCAATTAATTGGTGATTATAAACATTCTTTGATTGCTTCTTCGTAAATCTCAAGACCAGCATCGATCTGAGCGTCGGTTACGCACAGCGGGCACAGGAAACGGAT
>NZ_JAJAGH010000007.1:0-363759 GCF_020734085.1 Hominibacterium faecale
TCTCTGCGAACTCCTTCAGCATCTTTTTTACCATCTCTTGTTCTCTTGAATAACTGAATTCCATTTGTCTTCCTCCTCGTTTGTTCTATTTATGAAGCCCCATGGGCTCTTCTTTAAAAATGCGCTCCTCCATCAGCTTGAGGTCCTTTGCGATCAGCGGAACAAATTCCATCTGGTCGAAAATATCCTTTTGGAGGTTGATCCCCGGAGCGATTTCGATCAAAGTCAGTCCCTCCGGCCTCAGCTCGAAAACGGCCCGCTCTGTGATGTACAGCACCGGCTGATGGACCTGATTGGCGTAATCGCCAGAAAAGGTCACATGCTCCACTTCTTTCACAAATTTTTTCCGCGCCCCTTCTTTTTTGATCTTCAAGCCTCCGTTATGGCATTCAATTTCCAGTCCTTTTGCAGTAAAGGAGCCGCAGTAGCATACCTTTTTTGCATTCTGGGTAATATCGATGAACCCGCCTGCTCCCGCCAGACGATCTCCGAACTTGGAAACGTTCAGATCCCCGTTGGCCGCGGTTTCCGCCAGGCCCAGAAACGCGATATCAAGGCCGCCTCCCTGGTAAAAATCAAACTGCACATTGTGCTCCAGTATACACATGGAATTTGCCGCTGCACCGAACTGGGTCCCTCCCATGGGCACGCCGGCAATGGAACCAGCTTCTACGGTCAGAGTCATATAGCCGGCTATGCCTTCCTCGGCCGCAACGTTTGCGATCACTTCCGGCACGCCTGTTCCCAGATTGACAATGGCATCCGGCGGAAGTTCCATGGCCGCCCGTCTGGCGATAATCTTTCTTTGGGAAAGTTCTGCCGGCGGAATATCTTCAAAGGGAATCCGGAATTCACCGGTCAGCGAGCCGTCGTAGGGCATTCCCAGGCACTGCATGTTTTCCTCTTCGGTTCCCACCACGATGGTGTCCACATAAATGCCCGGAATTTTGACCAGCTTGGGATCCAGCGAACCTGCCTCCACGATCCGTTCCGCCTGAACGATCACTTTGCCGCCGCTGTTTTTACACGCCTGCGCCATGGCGGTCACATCCAGAGGTCCGATTTCCCGATGCACCGTACAGTTTCCGTATTCATCTGCATAACTGGCCCGCAGAAAAACCGCGTCGATGGGGAACAGTTTGTAGAGCAGCCGTTCCTGGCCCTCGATTTCCACCAGCTTTACCAGATCGTCTTTCGTGACAGCGTTCAGCTTGCCTCCGCCTTTCCTGGGATCGACAAAGGTATGCAGCCCCACATGGGTGATGGTTCCCAGATTGTGGGCCGCAATGTCCCGGTACATATGGGTGATGACGCCCTGGGGCAGGTTGTAGGCTTGGATCTTGTTTTCCAGGGCCAGCTTTCCCAGCCTGGGCGCCCGGTCCCAGTGTCCGCCGATCACCCGTTTCACAAGGCCTTCATAGCCGAAATGGTCTCCCCCGGTCCCGTCCCGGTGACCCTGTCCTGCAGCAAAAAACAGCGTCAGATCCTTTGGATGCCCGGTTTTCAAGTACCGCTCTTCCAATGCCTTGGACAAGGCTTCCGGGCAGGCGCAGCTTACAAAGCCCCCGGTGGCGATGGTCATGCCGTCTTCGATTTGTTCGACTGCCTTTTCCGCAGTCATGATGTTCACTTTTTTCATAATTCCATGCCCTTGTTATTTATTCACGAACTTTGCGTCCCGTTTTTCCAGAAAAGCCTGCATGCCTTCCTTTTGATCCTGGGTGGCAAAGCACATGGCGAAGAGTTCGTTCTCCGTCCGGATTCCCGTGTCCAGATCCGCATCCATGCCCCGGTCAATGGCCGCCTTGGAATATTTCACCGCGATGGGGCCGTTGCTGATGATTTTCTCCGCCAGCTTGATCGCTTCCTCCATCAGCTCCTCAGGCGGCACCACTTTGTTGGCCAGGCCGATCCGTTCCGCCTCTGCTGCTTTGATCACGTCTCCGGTAAAGATCAGCTCCTTGGCCTTGCCGATCCCTACCCGCCGGGGCAGCCTCTGAGTCCCGGAAAATCCCGGCGTGATGCCCAGTCCCACTTCCGGCTGTCCGAACTTGGCCTTTTCACTGGCCAAAATCAGATCGCAGCTCAGGGCCAGCTCGCATCCGCCTCCCAGGGCAAATCCGTTGACCGCCGCAATGGTGGGGATTTCCAAAAGTTCAATTTTGCGGAAGATGGCGCTTCCTTTCCGTCCCCAGGCTCTGCCGCCCTGGGCGTCCAGTACGCTTTGGGCCGCGATATCGGCTCCGGCAACAAAAGACCGGCCCTCGCCGGTGATGATCAGCGCCTTCACCCTTTCATCTTCTGCCACTTGCCCGATGGCTTCTTCCAGCTCCAAAAGCACCTCTCCGTCCAATGCGTTGAGCACCTCAGGCTTGTTTACTTTTATGATTTCGATGGCTTCCTGCTTCTCAATTTTTATGTATTTCACTGTTTACCTCCTGTGATTTCGTTTTCACGTTTATAATGTATCGCAAGCTTTATGCCAAGAATCAAATTCTTGGCTCTCATAGGGTAAAAAAAAGCGAAAACCCCAGAATTTCAACAGAATTAAGGGGTTCCCTTTTTTATCGTGAAAGCCGTGATCAAAGACGGGGGCACGCTCATGCTCCACCTCATCAAGTCAAGACTGACTACGAACTGAAAAAGGCGCCCGCTTCCTTTGATTTCAAGGCCTAATCAGATTCGACTAGGCTAGTTACTTTTGGCTATCCTCCAATCTGAGATAGGTATAGCCGGGAATATATTTTCTAAGCTTGCGGGCCGCGGTGGTCTGACTGATACCCAGCGCCTTGCCCACAGCGACGCTTGTCCTGTATTTTTCCAGTGCGTCGGTAAAGATTTCTTTTTCATATTCATCCAGCATGCGGGACAGGGAACTGCCGTCAAGATCGACCGGTTTCCTCTGACCCGGCTGAAATGCCTTAGGCAGATCTTTGCCGTCCACCATCTTTCCTTTAAAGGTAATGACGATCCGCTCGATGAAATTTTCCACCTGCCGGATATTCCCCGGCCAGTCGTAGCTTTCCAAAAGACTCAGCGCATCCGAAGATACGGACAGCACCTTTCGGTACCGTGCATTGAATTTTTCCATGAAATTGAGAATCAGGGGCACGATGTCATCTCTGCGCTCCCGCAGGGGCGGAATATAAATATCGATCACGCTCAGTCTATAATACAAATCCTCACGGAATTCCCCCTGCCGGATGGCTTTTTCCAGGTCTTTATTTGTTGCGGCTACCAGCCTGAAGTCTACTGCAGTTTTTTCCAGGCTTCCGATTCTGCTGATTACCTTCTGCTGGATAACCTGCAGGATTTTAATCTGCATATCCAGAGGCAATTCTCCAATTTCATCGAGGAACAAGGTGCCGCCGTTGGCCAGCTCGATTTTTCCCAGTTTTCCCTTCTGGCTGGCTCCGGTAAAGGCTCCTTTTTCATATCCGAACAGCTCGGATTCAAGCAGCGTCTGAGGTATGGTCCCGCAGTTAATTTCAATAAAGGGGCCGTCTGCCCGGCTGCTGGTCTGATGGAGCATTTTGGCAACCATGCTTTTTCCCACACCGGTCTCCCCGGTAATCAGCACATTGGCATCCACCTCCGCAATTTGCAGGATTAAGTCTTTAATATCCGACATTTCTTTGCTTTTGGCGATCAGGGAGTTTTCCTCCAGTTCTTTCATTTTCAAATGTTGGATTTCGGCGCTGTATTCTTTCATTAGCTGGGTGAGTTTGCTGTAATTGTCATGTAAGGTTGTCACATTGGCAATGTCAATGGAATTAAAGCTGATGACATACTCCACCTCCCCATCTTCGTCCAGGATTGGCACACCTGTGGTCAAAACCTTTTCCCCTTTTTTATTCCGCTGCATCAGGGTGACTTTTTTCTTTTCCTTTAGCACTTCAACCGTTACAGAGGGTTTAAAGATCTCCTGTTCTTCCAGCTCGTATACCGACCTTCCAATGACGTCCTCTTTCGCCACATCGTAATGGTTTTCATAGGAATCGCTGACTCGCAGCACGATCCCCTTCCCATCCGTCAGGGTGACGTCGTTTTCGTTGTCCATAATTCGAAATACAACATCCATTTTGTCCTTATGACATTCGCTTCTGCTCTTGCACTGCCTGCAGATACAATTAATAGGATTCATCGCCGCACCTTCCTTATCATTCTCATTAAAGCTCATCCTTCATCTTAAATCAGGCCAACTGGTTCCAAAAAGAGGAAGCATATGAAACTTGAACGCTCATAGTGCTTCCCCTTATGTTTGTTTATTGTAACATGCCTCGGTTCCACATGAAAATCACCTACAGCCTTGCTTCTCTTTCCGGCAATGGGCGATAGATTAGTTTATCGAACAGGATTGTCGCTGCAAAGGCCACAACGATCCCCTGGATAGCCGGACAGCCTATATTCCAGACCTGTTCGGTAAGAATTACCGTCACAGCGCCCAGGATCAGACCAATAAAACTGCCTGGCTGCCACTCAGGAACAAGGCCTTCCTTCAGTACGCTGATATCTGGATATTTTCGTTTGTTTACCACTAAGAAATTGGCTGTAACAACGCCCATCAGCGGAACAATCAAGGCTACCATAACGATTAGAAAAATGCTCAAATACTGTGAGAAGTGGGTCATTGCCAGCACACAGGAAATGGTGGGCATGATTACGACTCCGTACGCTCTTTTCCATCCCGTAGCCGCAGAAATAGCCAGGGACGAAGTATAGTAATCAGTATCGCAAGTCGTCCATGTCAGGAACAATACGACGAACGTCGCAGAAAACAGCATGCCCAAACCGGCGAAAGCCTGTACCACGTCTGTGGTTCCTGCTCCCAGGGAAATAATCGTACCGGTCAGCATCAAATATACGTATGCAACGCCGAAGGTAACAACTGCGACCATGACCGCCTGGAAAGGACTCTTGCACCATCTTTGAATATCGGTGGAGCCGCCCCCGGTTCCGCAGGCAAACGTGCCTACCATCAAAGTGATGCCGGAAATGACGGTTATTGGCGTGCCTACAGGATCGGCGTTGAGAAGCGCATCCCATCCCCCGATCTCCTGCAAGCCCTTATATGCGCCGATGCCCAGCAAAATAATGCTCACAGGAACAGCTAAATTAGCAACCCATGTCATGTATTTGAAGCCGACAAGGGCGATTGCACAGAATACCGCTGCCATTAAGAAACACAGCAGATAATAGTTGATATGAAAGGCGGTGGTTAAGAACTCCGCCGCGTATGAAATATGCGTGCCGCCCCATCCGATCAGACCGATCGGAGGTATGAGCGCGGCAATTCTGCCGCCTTTGCTGCCCCATACATAACGGGCTATCAGGCCAAAGGATAAACCGGTTTTCGCGCCGATGGCCCCCATGGTCCCTGAAATAAATACCAATACGATACAGCCGATGAACACGATAAGCGCTGCCTGCAGAAAGGAAAAGCTTCCTCCGATGGTAATGGCCGCCGCGATTCCCGATGGAAAGAACGCGTATCCAATCCACACAACCAGGGGCTTGACCATAGACCTTCTGGCTGCCATGGGAACCGCTTCCTGCGAATATTCTTCAAAATTATCTACGGTTACTTTTGCTTCGCTCATAGATAGCCTCCTATCTTAAAAACCAGGTTTAACGATTTCATTACTCTATTACTACTAACAGCGCGTTTCCCGCTACAGCTGTATTAACCTTTGCATGAATGGATGTTACTGTTCCACCTTCTTCCGCTACGATGGGCAGTTCCATTTTCATCGATTCCATGGTTAAAAGCTCCTGTCCCTTCGTAACCTGCTGGCCTACTTCAACGTTGATTTCCAAAATCTTTCCCGGCATCGGGCTTGTAATATTTGCCATGGTTCTCTCCTTTCACAAAAACAATCTATCCTTTCAGCTCATATCCTGCTTCCATCAGTCCTTTTTTGAGAAGCTTTATCGTGGTCACACAAGTGTCGGAATCGCCGTGAACACAGATGGAATCTGCTTTGAAGGTCAGAGTCGATCCGTCAGATGCCGCCACCTGTCCTGTTTCCAAGAACTTTATGGCCCTCTTTACGCTATCTTCCGGTGTAATATGTCCATAGGACTTGCGGATCAAGATCTTTCCTTCCGGTGTGTAGTCCGTATCGCAATTAAATTCGCTGACATAATTCAAACCATACTGATCGCAGTATTTCTCCAGGCAGTTCCCCTGCATCGAGCCGATAAAATACACGCTGCATCCGGGCTTTATATCCCGGCAGGCTTTGGCAAAGGCTTCCGCCAGATCATCATGATCGATCAGCGTATTATAAAGGGTGCCATGGGGCTTAATGTGATTCAGCTCCATATCGTTGATTTTGAGAAACTGCACCAGGGATCCCACTTGGAAAACGGTGTAATTGTATAATTCTTCCGGGGTCAAAGTCATATAACGCCTTCCAAATCCGGCCAAATCCGGATATCCGGGATGGGCTCCTACGGCAACGCCTTTTTCTTTCGCTAATTTGACCGTTTTGCACATCACATTGGCATCTCCCGCATGGAACCCGCATGCCACGTTTGCTGAGATCACTTCCGCCATCATATCTTCGTCGCATCCGATCGTATATTTTCCAAAACTTTCTCCCATATCGCAATTAATATCAATCTGTTTCATAACCTTCTCCTCTCAGATAAGCAGATTCATTCAAATCTTTCCGGGTTTATATAGTTCTCAAAGTCTTCTCGAACAGCTTTTATCTCATCGATGGTGATTCGCTTGAATTTGATCTTCCCGCCCAAATTGGTCTGCGCCACCTTCCACAGACAGCAGTCCGGTATGAAAAAGGGCTGGATATAGCCGCCGGCCGTCGGATAATCGGCGGTAAAGATCACGAGGGTTTGACCTGCCAGATTTACACCTCCGTGGTAGTATCCGGTGTCATATATGTTGGAAGGAAAAGCGCCGGTTGCGGCAGGTTTTCCATGGGCGATCTCTGAAAACTGGAATTCAGGACCTTCCAGCCGGTATCCAAGCCTGCTGGAATCGCGGCTCACCGTAAATTCACTGGAATAAACCAGATCGATGTCTTCCTTTGTCAGCCAATCCCAGTGAGAACCGAGCATCAGCTCACATTCCGCAGGCTCCCGGTAGTCCGGAATGTACTCCGTCTTCAATTTCCTGGGTTCATACTCGCTCCTGGATACCTTTGCGCCTACTGGGACTTCATCGCCTGCTTTGAGAAAACGACCTTTATAGCCGCCGAACTGCAAGGATGTGGCATACGTGGATTTGCTGCCCATAACCTTAGGAACATCAATGCCCCCCTTCACTGCTAGGTAGGAATATACGCCGGATGAGGCAAAGGAAAAATCCAGGATTTGACCTGCCTGCGCATAAAGGGCGCTCCATAAGTCGATGGGGTTTCCGTCGAGGGTTACATTCGCCGATGCTCCGCATACACTGAATATGGTATCCTGGCTGAACTGAATTTTCGCTCCTTTATAGATAAATTCCAAACCGCCTTCCGTCTCGTCGTTTCCCACCAGCGCATTGGCGACCCGCAGCGCCAGACCATCCATTGCGCCGGAAATTGGTATTCCCAGATGGGCGAACCCTTGTCTGCCCGGATAATCCTGCACCGTAACTCTCAATCCGGTTTCTAATATCTTCAACATCAAATCACCTCCTCTACTTTGTTCCCGCTTCAGCTAAGAACTCCCGATATCCGCCCAGGCAGAATTTATCATATGGGATAATGTTATAATGATAGGTCCCGTCAGCTGCTTGCTGCTTGATCCGGTTATAGTCGTCCATATCGATTTCAACATACTTGATTCGGTCGCCCACTTTAAACAAAACCGGAGAATCTTTAAATCCATCCAGCCGCTGATCTAAATCCAGCAGCGGTATCGGCGTTATGCCAAACAGCTGAAAGCCGCCCGCACTTACCAACGGATAGATGGATGTGTTGGAGCCGCCTATGCCGACCGCACCTGTGGGTGTTTCCAGCCGCGGCGGATTGTACTTGGGCGCGCTTAAATCGCATCTGGGATCGAGGCACAGACTGGAGGCCAGGCCGGGTGTGAATCCGACGTAGGTGACCCAGTGCTGGGGGAACAAATATTTGTACTTGAGTTCTTCCAGTCCATCCAGTTTGTTTTCCCGGCAGATGAGCTCGATGTTGTTCTCAATGGGTTTGATTTTCCTGCAATAATCTTCTACGCATTCCTTGGTCCACGGATCATCAAAGAGAATTGGCACCTCGATAATCCTTGAATGGATCTCCAAATTATCTTTGGATTCGATCCTATCCAGAAAATCGTGCATCAATTGAACGATTTTGGATAATTCAATGATTTTGGGATCATACTTAATGACAAGAGAAGAATTGGATGGAATGGATTCAACGATTCCATCAACGCCTTCCTTCTCCATCATATCCTTCAACAGGGTGGCTTTTATATTAACTTCGACGCTTTTCACAAGCCCAAAGTCGATCATAATATAACAGTCGCCGACTTCCCAAATTTTGAACGTTTTATCCATCATTTCACCTCCCGGACTTTTTCCTGCTGTTCAAAAACACCAGCTATTGAAATTAATACGCTTTTCATGTTTCCCTCCTCTCAGAAATGGTTTTCATCCCTTAATAGGAGCAATAATTGTGCCAGTGGAAAGGGCTGCTGTCAGGCCATGCTCCTGAAACAGCTATCTTCCATTGGAAATGAAACATCTGTCTCTCGCAAAATTTCAAAATATTTCGATTTATTCTTTTTTCTCCGCCATACTGCATATGGCAGCAAATAATCACCGCTGACTAATTTATCTGAACGATACTCATGGTGCCTTTTTTCCAAAGGCTTTCACCTCCTAATCATTTTTAGCTATAAAGTCAGAAACAATTAGTACCGTGTAAAGAAACACTAAAGAAAAAAGGAAGCGTATGGGCAGCGCTTCCTTTTATGATTCTTTTTCGTACAGCGCAGCCGTTATCTTTACTGGACCAGCAGCAAGGATGCCGCCGGTATATAAGTAACGATCAGCAGTACAATGCTCAAAACTCCGGTAAAGACGAAGGCTGTTTTAAACATTCGATCTACTGGTATCTTGGATATGGCCGAAGCAACGAACAGAGTTGAGCCATAAGGCGGCGTTACAAAACCGATCCCCAGATTGAGAACAAGCATGACACCGAACTGGATTGGACTCATACCGTAGGATTCCACCAGCGGCAAAAAGATCGGGGCTAAAATAATGATAGCCGGAATAATATCAATGAGCATCCCGATCAGCAAGAGTACAATATTGAGCAAAAGCAGGATGATGATTTTACTGTCGGTTATGCTGGTAATGGCATCGCAGATCATATCCGGAATACGTTCAATACTGATGAACTTACACATAGACGCTGAGAAGGCGATGATAAAACTGGTGATTCCATTGATAATCGCCGTCTTGTAAATCGCATCCAGCAGTTTTTTGATCGTCAGCTCCCGGTAGATAAAAAATCCCACCAGAATAGAATAGACAACCGCGACTACTGCCGATTCGGTCGGGGTGAAGATACCTGCATAGATACCGCCCAAAATAATCACCGGCGCCAGCAGAGCCCAGATCCCATTCCTGGCAGCAATGAGAATATGCTTTGCGTTCGGTCTGGTGTCACTGCCGCCGTAACCGTTCTTTTTGGAAATAATATAACATGCTACCATGAGGACAAGGGCCATCAGCAGTCCCGGGATAATACCCGCGATAAACAGGTCGCCGATGCTGGTGCCCGTGGACACTCCATAAATAACAAAGGGGATGCTGGGCGGAATGATAATGCCGATCGCTCCCGCAGATGCTACCAGCGTACTGCTGAAAACTCTCCCGTATTTCTTTTCCTCCATGGAAGGGATCAATAATGCTCCCACTGCTGATGTGGTGGCGTTTCCTGAACCTGTGATGGCGCCGAAGAAGGTGCTGGTCAAAATAGCTACCATTCCCAGTCCGCCGGTGACAAAGCCGATGACGGCATCCGCCAAATCCACCAGTCGTTTTGCGATTCCGCCTTCTCCCATGATGACTCCAGCCAGAATAAAAAACGGGATTGCCAATAAAACAAATGAATTAAGTCCGGTAAAACAGTTCTGTGATATCAGAGAAATTGAGACATTTGAGTAAGCTGCATAAGTGCAGATGGTAGACAGACCGATGGCATATCCCACCGGAACGCCGATGAAAATCAAAAGGATCATTCCTCCGAACAGCATTACAATACTACCCATTTACTCCCTCCTTTCTCTTTACAAACAGATCGCATACATTTTTGTACATCTCCCCGATCAGTCTCAGACAGATGATAAATCCGCTGACTGGTACGCACAGATACGGGATCCACATGGGGATTCCTGTGGAAGCGCCGTAGACGGCTGTGTCCATCTGCATGCCCACGATGCCTATGCCATAATAGGTTACGATCACACTTGTGATAAACCAGCATAGGTTTAAGAGCAGTTCCAGCGTTTCTTGTGCTTTTACCAGTCCCTTTTTTGTGAGGGCGTCGTGTACCAGCCTGACCTGAATATGCTCTTTTTCTTTCATTCCCGCGCTCACTCCCAGCCAGGAAATCCAAACAAAGATGAATTTGCCCAGTTCCTCGGACCAGTACAGCGCATCCCCCAGTACATAACGAGTAAATACTTGTGCGGCGATAACGATTACCATAATGAGTGTCAAAACAATCAAAACCCATTTTTCAATAAAGTCATAGCCGCTTACTATTTTGCGTATCGTTTTCATTGTTCTCCTCGCTTCCGCATAAGCAACTGTTTCTTTTTAAATGCGTTCCGGGTAAGGGTTTTACCCGGAACACCCGCTCCTTGAATTAGAGTCCCATCAATTCATATAGTTTCGGATCGACGACTTTGCTGTATTCGTCGTATACGGCCTTGCTGGCGTCTTTGAAGGTCTTTAATTCAGCCTCAGTCAAATCGTGCCGTTTGCATCCAGCGTCATCCATAACTTTGCATGCGTATTCTTCAGCTTCCTTAACGATGGCTCTTTCCTGAACGCCATAAGCTTCTTTGCTGGCATCCCGTATCACCTGCTGCATATCTTCAGGCAGCGAAGCCATGAAGTCGGTATTGATGATGCTGTTCATCAAGAGGGCCTGATGGTTGGTCATGGTGTAGTATTTGCCCACCTCGAAGAACTTTCCGCTTCTCTGATACAGGGGCGATGTATCTACGCCATCGACCGTTCCCTGCTGGAGAGCCGTATAGATTTCGCTGAATCCCATGGGAACAGCCGTGGACTTCCATGCCTTATAGATGGACATGTTCATCTGGCTTTCCTGGCTTCTGAATTTGAGATTGGACATATCGTTGACGGTTTTGATCTCTTTTTTGCTGTTTAGCAGAACCTTAAAGGAACCGTCAGCGAAATCGAGGCATTCGATCTTGGATTTTTCTTTCAGACCATCCTTGAGAATCTGTCCTACTTCGCCGTCCAGGTGCTTGTACATGGTGTCTCTGTCTTTGAATACATATGGCATATCAACCAGGTACCAGTTTTCATCATAGGTCGCCAGGTAACATCCGGAGATGATGCCCATTTCCAGATTGCCCATGTTGACGGATTCGGCGATTTCTCTCTCATCGCCCATGGCGGAGTCGCAGAAATATTCTACGGTCATTTTGCCGCCGGATTTTTCCTCAACTTCTTTTTTGAAAATTTCAGTCGCTTCTGAGCAAGGGGTATCGCTGGTTTCATCCGATGCGATACGGATCGTGATCTGATCGCCGTCCGCAGCAGAATCATCGCCACCTCCTCCGCCGCAGCCTGTCATCAGCCCAAGACATAATATGAGACATAACATTGCAATTAAAACTTTTTTCATTTTATCCTCCTCTCGTAAATTAAATAATTGACACCAGGATAAAAAGCAATATTTATGCCATTTACCGTTTTATGGCATAAAGGGCTGCCGGGCCGCACACCTTCTTTCCTGAAAATTCAACAAAGAGAACAGGCAGAATTCCTGCAGAAAGAATCTGACTTCCTTTGAAAAAGCACCTGCTTTTCCTGCCTGGCGCCCTCCATTTCTAATCAAATCTGACTAATTCGCCCAGCTGTCACCCCGGCCCGCTTTTTTTCAAGGGCTGGTGCTTCTAATCACTTTTAACTAAATAGCGAAAAATGATTAAACCCTGCGATTCCGCTCTCCTTTTACGTGGAAGGCTTTCCTTGACCAGCCTGAAATTGCTTTTGTTTGCCCGCCTTCTTTCTTTAGTCCGACTCCGGTCTTTCTGGCATTGTTTTTGCATCTTTAATTAATTGGTTATAAAACGCTATTAATCAAATTTTACTAAGGAGGATTGAATATGTCGAAATTACCGCAAAATGTCACCATCGTCGGTTCCGGAACCCAAGGCTCCATGCTTGCATTTCGCAGCGCCGCCTTTGGAAGAAAGGTTTGTCTTTATGATTTATCGGAAGAACAGCTCTCAAATGCAATGGCAAAGATCAAGGGCTGGTTTGGAGACTGGGTGGATGAAGAACGGCTGTCGCCGGACATGGCTGCCACAGCTTTCAGCAGTATGCGCACAACTTCCAATCTCGAGGAAGCGCTCAGGGACTGCGACATTATCATAGAAAACGTCCCAGAAGTTTTGTCCTTAAAGCAGAAGGTATGGAAGGAACTGGACCAGGCCGCACCTGCCGCAACGCTCCTGACCACCAACAGCTCCTCTCTCAAAGCGTCTGATATCGGCTCCTTTGTCGCCCGCAAGGACAAGACCTTTAATATCAATTTTATGACGCCTACCACGGATGATCTGGTGGAAGTTATGTGGAATGACAATACTTCCGAAGAAACCAGGGAAGCGGCCATTGCTTTTCTCACCGCCCAGGAGAATGTTCCCATCATTACCAAGAAGGAGATCAAAGGCTTTTCCCTCAACCGGGTCTGGAGGGCCATCAAAAAAGAGAGCCTGAAGCTTTGGTCTGAAGGATATATCACACCTGAAGATTTTGACAGGGCCTGGATGCTGGAATGGGGCACGCCCCACGGACCTTTCGGCCTCATGGATAAGGTGGGACTTGACATCGTGGAACAGATCGAGCTAACATATTATGACGAAAGTAAAGATCCCGACGATCTGCCGCCCCGCGCTCTCCGTGAGATGATCGAGCAGGGAAGGCTCGGCGAAAAGACAGGCAGAGGATTTTATGAATATCCGGATCCGGCATACAGCCGTCCCGGATGGTTAAAAGGAACAAAATGAGGTGAAGTATGAAGAAAAAAACATTTAAAAAGGTGGCTGTCATCGGCTGCGGATTTATCGGCTACAGCTGGGGTGTGGTATTTGCCAGAAATGGCTTGGAAACTTATATGTACAACCGCAAATCCCCTACTCTGGACAGCGTAAAAGAACGAATGGGCCAAGCGCTGAAATTCCTTGCAGATGAAGGTATGATCGAAGAACGGGAGATTGAAGAATCCCTCAATCGGATCCACACCACCGATTCGCTGGAAGAGGCAGTCGCTTCCGCAGACTATATTCAGGAATGCATGTGGGAGGACCTTCCCTTAAAGCAGGATATCTTTGTCAAACTGACCGAGCTGGCCCCTGCCGATGTGGCCATCGGTTCCAGCTGTTCGGGCCTGAAAATATCCGACATCGCCGCCAATGTGAAAAACCACAAAGAGCGGTGCATCGTCGCCCATCCCACCAATCCGCCTCACCTGATTCCTTTTATGGAAATCTCCGGCGATGCGGCTTCTCAGGAGATCAAAGATCAGGTCTTTGCTTTCATGGAGTCCATCGGCCAAAAGCCGATTCAATGTAAAGAAGTTTACGGTTATGTGCTCAACCGCATCCAGCTGTCCCTGATTCAGGAAGCTTTATATCTGGTAAAAGAAGATATCTGCAATGTGGAAGCTGTTGAACGTGCTCTGACGGACGGCTTGGGCCTGCGGTGGGCGTTCACCGGTCCTTATGGGGTGGAAGAATTGAATTCGGCCAATTTGCGGGAAGGTCTGGAAAAGTATAAAGACTATATGATCCATTTCTTTACCGAAGAGCAGGAGAAAGTCTGCGATTACGATCAAGCGTTCATCGACAAGTGCGTCTCCGGCTTTACTCCGATTATGGAAGGAAAGAGCCACGAAGAGTACCTCAAGTGGCGCGACCAGATGGTAACCAGAACCAGACTGCTGAAAGAGAAAAGCAAATAGACAGCTGTAGTCATCATGCGGGCTGTCCGGCGCCCTTGAACAAGGATTGCCGGCAGCCCGCAGAGTTTTCTCACCGTTCCCGCTCATACTGTGCCTTGCACAAAACCTTTTTGCAGGATGGACACTGAGCGACCAGTTTCACATTGATTCCCCGGTTGCTGCCCAGTTCCAGCCCGTTTCCACAGTGGGGGCAGCGCCAGATGGATTGAATGATGATTTTGGGAATCAACATCATAATAATTACCAAAAGCAGCATGAGAAGCGTGATTGGCACCGACCTCTCAGATGCTGCCGCGGCAGCGATAAACGCTCCGCACATGACGGTCACTCCTATGAGATTGACCGTTTTTACTTTGCAGAACAAATTCCAGTATTCCCGTTCCTGCTCCTGGTTTAAGCTCCGCATTCCTTTCACAAACGCTTTCACCGTCAAAACGATCACTACGCAGGACAGTAGACTGGAAAAGAGAAGAACGAATATCTGCTGATTCATAATGGATGCACCTGCCTTTCATTGTTTGTTTACAAAATATATTACGCAAGAAGCATGCCATCCAGTGAATTCAGCAGGCCCTTTCCTCAGATTTGGATGATCCCGGCTTTCGGGCATATTTTCCCGCCACCGGCAGAATACACGCAGCAATAACTAGAGCCAGCAGTCCTGCCACCAGGAACAATTTGCTGCCGGCAACTGCCGACACCAGCAGCGCAGACAGGAACTGTCCCAAAAACATGGCCATGGTGCAGAAGCTGATGTTGGTACCTTTCTTTTCCGGCGTGCTTTTGTTCACTACCAGACTATTGAACAACGGTGTGGAAAAACCGAATCCCATTCCGGCAAAAAAGACGGCGATCCAAAGCACGACAGCTGTCCCCGAAAGGAAATACAAAAGGAAGGCGATTCCGTAAAAGCAGAACGCTGCAAACAGGCATCCTTTGGGCTGAAAGCGGCTGACAATTTTAGGCATGAATCCGGCTGCCAGTACGGCTACCAGGTCCAAAGCGGCCAGATAATAGCCTGTAAAGGAGGGACTGTAACCCAGGTTTGTCTGCAAATGGATAGGCAGCGAGACCATGGCCGTAAAAAACATCAGCATGCCGAGAAAAGCAATCAAAAGCACCAGTCCCAGAGGAACGCCCTGCTTTTCCCAAGCGCCTGCTTCTTCCTGGGCATCGCTGTCTGCTGCCGCCTGGCCGCCTTTGGGAATAAAGAGCAGCAGCATGAGCAGGGCCAGAAAACCCAAGCCATAAATGAAAAACGGGCTGCGCCAGGAAACGTCCGCCAGAACGCCGCTGATGCTGAGAAAGATCACGCCGCCGAACTCCATGGACATACCTTGCATGGCAATCATCTTCAGCTGTTTTTCCCCCTGGAAAAAGGCGGCGATCAGCGCTACGCTGGCGTTCATGATCGCTGCCGTAGCCGCGCCCAGAAGAAAGCGGTCGATGAAAATGGCAAGAGCGGTGGGCATAAAAGCGCCGCCTACACCAAAGAGGCCGTAAAATAAAAGCCCCATCAACGCCACCCAATAAGGTCCTATTTTATCGATCAGCTTACCAAAAACAATGGCCGTGGCCACTACTCCCAGAGCAGGTGCTGTAACCAGCCAGGACGCATAATTTCCCAGGCCGTAGACGCTGCCCAATTCCGGCAGAGCCGGTGTAATGGCGTTTCCGACCATTACCGTCAGGCTGCTGATAAGCATGATGGCTGCGATTCCCGGGATTCCTACTTTTCTTTGTAATGATTCTTGTGTCATAAAATCCTCCTTACACAACAAAAAAAGACATCTCTTCGATGCCTTCTCTTATAATTCTTCGATATTTGAGTACTAAAAGAAAGCATCTTTTCTGCTTTCTTCTCTCATCCAGACTTTACTGTCGGCTTCGGGATTTAACCGAATTGGCTTGCGCTCGCGGGCTGTACCGCCGGTAGAGATCACTCTTCTAGAAGAAATCCAATCCTAGTTTTAATTTCGTCCTTATCATAGCAAATAGGGTTTGCACTTGTCAATATGATTTTTAATCGCAGCCGTGCCACGCTGCCCGAAGCCGCCAATACCAACGGTATATTCACCATACTTGCGATGGGATAAGCAGAAGACGATTACACTTCCTCCCTTGCCCACGTTGCGATTCTCTGAAAATGCAGTACCAGTTTTCCATCATAAAGCTTCACAGGAATATCGGCATCAATGGGATAAATAATCGGCAAATTCTCATCCTGGAAAAAGTAAACCATGATCCTTCCCTGGTACGGGTCTACGATCCAGTATTCCCGCACGCCCGCGCTTTCATATTTAGAAAGCTTGGTGATATAATCCCGCCGCTTGGTCCCCGGGGAAACAACCTCCAGTACAAAGTCCGGCGCGCCCATAATGTTTCGCCTTACGATCTTGTCACGGTCGCACACAATTACCACATCCGGCTGGATCATGGTCTTTCCATCATTATCCAGCTGCACATCCACCGGTGAAATGAACGGTATGCAGTCTCCGTCTTCATCAAGGATAAAGTTGGAAATCTGCCGATACAGTTCTCCCGCCATCAGCTGGTGAAAGGTCGTCGGCGCAGCCATGTCATAAAAATATCCGTCGATCAGTTCCACCCGCTGATCCTCCGGCAGCGCCCGGTAATCATCGACCGTATACTCGCCCGGCTTTCGATTCACCTGATACGCAACAGAGGATTCCATCACCACCATCTGTTCCTTAAAGACACGTTCTAAAGCCTGGAGCGTATCATATCTGGGGTTTTTCGTTTCCCCGCCGAAGATTTTCTGTACCGTACCAAGGGGAACACCCGATAATTCTGCAATCTGCGCGTACGTATATCCCCGCTCCTTCTTTTTCTCAATCATTTCCTGGATTCTCATATGGCTCCTCCTCATACCCTTTTACTAAATGCATTATACCATATAATATCCATAATTTCACCGTTTTTTATTAAAAATCGGTTAAAAGCTTTTCAAATTTCTTTTCCGACAAAATTTCATTCGTAACAAAAACTCCATCGTGGAACATGCTGTAGGTCGTAAAAGGAGCGGGCGCATTCTGTGCCTGCTGCCGATCCTGGATTTTAATCAGCTTGAAAGGAACTCCCGCAGCATCTGCCTGCTGGGCAATCAGCGGCGCGTATTTTTCCGTATGAGGGCATTGATTGGTATAATAAAGCACCCAGCCCTTTTCCTCAATTCTCCCGTCCTTGGCGCAATCCCGAAATCTGGGAGCCTCACCGCCCTCTTCAAAGGGCAGGTAAAGCAGTTCAAAATACGGCTCAGCCTTGTCCGCCACTTGAAATCCCTTGTATTTCAAATACTTGGGGTCGGATAAAAAGGGCATTTTCTTCTTGGATGAAAGGGCGCACAATCCTTTCATTCCTTTTTTTCGGCTGTCCTCTATGCACTGTTCCAAAAGCTGGTCGCCATAGCCCTGCCCTTTATATTTCCCCGACACCCACAGGCAATCGATGTACATATATCCATCGCCGGTGATTGGTACCCAGGCATATTCCAGCGGCAGGTATTCGATAAAAACCTTTCCCCTCACATCCAGTTTATTGAAAACCAGCCCTTCCTCAATACGGTCCTTCAGCCAGGCCTTCTTGGAGGAAACACAGTTCTCCCCTTTTTTGTCAGAAATCGCACAACAAATGTGCTCTTGTTCCAAATTGTCCAGTGTCAGTGTTTTAAATTCCATTATACATTCCTCCTGATTGGATGACGGATCACAGTTTTCAGATTCTTTGCCGCCGCCTTTCTAGGGTCGGAAAGATAAATTTCATGATGCCAGCGTTCATGGGAAATATCGGATGCATAGCCGGAGTCTTCGATGAACTGTTCCAGTTTCTCGATGGTTGCCGGCTCATCATCATAGGAACCCTTGTGCATCACCTGGGCGCACAGACCTTCCTCCCAGATGGTATAGCGGGCCGCTGACAAATCCAGCTGCGGCTTCTTTTTCGCCAGCGCCGCTTTTGCCTCTTCAAAGACGTCCTCCGTAACAAACTCCGGCTGCCGGATCATGGAGGTCCATTGAAATTCATCCTTGTTTCCAATCGCTTTTCCGTCAAAGTATCCCTTGTCCAGCCACCACAAGCCTTCCAGCGGCGGCACCACATATTCAAAGTAGCCCTCCGGCGCATTGCCGCCCATTTTGCTCATCTTGATGGAATAAGAGAGCCCGTAAAGGATTTCGATCGCGTTCTTGTACTCCGCGCTGGTATTGGGATCCCCCTTGCCGTCCACCATGATAAAGATCATCTCTGGCACCTG
The DNA here is from genome assembly GCF_020734085.1 of Hominibacterium faecale. Taxonomy (NCBI): domain Bacteria; kingdom Bacillati; phylum Bacillota; class Clostridia; order Peptostreptococcales; family Anaerovoracaceae; genus Hominibacterium; species Hominibacterium faecale. The sequence goes on from NZ_JAJAGH010000007.1 coordinate 18,457, forward strand.
TATAACGGCAGGCTTTGTTTTCGGCATATATAAATCTTTGTATTCTTTTTTGTAATCCAGTTTTTTCGGCTTGTCCGGCAGTTCCCCGCAGGTTTTTAACGTCAATTCGGTCAGAAATTCCCGATCATCCAGATCTTCGATCAGATAAGCCCGGGCGCCCTCATGGGGCTCAGCGATCACTGGGTCGGGCATCAGCGCTTCCCCTGCTTTGGTCATTTTTACATAAAGCTGATCATCCTCCACAGAGGCAAAAAACTTACCATCGCAATAGAGTCCGTATTCACCGAACATCTTCTTATATGTGATGGTTCCTGCTCCTGCCAGCTGTTCGCAGACATATTCGACATAATCCAAATTCGAAGCCATTTTTCTATTTCTCCTTTATCCTGTTTACCCCATCTTATCATGATAAACATGACATCTATATGTCATCATTCCGATATTGGCAGGCCATTTTCTCAAGGAGCAGGCCCAGTTCCTCCCGCAGGTAATCCGGTTTTCGCAGCTGTGCCTGGCCGCTGAAGCTGAGAAGCCAGCTGAATAGATTCTCCCGATCCGCAAATCCAAATCGGAATAGCAGGTTGCCGTCGTCTGTCCGTATAAAGCTCTCCGGCCCAAACTCTTCTATCAGCCTCCATTTGGCGGAAGGGTCAAAGAGGACCTCTACATCGATTTTGGGCGGATACGCTTCTTCTGGCGCTACCTGATAAGGCGGCCTCTCCCTGGGTTCAAACTGCTTTTCCGATCCCTTTGGACTGAGCATGCGATTTAGCTTGAAAAGCCGGAAGTCCTGGCGTTTGAGGCAGTAGCCCCATACATACCAGGAAGTCCATTGGAATACCAGCAGATAAGGTTCAATTTCCCGTCGGCTCTCTCCCTTTGCCGAATAGTAGGTGAAGGTGATTAGCCTGTGTTCCTCAATCGCCTTTTGAATCAGCTCGATTTTGGGCGCAAGGGAGGATTTGTAGTAGGAGGATAGATCGATGACAATATTTCCGTCCGCCGAGCAGACGTTGTTTCCGGCCGAAAGCTTATCCATCAGCTGTTGATAACGGTTGGTTCCTGAAATGCTGTCCAGGCTGCGCAGGCCAGTAAGAATGGACTGCATTTCTTTAGATGTGAGCAGCGTCCGATCCACCTTATATCCTTCCATGATGGAGATGCCGCCGTTTTTTCCCTGGGAAGTCGTCACCGGAATCCCCGCTTTGCAGAGCGCCTCAATATCCCGATTGATGGTCCTGCGGGACACCTCGAATTTATCCGCCAGATACGGTGCTGTCACCCGATCCTGCTGCAGCAGGATCGATAGAATTCCGATCAGCCGGTCGATTTTCATCGCTGCCTTCCTTTCTGTTCAATCAGTAAGCGGGCCCCAGTCTTGCCATGGTCTCCAATCCGGCCGAAAATTATCGCTCCAGTCCCCAAATCAGCGGCTCATTGAGCGCTATCCCAAACCTGCGGCCCGGTTCGAACCCGCATTTGCCGGAGTCCGCTTTCGGTGTAATATCAAACTTTCATCTAAAACCATCGGATTTTGATGCTTTTTACTCTCATAAACGCCTGGGCCGAGTCGGACGGCAGCAAAAGTATCAAAATCAACTACAAAGATTCCTAAACCTTACATTTCCACCAAAAAAGTATCTGTAAGAGAACGTTTTTAACGTCTGCTTCCGATATTTCTTTGCCGCAGACACTCCCGCATCAAGTCAAAAGGCCGTCAAACTATCAGAAGCCACTGCTGAAAATGCTTTTGCTGATACTTTCCTGCCGACAGCCGCCGCAGCCGCAAACCCGCAGCACCTACGAAATGGTATACTTAACCACTTCAAACCCATTATCCCCAATTTCCAGCACTGCCATCGTCACTGGCAGGGAAAAGCGCCGTCTGCCGCAGCTGCCGGGATTGAGCCACAAGACGTCGTCCTTTGTTTCACAGAAATATTGATGAGAGTGTCCAAAGACAACCACATCCGTATCATGGAGATCTTTGGGAACGAATCGTTTTTCGTGGACAACGAAAAATCGAATTCCTCCCAGCTCGACACAGATGCGTTCATCCAGTTCCTTTGCCCAGTCTTCTCGATCATTGTTTCCCCGCACAGCATAAAGAGGCGCGCAGGCCCCCAGTTCCCGCAGAATTTCCTCCCGTCCAATATCTCCGGCGTGAATCACCGCATCGCAATTAGCAAGGATTCTAAGTACTTCCTGTCTGAGCAGTCCGTGAGTATCAGACAGGATGCCGATCTTTCGCACCATTGGCTTGGCCTCCTTCTTACTGGGTTCTATTGTTTCCACATTGGAAAGTTTTATGAGCAGCAGGCCGATCACAAAGGTGATCATAGGCACCAAAAAAAAGCCTGCCAGTGTCAGATCCGGCCCGTGAACCGTCAGGATTCGAAGAAGATATAGGAATAATGCCAGGGACGCGGCGCACACCACAATTCCCGTCCCTCTTGTGACCAGGTAATACAAATCCCTGTCCGTTTTCTTTCTATTCATACTGGCATTATACCACAGAGTCCCTTGACAGGCCCCTTTTTCTTTTCTATAATCTTTATATTACATTTGTAAGTCAAAGGAGATGCCAATGAAAAAACTGCCTCAGATTTCCGAAGCGGAATACGAAGTCATGAAAGTGGTATGGGCCCACGCTCCCATCAGCACCAGCCAGGTGGTAGAAAAGCTGGCGGCCGTTAGCAGCTGGAGCCCGAAAACAATCCAGACCATGCTGCTGCGTCTGGTGAAAAAAGGAGCCTTGTCCAATGAAAAACAAGGCCGTGTTTTTATTTACATACCGCTGGTCATGGAAGATGAATACCGCGCCGGCGCCAGCCGCAAATTTCTGGATCGGTTTTACGGAGGCGATCTCAATTCCATGGTGCTCAATTTTGTAAAAGAGGATCAGCTGTCGCCAGCAGAAATTGAAGAGCTGAAAGCGATCCTCGATGGAAAGGGAAAAACCAATGACTGAATGGTTCTTCTATGGATTGATCTATTCCTTAATCCTGGCCTTGCTGCTGGCCTCCCTTCTGCTGGTAAAGCGCCTGTTTTCCAAGCAGCTCTCACCCCGGGGACAATATCGACTTTGGCTGGTCCTGCCGGCCGTCTGCACGGCGCCGTTTCTCCCCTTCAGCGCAGGGGATTTGCTGCCGCAAAGAACCGGCCTTGCATCAGCTGCAGGTTCGATCAGCATCGATCCTTCAGTGGCACCATCCTCCGGGATGGAAACGGTCCGGGATTTGGCCGTCGATATCCATCAAGGGGTGCCGCAGATGTTGATCCTGCTGCTGCTTCTTGTTTGGGCAGCGGGCGCGCTTTTTATGTTCAGTAAGATCGTTTACCAACTCTGGCTCAGTCGAAGGTTTTTACACTCTGCCGCTGCTGTTCAGGATGCTTCCCAGCTGGCCCTTTTTTATGAGTGCAAAAAACAGGCGGGGATCAGGCGTACTGTAACGCTTTCCAGTTCGCCGTTATGCCGGACTCCGTCCGCACTGGGTATTTTACGGCCTCATGTCATGCTTCCCAATGATTATGGCTGCCGCGAACTGAAATATGTGCTGCTCCATGAACTGGCCCACCACCGTTACCGGGACCCCCTTACCAACCTGCTGGTGACTTGTTTTAAGGCTGTCTTTTGGTTTAACCCCATGGTACATCTGTCCTTTCAGCGAATCGCCTTGGACCGGGAAATGGCCTGTGATGACCTGGTCTTGGAACTGCTGGAACAACATGAGGCGGTCCTCTACGGGCGGGCCATCTTAAATTGTGCCCACAAAAGCCATCCTGCTGCCCTGGCATTGGCAGACAGCGGCAGTATTCGCCGCCGAATCCTGCAGATTGCAGATCACCGTCAGGAATCAGCAGCCGGTAAGCGGATCAGCCGTATTTTACTTGGCCTATTTTTGTGTCTTACGGTCTTTTGTGTTCCGTCGGTATGGGCATTGGCGGATTCGACTTACCATCCGGACCAAAAGCTGCCCATTTCCCACGAAGATTTATCCCCATATTTTCAGAACATGGAAGGCTCTTTTGTCCTCTTCGATCAATCTGACAACCGGTATACGATTTATAACGAAAAGGCTGCCCGCACCCGGGTATCTCCCGACTCCACTTACAAGATCTACAGCGGCCTTCTGGCTCTGGAATCGGGTGCTATCACCAGAGATCGGTCGGAATTGAAATGGGACGGAACGGACTACCCCTTTGAAGAATGGAATCGGGATCAGACTTTGGACAGCGCCATGAAAAGTTCCGTCAACTGGTATTTCCAGCGGCTGGACCGGATGGCCGGAAAGGAAAACTTGCAGAAATTTATCAGCTCCATCTCCTATGGCAATGAAGATCTGTCATCTGGCATTGAAGATAGCTGGCTGGAAGCCTCCCTCGCCGTCTCGCCCCTGGAACAAGTCCAGCTGCTGCAAGCGTTATACGAAAACAAATGGAACTTTGATCCTCAGAATATTTCCGCCGTCAAAAATGCCCTTCACATCTCTGATAATGTCTTTGGTAAGACCGGCACCGGAAGCGTGAATGGCCGCCTGGTCAACGGCTGGTTCGTCGGCTGGCTGGACAGCGGACAAACCGCGTACTTCTTTGCAGCTAACGTTCAGGCGAAAGACGGCGCTTCCGGTAGTCATGCCATGGAAATCACCAGGCAGATCCTGCAGGATAAGGGGCTGCTGGGAAAATAAACGGCCGGTTTTAGTCCTCTTTTCGGTCCAACAGACGAGCTTCCTCTTTAAACCATTTTAAAGATTTGACGGCAAAGAGAATGATCACGAAAGCAAAGGGGATGGCGGTAGCCAGGCATACCGTCTGTATGGCTGACAGCGGCGCGCCTGCAAACATCAGCGCCAATGGGATCAATGCCAGTAACACGCACCAGAACAGACGGAAGGCCGGTTTTGGGCTGTCTCCTTCTTTCAGGTTGGTAGTGACCACGGCAGCCAGTGAAAAGGAGGCCGAATCCAGGGACGTGGCAAGAAACAGGATCAGCATCAGAGTAAAGACGCTGGCGCTGATCACTTCTGGTATAGGCAGCTGGGAGAGTATGGTTATAACCGTGCTTCCCACACCCTGGTCGTTCAAAAGGGATACCAAATCCGCTTTTCCGTTCAGCTGCATATTCATCCCGAAGCCGCCGTTGATGCCGAAGAGAACCATGCAGCCAATACTGCCTCCCAGCACTGTGCTTAAAATGGCTTCCCGGATCGTCCTGCCCTTAGATATTCTGGTGATGAACAAGGCCATCAGCGGTGCGTATGCAACCGCAAAGCAGATATAGAAAATGATCCAGGCTTCTGAGAATCCGCCGTTATTGACAGGGTCGGTCCAAAATAGAATGTGAAGATAATTCTGTACCGCAAGCGCTGCGCCGTTGGTCGTATATTTGAGAATAAAAATCGTCGGCCCGGCGATCAAAAGGAATACCACAAAGGCGATGGCAATGTAGATATTAAAGTCGCTGATTTTTTTCATTCCCTTTTCCAGTCCAATATAGGAGCTGAGGGAGAAAATGACAGCGATTACAATCACGATGATCACTTGCAGGGCAAAGGAATCAGAAACGCCGAAAATGAACGATATAAAGGATGCGATCAGCGGAACGCCCAGTCCCAGGGTCACACTCATGCCGCCAAGAGTGGTAATGACAAAGAGGATATCGATGATTTTGCCGATCAACGATTTTTCTTTCAGACCGAACAAATCCTCACAAACCACGCTGAATCTAAGTCCGGAATTTTTTCTCTTATAAAAGGATATGGCTACCGGCAGTGCGGCCAGAACAAACGGCGGCCAGCTGATCAGGCCCCAATAGGTGAAGCTGTAGGCCGGCGCCCATTCAGCCGCTTCTGTGGACATGGGGTCTAGTCCCAGGGCAGGCGCGGAGTAAAAGTAAATCCATTCGATAAACGAAAAATAAATGCTGGCCGAAGCCAGTCCGGCGCAAATCATCATACCGATATAACTGAACAGTGAAAAATCCGGATTATCGTCCCCCAGCTTGATGCGGCCCGTTTTACTGAAAGCCAGATAAGCACAAAGTATTGTGGCAGCCAGAGAAAACCAAAGCAGCGGCGTACCGAAAGCTTTGGAAACAAAGCCAAATAGAGAATCGATCGCCTTCAGGCTTCCCTGGGGGTTAAAGATCAGCGAGGCCGCGATGGCGGCCACGATGATCACACTGATTACGACAACTTCAATGTTAATATTTTTCTCCTTCATTTTATTTATCTCCTTCTGCAGGAATCCACCACTGATTTTCTCCTCTCGGCGTTGTTACATACTCCGGCCATCTGAAATCAATCGGCGGCTTATAATCACATAAACACGGAATCCATTTGCTGCCTCCCACGCCTCCGCCTGTCCGCTGCCGGAACTCTTCCTGAGCAGCTTCCAGTTTTTCCGGCTTTGTCAGAAGATCGACTACAGTCATGCCGATAGTCTGGGACGCAGTCATAAAGGTAGGATCGATGCATTCCGGAATTCCTCCCATGGCATTCATAACCCATGCAGGATAAGCTCTTCCCGGCTGGGGCGGCTTTAGAGCCGGACGGCCGATGTAGAGCCTTACGGTCGGCGCGTGCCAGCAGAATTCCGTATAATCGTCCGAAGTGAAATTCTCCTGCCATTCAGGCAGAACTTTTCTCAATTTTTCTTCGCATTCTTGAGGCGTAATCAAATTCTGTATTTCGTCGATAAAGGGATCTTCCATAGGTTCATAGCCCAGATTTTTTTGGATTTCCCTCGCCTTTTCCCTCGCAGCCTCGCTATAGGCCGGCGGTCCGACCAGTTCCAAATTCTTGTAAGTCAGATCGGCCATAACATGATTGGGCAGACCTGGCCTGGATTTGGCGATCCAATCTTTTTCCCACGTGCAGTGGGTGGCCAGAGCCGCCGCCTGGGCGTTCTGATCCAGGATGCGAACCACGGTCTCAGCCATATCCACGTCCGGCACGCGGATGAAGAAGTGAATTTGTCCGATCTGTGCCGGAATATTATCTGCAGTAGCCTGGCCCAGCGTAGTGATGGTTTCGTTCATAGACCAGCCCACATTGTTGGATATCATGTGCTCTTTGAACATTTTGGACATGGTATACATCTGCAGAACCGCATCGGTGGCGCCGGGACATCTGGTGGCCGAATGGGACGCCGGTATGGGTGAATCATCCGGCGAAGAGATCCAAGTTTCCGGTTCATCGCAGCGGAAGGTGTACATCACTCCATATCCCACGCCGCAATGGGTGTTCCATCTGGTGGTATTGCATAAAGGCAGCATATAGAACGGATGGAAGCTGATGGCCGCATCCAGATCGTCGTAATATCCTGCCGCCGCGTGAATCGGCTTGGATGCCCGCAGCTTTTCCGCCGGTTCGCCGAAGAATTTCAGCTTGCCTGGAATATGAAAGGCTTCCATGGCTGCTTTGGCTGCCAGAAATCCGCCCAGACTGCTCATCCCCAGTACGGAATGGGGATCTGTGTGACCGCCGGCATAAGGACTCAGCCCATCTCGCGGCCGTTTTACGGTATCCGCGGCCTGGCAGTTTCCCGGTATTCCGTCGTATTCGGCATAGCCGCCGATGACCGGTCCTTCGCCGTTATCCCAGGCTGCGCAGAATGCGGTGGGCATGCCTCCGCTTCCCTCTTCCACCTCAAATCCTTCTTTTCGTAAAAGCTCCGCATACCATTTAGCCGACCGGTATTCGCGAAAGGCAGTCTCACCATAATTCCAAATCTCCGAATGCCATTCTGAAAAGGTATCCTTTCTCTCTTTGATCCAATCCATTACAAATTGTTTGTTTTTCTCGATCATGCTCTTATCTCCTTTCAAATCGATGTTGCGTTACTCTTGATAAGCGCAATTCCCGTGCCAACGAAACAATCCCTGAAATTTCAACGTTTTTATCTTGCCTGGAGGTAACGCTCAAAAAAAGAGGGCCAGAATTGGTCCTCTTTTTTGCGGCATTTTCAGTTTTTTCTGTAAACTACAGGGCGTCAGCCTTTCTTTGTTTTTGGTCCATTTTTGGCCCTATGGCTCATTTTTGGTCCTATCTTTCGCCCTGAGCCCATATTTTCTCAGTTTTCTTTTGAGGGTACTGGCAGAAAGTCCGGTTTTTTGCGCCAGCTCTCCATTGGTTTTACAGACTTGGATCATACGTTTCAGGTAATAATGTTCAAACTCCCCGAAAGCCTCATCATAGCACTTTTCTTCATCATCATCTGTCCGTATTACTTCTTCGCCCCGGCAGCCGATGACCGTTTCCACATCGCCGGCATCGATGGCAGCTTTCGGTACAACTACCAGCAAACGCTCCATCACGTTGGACAGCTCCCGGATATTGCCCGGCCAGTTGTAATCACAGAGTCTGCTGATAGCCTTGTTTTGTATTTTCTTGTGAAATCCGTATTTTTTATTATATTTTTGAAGAAAGTATTCGATCAGGTAAAAGAGATCTTCTTTCCGTTCCCGCAAGGGCGGCAGTTTGACCGGCACCACATTCAGCCGATAATACAAATCCTCGCGAAAGGTCCCTTCTTCGATCATCTCTTTCAAATTGCGATTGGTAGCGGCGATAATACGAATATCCACCGTTTTTTCTTCCACACTGCCCACCGGGACGAATACTTTGTCTTGAATCAGCCGCAGCAGCTTGACTTGCAGTCCCAGAGGCACTTCTCCAATCTCATCCAGAAACAGCGTACCGCCGTCGGCCGCCTCCACAAGACCTTTTTTGCCAGTTGTACTGGCGCCAGTAAATGCACCCTTCGTATATCCGAAAAGCTCGGACTCCAGCAAGGTTTCCGACAAGGCGCCGCAGTCGATCTTTACAAAGGGCTTTTCCTTTCTCAGGCTATGTCTGTGAATCCATCTCGCATGGACGTCTTTTCCCGTACCCGATTCCCCTTCGATCAGAACCAGAATATCTGTAGGTGCGATTCGTTCCAGCAGTGCAGCCGTCTTTTCCATAGCCTTGCTTCCTGCAATCATTTCTGATTTTGCCTCTTCCCGAACCTGCAGTTCTTCCAGCTGCCGCTTGTATTTTTCAGCGATGGCTTTCACTTCCTCGCTGTCACGTTTAATCTTGTTCAGCTCCGTAACATCTCGCTCATTGATGTAAACCCATTTGATTTCTTCATCCTCGAAGATGGGTATGCCCGTAATTACCAGCTGTTTGCCGCCTTTATACTGCATGAGGCTGACTGGTTTTCTCTCTCTGAGAGTTTTTACTGTTACAGAGACTTCATAAATTCCTTCTTCCTCCAAGTCTCGGGCCAGCCTGCCTACAATATAGTCTTTATCCACCTCTTCCAAACGTTCGCTGGCCGGATTGATATATACGATGCGTCCCTCTCCGTCAGCGATAATGATTCCATCATAACTGACTTCAAAGAACTTGATCCATTCATCGCTGATCCAGCTGAGACCTCCCATAGCCGCACCTCCTGACGATTATTAGAAGAATTTCTCCAGAATATCTTTGCTCTTTTGTACCACGTAGCCGCTTCCGCCTCTGTCCTTCACATCCTCCACCATGGTTACCATCAGAAGGGAATTGTCTTTGGTTTTATCCGGCGAAAAGACGCAGAACCACCCCAGCTCCGTTCCAGAGGTATCCTCTTTTGACGCTTTGATCTCTGCGGTCCCGGTCTTACCCGCCAGTTTTATCTTTGAAAGCTGAGCGCCGTGCCCGGTGCCGTTTGGATCGCTGATCACCTTTTCCAGGTCCTGCTGAATCAGATCTGCTGCCTTGCTGTCAAAGGCGTTTTCAATCCAGTAAGCGGTCTCCTCCTTCTGCTCCAGATGGGGCTTTATCATGCTGCCCTGGTTGGAGAAGGCTGAGTACATGGATGCCAGATGGAGGGGGTTGACCAGCACCTGTCCTTGACCGTAGCCGCTGTCCGCCAGCTGAATCTCATCCTCAATGGGTTTCTGATCGTTGCTGTACTGGGAAGGTGTCATGTCCAGCGCAAAGGGAATCTCCTGTCCGAACCCTGCCTGCGCTAGCTGTTTGGTCAACGTATCGGCTCCAATCTTCAAAGCTGCTTTGGCAAAATATATGTTATCCGAATAGATGAGTGCGTTTTCCAGGTTGGCAGGCCCGCTGTATTCATGAAGGGTCGTCACCTTATATCCGCCCCAGGAGCTGTCTTTCTGCCAGCTCTTGCCGCTGTGTCCCAAATCTCCATTGGGGTCCAATTTGCCCGTCCCCACGCCGATGGCTCCCACGACAGGCTTCAGCGCCGATCCCGGACTCCAAATCTGTTTATATCGATTGTACATGGGCGTATTTGGATCTACATTGAGCTGCTTCCAGCGTTTTTCCGACATGCCCACTACAAAATCGTTGCTGTCGTATGACGGGGTGCTGACCAGGGCCATCACCTCGCCGCTCTTGGGATTGAGCACCACGGAGCAGCTTTTATCCGCTTGATAAGTATCGTAAAGCTGGGCCTGAAGCCTGGAGTCGATGGTCAGCTTTATATCCTCGCCGTCTTTCTTGGGCCGCTGGCCCACCACTGCTTTTTCACTGCCATTCTTGTTATAGATGGCGATCCGTTCTCCGTCCTGGCCGTGAAGCCGCTTTTCATACAGTCTTTCAAGGCCGCTCTTGCCGATTACGCTGTATTGGTCGTAGCCCTGGTCCTTGCGGCTTTCCAGCTCTTCGGCGCTGATTCCCTGAACATAGCCGATCAGATGGGCGGTCTTTTCACCCAGCGGGTAAACCCGGCTCTCCTCATCGCCGATGGTCACGCCGGGAATCTTGAGCAGTTCTTCTTGTATGCGCGCATTTTCCAAATCCACCGTGCTGGACGATGCTTCGTTGATTTTTTTCAGTTTTTTGATCGGTACCAGCAGATCAGGCTTAACCCATTTTGCATTGAGCTTCTTTTCAATATCCGCCGGCGCCATGTCCAAAAGGCCTGCCATTTTTTCCAGGTCAGCCGTTTTGTCTTTGCTCATTTTCCCAGGGATCAAACCCACTGCGGCTACGGTCCCTTTGCCGGCCAGTACATTTCCGCTTCGGTCGTAAATAGTCCCTCGGTCGGCTTTCTCTGCCTGAACCCTTACTTTATCTTCGCTGCCAAGCTGGGGAAAAATCAGGCCGTCGTTCCATGTGATGCGGTATCTTCCCTGTTCTTTATGTACAACCGCTTCATTGGGGAAACGAATCTTTCCCGCAGAAGAATCCATCACGGTCTTATATTGGACCGCGTCCTTTTTTTCCTGCCCTTCAATGGTGGTGATTTCGATGTTCTTTGCCCCGATGCCTTCATATATATTTTGATTTCGGGTAATGAAGGCTTTTTTTGTGACTTTGTCCTGGCTCTCCTGGTCCAGCATTTCGTACATGCCTTCGTAGTCCTGCTCTTCAATGCAAGCCATATATTGTTTTATGATCTTCTCCGGACTTTTCAGAACTGCCAGTTTATATGCCAGCAGGACTGCTGCCATCGCTAAAATTACTGCTAGAATCAGAAAAACGATTTTATGCTTTTTTATCAGGTTCATCTAGTGCCTCCATCTTATAACTTACACTTGTAATTTTTTATATCTTACATCTGTAAGTGTCAAAAGTCAAGACTTAAAAAATTAAGGGGCAATGGTCCCCCTGTACTATGTCAGTATACCACAGCAAACCGGCGATTGTATCAATGTTTTTGACCAAGGCAAATTCTCCTGTTTTCATTGACCAATTAGGAAATATATGGCAATGCATTTCCTGTAAAAATATGTAATTTGCACAATGCATATAGAATGGGTATAATAAAGGGGAATAGCAATGACATTAAAAAAGAATTTGAAGGATTTAAACTTGCTGGATCGGTTTTTGTTCGCGGAGGCCATGGAGGATCCGGAAATCGCAGCCTGCATCCTGGAGATCATCCTTGGAAAAGAGGTCGTTTTAAAGCATTTGCCGCAGACGGAAAAGGAAAACCGCAGGGCGGCCTGGAGCCGGCACATTCGGATGGATGTGTGGGCCATGGATGAAGAGGATACGGTGTACAAAACGGAAGTGCAAAAGCAAAACACCCGCAACCTGCCGCGGCGAAGCCGTCTATATCAAGGGATGATCGACAGCAAACTTCTGGAGCCGGGGGTGATCGACTACAACAAGCTGAATGATGTATATGTCATCATGATCATGCCCTTTGACCTCTTTGGAAAAGGGCTGTACCGATACACGTTCCGCATGAGGGGAGAAGAAGCGCCGGATCTGGTGCTGGCGGATGGAGCGCAAGTGAAACGGATCTATCAATATATGGAAGAGCATCCCCAGATGGACACGGAAGGGATCTACAAAAAGCTGCTGGCAGGCGAAAAAAAAGCGTAAACTTCAAAAGAAATTTACGCTTTATACCTGGAAAGCCTTTCCAGTCAGGCCCGTGATCTCTGGGCCCCTAAGTCAGAAGCGCTTAGTCCACATAAGTAACCAGCTCTTCCACACTTTTGCGCCTTGGCGCTTTCGGGTCCTCATCGGCATAACCAATGGCGATGAGCGCGGCTACCTTCTGACCTTCCGGAACCGGAATTACCTGGCTGACTTTATATTCATCGAAGATGCCCATGATAACCGAACCGATTCCTTTGTCATGGGCTGCTAAACAGAACGTCTGAGCAGCAGCGCCGGTATCGAACACGCCCCAATCGGCGCCTTTGGGCGTTGTTGCAGTACCGTCCTTTTCCAGACCGGAACGGCCCTCGATCATAGTAAGGATTACCAGGGCAGGCGCGTTTCTCAGCGTATCGATGTTGTATTCAAACCCCATCACGCAGCTGTCTGCGATCTTGTTCATTTTCTCCTGATCTTCCGTAACCATATATCTGGTGACCTGGGTATTTTTCCAGGAAGGTGCAAAAGCCGCCGCCTCAACAATTTCATCGATCACTTCGCGAGGCACCTTTTTGTCCTGAAACTTACGGATACTTCTTCTTTCTTTAATACATTTGATTGTTTCCATCTTTTATAGCTCCATTCCCAGACCTTTCGTCTGTAAGTAAAATAGTTGTTTCCATTAGAGATTCTACCACCAAAAAAATTCAAATTCAAGGTGGAAATCCGTTTCTTAACCCAACATATTGATCAACAGGTTGAGCAGGCCGATAACCAGGCCGATCAAGGCGCCCAGGTTGACGATGGCGTTGAGTTCCTTTTTCATAACCGATAGAATAAGCGCCTCCAGTTTGGCCACATCCATATCGCGCACCTTCTCCTCCACGATGGCCGCCACATCGATCTTTTCCACCATTTCTTCCATGGCATCCTCCACGCAGGCAGAATAAAGTCCGTCAACGATCTTCTTCATATGGGGCTGCTCCAGTGACAGCTGCTGCGTTAGACTGCCGATGGTCTCCTCACCAACCCTGTTCAATTCTTTTTGAACGACAGGGCGAATCTTATCTTCTCCGTTTTCGCTGATATAGTTCTCAATTTCCTCGCCGATTGGAGCTGCTACCGATTGGATCACCTGATCGTTGACCATCATCGCAAGCATGGTGCCCTGAACCTTCTCCCGGATGGCCCGGCTTCCTTCTGTTACCACAATATTGCTGATGTCCAGCTCCTCGATACCGCTCATTACCCGCTCTGTGATCACATCTTCAAGCTTGAATCGGATCTCTTCAAGGCGTTCTTCCGAAAGATATCCGCGGGCGGCTTCCCCGATAGAGACCTGACTTTCTTTTACGCCCAGATATGCTTCCCACAGCCCGCCTGTGATGGACTCCTTTATATGCTCCGCGGGCAGCGCTTCCGCCAAATCCTTTTTCGTCAGCAGCACCTCCCCGATGGCAGAACCGATGGCCCCGGCCAGTTCATCCTTGCGTTTGGGGATCAGCCCCGGCGTAAAGGGCAGCCTGCGCTTTCCGATCATGATCGGGCGGTGAGGTTTAAAAAGCATTTTTACTGCGATAAAATTTGTGCAATAACCGATCAGCGCTCCAATCAAGGGGCCTGCGATCAGCTTAAGTATCAACATAATTACGATTCCTGCCTTTCTTAAATGATTCCATTCAATTCCTGGTAAAGCGTCTTTGCATAGCTGTCCGTCATGCCGCAGATAAAATCCGTCACCAGCAGCAGCCGCAGATACAGCTTCTCTATCGGCTCCTTGCCCTTGGCATAAATATGATAAATTCCTTTATAATTATCGGAAATCAGCGCGATCAGCTTTTTCTGCACATCGCTTTGCGGTTCCTGCGTATCGTACGAGATGGCCGCATCCACAAACTTGTCCAACAAAAAGTTAAAGATGGTCTGGGCAGCGATTTCCAGTTTGAGAATCGGCTCCGTGTTGAACGCATAATCAAAAGCAATATCGCCGAGAATTTTCATGATCTGTTCGCCGTAAGTTCCCGCAAACAAATCCTTTTGGTAGCTGCCTTCCATGATCCTTCGATAATTGCTGGTAAATCCGTAAGTCGCGCAGGCGATCAAACGTCCCTGCAGGTGGACGATCCAGTTCTGGACTCCATTGAGCTCCGGCGAAGAGATGCCTCGTTCCACAGCTCTTTGATAGCGCCTTTTGAGCGCATCCACCAGTTTCTGATACTCGTCATCATCAGACGGCCCCCGCTGCTCCAGTTCCCAAACCAGCCGCTCATAGCTGATGCACCCTTTTTTACAGGCATCTTCGATATCCGCTGTCTTATAAGCGATATCGTCCGCCGCTTCAAGGACAAAGGTCAGCGGATGGCGCTTGCCTTCCGTGCCCAGGCTTTGCTGCAAATCTTCGAAGATCTGGCGTTCCGCATAATAATAGCTCATTTTTTTATCCTTAATATCGCCGCTATGCTTATTTATTTTCAGGGAAGATACCGGATATTTGATAATCGCCCCTAAAAGAGCCTTGGTCAGATTCATGCCGTGCTCATCCACCAAAAAATGCAGCTTGGTCACCAGCCGCAGCGCCTGGGTATTTCCTTCGAAGTTATAGAAATCCTCCCGCATCTGGGGAGAAAGAAGCTTGCTCACAGGCATTCCCTGAAACTGCAGCCTGGGCAGGTTGTCCCGGAACCACTGGCGGATAGCCGTTTCACCAAAATGGCCGAAGGGGGGATTGCCAATGTCGTGAAGCAGCCCGGCGCACTGGAGAATATCGCAGACATCGGCCTTAAAGGAGGGCTGAAAAGTCTCATCACCTATGGTCCTCAGAATCTTTTCCGAAATATTCTGCCCCAGGGATTTGCCAAAGGAGGATACCTCCAGAGAATGGGTCAGTCTGGTACGAATAAAGTCGCTTTTATCCAGCGGAAAGACTTGTGTTTTGTCCTGCAGCCGTCTGAAGGAAGCGCTGTTGATAATGCGGTGATAATCTTTTTCAAACTCTGTTCTAAGATCGCCCGATCCCGCCGCGCTTCGATAGCTGCGGATCCGGTCCGGACACAATAGCTTATTCCAATCCATCTTATATATCCTTTCTCGTCTTGGATCGCATAGCAAAGCCGGCCCATCTGCTACAGCGTAATGTCGAATTCCTGGGATAACAGGGTCAAATACTGGTTTTCATCCGTAATCATTGTTTCTTGGCGGACGCCGCTTTCAATGCGGGTAAAACGATCACCTTCAATGGATACGCTTCCGCCGGGAATGCGTCTGCTGATCACCCTCTCGCCCGTAGAAAAAAAGGAATCGGGATGGGTAAAGCAAAAATGACTCAAAGGAACAAAATCCACTTCTTCCTCGGGCATCATGGTAAACTGCATGGTTTCCTCCGGTCCCTCTTTTGACAAGTAAATCAAGGTCCACCAATATTCATCGTTCCTGCGGATTATGAAGGTCTGTCCGGCGCAGGTTCTGGTACTGCCGTCTTCCACTTTAATGCCGCAGGCCGGCTGAGGTCCGCCATAGCCCACATCGCAAAAATAGATGCTCCCTTCCATCCGCACCAACGCAGCCCGATGAGAGGACGGCGGAAAAAAGTCCTTTCCCCGCAGTACCCTGCACCGGCAAGCCCAGGCGTCAAAGCCCAAAGCGCAGAGCAATTTGAGAAACAGCGCGTTGAGTTCAAAACAGCAGCCGCCCCGCTTCCTGGTGACGATCTTATCAAAGATCGCCTCTGTCTCCAAAGAAATGGTTAAGTTTTTATCGCTGGTATCGATGTTTTCGAAAGGCACCTGATACTGATGGGCCAGCACCAGCTGATCCAGATAATCTACAGAAAGCTGCTGAGGCGCCGGCATTCCGATCCGGTCCAGGTATGCCTGAATGTCGGGTAATTCCCGGTACAATCCTTGGTACATGTTTCTACTCCCTTATTCACAATAACATTTATTATTACACTCCCTTCATTCTCTGTCAAGCGTTGGAGAATGATGCGGGTGTCCTTAGAAAATCAAAAGATCGTCATCTGTTCTTTTTTCAGGGAAGCTTGTTTTCGCAGTGAAACGGTCTCTCCTGCCCCGATCTGTCCCTGCAGCAGCGGAGAATGGACATCGCAGGAATCGTCGGCTTTTTTTCTCTGCCCAGCATAACAATACCTGCACCCCATGCTGCAAGTATCATATATGCCTGCGTCAACGCTTTCCAGGCAGCCGCATTGAGAGCGCTGATTTTTATCCTTATTCCCTTCCAGCTGGCAGCCGCACAGTTCCTCAATGAGCCTTTTGTCCACACACGCGCCGGCGGAAACTCCCCCAGGGGTTAAATCCAGCTTTTCGGCGCAGGAGAAGATCTCCATCCCATTGGCTGCGGCAATCTCTTTGAGCCCGGATGCCAATTCCACAGCCTCTGCCCGGCAAACCGGCTCAATCCCCAATTCTCTCATGGCTTTCTCATTTTTGCGGTAAAGATCGAGAAAACTGATCATCACCCGATTTGTAAATCCCTTCAAACTGCGGGCGATCTGACTAAAGGCGTGGAGATGGTAAGCCGCCGAATATTTATCATTGATCAAAATCGGGTCATACCTCCAGATCACGTGCTGGGCAGAAAAGCGGGACGCTAGCTCCTGAAAGGCTGGAATCACCACCTTCTTTTTGTCCGGCACCCCCGGTTCCAGATCGTTTCCATAGCCAGTGATGGTGATCTGGGCATACCAGACATACTCCTTCAGCCTGTCTGCCGATGCCGCCAGATTCATAGGATTTTTGGTCCAAAAGACCATGCAATCCACCAGCCGCGGATCCAGGTCGATCCTGCTGATCTGCCGTGGATTGAAAGGATTGCGCACGCAAAGAAAACCGGCATCCAGCCGATTTAAAAACCACTGCCAATGACAGGCGGGAATATCGGTTCTTCTGCTGACACTGAGAATCATCGCTTTGCTCCTACTTTTCATTTGTTAGAGTAAACTTTTAAATTTTCAGGGGCTGTATTGCTGGAATCGGATTCCGGAAAATTTTCATAAAAGTTCGCGCTTTTTACGCAAAGTTGTGGGTCTGCCAGGCCTGATCTTGGCAGAAAACGGAGATTTGCTCCACAAGCCGAATTTGAGAGGGCTCAATCGTTGAAAACAGTGTAAAATTCGTGCATTTTTTCCGCTTTTTTCCCTTGCACTCACATTCCATGAAAACCCGATACCTTGCAGCAACGCCGTACAATAGTATACTATATTTCCACACCACTGACAAACCCGGCAAAAACTTTGCCGGGTTTGTCTTTAAGTATAAAGCAAATCCTTTTAATCACGGTATGATCAGGATTCCGATTTGTTCTTTCCTTTTGTTTCTTTTAGAAATAGGCCAAGTACCGCTGCTGCGGCAAAGGCAACACCCGCTACAAAAATGACGGCTGGGTAGCCATTGTTTCCGGCAATAATTCCGGCAATAGCCGGCCATGCGGATCCGCCGACGATTTCCGCGACGCCGACGATGAGGCCGCTGGCTGTTCCCAGCATATAGTTGGGAAGCGATTCTCCCGGGATAATCGTCTGAAAGAACAGGAAGGCAGCGCCCGGAATTCCTCCGGTGAGCGCATAAATAACGATCGCAGCTGTAGATGAAGGTGCTCCGAACATCACAAAGGGCATGACTGCGCAAAGCGCAAACCACAGAACAACAGCGGGCTTACGGCCGATAAAGTCAGAGACTTTTGGCACAATAATCGGCGAAAAGATAGCCAGAACACCCATTAAGCTGACAATGGCGCCCGCGGAGGTAATGTCCCGTCCGCCAACCGTTGAGAAAAACAACGTCGCATAAAGCATTAGCGTCCAGTAACCGCACATGCACAAAACACCAAGAATGAAGCTAAGCACAACGTTGCGGTTCTTCATCAATTTTCCAATCATGCTCCACATCGATTCTTTCTTTTCTTTTTCAGCTGCTTCCTGAGAAAATGGGACTTCGCGGAGGACCTTAGTCAGGACAAGGAAAACAAGAATGGATGCGACGCCTGCCACCAGAAAACCCATACGCCAATTGCTGACCGCGGCGATCTGCGTAACCATTACCGGCCCCAGTGAAAGGGAAATAAAATTTGTCCCGCTGGCGACAAGGCCGGTATTGAGCGCTACTTTGGCGGGAGATGACTCTTTAATCAGCATTGCGAACATCAGCGGAGCAACCGGACCTTCAAAGAAGCCTACCGCCGCTCTTGTAGCAAGAAGCTGCCAGACGTTTTGTGTAGCTGCGCTGAGGCAGGCGAATACTCCCGCGCCCAGACAAAGCAGGACAAGCCATTTTTTACGTTTACCGGTTGACTCCAAAATCGGTGACAATACGATTGCAGCTATGGCGTAACAACCTGTCGTAAAGGTGTTAATAAGGCCGAACTGCGGGTCCGTAATGCCCAGATCCTCCATAACCAGCGGCGCCAGAAAGGACATCACCAGCCTGTCAAGAAATATGAAGCCCCAAACAAATGCAAACAAAATCAGCAATGAAAGCTCATACCGTCCCCAACCAAAAATCTTCTTTTCGTTGTTGGAATTTGTATTTAATGTGTTCATTAACATACCTCCTTGCAGAACACCGCCGGCTGAGCCGGCGGCCATGCTTCTATCTTAAATGTTTAAATCCTTCTAGAGGTACAGCAATTTTGCTGCGTTTCGATACAGGACTTTCTCCTGCAGCTCAGGATCGTGCTTCGTCGCCTCTAAGACGCATTCCAGTGAATAATAGTACGGGGTGGAAGGATTATCGGTTCCGAACATTACTTTGTCCTCTCCAAAGAGATCGATCATCTTTTCGATATCCTCACGACCGCGCATGGAGGTTTCCACATAAACATTTTTCCAACCATGGGTCTTAACGGCATTGGATAACTCGTCCATTTCTCCGCCGCTGAAACCGCCGCAATGAGCAGGAATAAAAATGAAGTCGGGATATTTTTCAATCCATTCCAATACATAATAAAGGGCGCCGTATTCTTTGTTGGTTTTCTTAAAATGAGGTGAATCCTTCTTGTAATAATCGTTGATGCCGCAGTGGGATGTAATCGGCAGTCCCAGATCGCCGAACACCTCCATCGCCACGTGCAAACGCTCATCCCGAGGGGAAATATTGTTTATGATGGGATGGAGCTTGAGTCCCTTTGCTCCGCGTACAATATCCTTTTTCAATTTCTTCACCATTTCTTCAACCGGAAGTTCAAAATCCGGACAGGTGAAGCAGAGAATATTGGGGTATAACTTCGTGATTGCCAGCGCGTCTTCAAAACCGTGTCCCGGCAGAATGGGCAGATTGACAGCATAAGTGATGCCGCTGTATTCCATAGCACTGATGGCAGCCTGCAGGCCTCCCCGTTCCCAGTCGTGATTCTGCGCCGCATCGATCAACTGATTATGCCGCTTCTCATCGGGCACGACCAGCGGCTTGCTGTATCCGATTTCCCCCAGATCCTCGAACACATCCGGGTAAGGCCGATAATCATATTGGAAGGGCTTTTTGAACACAACGTTTAAATTTTCATGGTAAATATCTCCCATGTGCATATGAGTATCAATAATTCTTCTCATTATTTTTCCTCCTCGCTATTTTGATCCAATTTATTTTTTCCTTTTGTTTCTTTCAGAAGCAGAGAAAGCACCGCTCCGGCGGTAAACGCAATACCCGCGATTAAAATGACGGTTGGGTAGCCGCTCTTTCCAGCAATGATCCCTGCAATGGCCGGCCACGCGGCTCCGCCGACGATCTCGGAAACGCCGATGATAAGGCCGCTGGCTGTTCCCAGCATATAGTTGGGAAGCGATTCGCCCGGTATAATCGCTTGGAAGAAGGGTATGACGGCTCCCGGGATTCCTCCGACAAGGGCATAAACGATAACCGCCCCCATTGATGAAGGCGCCCCGAACATCACAAAGGGCATGACCGCACAAAGCGCAAACCACATAACCAGGGCGGGCTTGCGGCCCATGAAGTCAGAAACTTTGGGCACGAAAATCGTCCAAACGACAGCCAGAACGCCCATAAAGCTGACAATGGCGCCTGCGGAGGTGATGTCTCGTCCGCCAACCGTTGAAAAGAACAGGGTTGCGTAGAGCATAAGCGTCCAATAACCGCACATGCACAGGATCCCCAAAATGAAGCTGAGAATGACGTTGCGGTTCTTCATCAACTTGCCAATGATGCTCCACATTGATTCTTTCTTTTCTCCTCCGGCCGCATCTTGAGAAAAGGGGACTTCGCGGAGAACTTTGATCAAGGCCAGCGCAACAATGAGGGAAGCGATCCCTGCCACCAGAAAGCTCATCCGCCAATTGCTGGCCGCGGCAACCCGGGTAACCACTGCCGGTCCCATGGAAACCGCGATGACGTTCACGCCGCTGGCGACGATGCCCGTGTTGAGGGCCACTTTGGTGGGGGATGATTCTTTGATCAGCATTGCGAACATCAGCGGAGCAATCGGTCCTTCAAAGAACCCTACGGCCGCTCTTGTAACAAGGAGCTGCCAGACCTCTTGCGTAGCGGCGCTGAGACAGGCGAAAATACCCGTACCCAAGCAAAGCAGGATCATCCATTTTTTTCGTTTTCCGGTTGATTCCAAAATCGGAGACAACACGATTGAGGCTATCGCGTAACAACCTGTTGAAAATGTGTTAATCAGGCCGTATTGAGGATCAGTAATCCCCAAATCTTCCATGACCAGCGGCGCCAGAAAGGACATCACCAGCCTGTCAAGAAATACGAATCCCCAGATCAGGAACAGCGAGATGACCACTGTAAGCTCATACCTGCCCCAGCCGAGAATCTTTTTTTCCTTGTTTAATGTGTTCATAAACGTGCCTCCTTAATTAAACATTGGCTTATTCATATAAGCGGGTTAAGGCTACTGCATTTTGATACAAAACCTTTTCCAGGGCTTCATCATCTTCTGCGAATGCCTTTTCACATTCTTTGAGGGCATAGGACACGTCGCAGAATGGGAAATCCGATCCAAACAAAACATGGTCAGCGCCAAAGCAGCTGGCCAGTTTTTTAATGGTCTCAGCGCATTTATAACTGGTGACCACATAAACGTTTTCCCATCCATTCTTCTTAGCGCAGTCCATCAGAACATCTAAATCCTCGTCAGTGGTCAGGGCCGAATGGGTCAGCACAAAGCGGCAATTGGGATATTTGGATATGATCTCCGCGGTCCAGGAGAGCGCGCCATACTCACCGGGCGCTTTTTTTGCGGATTCGCTGCCCTGACGGTAATAACAATCATCCTCACCGAAGTGCAGAACAACCGGAAGCCCTGCTTTGTCAAATGCCTCAATGGCGGCTCTGGCTCTACCGTTGACAACCTTGATTCCCTGAAGCTGAGGGTGAATGTACAGCCCTTTGGCGCCATTGGCAATATCCCGTTCCATCACATCGCGGATATCCCATGGTTCCGTGCCGAAATCCGCGCTTGTAAAGGGGATGATCCTGTATTCCATTTTTGAAGCGGCTCGTGTTTCATCAAAACTGGTGTTGGGATAATTGTTTAGAGAAACAAAATAGGTAATGTTGTTTTTGTCCATTTCCTCGGAAGCCTTTTCCAGGCTGCCTTTCTCAAGTACGCGGTTTTGCATAGCGTCCGCCAGCTGATCCTTTGCCTGCAGGCTGCTGGTGTCAATGGGTTCTCGGAATCCCGACTTTGCGAATTCCGACAGAGGATCCGTATAAGGCTCCAAAATCACGGGCTTTTTGAAAACGATGTCCTTATTGCGATCAAAGCAATCTCCCAGGTGCGTATGAAAATCGATTATTCTTTTCATATTGTTTTCTCCTTTCTATGAACCTTAGAATAACGATGTATTACGAGAATTATAGCACCCGGCTTTTCACACCAACCAGAGTCCAATTGTTCTATTTTCTTGCAGAAAAACAGTCTATTTTGTCCGAAATAAAAAGGGGCGTTTAAAGAATTTTTTGAATTTACCATCAATTTGTACAAAGGCTCCAATATTGGAAGCTGTTTTCATGGATAAATGAAATACGGAGAGGTCCTTTGCCCCTCCGTTACTCCTCTCGGTCCATCAGCTGAAAAGCCATCAGCAGATGGATCTTCGTCTTATTGTCTTTAAAATCTGTCCCCAGCAATGCTTCAATCCGTTCCATTCGATATAAAAAGGTGCTTCTCTGTACATACAGCGCTCTCATAGTCTGAGCCGCTTTCAAATCGTTTTCCAGAAAAGCTCTTAAGGTTTCTACATAGCTTGTTGATTTTTTTTGGTCATGTTCGATCAGCTTGTTCAACATGGGAGGGTAAAGCATATTGGGTTTCAGCTCCTTCGTACAGCAGTCCAGCATGTACGAAAAACAGTAGTCCTCGAATCGATGAATCTGTTCGGCCTTGTTTTCTTTTGTTCCATATTTAAGAGCAATTTCAGCCTGTTTGCAGTAATAAGGCAATTCGCGAAAATCGGTCAGCGGCATACTGATTCCCACAGCATATTCCAGTTTTTTCAGCACCCTTTTTATCCGTCTCAGAGTATCGGACGCGCCGTCGATATGAACTAAACCGATTATTTCCTCCTGATATGGGAATGCGATACAATCACCTAATTCAAGTTCAATAACCTCACAGGTATTGACCATCGTATTCAGCATCAAATCGATTTTTTCCATTTGCAGTTTGATACAAAAATAAGTGTCGCAGATGTCCCATTCATATTGCTTCAATTCCTCTTCGAGGCAATTCCTATCAACGTTGTATCCCTCCAGCATTTCAATCAGGTTTTTTTCCAGTAATCTATATTTCATTTCCGGGAATAGATTTCTCTTTGTCAAAATTTTTTCTATCATTTTTCTGAGGATTTCTATGATCGCATAGTCCCCTTTGTCGAAGGGTTTGACCGACTCGTCGACAAAAAGTCTCCCCCAGTATTCGCCGTGATACCAAATGTTGTCATATATGTAGTTGACATCACCTTTATCGATATAGAAAGTGGGCTTTGTAGTCTTAAATGTATTTTCAAAGAAAGGGGTGTCCTTCAGCTGGTCAAGCAAATCTCTTGGAAATCTTCCATTGCATTTGTTGATTTGGTAGGGATCTTTTTTGGTGGGCATATTGGGAGGCTCGGCAAATCCGATAAAATGATATGCTTTGTCATGGAGGTAAATCGGGTTGCCCAGGATGGGCAGAGTCAAATCGATCAGCTTCTGTATTCCTTGTTCATTTATGACTGCCTCTTTCATGTCCAGAAACCAGCGGTTATATTTGTTAAAGATATCTTGAATGCTGTTTACCACCTGAGCCAGCGATAAGCCGGCCTCCAATTCAATGTAATCACAGTCAGAGTCAATAAAAGAATGGCTGCTTTTTCCAATACTGACAATGGCGCAAAAATCTTCAAAAAAAGGCTTCTGGGGAAGTTGGCCGCCTTCAGCGACATAGACTCTGGCCGGCAGAAAACTGACTTCATCCGTATAGATCACAACCTGCTCAAACGTCAGCTCCTTATGTTTAACTTCAATCTGAATCAATTCGTAGTTTTTCCTAAGCGAATCTGCAATGATATCGATATTTAAATTCATTTCTCTCCTTTCATCTGGATTTTCTATTCAGCAAATGCCAGCAGATACCTGCCAGCAATGCCAGAATTAGTATCATCATGAAGGTACTGTTATAATTTCCTCCGGACTTTTCGATGAGGACGCTGGAAATCATAGGTCCTATAATTGCCGCCGGAATAAGTGAGAATGTTCCGATACTGAAGTTTACAGGAAAATATTTTGGCCCGAATTCACTGTGAATAAAGGCAGATGTCAATGCGGGGCCGCCTCCGTAGCCGATGCCTGTCACCAGCAGACCGAAAAGAATAAGCGGTGTCCGGCCGGTAACGCTGCCTGCCGTCAGACTGAGTCCTGCGATAAAAATAAACATGCAGTCAGCCAAAATGGTTCTTTTCTGTCTAAACTTATCGTACATCGTGCCCAGTATGACTCTGCCCAATCCGTTGCATACCGATACCAGCAGCCCCAGAAGCGCGGGCGCTCCAAATGCAAGGGCGATATTCGCGGCATTTCCAATCACAAGCAAGCCTGTGGAGTTGATGAGGACCGCCCATAATATGAAAATCCAAAACCTTGCATCTGTAAGCATCTCCTTTGTGGTGCAGCTTTTCAACTCAGCTTTTTTCTCGATTTTATTTGCGGAGACAGATTCAGGCGGTTTCATAAAAAAGGAACCTATGACCAGTATAACTGCTCCCATTACCGCCAGCGTCCTGAATGCTGAGAACAGCCCTGCCATATGGATGAGAATTTTGACGACGCCGCCAAATACCAGACCTCCACAGCCAAAGCCCATCATCAGAAGGCCGGAGGAAAACCCGGTTCGATCGGGAAACCACTGATTCACCGTACTGATTACACAGTTGTAGCCGATACCGACCCCGGTTCCGCAAAACACGCCGTAACAAAGATAGAGCAAATACAAACTGGAATGGCTGTCCTGCCCGTTGATCAGTGAAACGCCGAAAAATCCGATAAAAAGCAGCAGCGCCGATATCCAAATAATGATCATGGCCTTGATTTTCTTATATAGCAAGCCTCCCCAGAATCCTCCCAAACAGAAAAAAATCATCGATATGGTGAAGGTCAACGTCAGTTGGGGAATACTCCATTGCGGATATATCTCAGAAAACGGCGCCTTAAAGATTGACCATGCATAAATGAGCCCCAAGAAGAGGAGCAAAGCCATTCCTGTAAATAGATATACCCATCGATTGTTCATCTACTTCTCTCCTTCTACGAGGATCTTGGCTTCCTCTTCTCCTCTCAGCACGCGAAGAACACCATTGGCAAGGGACTGAACTTCGTTTTCACCTGCAATGATTGTGACAGGGGCTAAAAATTCTACGGATTTAATGATCTGTCCGGTAAATCGTTTGGAGTGGGCTAAACCTCCGGTCAGGACGATATGGTGAATTTTGCCTTGTACGCATGGGGATATTTTGGCAATATTCTTTGCCGTAGAAAGCGCCATTGCATCGAAAACCGTCTTGGCATATTCATCCCCCTCATCGATCATTTTTTCCACCGCCCGTATATCCAGCACTCCAAAATGGGACAGAAGACCGCCTTTCCTCTGCAATTGCCTCATAAGCTCATCTTCTGTATATTTCCCGCTGAACGCCATTTTCACGATGGAATAAACAGGCATGCCTCCGGCTCTTTCCGGAGAGAAGGGACCTTCCTCATCCATGATGATATCGATGATTTTTCCGCCGCTGTGCAGATTGATGGTTATTCCGCCGCCCAGATGGGCCACGATAATGTTGGTATCTTTATACTCGATATTTTTTTCCTCGCACAGCTTGAGGGCAGCGGCTCGTGTATTTAGGTTATGTCCTCTCGCAGGCCGCCGGATCCCCGCAAGTCCGGTAATTTTATTGACTTCCAGCATTTCATCCACAGTGAGGGCATCATAAATATAGGCATTGATTCCTGCTTCATTTGCCAGTTTTAAAGCGATCCCGGCGCCTACATTGGCAGCGTGTTCGTCCAGGGGTCTGTACTGGAGGCATTCGACCATGTAGTCGGTAATCTTATAGGGTCCTGCCTTTATGGCAGGCATATTGCCGCCTCTTGAAGCGATGGCGCTGAATGCGGCAATGTCCTCATGATGATTTTCAAGCAGCTGCTTGATCAATCCAAATCTCATATCCAATTGATCGTACACTTTTTTGAATTTTTTCAACTCGTCTGGGGAATGATTGATGCTCTCGACCCATTTGGCCGTTTCTCCTTCAAAAACAGCCACTTTTGTAGAAGTAGAGCCCGGATTAATGACGAGAATTTTTTCAGTTATCATATTCGTTATCCTTTCAGCTAATCAGACATGCTAACATCAGAGAATTAAACTTTTCCTCAAAAGAAGAGGCTCTTGAAGTCAGTACGATGGGGCAGGATGCTCCCAAAACCAGGCCGGCCATCTTCGCTCCCGCCATTTCAACCAGGCTTTTTCCCAGAATATTTCCGGCGTGAACGTTGGGCAGCACCAAGATATCCGCATCTCCGGCACACGGACTTTCGTACCTCTTCTCTTCCGCCCGCTTCTTAACCAGCGCCAGATCCAATGAAATAGGTCCTTCTATTATGCAGCCCGTTATTTCATGCCCGCGGTTCATCTCTTTTAAGGCATTTGCATCGGTCGTTTCAAGCATTTTTGGATTTACGTGTTCGGTTGACGCCAAAATGCAAACCTTGGGCTCATCATAACCAAGTCTGTTCATCATGCAGACTGCATTTTCTATGATCCCCTTCTTCTGCTCCAGGCTGGGATATGGGAGCATGCCGCCGTCTGTCGTTAGAAGCAGTTTGTGATAGGAGGGGATTTCATTTACTGCCACGTGGCTCATCACGCCCCCTGCTGCCAGACCCTTTTCTTTATTGACGACTGCTTTCAAAAGCTCCGGCGTTTCCAAACGTCCCTTCATCAAAAAATCCACCGAACCGTTCTTAACCGCGGCTACAGCTTTACCTGCCGCATCGCCAGGGCCTTCCGCGGATATGACCTCAATTTCATCCATAGAGATGTCCTCCTGCCGTTCTTTAAGGAGATTTTGGATCTGCTCTTCATTTCCGAAAAGAACCGGTATGATCAAGCCTTCTTTCCATACCTCAAGTACTGCTTTCAGTGCATTGGGATCCTCTGCGCAGACTAGTCCAAGTTTTTTTACCGTTTCGCTTTTCTTCACGGTTGACAATATATCGTTGAAATTTCTATAAATCATCTCAGCACCTTTCCATATCTTTTCCTTTATTCCTCCCAAATCTGTTTTGGCGTGGGGATAGCCTCCTCGTCTTTGGTCCACCCGATTCTTGAAATATTGATCAAGTGCTCGAATGTGAGATTTTCCGAAATGGAGTTGTTACCCCAGGAGCCGCAGCCCAATGTGCTGGTCGGCCGAAAACCATTGGCCAGCGCGGGATTGGCCGCAAAGATGCCAGGCTGGTTCACCAGCAGACGCGATACGGGAAGCGTTGTCCCGCAGTATTCCGCATGAGCGGCATCATCCGTATGAACGACCGACGAATGTCCCGCACCCTGGTAATTCAGGTTTGTTTTTGCTATATCCACCGCTTCTTCAAAACTGTCATAAGTGATCGAAATCGCTACCGGACACATCTTTTCCCCGCACAGCGGATCCTTCTGCCCTGCATCCTTTTTATTAATTTTAAGGACTGCGATCCGCATATGTTCCGGTATTTCCAAACCGATCATGTTCCCGATTTTTTGAAGGCTCTGCCCCACGACTTTGGGATTGATATGCTTTCCATCGGGGAAGATCAGTTCTCTGAAGGCGTTGATCGTCTCTTGGTCGCTAACATAGTAAACGTTTTCCTTTTCCATGATTTGAATCAGAGATTCCTCCATCTCTTCAGGAATGATAAAGGATTGATTACATGCGCAAATCAATCCGTTATCGTACCTGCGGCCCAATACGGTTTGGCTGACAGCCTTCTCATAATCGCTATAGTTCCGGTCGAAGATGGTCTGTACATTTCCCGGTCCTACGCCAAAGGCAGGGTGCCCGCTGGAATAGGCGGACTGAACCATGGCGGAACCGCCCGTGGCAATAATGGCATTGCTGTTCTTCATAAGCTCCTGTGTCATTTCAATAGACGGCGATTCAATGCACTGCAGAAGATGGTCGGGCGCGCCTGCTTCTTTCAATGCCTCGTTTAAGATCTCGCAGGTTCTCAGGGATGTTTTTATGGCACGTGGATGGGGCGCGACTATGAGTACATTCCGTCCTTTAATCGCATAAGCTCCGTTGAACATAATTGTCACATTGGGATTGGTCGTAGGCGCTACCGAAGCTAAGATTCCTTTCGGCGATGCGACATATTTGAGCCTCAGCTCCGGATCTTCACCGATAATGCCTACCGATTTTTTATCTTTCAGATCGTACCAGATTCCGTCGGGTGCGCCTGTGTTCTTTTCTATTTTCGCCTCCAAGTCCCCAAGTCCGGTCTCTTCAATGGTAAGCTCCGCCAATTCCCTGGCATGCTCCTTGAATGCCAGGCACATGGCTTTTACATATTTATCAACGTCTTCCTGTGCGGCCGCTTCAAATTCTTTCAAAGCTGTTTTTGCATGATCGAGCAATACATCCAACCTATCTTTCTTTTCCATGAAAGCCTCCTTTTCAAATCTTAACTTGCTAAACGAAGTCGTTCAGACACATCTAACGGATTAGTTATCATAGATTTTAGCATTCTGTTTTCAGCAATCCAATGTACAAAACGATCCAAATATCAGAGCCAAGTCGTACCTTTTGTATTCATTTTTGCCTCATAGAAATAAAAGAAAATCGAAAAATCGTATATTTTGTTCAAAAGGGCTATTCGCTTTGACCTGCCGCTGAAAAGATGTTAACATTCATATAGCAGAACAAAATGAAAGGAGCTTGATATGCAAATCAATCTAACGGAAGGCAAAGTGACAAAATCAATCCTTATATTTGCCCTGCCCCTTATTCTGGGCAATCTGCTCCAGCAGCTGTACAACATCGTGGACACGCTCATCGTCGGGCGGATTCTGGGCCCGGACGCGCTGGCTGCAGTGGGTTCTTCCTTTGCGCTCATGGTCTTTCTCACGTCGATCATACTGGGTCTGTGCATGGGAAGCGGCGTGACCTTTTCCATGTGCTACGGCGCAAAAAAAGAAAATGCTTTCCGTTCCTCACTCTCCTTCTCCTTTTTTTTCATCGGACTTTTAACCATCGGCATCACTTGCGCAGTCTTTCTTTTTCTTAATCCCATTATGTCCGTGCTGCAGATTCCTGATGAAATATACGATGAAACCAAAGTTTACCTGCGAATTGTCTTTATTGGAATTCTCTTCACCTTTATTTTTAACTATTTTGCCGCTGTGCTTCGTTCCATCGGCAATTCGGTGATACCGCTTATTTTTCTCGGCGTTTCCTCACTGATGAACATTGGTCTGGACCTGCTCTTCATCCTCTGCTTTAAAATGGGGATCGCAGGCGCTGCCTGGGCTACGGTTATCGCACAGCTGGCAGCGGCAGCCGGGATCGCCCTTTACTGTTTTCTTCGCCTTCCCATCCTGCGGATTCAGAAGAAACATATGCGCCCGCCCAAATCCATCTGCTGGAGCATTATTCGTCTCTCCCTTCTGACCAGCATGCAGCAGTCCATCATGAACTTTGGGATCCTTCTGATCCAGGGCTTGGTCAACAGCTTCGGAGTGGCTGTCATGGCCGCATTCGCCGCGGCTGTAAAGATCGACGCATTCGCCTATATGCCGGTTCAGGATTTCGGCAATGCTTTTTCCACCTATATCGCGCAGAATTTCGGAGCAGAAAAAAAAGACCGTATCCGGCAGGGGATCCGGTCCGCGGTCTTGTGCGTGTTTCTTTTTTGTTTAGTTATTTCAGCGCTGGTTTGCCTATTCGCCCAGCCGCTGATGGAAATTTTCATCCGCTCCTCCGAGACGGAAATCATCGCCATCGGTGTTCAATATCTCAGGATTGAAGGCGCGTTTTATTGCGGCATCGGCATTCTCTTTCTGCTGTACGGCTTTTACCGCGGTATCGGCCGGGCAGGGATATCGGTCATTCTTACCGTCATTTCTCTGGGCACACGGGTAATCCTGGCATACGCCCTGGCACCCACCGCAGCGGGACTTTTGGGCATCTGGTGGGCAATCCCTATTGGCTGGTTTCTGGCCGATTTGGCGGGAATATGCTATTATTTGCGCTTGAAAAAACGTCAGAAGATGTCCGAGTGGATGCATTAGCGATTTGAAGCCTGGGGATTGACATGGACCATGCAGTGCTTTACCTGTGGGAACGCCTGCTCCACTGCCAGATGGACTTCTTCTGCGATGCGGTGGGCTTCCTTTAAAGATAGGTCTTCATCGACGGCAATCTCCATGTCCACATAAGAGCGGGCGCCGAACATTCTGGTCCGCATCTCATCTACTTGTTTTACCTTGGGGTTGCTCAAGGCTAGAAAAATCATGCGGTCCACAGTCTCCGAATCACAGGCTTTATCCACCATTTTATCCATAGCATCGCGAAATATATCGATGGAAGCCTTGGCGATAAAAATGCAGATGATTACACTGGCTAAAGGATCCATGATCGGCAGTCCCATACGTGCTCCCAAAATCCCAATAAAAGCTCCTACAGAAGAAAGGGCATCCGACCTGTGATGCCATGCATCTGCCATCAATGCTCCCGAATGAATCTTTTTAGCTGCTTTTCTCGTATACCAATACATTCCTTCCTTAACTACAATGGAAATGATCGCCGCGATCAAGGCCAGTTTTCCCGGTATGGCAATGGTCTGACTGCTTCCATTTAACAGTTTTTCTATAGCCGCAAATCCGATTCCAATTCCTGTTGCCAGCAAAAAAATCGCCAGCAGAATCGACGCCACACATTCCATCCGTTCGTGGCCGTATGGGTGCTCCCGGTCGGATTTTTTTCCGGAAATGGATATCCCGGCCATCACGATCAAGGTACTGAACACATCGGATGCTGAGTGAACAGCATCCGAGATCATTGCTCCTGAGCGGGCGATGAGGCCAGCGGCCAGTTTAAACGCGGACAGCAACAAATTCACCGCTATGCTGACAATCGATACCTGCATGGCGGTCTTTTTATGCCTGCTCTGCAGATCATCTTCATGCTCCTGCTTCACATACATTACCTCCCTTGCTATTACGAATACCTTCGCATTGCTTTATAGTATGTAAAAATGAATGATATGTCAATGGTTTCGCAAAGTTTACGGATCGAGTAACATTTTTCTGCCGTCTGCATAGACTATTACGGGAGGTATTTTCCATGAACACAAAGCGCTGGCATATCGCCGGAATTCTTTTTACCATTATCCTTGGAACTTTGACCCATTTTTTCTACCATTGGTCCGGGGAGAATCCTTTGATCGCTTCTTTTTCTGCGGTTAATGAAAGCACATGGGAGCATTTAAAGCTCCTGGCGACGCCTATGTTTCTTTTCGCGGTCATCGAATATTTTGCCTATGGAAACCGGCGGCGTGGATTTGTCGCAATTCGGCTGGTATCCATCCTGTTGGGAATGATCGTCATTGTCGCATCCTTTTACGGTTATACGGCCCTGCTGGGTACGAATTATCTGCCCCTGGACATCGGAACCTTTATCCTCGGAGTTCTGGCTTCATATCTGTCCAGCTACCTGTTGCTGCAAAAGGGTTGTCTTTCATCCCACCGGGCTGACTTACTGGCTGGAATTGGATCGGCACTTCTGATCGTTTGTTTTATCTTTTTTACCATTGATCCTCCGCATGTCTTTCTTTTTGAGGATCCAATCACCGGTTCCTTCGGCCTATAATCGGGACATAGAAAAGACGTGATTCGCTTCATGGGGCCGCCGAAGCAAATCACGTCTTTTTGTATTATTTAACTGCTGAGAACAGATCGTTGAGCGATTCGCTCATGGTTGGATGGGTGAAAATTTGGTTTGCCAGAACCTTGTAGGATGCTCCCAGGTCCATGGCCAGCTTGATCTGGTTGATCATCTCATGGGATTCGCTGCAAAACAGGGTCGCCCCCAGGATCTGCTCCGTATCGCCGTCTATGACTGCTTTCAGAAGGCCTGTAGGCTGCTGCAGCACCTGTGCCTTTGGAATGGCCGGGGCAGGCAGGGAAACGCTTTTAACATTCTGGTATCCCTTTTCCTTTGCTTCATCTGCTGTCAGCCCAACTCTGGAGAGGGGCGGATCGATGAAAACGCTGTAAGGAATATTTCGATTTTCCGCCGTATAACTGCCTCCGCTGAGAGCTGACTTGACAACCCGGTAATCATCTAAAGAAACATAAGTAAACTGCAGACCTCCTGCCACGTCGCCCATGGCAAAGATATGGCTCTTGCTGCTCCGCCTGTTTTCATCAGTCTTGACTGCGCCGTTTTTCAGTGTCTCTACGCCTGCCTGATCCAGTTGGAGGTCCTTTGTATTGGGCCTGCGGCCGGTCGCCACCAAAAGGGCGTCGCCTTGGACGAATGCTGCTCTGCCTCCGGCTTCATATTCCACCTTTACCATGTCCGAATCTCCCGTGATCTCTTTGGTTGCCGCACTCATGATGAAGGTGATTCCCTTCTTTTCCAGAGCGGCTTTGACCACATCTGCGATTTCCCGGTCCTCCCGGCCGATGAATAAGTCTTCCATCTGAATGACCGTTACCTTGGAGCCGAAGGATGCATAGAAAGACGCAAACTCCAGTCCGATGTAGCCGCCGCCCAGGATCACCAGATGTCTGGGCAGTTCTTTCAAGTCCAGCAGAGTCTGGCTGGTGTACGCCCGCTCTGCCTGAGCAAGACCTGGAATCGGCGGAACGAACGCCTCGGATCCAGTATTGATAAAAATTTGTTCGCCGTATAGAATCTCTTCTCCCTCCTGGGACTTGACCTTTACTTCATGGTCTGAAACAAAACTTCCCAATCCATCGTAGATATCCGCATTTTCACTGGCGTTGACCTTATCATAGTTTTTCTGACGCAGCATCTCTACCAGCCTTTGTTTCTCTTCCATCGAGGCCCGGTAGAACTCCGCCTTTTTCTCAAAGGAGTCAAAGTGAAAGGCCTCCGCCAGCTCCGCGCTGTGAACCAGCGACTTGGTGGGAATACAGCCCACATTAATACAGGTGCCTCCGTACATGTTCCTGGATTTTTCAATCAGGGCAACTCGTTTTCCCTGACCTGCCAGATCGCCGGCCAGCGTTTTTCCGCCTTTGCCGAAACCAATAATAATCGCATCATATTTTTTCATAATTCTTTCCTCTCATTCGCCAAATACCTTTCGGTCTATATCCGCAACACTGATTTCCTCCAGCCGCTTGACACATAGCTGGTTCAGTCCTTCGTAAATCTCATCCATGATTGCAGCCATACCGGAAGCAATTTGACACTTCATATCGGGATCGCCGGTTTTTTTCGATACTGAAACTGGTATTTCCTCCACTGCCCGGCATATTTTTGCCAAGGTGGCATCCGCAGCATCTCCCTGAAAATAATATCCTCCCCCGTTTCCTTCTTTTGTCCTCACCAGCTCTGCTTTTCGAAGCTTTGCCAAAATCTTTCGGATTCTGGCCGGATTGGTACAAACGTTTTCCGCTATTTTTTCGCTGCTTTGACAATCGCCTTTATGATTTAAAAACACCAGCGTATGCACGGCTATTGCAAATTCGCTCGTCACCTTTATCACCTTCTCTTTTAGTTTCCCTCTTTTGTAACTGTAATTATATTTCTTACAGTTAAGTTTGTCAAGCACTTTTCCACTTTTCTTTTTTTGAGCCCAAGAAAAAACTACCGCTGCGGCATTTATTAAACGCCGATCCGGTAGTTTTAATTCAGTCCTCCGCCCACTGGAGCAGAGTTTGTGCTTCTTCACTTGTCAGCTTCATAGCATTGCACAGCCGTTCAATTTCCGTCCTAGGCAGTACATAAGACTGATCTGTGCACAGTTTCGTAAAATCTTCTTTTTTCATACCTGTCTGGGAAAAGGTTATTTCCCCGCTGGTGATTTTTCGATCATAAATTCGAAAAAACGCGGCAGCAAAAGATTTTATCATAATACACCTCCTACAACTTTTTTAAAAAACCTCGATCAACGATTTCCTTCTTGTAATAGTACTCACCCTTTTTGTCGTAGCCCTCAGTGGTACGAACGATCAAAACCTCGCCGCTGTCCCCGTCCAGAGCAAAATGCTCTTTACTGATGGGGACGTGCCAGTAATTTTTTATCTGCTCATTCTGCTGACGGTACAATTTATCAGCGGTTTCGATACTTTCATTGAGAATTTTTTCTGCATATTTATTCGGAAACATCTTTCGAATTGAGGATGCATAAGCAAGGCTGTCTTCCGGGAACTGTATATCATTAATCCGAAGTTTCATTCCCTCCGCCTCCGCAGTTACAATGAGCGGATAGCACCCGCCGGCCACTTCATAGGCCGCATCCTTATATTTCACATAGCTTCCGGATACATCCCACATATACAGTTTGATCTGGGTATCTTCCTTTTCTGCACCGTATAGCTTTATAGAATTGATTGTTTTTACTTCTGTAAACTGATTTTCGTATCCTTCATACTGATCCATTTCATTGAGTTGGCTCACCAAACTTTTCATCTGGTCAGAGGTCAGGCGAAAATTGCCTTCCTTCTTTTCCGCACAGCCGAAACAAACCAGAGACAGCATCAGAGCAATGGTTAATACACACAAATAGTTTTTCATTCTTTTCCTTTTTCAGTTTAAATCCATAAATTGAGCGCTCACAT
Organism: Hominibacterium faecale; assembly: GCF_020734085.1. NCBI lineage: Bacteria > Bacillati > Bacillota > Clostridia > Peptostreptococcales > Anaerovoracaceae > Hominibacterium > Hominibacterium faecale. The sequence goes on from NZ_JAJAGH010000007.1 coordinate 53,103, forward strand.
AAACGGCGCAGTATAATCATAACTGAGAGTCAGGAAAAAGGCAACCATTTTCCTCCGATTACGTTCGATCTGCGGCAGCCTTTTCATTTGTACGCAGAAGCCCGCTTCCGCCTTCATATAATTTATGAAAACAAAAGCTATAAAGAATGCCTAAGAAGTTGTTGATCATGCGCAGTGCAATGGCACCGGCAATCCCAAAGACGCCTACGGCCATGGATAAGGCTCCAAGGCAGTTGAACACAGTCTGCCAGCCGTAAGTTCCGGAAAAACCCACAGCCAGACCGCCCAAAATACCGATATAGGTCCCCGGATCACCGGGAAGAACTTGATACAGCAAGGCGAACAGGGCACATCCTCCAACAACGCCGATCAATCTTTGCTTGATTCGAGCCGGTACAGTGGACTGCACCGGAGGGAGAAGCGACATGCAGGCAAAACCCATCCACATCATGCGGGGAATGCCCAGCAGACTTGCCAGAAGCATGCCTGTGGAGAGGCCCAGGGCCATTTTAATCTGCCACCGCATCCGTTCATCGCCTGAGAAGAAATCTCGAAGAAGTCCTCCAATGCCCCAGGAAAATTCTTTTTTTCTATGATTGATATAAAAAACAGCACTGACCAGAACCGCTCCCGCCATCAGTGCCAGAATGCGCCGAATGTACGCTTCGCCTGAAACATCATAGCCCATCAATAGCAGATATCCCAAGACGAATGTAGCATGATTGTACAGGTAAATATTATGGCAGCTCAATACTAAAATTAAAAGAAGGCTGACCAGATTAATACCAAAGGCAGCCGCCGACCCTGCAAGTCCGGCCAGATGAGGTCCTGCCGCAAGGATGGCAAACAAGATTGGAATAACAAAAAGGCCGTGTCTGGGGTTCATATCGAAATCCGCCTTTCGCATTGCCAGGATCGCAATCAGCACCACCACGCCCGGAATACTGTTTTCTTCTCCGAATAAAACAGTAAAGGATACGACCACTGTCATACAAAATAAAATACATAGGACATTCTTTACCACAAAGGCCAGCTGGTACATCCGTTTTTCTTTTTTTACTGGCGTCTCCCGCAGCAGCTGCTTGGTATCTGCTGCAGAAAGCTGCATTACATCGTAAAAATTCATCTCTTCCATCGCCCCCTCTTACTCCTGTGACGCACGATTTGCCAGATTGATCAGCTTCATCAATTCCCCAAACTGCGCTTCCCCAAGATGGCGCCAGATTTTATAGACTGGCTCTAAATAATACTGGTAAGTATTATTTAGCTCTTTTTTGCCTTCTTCCGTCAAAATTAAAAAATAGCTTCTTTTATCTTTTGGATCCTGTTCTTTATTTAGAAAACCCTTTCCGTTCAACTCTTCGATCAGCTTACTCATCATCGGTTTGGTTAATCCGGTCTGTTTGCAGAGTATGAGAGGCGTCAGAGGTTCCCTTGCCAGCGCCACTCTGGAGAGCAAATCCAGAGACTCTGCGGAAAAATGCTCGGATTGCCGTTTTCTTCTCACATTCAGCCGGGCAAAGAGGCGTATACTCTGCATTTGTTCCATCATTTCGATCCAGTCTTTTTCTGCCATAAATCCTCCAATAAACTAATATAGTTCACTTTGTGAACTATATTAGTTTATTGTTTTTTTCATCCATTGTCAAGCCTGGTAATTGAAAATCTTTCTTTTCCGATCATTCACAATCCGGTGTGCAGATCACTCCCTTATCCATATAAAAAATCCGGTCGTACTGATTTTTCAACTCGATCTGCATATGGTGCGTAATGGTAATCAGGGTCAGTTCCTTCTCTTTGAGCAGTTCCCGTTCGATGGCGCAGGCTGTTTTCTGATCCACCGCCGAGGTCCCCTCATCCAGAACCAAAATCGGCGTTTTCCGGATCAAGGCTCTTGCTACTGCAATCCGCTGCCTCTGTCCTCCTGACAGCCGGCTGCCGTTTTCACCGACCTTTGTATGTATTCCTTCCTCCATTTGACTCAAAAAACCGGCCACGCCGCTCTTTTGTAAGGCCAGACTTAGGTCTTCCTCAGAAAATTTTTCCTCCAGGCAGATATTCTGATAAATGTCTGTGTCAAAGAGATATACATTTTGATGGATCACGGCGATTTGCTGACTAAGCTCGCGCTGGTTCATTTGCCGAACTTCTTTTCCATCATAGCAGATGTGGCCTTGATACCGGTCTGAATATCCGGTCAGAAGCCGAATGACTGTTGTTTTACCACAGCCGCTATCTCCCAGCATAGCATATTTTTTGTTCGGTTCTATTTCAAGGTTGATTCCCTTGAGAATAGCGTGGTCATCCTCGTATCCGAATTTTACGCATTCAAAGGAAATACCTTTTTGAAAACGGACGGATGCTGCTGCATTTGCAACGCTGCTCTTATTCTCTTGTGTGCACAATGCTTCAACCTTATTCAGAATTGGTTTCATACCCGCCATCTTAGGAAAACTTTGCATGATTACCAGCACCGGTGTGCTGAAGGTTCCGCTCAACTGGATCAGCGCTAGCAAGGTCCCGGCTGTTATGTTTCCCCGGAGCACCATATAGGCTGCCACAAATACAACGACCACAACACTCAGCGTTGACAACATATCGGCTAAGCTCTCGTTGACTGCTACCAAACGGTCTGCACGGAACTTGGCATTCACCGTATTGCTATTTTCTTTGCGATATTTGCTTAAAATATGACCGCCTATGGAAAAACTTCTTATAACCTCATAGCCGCTGAGAAAATCCTTTGCTTTGGCAGTAAAACGAGCCAACTCTTCCGAATAAAAGTTTTGACGCTTTTGCAGAGCTTTTCCCAATAAAGCCGGAACCAAAAACATCAGCAATAGAAAACCAATTAAAATTGCGGTAATCAATGGACTGAGATAGCACAAGATTGCCAAAGTTGCTAAGAACAAGGCGATCATCTGAATCGACAACAGCAACGGTATTAGAAAATTTTCCTCAATCAGCTTTACGTCGTTAACAATCATAGACAGATAATCTGCTGAATTACACTTATAATATTCCTCCGGTCCTTTGCTCATTACGCCTCGAAAAATCCGGTCCCGCAAATCTTTGGTCACATTTCGAAGCAAAATTTTTCCGCATAGGGCCTCGACAAACCCCATCAGACACAAGGCAGCCATATAGATCGCTATACCGGCAATCATTTTTTCAAACCCTTCAAGATCGCCATTTAGGGCTACATCCAAAATCCACTGCAAAATGATCGAGACAAATGCTGCGGCAATTGCACTAACAGCCCCCATCAAGACGGCCAGCGCCAAAAATCCTTTGTTCTTTTTCAAGCATGCGTTCATAATCCCTCCAAATTCCACATCCATCAAACTTATTCGTTATTAGTAGAATATCATATTATTTTATATATATCAACTGTATTTTATAACAATCGAATATAATGAGAGCAGCATTCCGATTATTTGGATTCCAGGCTGCCAGGGAAATAAAAAAATAAGTGCAGAGGATAAAGCACTGAAAATACGCTTTATCTCTTACACTTATACGGCACTAAAAGGGTCTGGCAGCAGCTTTGCAAGTCCCTTCACTCATCATCGATTGTTTTACAGGAGCATCTGGCGCACATGATCCAGATACTCTTCCACCACTTCCTCCTGGAGATAGTAATAGACTCTTCCGTCTTTTTTCTCGATGCCTACGAAGCCGCAGGCAAAGAGCACGTTCATATGGTGGGATATGGTAGACGGCGAAAGTTTCATGGTCTCAGCAAGCTCCAAATTATATTGCCTGGATTTTTTCAGCTCGCAGAGTATATCCAGCTTGCTCCTGTCACTAAGCGCCTTCATTCTCGTGATGACCAGTTCTTTACGCTCATCCCCGCTGCTGCCTTTGGGCGTCAAAAATGACATAAACAAGCCTTGATAGCACCTTGAATAATAGATTTGCTGGGACATGCCTCCAATCAGTGTCGGATAGATGCAAGCCCCCGGAGCACAAATTTTCGCTATTTGTGAAACCTGTTTATCCGCATTATTTTCGTAGCTCCGCACAAATGGTTCCAAGGCTTTATTCATCTCCACCAAGGCTTTTTCACATGCAGGAATGTTTGTTGCAAGCAGCTCAATTAATTTTTCCATCCAATCTTTCGGGCACCGCATAAACTCCAGCAAGTGCCATTTCAAGCTTTCCTCTGCCTGCAAATCAGATAGAAACTTAATTATTTCCTTTTCTGTATCAAGCTGGGGCCAATTCCCATCCCTCAGGGAGATGGCCTGCGCTTCATTTTCCTGGAGCAAAAAACCAGTCATACTGCGAATTTCTTCATCGCTTACAGGATCAAGAGAATCCATCCACTGGGGATTTTCTGTGATCAGCACAGTAAGCAGCAGGCAAAATTCGTCGCCATGACAGAAAAAGAATTCTTGATGACTTATTTCGCAAGGGGCCATATGTTTTTTAAAAAGCCTGATATACCGCTCCATGATTTTGTAGTACTTTTTGTAGCAACGTTCAGCGTCAAATCCCAGCTCATTGAACTGCTGAATCACTGCTTCTTTTTCCATCGGCTCGGCAATGCTGTGCAAAAGCCCTATCGTTTCAAAAACCGGGTCAAATTGATACATGATTTTATAGTTCATGGATTCCTCTCCTCATGCTGTTTCTCAACTCCTATTTTTTCACACCAGGGAGTCAACGGGCATATCTTGCAATCCGCTTTCCTGGCGGAACAGATTGTCCGTCCATGTTCCACCAGCTGAAAATTAATTCGGTTCCAGTGAGTACGGGGCAAAACCGCTTCTAGCTCTTTCTCCACGGCCGCCGGAGTCTTTCCCCGCGCCCATCCCAGGCGTCTTGCGATGCGAAAGACATGGGTATCCACGGTGACACCGGGAATATGGTAAACATCCGCTAAGCAAAGCGTTGCCGTCTTGCGTCCTACTCCAGGCAGCCTGAGCAGTTCCTGAATGGATTGAGGAACTGCTCCTCCGAATTCCTCCTCCAGCCGGCGGCAGCAAGCAATAATATTCCTCCCTTTTGTTTTATGCAGCCCCACAGGACGGATGATCTCCATCACTTCTCCAACATCTGCTTTTCCCAGTTCAGCAGGAGTTCCATATGTTCCGAATAACTGGGGCAGCACCTGATTTACCTGCCGATCTGTCGTTTGGGCGCTGAGAATAATCCCAACCAGTTGCTGCCAGGGCTGCGGAAAGTCAAAGGTTTCTTTCTCACTGCCGTATCTTTCATCCAATCTGCTCAGTATTTCTGTAACATACTCCTGCCTATTCTGTTTGCTTGCTTCCATGTACTCGATCCTCCCTGCGCTTTGCTTTGGAATACGGCGTCTTAGGGATGAACTCATAGCAGTAAGAGCTGTTCCGCCGATCGCTGGACATCAATCAGCGATACCAGTTTTCCGTCATACTGATACAATTCCTTTTCTTTCCATATCCCATTTTCTTCTATCGAAAAATCGCTTTCCTGTATAGCTGCGGCAGCGCCGGCAGGAATCATATCCGGTTGTACTTCTACCCAAAGACCGAACTGATGCTGTTGATATTTCAAGATTAGAACTACGGGCTGCATGTTCTTCGCCCCGGGTTGTCCGTACTCCTTTTCCAACCTGATGATCGGCAGAGTGCTTCCTTTATAATTGCCCAGCCCCAGGAAATAATTCGGCAGAGCGGGGATCTTGGACAGCTTGATGTTGAAACAAATTTCTTCCACAGAAAAAAATTCTACCGCATAGTTCTTTTCCCTGCCTGCCAGCAGAAGCATCGCGTTTTGATTACTCGGTCCCATAGACTCCCTCCTTCTCGTATTGGGTGATCAAAAGACCGATATCCAGCGATGAACATATAACACCGTCACCCATGGTACTGCATCCGGTAATTCCTGTCCTTCTGCGATAATTCATTCCCAAAAATGGAGGCAGCGGTCTGACAACGACTCTTTTCTGCTGGAACATGGAATCGATTAAAATACACCCTTCCTTTTCCATATTTTTCACATAAACAATAATCGATGAATTGGGAACCTGACCGCCAATGCGGTAAAAAGACCGCAGATCGATCAGCGGCACCATTTGTCCTTCATAAAGAATATGAAGGCGCCCGTTTGTGTTCTGGATATAGGCTTTCTTTGAACGATAATCCATAAAGCGAAAAACATATCGGGCCGGAAGGGAAAAACGATATTCCGCCACCTGAAAGCGGACACATTCGATCGTAGCCAGCGTCAAAGGAACCGTGATCAGAAATTCACTGCCCTTTCCTGGCTGGCTATGAATACGCAGATTGCCGCCGGTCTCCTCTATGGATTTCTTTACTACATCCAGTCCCACACCTCGTCCGGAGTACGCGGTCACTTCCTCATTGGTGGTAAACCCGGGCTGCAAGAGCAGCTCACATATCTCATCGAATTGGTAAGTTTCCTTAGGTCTGTTCAATCTTCCTTGTTCCTCAGCCTTTTCCAGTACCGCTTCCTCGTCGATTCCCCTGCCGTCATCGCTGATCGTTACCAACAGTTCTCCGGACAGGCCCTCGGCTGTAAAACGGATTGTTCCTTTTCTGTTTTTGGCAGCTGCAAGGCGCTCTTCCGGTGCTTCGATGCCATGATCCACCGCATTGCGGATCAAATGGATGAGAGCTTCTGAAACGAGTTCTACCACACTTTTATCCGCTTCAATGTTCGCACATTCCACCACCAGATCAATTTCTTTCTGCTGTTGCTTGCTAATGTCCCTCAAGATACGCCTCAGTTTGGGGACGACCTTTTCCACAGGAACCATCCGCGTTTCCATAACGGTTCGTTCCACTTCATAAATCAGCCGATTGAGTTGGTAAGCAGCTCCTTGGCTCAGATCATGCAGTCCCAGATTATTGAGACTGTTGTCCAGGCTCTGTATTTGGATGATCATTTCTCCTGCCAAGTTCTGCAGTTTATCCAGCCGATCGGAACGCACACTGAGAAACTCGTTATCTCTGCTCTGCTGCGGAGCTGTGTATTTTATCTCCTCTTTTTTGTCCTCCGCCGCGGGGGCCTTCTGCTTTTCAGAAAGCACCTCGCATTTTTTTACAAATAATCCCTTTGAAAGAGTCTCAACCACTTCCTTTTCATGTTCAGTTTCAAAACGGATAAAAACACCATGTTTATTAATATATTCTTCGACATCGGCACCTTTATCCAAATCGGTCGGGTAGGTTTCCACGCAGGAACAAAGTCCGCTGATCTGGCGTACCAACATATACGCCCTCACATTTTCCATACGGCAGTTTTCTTCAAAAACGACCCTGGCGACATGACCGCTTTTTTCTCTCAATCCCCCGGGGATTCGTTCTTCGCTCTGTTCCTCTGAACACGCTTCGTCATCCTCTTGACCGCCAGCCAGCTTTTTTAGATACGCGTCTGCCTGCATTTCGATGTCCTTGGTACTTTCTGGCCTGTAATCCTCCCGCGCCATTTTTTCTAACTCTTCTTCCACATGATCAAGAGCGGCCAGAAGCAGGTCGAATAACTCCGGCTCTGGCTGCTGCAGTATCCCCTTTTGATCCCTATAATACGCAAAAAGGTCTTCCAGCTTATGTGCCATGGAAGACATTTCTGCAAGCCCCATCATCGCGGAGGAGCTTTTTATCGTATGCATGACCCGAAAGATACTATGAATATCTTCCTGAGTAAAGGCATTGTTTTTTTCCGCGTCAAGGAGCACCGAGCTCAGCTGTCCAGTAAGCTGCCGGGTTTCCAGCAGATAAACTTCCAGCATTTCTTCCGCATCCGAATCAAAATAACCCATCTTCCACTCCATTTATTCTTCGCATCCGTACCAGATACTGCGATTCTTCCCTGACCGCTTTCCCTGATAAAGGGCTTTATCAGCACAGTTGATACTCTCCTCGATTCCTTCCTTTTCCTTGTATGCATGCAGCCCCAGGGTTATGGTACAGGAAAATTCACCGTCATCGTGGAAAATTCTGAAATTCTCGACTTCCCTGCGTATTGCTTCGCTGACTTGATAAGCCTCTTGTGTTGTTACATTGAAGAGAACGATTAAAAATTCCTCTCCGCCCCAGCGAACAACTTTGTGTCCACGGCAATTTGCTTCCAGTATATTGGCAATGCAGACAAGCGCCATATCACCGGCATCATGGCCGTAGGTATCGTTTATGACCTTAAAGTCGTCGATGTCTGCCAGGATCAGCACGTTTTTTCGTTCTCCGCTTTCCTTTCGATGTATATCCTCCATCAAATCGCCAACCACATATCTTCGATTATAAAGGCCAGTGAGGCCGTCACGGAAAGCCATGTAATTGAGCTTTTCCATGTTTGACTTCAACTCTTTATTCTGCCGGTTCAGTTCATCCTTTTGTATTTTCATTTTCAGATGTGCACAGACTCTCGAACGGAGCTCAGCCTGGACAAAGGGTTTCTTTATGTAATCGCAGGCCCCAAGAGAAAATCCTCTGACCACATCGTCGTCCTTATCCTTCGATGTGAGGAATATGATCATCGCATCGTTTTGGTCTGCTTCTTTTAGTTTTTCAATCAGCTCATAGCCGTCCGCATCCGGCAAGACCACATCCAGCAGGATTAAATCAGGCTGGTATTGCTGAATTAATTCCACGGCTTGCTGGCCGTCATGGGCTTCACAGACAAAAACCGGCTTTTCCTTCAGCGCCGCCTGGACCTGTTTGCAAATTAGAATACTGTCGTCTACCACCAAGACGATCTGATTTGTTTCGTTATCCATATACTTTCCTCCGCCTTTATTTCACAATATCTTCAGCGGATGTTTGACTGTCTTGACTTCCAGCCTGCCGTCCTGTGCACAAAAAGATATTGTTCTTCCATAATTCTCGCCTGTATCTTCACCTGCTATTCGAATCCCCGCGTTGGCAAGGGCCTTTTTAACAGCTTGAATATTCCGTGCGCCAATCTCCCACTCCCAGCCTACTGCAGAAAACATCTTTGCTCCGCCTGCGATCTTGGCAATCAGCTGGGTTTCTGCGGCGCCATGTTTTTTCATTTCCCGTATCAGCTCGAATACGCCTTCATCTGCGAACTTGTACGGGTTTTGCCGGTTGCGCGATTCCAGTTTGCCGGGTAATATGATATGTGCCATGCCTGCTATCTGGTTAAGTCTGTCATACAGGCATACACCTATACAAGAACCCAGCGCATAAGATACCAGCCACTGATTTTTCTCTGCAATCTTACCTTCCGCCAGCCCTACGATAATCCGTTCCATGTTCATCACTCCCTGACGCTGGAAAGCATTGCTTCAAGGGATTCTTGCTCAGGCAGAAACAAAATACGGCCCATAAAGGATTGATTGCCCATGCGGAATTTATTTTCGATCAGCAGGATCTGTTCGCTGACCTTTAGAAATCGGGATAAGGGCACGCTCAGGATGGCGCCGCCCATGTCAATGCACATTTCCGGAACCGTCACATCCATATCCATATCCAGTAGTTGGGAAAGCGCACGTATGTATGATCCGCACATTATGTTCCCCAATTCACAGATCAAAGAACGGTCCATTTCATCCAAATCTGTCAGCTTGCGATTTTCCCCGCCCAGGACAGCTCGCAAGATGCTCTGAGTGAAGGTTTCGCTGAGCAGAAATAGGAACGTGCCCTTTAATTTGCCCGCTACTTGTACCATAATACCAGTTTGAAGCTCTTCGGCTTCTCCTAAGATACGATAGATATCCTGATATTTTACAATTTCTACTTTCGGTAATTCAATCTCCAGCGAATGTCCTGTCATCTGCGATAACGAGGTGACGGCATTTCCTGTCCCTACATTTCCAAGTTCCGAAAGGATATCGATTGAAATTTGATCCAGCGGTGTATAATTGTTCATTCTTTCTCCTTAATCGGCCTTTTAAACTTCGAATTTTTCTACCAGTTCTTTTAAGATTTGGGCTTGAGCAGACAGTTCCTCACTGGCCGCCGCACTTTCCTCTGCTGTAGCGGAATTACCTTGAACAATCTCTGAAATTCGTTCCACGCTCTGCCGAATCTGCATAACCGCATCGGCCTGCTGAACAGATACCTGGGAAATCGAATCGACCATCTGATTGACTTCTTTTGCTCTTTGTACAGATTCCTGCATCTTTTGGGCTGCCATATCCACAGCACCAATACTGCTGTTCACGGCTTCTGTATTCTTTTTGATCATTTCTGCGGTCAATTTGGAAGCCTCCGATGACTTGGCCGCTAATCTGCGGACTTCATCCGCAACCACAGAAAAACCTCTGCCTGCATCGCCCGCCCTGGCTGCTTCCACAGAAGCATTTAAAGCGAGTATATTCGTTTGGAAGGCAATTTCGTCGATTTCCTCAACGATCTGATTGATTTCACTGGAATTGAGCTCCATCTGTCTCATAGAATCCGTCAGCAGATTCATTTGCTCATTGCTTTCACTGATACTGCTTCCCACTGCATCCGCTACCCGGCTGGATTTCACTGCGCTGTCGGCGTTGGCCTGCACACTGTCGGCAATTTCGTTAATGCTGCTGGCCAGTTCCTCAATGGAACTTGCCTGTTCGGACGCTCCTTGGGCTAGTGCCTGAGCTCCGCCCGATACCTGTTCGGCCCCGCCTGATACTTGTTCGGCGCTGGCTCCGATCTGCTGTATCGAATTTTTTAAGAGTCCATTAATCTCTCTGAGAACTTGACCGAGAGCGATAAAATCTCCTTTAAATTCTATGTCCGTCTGGTAATTTAATTTTCCGTTTCCAAGAGCTGTCAAATTCTTTTTAATCTCAGAAACATATAGATTCAATGCTGCCGAAGTCTCTCGAATATCATCGGCCAGCTGACCCATTTCGTCATTGGACGTATAGGCGAGATTAATGTTCAAGCGTCCGCCGGCAATCTCGTTGGCCGCCCTTTTCACTTCATTCACCGGCTGAACGATGCTCCTTGTAATGGTAACTCCAATTATTACTGTAAATACTAGAATAATCAGAGAGATCAAAAGAATCAAAATTACAATCCTTTTATCCGAGCTTTGTCCTTTGTCCATACTGTCCTCAGCATCTTTGATGGAAAGCTGTACGACTTCCGCCAGAGTATTCCTAATCTTCTCTGCCTGCGGCGAAAACTCCTTTATATATGCCTGAAGCGCTTCATTTTCTTTTCCCGCATTCAGTAAGGCAAGTACCTGGTCTCTGCTTACTACATATTCTGAAAATTGTTCTTTCAATTCCTTGGCCTTATCTTCCCCGCTCACATATCCAGATGTCAATTCTTCAATCTTAGTGTTTACTGATTGCGCCAACTGTTCGGCATTCTCCAAATAGGCCGCCTCATCAACCTGATTATCCGTTGCCGTCAGCACAGCCAGAATTCTGCCCACCGCCTGCATATCGGAGATAGCCAGCAGGGAAGACTGGACATTGGCGAAGGGTTCTTTGTACAACGTGTCGACTCGGTCAGACATACTTTTGATATTAATGAGCGCGATGGCTACCGTAGTAATATACAAAAGAACAATGATCGCAAAAGTAAGGATCAGCTTTCTTCCAATCTTTAAATTTTTAAAATACTCTCTCATATGATCGTTCCTTTTCCTGCGGGACTCTTACTGCATATAGTTAGTTATGACTCTTATCAATTCTTCACTTTTAAATGGCTTTACAATGAAATCTGCCGCACCTGTTTCAATGGCCTGCCGAATCATCATCTCCTGCCCCACTGCAGAACACATAACTACCTTTGCCTCAGGATTCATACGGATGATTTCTTCCAGTACCTGCAGTCCTGATTTTCCCGGCATGGTAATATCTAAGAGGGTCAAGTCGGGACTTTCAGCTTCAAAAAACTCCAGTGCCCGATCACCATCCTCAGCTTCAATGATCTCGGTATAGCCGCAGTCTTCCAGATTTTTTCGTATGACTTTTCTCATAAACATTGCATCATCCACGATCATAATTTTTTTCATAAATTCTCCTTATCTTCCCGCTCTTTTTTCAAGTATACCGCCGGATGCATCGATTCCAGACAGGTCTCATCTCTGGCAAGCAGCTCCGCATGTCCAATCAGCAGGTAACCGCCCGCATTCAAGCTGTTTTCCAGTTTCCGGACCAGTTTTTTTCTCGATGTTCGATCAAAATAAATCATCACATTCCGGCATAGAATCAAATCATATTTTTCTGCTGCTGAAGGTTCCATCAGGTTTTGTCTTTTGAAGCGGATATACTCTTTCAATTTTTCATCGATTTGAAAGTTTTTATGATCCGCCTCCACATGACAATATCGGGGCCGCAGACTTTGAGGAATGCTATCAATCTCACGAATGGGATAGACGCCCCTTTGTGCCCGGCTTATCACGTCTTCCGATATGTCCGTACCCAGTATGCGGACAAGAGAACACGTTCCAGATTGGAGCATGTATTCCTGCAAGGTCATGGCCAGTGTGTAACATTCTTCTCCGGTGGAACATCCCGCACACCAGATATTCAGAGGTCCGTACCGTTTTTGTTGAAACAGTTTTGGAAAGATTTCACTGGTGAGGATTTGAAAATGACTAACCTCTCTGAAAAAATAAGTATAATTGGTAGTCAGACGGTTAATCAGTTCAGCCGCTATCTTTTCAGTCCTATCTTTTTTCAGCAGCTCCATATAGCTGCCGAAGGAGGATAGGCCTTGTTTTTCCAAAGTTTTGGACATTCTACATTCGATCAAAATCTTCTTTTTTTCGAGATTGATACCATAATGCATGCGCATGTATTCAACAATATCAGTAAATTCATTTTCTTTCAGCCTAATCACTATTTATCTCCCATACTCCCGGCATTACAAGCGAAAGATCGTCAGGCTCCATACTCTCCTGTGAAGGATAATCGGCTATGATGCCAGTCAAGCTTTCACCGCCTGTTTTTACAATAATACCGCACATTCTTTCAGTTCTGCAGACTCCCAGTTGATGATAGACCACTAGCTGTCCGTTGTAAAGGGAAATTCCTCCAATTTTTTCATCTGCGGCCGGCACCCTTTGTATCTGCGGCTCTGAAAGGATCGCCGCAACTTTTTCTTTTTCAATATACAGGGTCTTGTTTTTACCCACTGCCGTGATAAATTTCATATGCTTTATTCCTCTGACGCCGCCCATTCGTTTGCGGCCATTTGATACAGGATTTGTGGATTGAGTAGATAGGCCAATTCTTGTCCACCCCCGTCACCTTGCTCCAGGGGGACTGCATCCGACAAATATCGGTTGCCGCTGTTTCGCACACAGTCAGGCAATCTGATCCGCATCCGTTCTGTAACCGTATATAAGCCGCCTATTTTTTGTACGGCCAGATCAAAGGCTTTGCCTTCATGGGAAAGGGATAGGATATATGCGCTTTTGCTTGTTTCTTCCTGTACCCGAACCAGCCGGGCCAGATCGATCATGGGAAGGTCCTCTCTCTGTCCGTGATTACCTTTGATATTGTCAATCCAAAAAACAGGAATGAGAAAAGGAAGCCCTTCTGAAAATATTATAATATATAATTCGTCCAGTGTTTCCATCCTTTTTCCACCTTTCTTGTAAAATCCTGTTACATCCATAATACTCGGTTTCGACTAAAAACTCAAGATCCGTTTTGACCCATATATTCACTGCGAATTCGTTGGTTAACTGCTTCAATTTCTTCTTTCAATCCTCTGGCCGAAATCCGCATCGCTCCCTCTCCCCATATGATCATCTGTACCATATTGTCCGAAGTAGCGACTGTCACATCGTAGGTTCTGCCAATCTGATTTACGGTCCGCTCGATATATTGGTCAGCGGATTCGGCTTCTTTTGTGTAAATCACATAAATACCACCGTGTTTTTCAACAGAACCCTTTCCCCCTTCTACCTTATAGGCATCAAAGACCACAATCAGGGTGCCGCCTTGATACCCCTGATAATTACATAAAATTTCGATCAGCCTGTCCCTGGCGCTGTCCAGATTCACTTGGGCCAGCTCTTTCAACTCTTCCCAGGCAAAAATGATATTATATCCGTCAACTAGCAGAAACCGCTGTCTCTGTTCGTCTGTTTCCGTCTCCCCACGACGCTTTTTAACCGCTGTCAAGGATTTTTCCGCCGGATCAAGGGGGCTTTGAAAACGCGCTCTTTCCCGCTTTGATTCTCCGTAAGTACGAGTAAAGATTTCCTCCAGCTCCTGATCGCTGGCGACTCTTTGTCCTCTCTGGGGGAGGGGCGCACGGACCCTCGAAGCCTTCCTGATTTCCGGACGCCATCCGCTGTCGACATGCATATACGTTTCAACCTGATCCCAGCTGACTGTAAATCCTGCTCCGTGGGCACAAAAGACCGATCCGGTTGGATTCTGCGCATCCCGTTCCGAATCGTAACCTCTGACTTCTATGACTTCCCGCTCATTGCGGCACGTCCCATAACCTTTAAAGGCGCACGCCAGCCTCCCTCTGCCTTTGGTATATGTGAGCACATCGTTTTGGTATTGGGCCATGGATGCTGCTGGTGCGGTTCCGATAATTACTGCCGTATCTCCCTGTGTTTCCGGCGGAGAAAAACTTCCCTCCATTCTCTGAATATCGGCCATCGCCCTTCCAACCATCTCCTGGGGAACCTCTAGACAAAACTCATACCATGGTTCCAAAAGAATACTTTTTGCCTTTTTTAAACCCTGTCGCACCGCGCGATAAGCCGCCTGCCTGAAATCGCCGCCTTCCGTATGTTTTAGATGGCCTTTGCCGGCAATCAGTGTAATCTTCATATCTGTGATTTCCGAACCTGTAAGAACGCCTAAATGCGGCTTTTCTTCCAAATGTGCAAGAATCAGACGCTGCCAGCTGCGGTCCAATTGTTCTTCACTGCAATCTGCGGCAAAAACAAGGCCGCTGCCCCGCTTGCCCGGCTCCAACAACAGGTGCACCTCCGCATAATGGCGAAGGGGTTCGAAATGGCCTACACCTTCCACCGGCTCTACGATTGTTTCCTTATATACGATACTGCCTGGACCGAATTCCACTTCGATTCCAAAGCGGTCCAATATTTGTTTTTGCAGAACCTCCATCGCCACTTTCCCCATCAACTGTGCGTGGATTTCACCCGACCACTCGTCCCAGACAACTCGCAGCAAAGGGTCTTCTTCCTCCAACTGACGCAGGTTTGCCAGCATCGTATGGGTATCACAGTTTTCCGGAAGCAGGATCCGATATGTCAACACCGGCTCCAAAACAGGAGCAAGAGCAGAATCTTCCGTCCCCAGGCCTTCACCGGCACATGTGTTTTCCAGGCCCGTGACTGCACAGATCGTACCGGCGTCCGCCTGTTTTTCCAGTTTAAACTGACTTCCGGAATAAAGACGAATTTGATCTATCTTATCCTCCCATCCATTCCGGCCCTTCAGTATATCTTTCACCCGCAGCGTTCCTCCTAGGATTTTCATATGGGTCAGCCGGCGTCCGGCTGAGTCTCTAGAAATCTTATATACCCTGGCTGCGAATTCATCCGCATAGGTTTGGGGGCGGCAATAGATTTCCAGTCCGTCCAGGAACGCCTCTACTCCTTCCATCTTCAGCGCCGATCCAAAATAGCACGGGAACACTTGCCTGTTTTGAACCGCTTCTGCGATATGACTGCGAGACATGGAGCCGGCCTGCAGATACGTCTCCATTAGCGGCTCACAGCACATGGCCAGTTCTTCAAAAAACAGGGTCTCGTCAGCTGCGGCAAAATCGATACATCCATCGTTAAGCCGCTTCTTCACTTCATCCATCAGTCTTCCTGGGTCAGTTCCCGGCTGATCCATTTTATTAATAAAGAGAAACACCGGAATCCCATAGTGTTCCAGCAGTTTCCACAAAGTCAGCGTATGGTTTTGGACGCCGTCAGCCCCATTGATAACCAGGATCGCATAGTCAAGCACTTGCAGCGTTCGCTCCATTTCAGCAGAAAAGTCCACATGTCCCGGCGTATCCATCAAAGTAATCTGCTTGTCGCCCAGCACAAACCGCGCCTGCTTGGAAAAGATTGTGATCCCCCTTTTTTTCTCCAGCTGGTCCGTATCTAAATAAGCGTCCCCATGATCCACTCTCCCCAGTTTCCTCAGGTTTCCGCTGCTATAAAGTATTGCTTCTGATAACGTTGTTTTTCCTGCATCTACATGGGCAAGTATGCCGATGCAGATTCGTTTTTGAGGGTTTTTCTCTAAAGTATCACCCATTATCGTTCCCCTTCTTTATTCTTCTTGTTCTGTAAAGCATGTACTCTTAGCCCAAATGTATTCCCCGATCCAAGATTGCAATTAGAGTCTCGTAATCAATGGGCTTGGAAACGTGGTCGGTCATTCCTGCCGCAAGAGATTTGGCGATATCTTCAGCAAAAGCATTAGCAGTCAGAGCAATGATAGGAATGCTCCCGGCCTGGGGATGTCCGCACCTGCGAATCTCCCTGGCTGCCGTGTACCCATTCATCACCGGCATCTGAAGGTCCATCAGAATCGCCTGATACGTAGAAGGAGCAGATGAGGAGAAGGTTTCCAGGGCTTTCAAACCATTTTCCACGCCTTCCACGATAAATCCGGCATCGTGCAGAATCGTCTGTGCAATTTCCATATTAAGCGCATTATCCTCAGCCAGCAAAATGCGCATACCCGCTCTCTGTTCCATGCGGGAAGCACTTATAACGTCATTTCCCATATCCAGAACATCTTGTTTCTTGTCCGCAGGGGTCTGCCCGCTGTCATTCAGCTTCAGATTTACAATGACTGTAAAACAGCTTCCCTTACCTTTTTCACTTTCCACTCGTATATCTCCCTGCATAGCAGAAACGATTCCCTGGGCAATAGACATTCCAAGACCCGTGCCCTGCATGCGACGGACCTGTGGGTCATCAGCCCGGGAAAAGGGCAGAAAAACGTGTTCCAAGAAGTCTTTATCCATTCCAATCCCCGTATCTTCCACCGAAAAGATAAAGCGTCCGCCCCCCTGAGCAGGAGCGGCCGTTTCTTTTACCGTTACCTTGATGTTGCCGCCGGGTTTGGTATATTTGACTGCATTATCGATTAGGTTAATCAATACCTGGCGGAGGCGCCCGGCGTCACCCAGCAGCCGGTCATGAACCACCTGCTCTTTCTGAAATTCGATGTTCTGATTTTTCGATTGTGCCTCAGACCGGGTGATAGCGGCTAATGTTTCCATCCATTCCGTAAGGGAAAACGGCTCCTCTGATAGATCCAGCTTTCCTTTTTCAATCCTGGACATGTCGAGAATTTCATTGATCAAGCCGAGTAGATATTTACTGGAAACAGCGATCTTAGTCAAACATTCCCGAACTTTTTCCGGATCGTGTATCTGAGTAGATGCAATACTGGCCATACCCATAATCGCGTTCATAGGCGTACGAATATCGTGGGACATCTGCGCTAAAAAATTGCTTTTGGCCTCATTTGCATTCTGGGCTGTTTCATAGGCAGCGCGCAAAGCTTTTCGGTTCTGCTCTTCCTGCTCCTTTTCCTCTTCCACGCTGTGGGATGCCATAATGATTTTTTCCGGGACACCGTTTCTGCTTTCGGCTAGGATAATATGAATCCGCATCCATCCATAAAATCCTCCGTAATCTCTTTGAAACTCCACAGAATAAATGGTCTCGCCGCTGCGGATTCGACGACTGATCTCCTCAGCAGAAAGATTTTTCATAAACGCCGCCTGGTCTTCTTTGCGAATAAAGGATTGGGCGCAGGTCCGTATCAATTCGTGATAATCGTTTCTCTGTCCCATTCGGGCGCTCAAATCTTTAAGCCAGTTGTATGACTGGAAGGTCTGCTCGACCAAGTCAATATAAAAGACCGAATGATAAAAAGAGGTTAATCCCCGTATGATATTCTGGTATTCAAAATAAAGCTTTTGTTTCTGTTCTTCCTCCAGTTCTTTGATTTTTTGTTCATTAATATTCATATTGGCGAACACAACCTTAGTAACCTGCCCATCTTTCAGTTCCGCCACACTGAACCGAGCACGCACCCACTCGACCCGATCTGGATAGAGGCGGCGGAAATCCACATCGTATACCGGCTGTTCGTGTGATAACGTCTGCCGAAGGAACTGCGGCGTACCGGCCCTGCGCATTTTCTCTTGATCTTCCTCCACCACATAATGGTCTACGAATTTACTATAGTATGTATCAAGACTGCCTTTGGGAAACTCCTGCTGCCGGGCGATCATTTCTTCCTGCCAGATGGGCTCTTCAGTATTCTTTTCCAGATCGAACAGATAGATGGAATAGTAGCACTGGCAGAGATTGGTGAGAACTTCTTCCCGTCTTTTCGCTTCTTGTTTATCGTCCACATTACGCACAGTAATCAGCAGGCGTCCCTCCAGCTCCTGTTGAATCCGGGCGGAATAATAAGTATAATAATGCAGCTGGCCCATATCGTCGCAGAGCCGGAAGGTGCCGTCCATATATGCCTTATCTTCATATGTGGAAATATCCAGCAGCCTGTCGAAAATCGCTTTATCCTCTGCCGGCATTTTCTGTATCATCTGCTGATAGAAATTCCGGAAGGCACCTTGGCTATCTAATTTGAGAACACTTCCTGAGTAATGAATACATTTATATTCTGTTTTTGGAAAATCAATGCTGATCACCAGTGTATAAATTTGTGAAATTGCCATTTGCGCAGCAGTTAAAACCGTATCGTACTCATGTTTGAGCATGACTGTGTTGGTAATATTCTGATGATATCCCCGCAGACAGGTTCCCTTTTGAAAATTTTCGTCCTTTGCTCCGCCGCAGCGAATAAAAATCCTGCCCCACTTGGGATGAAACCAGGGGTACTGGACCTCTGCATGCTCACTCTGGGAAATTTTTTCTACTGCCGCTTGAATTATGGGACGGTAAGGAGGTTCGATTCGTTCATACCAAAACTGGTAGCATTCTTCCGGCGTTAAAGGATTTTCCAGCCCCAGAAGCTCCTCCATTACAGGATCCGCATACAAACGAGGCGCCTTTGCGTATTCCAGTTCGATGACCCACAGTCCGGTCTGGGCCTGCATCAGCACTTCCTGTACTTTTTCTGTATCCTTGAAACGATCTAACATGTTTCTGCTCCTATCATTCTGTGCCTTCTGTTGTACACGCAAGTAAGGTTTCAATCAGTTGATCCGCCTCGAAAGGCTTGGCGATAAATCGGTCCATTCCGGCAGCAAGTGCCTTTTCTCTATCCTCTCGAAAGCTGTTAGCCGTCATGGCGATAATCGCAACCTTCTTTGCATCCTTCCGGTTAAGTCTTCGAATTTCAAATGAGGCATCCAGACCGTTCATAATCGGCATTTGCACATCCATCAGAATCGCCTGGTAATAACCTTGCTGAGAATCCTTAAACATCTCAACTGCCTTTTGTCCATCGGAAGCCCAATCCACCTGAGCGCCTTCCAGTTCCAGCAGGGAAATCGCAATCTCAGCATTAAGATCATTATCCTCTGCTAAAAGAAAATGCATTTCGGACAGCCGTTTTCCCGATTTCATATGATTCGTGTTTTTGCACCCGGTCTGAATATCGTCCGCAAGGGGCAAATCCAAGGTAAAGAAAAAATCTGAACCTGTTCCAGGCCGGCTGCTGACCTCTAAGGCTCCTCCCATTAAACGCACCAGATTACTGCTAATTGCCAGTCCCAAACCAGTTCCCTGTACCCGATACTCGTTCTGATTGAGCTGTTCAAAGGAACCAAAAATCCGTTCCAGATCGTCTTCGTGAATCCCAATTCCAGTGTCCTTTACCCGAAACTCCAGGCTGGCATGGGTTTGGTTTCGGCTTTTTTCCTCAACTGAACACTGAATGGTACCGCCTTCAGGGGTAAACTTGCAGGCATTGGATAAAAGATTTACTAAAACCTGAGCCAGCCTGGTTTCATCTCCAATAAAGCCGTCTTTGCTCCAAGCTTTGCTAAATGAAAGTTCCAGAGATTTTTCTTCTGCCTGCAAGGTAAAGATGTCCTCGATCTGCCGGATAAGCTTGTTTAAAGAAAACGGCTCGCTTTGTATAACCATTTTATCGCTTTGCAGTTTGGACATGTCAAGAATATCGTTTACCAGAGAAAGGAGAAATTTGGCCGACGTGTCAATCTTATTCAAATTGCTGCCCACATCTTCAGGTGTACCGTCCATTTTTTTAGTAAGAGAGGTCAGCCCGATGATCGCGTTCATTGGGGTTCGAATCTCATGAGACATGCGCGAAAGGAAATCTGATTTTGCTTTTGCCATTTCCTCTGCCTTTTCCAGTTTCAATGCCATCGCTTTGCTCTTCAAACTGAGGCGTCCTATGGTAAAGAATACCAAGACCAGCAAAATGATAAAGGCAATCAGAAAGACAATAACTGCACCTATATGTGAATAGAGCATTGCTTTTAAGTTCGGTTTACTGATCTGTGAGGATATTAAATTCTGCTGTATAATTCCTTCAATTTCTTTTTTACTCAAACTATTGATGGCTTTATTGAGAATCGAATATAGATTCACATCGAAATCGCTGCTTAAGGCCATGGAAATCTGCATCTGCTCATTTCCCGCCGCACTCGGCGTTACATTGGCGTAATAATTGCTGGTAAACAGAGATTCCAGGAGAGCGGAGGGGATCTCCATATAATCCGCGTCTCCTGCGTCTATAGCTTTAAGGCAGTCAGCAAATGTGGGATAAAACGCCACTTTGTGGTTCTGTTCACCATTGGGTACTGCCATATCTTCTGGTACGGCTATGGTTAAATTTTTATCAGACAGCTCTGATTGTCTGTTTCTGATTATAACGGTATTCAACTGGGCGTATTTTTTTGTAAGGACCACTTGCTGTATATCTGCCTGATAAGCATCATTCAGATAGCTGCCCATGATATCCGCTTTTCCGTCCTTGATCTTTCCCAAAGCATCTGAATAGGAGTTGGCATAAACGTATTCAAATTTCAGCCCTGTTTGTTTCTGAATCAAGTTTAAAACATCCGGCACAATACCTTTCAGCGTTTTATTCTGACGATATGTAAGCGGGTATCCCTCTTTGATTATGGCTACTCGAACAGTCCCACTCTCTTTTATATAATTGCGATCCGATTCTGAAAAATGAATTGAATTGGTGTATGTATTCGATACATATTTATCATATAACTCCAGCGCCATATTGGGATCCGCTTCATAAATCTTCTCAATGGCCTGGCTCAGTTCTGAACATATTGCTGAAGAACCGGCTTTCGTTACGATATAATATGATTCCGCAGTAAACTTTGCGCAAACATCATATGCCGCATCTAAATTTTCTAAATTTGCATCGCTGCTCAGCATCAAATCCGCCTCTCCATTATCAAGGCAGCTTTCATACGCTTTTACATCTTTGTATTTTTTGATTTTGCAATTCAATTGATTAGATTCAAGAAATACCTTTAAGCGTTCGATTTTACTTTTTGCATTCTGAAAAACACCGATTGTTTTACCATTCAATGTCGAGATATCAAAACTTTTAACCTCAGGGTCATTTTCTCTGCTGATCAGAAGGCAATAGCTTGATCCGACCGCATATTTAGGATACTCAAAAAACGACTCATATTCCTTCTGATAGAACATGCCTCCCATTAAGTCGTATTTACCCTCCATCATCCCAGACAGCATTGTTTCCACGTCGCCAGTCACAAATTCATATTTCCAGCCGGTGTATTTGGCGATTTCCATAAGCCAATCATAAACAAGGCCTCCATAAGTACCATCCTCGTTTACTTCTTGGAGGCCTTTCGTCTCTGGAAAGGCAACGGTCAGGACCTGCTGGGGATCCTTTTCTCCCTTTTCATCTGCATATATGTTAGAGGCTGTTAGTGTGCATAAAATCATTGCGATTAAAAATATAGAACTTATTCTTTTCCACTTTTTCATATGAGATTCTCCATTGCTCACAGAAATGCAGCTCTTACCAGCTTCGGTTATGATCTCTGCGCCGCACTATTTTCTTTCGTTCGTTCTATTATATGTTAAATCCTTGAAGAAGGCAACAAGTGCAGCGCCATTTCGCGCCCCATTTCTTTTCAAGCCCCGGCAAGTGGCTGGACGGGGTTTCTTTATCATTTCCTCCAGCCCGGACAGCCTTCTATTGTGCAGCGTTTTCTCCAGCCCAAACCAATGCAGAAAGCAGCCGCAATAAGCAGCGCCAATATCCCAAAGAGCACAAAGACATAGCTTTTGGTCAGATCATAAATAAAACCATAGGCTGGGATGAGGATGATGGATGCAAGGGGCGCCCCCATGGAGACTTTGGCATAGATTTTTTCATAATCCTTTTGTCCATAAAATTGAATCGTCAAAATTGGCGCCAATACCATAATCCCGGAGCTGACCAGCCCATGAAGAAAAGTCGCGGTGCCAAAGACGAAAAACCCCGCCGAACTGATAAAAAAAGCTCCCACAGCCGCAATCCCGATGCCAATCAGCCCATAGCAAGTTTTTAGGCTTCCAATTCGGTCGCTGATCATTCCAATGGCAATCGAACCGATGGCGCTGCCTACTGATGCAAACGCTAAAGCAGTACCAGTCGCTTTTACCGAATAGCCTAGGACCGATCCATAGATGGGGATATGTTGTGTAAAAACGCCTGCGCCAGTTATCGCAATCATAAAAAAGAGCAGCAGGTAAAAAGATGCGGAGCGAAGCGCCGTGTTTTCAGTAATCGCCAGCTCTTCAGCTTTCTTTTGGGGCAGACTTTCTTGATTTTTTGTTTCCCCGTAAGGCTGCGTTCCTTGGTCTTCGGGCCGATTGCGCAGCAGCAGCAAAGACACAAAAAAGAGGATCAGAAAGGATCCGCCGCCGACCATAAAGTAGGCATCCCGCCAGCCGCTTACCTGAATCAGTCCGGAGGTAAACGGCTGAAGAACTGCACCAAACAAGCCAACGAAAGCCATCTGTAATCCCAGCATAGTACCCGCTTTTTTTGCAAACCATCGATTAATCAAAATTGGGCCGAGTAAATTAACGATCAAGGCGGCTCCCATTGCGTAAGGAATTGCCAGCACATACCACCCATACACGGTTTTCATAAGACCGAATCCGGCAAAGGAAAGAGCTTGCAGGGCAGCTCCGGCAGCGGCCATTTTACGCACATCATACTTGTTAATCAATTTTCCCGCCGCAGGAAGCCAAATTACCATAACTACAGATGTAATACTCAAATAAACGGATAATCTGCCGATTCCGGTACCGATTTCGGCAGCAGCAGGAGCTAGAAATAGGCTGGAGGTCATGTTGAGTCCGCCGCCCGCAAACCCTCGTATAAGGATAACACCAACCAGCACCAACCAGGCATAATGCATGTGTTTCTTTATTATTGATCCCATACCCTCACTCACCTTTTTCAATTAACGCCAGAATTTCTTCTTTTGTTTTTGGGCCGAATGTTGGTTTTTGTCCATTCACGATCAACGCCGGAACGCTCATCAAATTCCACTCTTTTTTCATTTCCGGAAATAGTCCAATATCGATCATCTCAGCTTCAATTTTGCTACAGATCGCAGCTAAATGCTGGGCAGCAGCCACTACCTCCGGACAGAAATGACACGAGAGAGAGACGCATATCTGAAGATGCACCTCCTTTTGAATCCTCTGTGCCCGCTCGATCAGCTCTCCGCTGATTTCCTGGCCGGGCCCCGCCAAGTTATAGATCGCCAGGATAAAGGAATTAAATTCATGTCCGCCGGGAATTCCGCTGAATTTGATTCCTGTATAGGCACCCTCGCTGTCGAGAAAAGCTGCTGTCGGTACTCGTTCAAACCCAATTGCTTTTTCAACCTGTAGATTTTCTCCCCTTTGGTAGACTTGCAGATTGATATGAGAGCTGAGGTTTGCGATATTTTTTAAGAAATCGGTAAGTTCTTTTGATTTTTCATTTGTTTCATCGAATATGGTTACAATCGTTATGTCTCGATTCAGCTTTTCAAAAACAGTCAATACTTGTGCACGAACTTCCGGTTCCAGACCACCTTGATTTTCCGTCTGATCAGCAGCGGCCGGACGCTCTTTTGTTTCCTGCTTACCTATAGCCGTATGGGTATATTCTTCCTCAATTCCGTATTTCTCTTTTATTTTTAGGATATATTTTTCGGCCTGAGTCGCTGCTACCGCGCCGTCCGCAGTTGCCGTAACCAGCTGCCGCAAAAGTTTGGGGCGCACATCTCCCGCGGCAAAAACGCCGTCTTCGCTGGTCTGCATGGTTTCATCTGTAAGAATATACCCTTCCTGGTCCAGCTGAATTTGGTTTTTAAACAGCTGCGCATCAGGTTCATAACCAATAAAAACAAAGACGCCGAATGTTCCGTCCTCTTCCGAAGCCTTATACTCTGTTACTTCACCGGTCTTATTGTTTTTTAAGACTGCTCCTTCCAGCAGCTCTTGCCCGTATACTTTAAGCAATTCCGTATGAAAGCGCACCTCGATCTTTGGGTGAGATAGCACTTTATCAGCAATGGATTTCGCACAGCGAAATTGATCTTTTCGCACGAGGACTGTAACTTTTTTGCCGAATCTGGTCAAATAAAGGGCTTCCTCGGCAGCACTATACCCTCCTCCGACTACAAAAATATCCTTGCCTTCAAAGAACATGCCGTCGCAGGTCGCGCAATAGCCTACGCCTCTGCCTTTAAACGCTTCTTCTCCCTCAAATCCCAGTTTTCTTGGATTGGCGCCTGTTGCCAGGATTACGGCCCAGCTCACAAAAGTTCCTGCGTCTGTTTCCACCTCTTTCTGTTCGTCCTTCAAATTAATCTTGCGCACCTGGCTTTGAAGAAATTCCGTTCCAAAGGATTTGGCCTGCTCAAGCATAGTTGCCATCAATTTCGGTCCGGTTGTTGTCTTCAAACCCGGGTAATTAGCGATCTCATCTGTGGTAGCCGCCTGGCCGCCCGCCTGCCGGTTTTCTATAATCAGGGTTCTCAGCTTAGCCCTGCCTGCATAAATACCAGCGGTCAAACCGGCGCAGCCGCCGCCAAGAATAATTAAGTCATAACTGTTTTTATTACGCATAGTTTCACTCCTTTTCCCATTTTAAAAGCAATAAATGCTGCAAAACAGCTGGAAACCAGTCATTTTGCAGCATCCTTCTATCTCATTGCACCTTAAAGCTTGCCTACTAAATCCAGGCTTGGAGACAGGGTCTGCTCACCAGGCTTCCATTTAGCAGGACAGACCTGATCGCCGTGTTCAGCTACAAATTGAGCAGCCTGCACTTTGCGCAGCAATTCCTCAGCATCTCTGCCAATGCTGTTGTCATTGACTTCATAAGCTTTTATTTCTCCCTGGGGATTGACGATAAAGGTTCCCCGAAGAGCCAGCCCTTCCTCTTCAATCAGCACTTCAAACATTCGTGCCAGTATTGCCGTCGGATCAGCCAGCATCGGATACTGAATTTTTTTGATGGTATCAGAGGTATCCGCCCATGCTTTGTGTACAAAATGGGTGTCTGTAGAAACAGAATAAACCTCACAGCCAATGTTTTTAAAATCCTGATAATGATCGGCCAAATCCCCTAGTTCTGTCGGACAAACAAAAGTGAAATCTGCAGGATAGAATACAAATACCGACCAATGGCCCTCAAGGCTCTGTCTGGTAACCTGAGTAAATTCACCGTTGTGATACGCATTAACTTTGAATTCATCCAATTGTTTATTAATTAGTGACATAAAAAACCTCCTTCATGATTTATTTATCTTTAGTATTCTTTATGGAAGAAAATTTATTCTGCCGCAGGCATAAAGAACTGTTTTTTATCTCATACTAAAAACTATCAACGACCAGGATGGTGAAAATACATGAAATGTTTTGAAAATAAAATTGCATTAGTAACATCTTCCACAAAGGGAATCGGGCTGGCCTGCGCACTCAAGCTGGCACGGGGCGGCGCTCATGTCTATATGGGTGTAAGAAGGCCGGATGCCGCGGAAGAGATTTGCGTCCAGCACCCTGAATATCAAATGACTCCAGTCTTTTTCGACGGCACGCAAACGGATAGTTATGAAACGATGATCGAAGAAATCATAAAAAAATCAGAACGCATTGACATCCTGATCAACAATTTTGGAGTGGGCCGTCCA
Source organism: Hominibacterium faecale (assembly GCF_020734085.1). Classification (NCBI taxonomy): domain Bacteria; kingdom Bacillati; phylum Bacillota; class Clostridia; order Peptostreptococcales; family Anaerovoracaceae; genus Hominibacterium; species Hominibacterium faecale. Next base: position 79,151 of record NZ_JAJAGH010000007.1, read on the forward strand.
GCTGTGGATTTGGACCTAGTAAACGGCAGCGAAGAAGCTTTTTTTGATCTGCTGCATCTCAATCTGGGAAGCGTTTATCGTCTTTGCAAGCTCACCATTCCCCATATGATCAAAAGCGGCGGCGGCAATATCGTCAATATTTCCTCCATCGGCGGCCTCATTGCCGATATAACCAGAATCGGCTACGGAGTTTCGAAAGCTGCGATTAATAACATCACACAGCAAATTGCACTGCAATATGCCCGCAATAATATTCGATGCAATGCAGTACTCCCCGGGCTGACCGCAACTGAGGCGGCCATGAAAAACATGCCCGAAGATTTTTTAAAATCGTTTCTATCTCATGTTCCCCTCGGCCGTATGGCAAACCCGGAGGATATCGCAGATGCGGCGGCATTTTTCGCTTGCGATGCATCTTCTTATATAACTGGCCATATCCTGGATGTGGCAGGCGGGTACGGGCTGGGAACACCCCAATATGCGGACAGCCGCTCTTAAAAAAGTTCAATTCTGCGATTGAAGCGGCTATCGTCTAGTATATACAAGCTAAGATCAAATCTTTGTTTTAAACAAGCCGTGTTTATTGCAGTATCCGTATACTACACTTTTTCCTCTCATTTGAAAGCGACCTTCTGCAGCCTGCTCAGGATAAAGCTTTATCATTTGCAGATATCCGGCAGAATTAATCGAAGCCAGAAAGGAGATGTAATGATCCTTTGTCATGGGATGATCGATCGAGAGGTATAATTCACCGTCTATTTGTTCGGCTTGAATGTTATGAACCTCGTCTATTTCCTCTGCTTCCAAAGGCGGAAGCGTTATGCCGCAGCAGCTGTAAACACCTTCTCCCAGCGCATGAATCACGTTTCCGCACAAGGGACAGACATAAAAACGGGCGCGCAGCAGATTTGCAGCCGCATTGCGATTGATAATCTGTTCTCCGGATAAAAGCTCCGCCACCGAAACCTGCAGTTCTTTTGCCAATGGTTCCACCATACTGACATCGGGAAGCCCTTTACCCGTTTCCCACTTGGAAATGGTCTTGTCGCTGACAGACAGACGCTCTGCCAGCTGCTTTTGTGTATAGCGCTTCTTTTCTCTCAGAATTCGGATTGTACTACCTGTAATATAATTCATTGTAATTTACTCCTTTACTGTTTGTTAAAAACAGCATATCCGAACTGGCCTTCTTTTACAACCTACGCTCCGTAGACTGTACCTGTCAGAGCAATAAGCATACACAGCAGCAAAGAGTATGTAAGTTGTAAGATAACCATTGGCCACAAAAAGGAAAATAAAGTTAAATTCGGACCCGATCCGCCATTGACGGTTCCAGGTCCGAAGATTCTCATAGGGCATTCTCGTTATTCTACTGTCACTGCTGTCCCGGAAGCTGTCACCATCAGCATTCCGTTGTCCGCCCCAAGGACTTCATAATCGATATCCACGCCAATTACCGCATTAGCACCCAGCTGGGCCGCACGGCGCTTCATTTCTTCCAGAGCCTCGTTGCGTGCGTTGCATAGCTCATCCTCGTAGCCCTGGCTCCTGCCGCCGAACATATTTCTCAGCCCTGCGCCGATATCTTTAAAAAAATTAATACCCGTGATTACTTCTCCGAATACAATATCCTTGTATTCAACAACCTGTTTGCCTTCAACCTGATTCGTAGTCGTTACAACCATTTTTAACCTCCAATCTGATTAAACGATTTGTATTGCCGGACTTGGTCCAGTCTGCATACAAGTATCATTCCGTTCAGGTCTATTATATTTCATCGCCCATTCTTGCGTCAATCGCTTATTCTAGAACATTGATACGCTTAACGGAAATCATACCAGCAGTATCTCCCCTTTCCTTGAGCTTTGGCCTTATAAAGCGCCTCATCGGCCCTGCCATATGCCTCTTCAAATGTCATATCTGCATCATCTACGGATACTAATCCCACCGAACAGCTCTGCGGCGGCTGCAGCTCCATCTCCTCAAGAGCCAGTCCGGTCTGCCGAATTAACTGATCGGCTGTCTTTTCTGCATCACTTTTATTCAAATCAGGACAGAAGAGCATGAACTCATCTCCTCCCATCCTGCCCGCAGCAGCCGAACCGGTCTGCAGTTCCTGTAATACCTTTGCAATCTGTTTCAGCACTTTATCACCAGCCTGATGCCCCTGTATATCGTTTACCTTCTTAAAATCATCCAGATCAATGAGAAAGAGAGTACCGGCTGTTTTGTGCTCCAGCATCCGATTAACATATTTTTCCATAAACTTGCGATTCAGAATACCGGTCATCGGGTCCAGCTGAATGTCCCTTTCCAAAACCGCACTTCGTTTCATAGCTTCTTCCGCTTGATCAGCAAAGGTCTTGGGATAATACTCTCCTTCCCTTTGATAAAGGTAAGGAACAGAATGATGCAGACTGTCTACCACCATTCTTCCGTCCGGTTCGCAATGCAGGGATGCGGTTATCCTGGTATCCATATGGATAATCATCCGTTTTCCCTCTATATTTGTTTCACAAGCTTTAAATTCACCATATACCAAACATACATCGTCTGTAATCAGTTTTGCCTCGTACCATTCATTTTCAATTATAAAGTTAATGCCTTCCGCTTCTTGCTGGTCTTTTTTCAGCCCCGCTCTCAATGCATTGAGGTTTTGGTAGAATTCATGCTTGCCCGTTCCTATCACCAGAATATCCGGCGAAATGTATTCCATTACGTCCCTTATCTTTTCTGGTTCTCCTGAAATATAGCTGCTCATTATTTTTTGAATCAACAGGCAGGCTTGTCTGCAGACATCATCATGCATAGCAGCTACCTCCGCATTTTGCATACCCGCCTTTCTGAGCGGAAACGATCAGCATCATCGGGCGCCGCATTTCATCGGCCATCCCCGGTATGTCCAGCATTCTTTCCGGCGGCTGAGGTTCAATCACATGTTTCAGTTCAAACCCGTTCTCCAGCAGAGTGTTCAAGTATGTGGTCAGGGTCCTGTGATATTTTGTCACCTGCTCACCTAAAAAAACTGCCTCCCGTTTTCCTTCATAAAAATACCGGTCAACAGGAAAATGCTCAATATTCCCATCGGTACCATAATACCAATCCTGATTGCCATAAGCTGTGAACACAGGATGTTCCACGGAAAAAGTCAATTTTCCTTGCGGCTTTAGCCATGCGCCGATACGCTTTATCAAGGCACTGAAGTCTTCAATATAATGGAACGCCAGGGAACTAATGATCACATCAAAGGTATCTTCTGCAAAATCCAAATCCTCCATGGCACAAAGCCGGTATTCAATCTTATTATGGCTGTTCTTTTCCGCAGCAGCAGTCAGCATCTTTTCTGAAATATCGGTACCGATCACGGATTTCGCCCCATGTTGAGCCGCATACAGACAGTGCCATCCATAACCGCACCCCAAGTCAAGGATGCTTTTGCCCTTAAAATTGGGAAGCACCCTCCGCATAGCCGGCCATTCACCCGCGCCTATAAGCCCCTGCTGCGAACGATTCATGGCCTGATATTTCTTAAAAAAGATTTCGTCGTCGTACTTATTTTCTTTCATCTTTTGCATGGCTCCTTTTCGCTCAAGTATGATATAGACCAACAGTCCCCATAAAATATCTGTCTCCTAGCCTTTTACTTCCCGACAGAAAGCCTTCAGTTCCTCTTTTCTGCTTTTTTCCAATTCTGTCTTTTTTACATTCCTGATCGCGCCTTCCAGGCCATAGAGCCGATTAATGCAAGCGGACGGATCAATTTCATAAATTTTCAGCCAGGCTTCCTCACTGCCAATCTGCCTGAGCTTTTCCGGCGTATCGATCCCTACGCTGATCAGCTGTTCCTGCAGCTTCTTTCCGATATTTGGAAGGTCCGTTAACGTTGTCATCCTTATCACCTCTTTTACTCTAGATTCAATTGGTAGATTCGATTCGCATTCTCAAAGAACACTTTTTCCTGATACTTTTCCGGCACCAGCCTGGAGACGAATTCAATGTATTCAGCCAAATTGGCAAGAGGCCAATCGGTTCCAAACATAATATCGTCGTATTCTCTCAGATATCCCATCCAGGTTTTCAGCGCTTGGGTGTAACCCTGCTTTTCTTCAAAAAACAGGTCGAGATTGACCCGTCCCTCGAGCAATCCGGAAATATCGGCTGCCACGTTTTCATTTTTGCTGACAACTGCCGCCGCATCCATCAGCCAAGGATTCCCATAATGACACATAATGAACTGAATTTGCGGGTGGTTCGCAGCTACCTCGTCCAATGTCATCGGATGACTGTATTTTAAATAGGCATTTGGAGTCGAAGTTTCCCCTGTATGGACAGCTATCGGCTTTTGGTAGGCTGCTGCCAGCTCATAGATCGGTTCATAGGCCGTATCACTGATATACATGGGATAATACCCCGGATAAAGCTTTATTCCGACGCACTGAGTTTTTTTTAGATTTTCTTCAATCTGTTCGATGGTATCCGATATCTGCTCATTCTCTAAACATGAACGGTCAATTCCAATACAGTAACGCATAAAGGCAGGGTATTGATGGTCTTTGGGATCCACGGTCCGGTTTCCCATGACAATGCCGCAGACAATTCCCAGCTTCTCATAGATTTGCTGTAAATGTGCTTCGTTATTATCATGTCCCGCTGCCCGGGCTAATTGTGAAAATCCGTCTTCCTCCGGGCAAAAATGCAGGTGGGCGTCAATAATTTTCATAGTCAACTTCCTTTCTGCTCATTATCTTTTAGTATAGCGCTTTTTGCATGAAAACAAAAGGTTTTCCAATTTATTTGCACAAAAGATTCCACCATGGAGTATTAAACGATTATACAACTTTCTAAAAAGCTTTAGCATAAACAGGAATATAAAGGGCCCCTGCAACTTGTTTTGATCACAAGAAGGCAGGGGCCTGAATTCGCCTTATATGGATTTTTTCTCAACCTTCATGCCAGCAGGGCAGAAACCTTCACCGGCGATATTCCTCCACAACGTTTTCACCGTCGTTCAATTCCCTTCAATTCATATCCAGCATCTTGAATGGCTGCTTCGAAAGTCCCATCTTCGATTTCTTCTTGGGATTTAACGGTAGCTGTTCCGCCTTCCAGATCCACACTTACTTCCGCTCCGTCCAATGCCTCCAGGGCTTTGGTCACGTGGGCTTTACAGTGTTCGCACATCATCCCTTCGATTTTAAGTTCTGCTTCATGTTTTGACATTCTTTCCATCTCCTTTTCATCTTTCATCTCTATATTTGGTGCCGGAAAGCTTTCCTCCTCCGGCGGGTTTACCAGCTTAGCGTCTCCATGTTCCGGTTTGAAAAATTTCAGCCGCAGGGCGTTGCTGACTACGCAAATGCTGGACAAACTCATGGCCGCTGCTCCGAACATGGGGCTGAGCTTCCAGCCCAGCGCAGTATAGAATACGCCCGCTGCCAGCGGTATGCCAATGCAATTGTAAAAAAAGGCCCAGAATAAATTCTGCTTAATATTGCGAATGACCGATTTGCTCAGTCTGATCGCGGTCACTGCATCCAAAAGGTCGTTTTTAATCAAGACCGCATCGGCGCTTTCAATGGCTACTTCCGTACCTGCGCCGATGGCGATTCCCACATCAGCCCGGGCCAGCGCCGGAGCATCGTTGATGCCGTCGCCGATCATTGCCACTGTATGGCCCTGATCCTGCAGAGACTTGATATGTTTTTCCTTATCGTCAGGCAGCACTCCGGCAATCACCTTTGGAATATCCAGTCTTTTTTGAATCGCGCCTGCAACCCGCTCGTTATCTCCGGTTAGCATCACCACTTTGATTTTCATATCTTTGAACAACTGGATAGCTTTGCGGCTGGTGGCCTTCTCCATATCAGAAACCGCGATGATACCGATAACTGTTTTATCGTCAGCAAAGATCAATGGCGTTTTTCCCTGATCCGATAACTGGGCCGCTGTCTTCTCAACCTGGTCACCATAGCCGCCAGCCTGACTCTTAATCAGCTTTTCATTTCCCGCGAAATAAGTTTTTCCATCGATCACGGCTTTAATCCCTTTTCCGTGAATGGCTTCAAATTCCTCGGTCTGCAGCAGGGAAAGCTCCTTTTCTTCAGCTCTTCGTATAATCGCCTCCGCCAACGGATGTTCGCTGGATTTTTCCAGGGAAGCGGCTAATTGCAGCAGCTGGGTTTCAGACCCGGAAAATGCGAGTATATCGGTCACCTTCGGATTTCCTTCGGTGATGGTCCCTGTTTTGTCCATGACCACGGTATCAACCCGGTGGGCGATTTCCAGCGCCTCTCCTGATTTGATCAGAATTCCGTTTTCAGCACCCTTTCCCGTGCCCACCATAATCGCCACAGGAGTGGCAAGCCCCAGGGCGCATGGACAGGAGATCACCAGTACCGCAATTGCGGTGGAAAGGGCAAATTCAAAGGTCGCACCTGTGATCAGCCATACAACCGCAGCCACGACTGCGATCCCGATAACCACAGGAACAAAGATTCCGGCAATTTTATCTGCCAATTTGGCAATGGGCGCTTTGCTGGAGCTGGCTTCATCCACCAAGCGAATGATCTGATTGATGGTGGTATCCTCGCCCACTTTGGACGCCCGCATTTTGAAAAAACCGCTCTTATTGATGGTCGCGGAAACAGCTTTATCACCCACTGTCTTTTCCACGGGGATACTTTCGCCAGTGATTACCGATTCGTCCACGCTGGAATTTCCTTCTGTAATAATACCGTCTACCGGTATGGCCGCTCCCGGCTTGATTACCAGAATATCTCCGGTCATGACTTGTTCCACTGGGATGACGGCCTCCTTTCCTCCTCGTTCTACAATGGCGGTCTGGGGGGAAAGGTCCATCAGCTTTTCGATGGCCTCGCTGGTCTTGCCCTTGGATTTGGTTTCCAGGTACTTACCCAGAGTGATCAGAGCCAGAATGGTTCCTGCTGATTCAAAGTAGATATCCATGCTATACTGGTGTACCAGGTGCATGTCTCCGTGGCCCAGTCCAAAGCCGATCCGGAAGAGCGCAAAGCAGCCGTAGATTGCAGCTGCGGCCGATCCGATGGCAATCAACGTGTCCATGTTGGGTCCGCCGTGAAAAAGGCTTTTGAAGCCAACGATATAATACTTTCGATTGGCGTATAAAATGGGCAGCAATAGCAAAAATTGGGCAAAAACCATGCTTACTGCGTTCTCGTTGCCATAAAACGTATCCTCAATAAAGGAGGGCACCGGCATCCCAAAATCCATCTGCATCATGTGTCCCATGGATAAATACATCAGCGGAACTAAAAAGGCAATTGATACAATGAGCCTTTTTTTCATTTGCTCCACTTCTTCCAGAGCGACGTTTTTACGGCTGCCTTTGTTTTCAGCTTGTTTCGTTTCATCGGAAAGCTGAGCGGCGCTGGCCCCGTAGCCGGCCTTTTCCACAGCTTCAACAATGTCGTCCATGGAAAGCTTTTCTTCATCGTAGCTGACCTTCATGCTGTTGGTCAGCAAGTTTACACTGACACTGCCCATGCCGTCCAGCTTGGCCGTGGCTTTTTCCACCCTGGCCGAACAGGCGGAGCAGGTCATGCCTGTGATGTCAAATTTTTCTTCTCTCATAATCGCAAACTCTTTCTTTTATTTCATTAGTTTTTGCAGGGTGGCGCACAGTTCATCCACTGCCGCTTCATTGCCCTGTTTGATATCTTCCGTAACGCAGCTTTTGATGTGGCTTGTTAGCAGCACTTTGTTAAAGGAGTTGAGGGCGGATTGTATGGCGCTGACCTGTGTGAGGATATCCACACAGTAGCGTTCTTCTTCAACCATTTTTTTCACTCCCCGTACCTGACCTTCGATGCGGCTGAGACGGTTAATCAAATCCGTATACTCGTTTGACTCTCTATGTTTATGTTTTACGGTTTCATTCATAATTATTACCTGCCTCTCTATATACCTTTACCGGGTATAAGTATTTTAACAAGATATCTGTCATTTGTCAACGAAAAAGAGTTTTGATGATGTTCCATGGTGCCCTGGGGAGGCCCCGCTTCCACAGCCGGCGCCGCATAAAAAGGCTGCCCCCATGGGAGCAGCCTCTTTTTCCTAAACAAATTTTCCTTTGTATTCCTGGAGCGGCTGATAGGCACGAAAAAGACTAAATGCTTCTTTGCCGCTTTTTGCCTTTTTGCTGATCCAGTTGACTTGTACGGCTTCTGCCTGAACTTTCACACTGGCTGCGCCTTCGTGATTCGCACCAACCGGTCCTGTCACGGAAGTGAACAGGGATTTTGACTGTTCGCCCGGGCTTACCGGGATGCTATAGTAGTAATAGCCGTCTTCTTCCAGCGTCCAGACGCCGCTTTTCCGTTCGGCTTCCGATGGATCAGCGGTAATCGTATCCGAAATCAGCTGATAATCCTTCCCGACAATGTTCACATTGCGGTTAGCATTCTCCGTATCCGGCGATTCCACCTTGGCCCGAACCCACATATCCGCTCCGCCGCCGTTGATTACCTGCGCATCATCGTTCATCGCAATGCTGGCCAGGGCCATCTCTTCTTCCACTTGCTCTATGCTGCTGACATAGGCCGCTTCATCCTCTTGTGAAAACCAGGTGCCATACACGACTGCCCCGCTGATGCACAGCAGTGCGCAGATTGCCCCGATCATTACAGCGCTTAACTTGTCCACAAACTCCCCCCTTGTCTTATGTAAACGATTTCCCTGTTGAAAATCTTAACACAAAGGCAAGGCGTATGTGCTTGCAATCGTCCCCAAATTATCTACAAAATCTTACACAAATTTGGAGAAATCAAGTTTATTGAGCGTGTCCTGCAGATCCTGTTCCGTAACGTACACTTCCTGCGGCTCCAACTCTTTTTTGCACTCTTCATAGAGAGCAAGTTCTTCTTTAGATGCCGTCGTGTATTTATCCTGCAGTGCCTGATATTGCTGTTTGTCGTCGTTGTCCAGGGCTTCCTGCATGGCATCCGGTTCTTTTTCCCAAGCAGTCTGTATGCCGGAATAAACCTTTTCCTCCAGCTCGTCCAGACTATCGATGCCGACTGCTTTTTTAACCTTCTCATCGAGCTTTTCCACAGCCTTTTCGTATTCCTCAGACTTGGCATCGGACGGTTCGCGGGTCATGGCCATGGTTATGTAATAATCCCCTGCTTTTCCAAATGCGGTTCCGTCAGGGCCTTGGGTCCTGCAGATGAAGTCGCCGCCGCTCTTGGGCTGATAAGTGAAGTTTTTCATCATATCTTCAACTGTCTGGGGAGCCGCATCCTTTTCTTGTGCCTGGAAGGATGACGACTGATAAGGAAAGACCCCCTTCGGTGTTATGTTCAGCAGGAGAAGTACGTTTCCCCGTTCTTCATCCTCCTGCTCAATCTCAAGATACAGTTCTCCGTCGTCGAAGACATAGCCTCCATCATATTCCTTCATCGTAGTCTGCAGCTGCTTGGAAAGCTCGTCTCCCAAAAAACCACTGAGTTTTCTTGCTTCCAGCTCTTTTTCAACTTGCTCATAACTGGTCAAGTCAGTAGCCTTGGCCGCGTATTTTAACCCGTATGTTTCGCATAGCTCTTTCACCTTGGCCGGAGCCTCGTATATGGCTTCATCGCTGGTATCGATTACTTTATCCAATTCCTCATCAGAGAGGCCGTCGAGATAGGCTTCGTATTCAGCACTCGCTTTGTACTCCGGCGCTTGCAGCAAACTGCTGTCAGCAGTCTTTGCCGAGCCGGATTTTCCGCCGCCTGAAAACACGCCGGTCACAGCAGCTACAATGCCTACGATTACCAGCACGACCGCCAGGGCGATCACAATCAATAACAATTTCCGATTTCCGGTTTTCTTGCTTTTCATGTTGTCCATCTTTTCAATCCTTCCTTTTATACACATTTACACATATTGAGCGTTCCCCTCTAGTATGAACGATTTGACCCTTTCGTGCAAGAGGAAAATTCAATTCAATCAAAGCTTGATCTCCTTGCGGCACAACGCCGGACAGCGCATCAGAGCTTCAAGCCCAAAAGCTGGGGCCGAAAGAGCCTTTCCTCCATCACCTTCAGGTCCGGCGATATGAGGGGGCGGAATTCCATTTTACCCAGAATATCCTCTTCCAAATCAATGCCGGGAGCAATTTCAATCAATGTAAGTCCGCCTTCGGTCAGCTGGAAAACAGCTCGCTCGGTGATATATAAAACAGTCTGCGTCCCCTTTTCCCGGGAATAATGGCCTGAAAAAGTGATATGTTCCACATCCTTTTTAAATTTGATATAAGGGCCGTCTTGAATGATCCGAAGGCGCCCGTCTTCAATGCGGATATCGCTCTTTCCTGCAGTAAACGTACCCAGGAAACAAACGGTTTTCGCGCCTTGCGTAATATTGATAAATCCGCCGGGCCCGGTCACTTTTCCGGCAAACTTGGATACGTTCACGTTTCCGTGGCGATCGATCTCCGCTGCTCCCAGTGCGGCAAAATCGATGCCTCCTCCATCGTAAAAGTCAAAGATATCCGGCTGTTTTAGAATCGCTTCCGGATTGTAGGCTGCTCCAGTGGCGATGCCGGGCGCGGGTACGCCGCCGGTCACGCCGGATTCTATGCTGGAAGAAATGGCCTCGATGAGCCCTTCCTCATTGAGCACCTCGGAAACGCCCATGGAAATCCCGATCCCCAAATTGATAAAGTCGCCGGCATGGAGCTGGAGAATGCTCCTCCTGCATATCACCTTGTGAATATCAAAAGGCAGCGGCTCGATGTGATCCAGGGGGATCTTTTCGTCTCCGCACCAGGATGGGATCGGCCGGCAGTCGCCGATGAAATGCTGCCCGGTGTTCTCTGGTTTTCCTGTTATTACATAATCCACCAGCGTGGAAGGAACGACAACCTTTTGGGGATGGATTTCTCCATATTCCACGACTTGGTCCACCTGTACCATCACAATGCCGCCGGAGTTTCTGGCCGCAGCCGCCATCTCCATCTGCTCCAGATGAAGGGCTTCCTTTTCCATGGAGATGTTTCCTTTTGTATCGGCCGTACTTCCTTTAATGATGGCAACATCCAAAGGGAAGGCCGGGTAGAACAGATAATCTTCCTCGTGCAGACGGATCAACTCCACGATGGTATCGCCGCTTTCCCTGGCAGCCTCATTGATCCGGCCGCCGTCAATGCGCGGATCGACGAAGGTTTTCATTCCCACCTGGCTGATAACGCCTGGCTTGCGGGAAGCGATGGCGCGCATCATATGGGAAAGAACCCCCTGGGGTATCATAAAAGTTGGAAAGGCATTATCCATAATCAGAGGGTAAAGCTTGGGCGCCAGGCTGAGATTGCTGCACAAGAACCTGCGCATCAGCCCTTTGTGGGCAAAATGGTTGATGCCCCGGTCCTTGCCGTCGCCTCCCAGTCCTGCCACGTTGACCACTGAAAGCTCTCGTGGATGACCTTCTTTCTTAAACCTCTCTTCAATTTCACCGAGTATATCATCCGCCAGACAAAATCCAATGAACCCGTCGATGGCAACGGTGGTATGGTCCTCAATCAGCTCAGCGGCCCTCTTAGCATTTATAAATTGTACCGTCATAATTCAACCTTTCCCCAGATTTATTTATTCTTAAAGCATATATCCGTTTCTTTGCGCAAAAATCCACCCATTCCGATCTTCTGATCCTCAGTCTCAAACAGCTTGCTGAAGATTTCCCGTTCAAAGAGGCAGCCTTCTTCCATATCGGAAGCTGCTGCGAAATTGATGGCTGCTTTTGCAGTTCGAACGGCGATCTGGCCGTTTTTCTCAATCCTTTTTGCCAGATTGAACGCTGTTTCCATCAAGTCCTCCGGCTCTGTCACCTGATTGACCAGCCCGATGCGCAAGGCTTCCTCGGCATCGATCCTTTTTCCGGTGAAGATCATCTCTTTGGCCAGACCTTCACCGACGATTCTCGGCAGCCGCTGCGTACCGCCGGCGCCGCAGATCACTCCCAGGGTGGTTTCCGGAAGTCCCATTTTGGCGTTCTTTGAAGCTATGCGAATGTCGCAGGCCATCGCCAGCTCCAGTCCTCCGCCCAGCGCATAGCCGTTGATGGCTGCAATAACCGGAATATCCAGGTTCTCCAGCCGCAGATTCAGGCCGCTGCCCAGAGAGGACCAGACCATGATCGAATCCTTATCTTTCTCATACATTTCCTTGATATCGGCTCCGGCGATAAAGGCCTTGCCGGTGCCGGTCAGGATCAGCGTATAGACTTCTTTATCCGCTTCCGCAAGGTCTACGGCCTCATTGATCTGGCGGAGAAAATCCTCACTGAGCGCGTTTAAATCCGCAGGTTTATGAAAGGTGATAATTGCTGTATGTCCTCTTTTTTCATATAAAACGTCCGTCATGCCAAACCTCCTTTACAGCCGGTCATCCAAAAATCATACTGATGGGCAGCGCCACCAAAAAGGTTGAGGCGATGGGTACCACCAGACAGGTTACAAAATTATATTTATACGACAGCTTGTGAGTCGTATGGCAGATGGCGAATACGGAAACGATGGAACCGTTCCAGGGCAGGGAATCCAGCCCGCCGCAGCCGTCTGCGCAGAGACGATGGATAAACTCCAGATTATATCCCTGCTGGCCGTATTGGAGAAAAGTATCTCCCAGGGTTTCGTACATGAGGGAGATGCCGCCGGATGCGGATCCCAGAATACCGGCAAAGATATTGGAGCCCACTGCCGCCACCATATAAGGATTGGCGTCCGAATTCATAAGGATATGGGTCGCAAAATCGTAAAACGGCGTTTCCTTGACAACAGAGCCAAAACCTACAATAATAGCGGTGTTGATGATGACCGTTACCGAGGTGATGGCGGCGGAATTGAACATTTCCAACATTTCCGGCTTGGGCAGGTGCTTCCAGAACAGAATCAGCGCCAGAATAATTCCCATGAGCAGGCACAATATAATATCCAGTTTTGTTATATTAAAAACGAGTAGTACAAAGGCAATGGGGAGAATGGAAACGATCCCGCCGGGAGCGTTTTTCACATCTTCAATCCGTTTTACGTCCTCAGGCCACTGAAAATGTTCGCCCCGAAGCCTGGCTTTCCTGCACGCCCGGTTCATATAGAGCACGATAGCCACCGCCATTACCGCTGCGCTGCAAAGCCCGGGAAGCAGCCCGGCATAGGATGGCGTCCCCAGATACTGCATGGAAACGATATTGGGAATTTGGGGCGTAAAAGGACCGGTCATGGCAAAGGTCCACATGCCTCCGCAGACGATCCCCGGCAGCAGATAGGTGGGCAGATCGGCATCCTCAAACAGCTTGAGGGCGATGGGATATACGGAAAAAATGATGACGAAGCTGTTGATACCGCCGTAGCTCAAAATTGCCGCCGGAATCATGCAAGCCAGCATGCAGTGTTTGCTGCCTACTTTTTTTGATATCATGGAGCCGATCTTGGCGGCTGCACCGGAATTTTGATAGATATTGCCAAAGATATTTCCTAAGAGAAAAATAAAGAAATAAGAAGTAAAAAATCCCGTAACTCCGGTCATATACGTTTTGGTAACGCTTTGAAAAACGGGCGCTCCGCTGGTCAGGCAGACGAGAATCGCTGCCAGAGGGCCGATGATAATCGGAGAGACGCGCTTAAAAATGAGGATCGCCATGCCCGCCAAAGCGGCAAAGACCCCCACTGCTGATAGTAGTATTGTTGTATCCATTTTGACCCACTCTTTCCCGAATGTACTGACCTGCTCCTATTTGGATGGCTATCAGCAGGCCAGTACACAAATTATGATTTACGCTTCAAATATTATAGCACTCATTTCTCGTTCTGGGTAGAGTCAAACCGAATCAATCGTCTAATTTCCTGTGTTACAATAACTTTTCAAATCCTTCCGTAGTATATTCTTTTCCTTCGTTTTTCAATGCCAGCGCTTTTCTGAGAAGAGAGAAATTCTTTCGATTGATCGGATAAATGAGGATACATATCACAGATAATATGGAGACAAGGGCCGGTGCAAGGGTGTTCAAAAACAGAATCCCCTGTTTAACTGCCTCTGAATGAATCTCAGCTGTTCCATCGTATCCAACCGCAGAAAGCACCATACCACTGACCCATACGGATACGGCAGAGCCTATTTTCTGCGCGAACAGGATCACGCCCGAAACGGCTCCTTCTTGTCTTTTTCCAGTTTTAAATTCGACCACCTCATTGTAATCATAAAGCATCGTAGCCCCTACGGACCAGAATGCCGCTGCGCTAAAGGAATGCAGGAACGTAAACACGATCAGCTCATTGAACGAATTGATGCCATGAACATAAAAAATTATGCTGACTAAAATTCCCAAAATAACCGTAGCTCCCATAATGAACTTCTTTTCCGTTTTGTTCGAAATAAAATTGCATATGGCGATATCCACAATATAGATGGCGGAGTATAAAGTCCAGTATAGCGCTTGTTTCGCCTCACTCAGCCCTAAATTCACCGACATCAAATACACAAAGGCCGCGCTCGCTATGCCGCCGGCGAATATGTAGGTCAATCTCAGCAATATGACATATATACAAATCTTATCTTTCAGTAATGTGGCATAGGTTTTCATAACCGTCATCAGCCCTTTTCCGGATTCATTCCGGCACAGGTCATCTCGCTTGTCGACCATTTCTGTCCCTCTCAGAATTCGCCATGATATCAATCCGCAGAACAGTGTCACCAAGGAGAAAACCGCGGCAGCGATCGTCCATGCGTGGCTATAGCTCACACCTCGTGCGGTGGCAAAATCAATGATCACCATAGGCCCTGCCGTGATCACCCATACGGCGATATAAACGAAGTATGCCGATATGCACTGTATGGTAACTCTTTCATCATAATCCTGCGTTATTTCAGCTCCCAAAGAAAAATATGGAATCACATAACCTGTATAGAATGTGCGGAACACAAGCGCTAAAAAGATATAATACACGACGTTTCCGGTAGAACCAAAATCCACGGCCACGAACATCAGAATCGTTATGAGGAACAAAGGAAACAGCGAGACAAGCATGTACGGCCTGCGCCGTCCATATTTGGATCTGCTGTTATCTGACAGGTATCCAACAACGGGATCCGTCACAGCATCCCAAAAAAGGGCGATCATGGATATTGTTCCGCCAATTGCAGCAGGGATGCCCACCACATTGGTAAGAAAAAACAGAAAATACGTTCCGTACAAATTATATGGGATCGAGTCGGACATCTGTCCCAGGCCATATCCAAATCTCAGTTTGAAGGGTAACTTCTCAATTTTATTTCCCATGATTTTCACTCCTTTCATCTTACCAAAGCAGGCCTTCCTCTTTAAACATCTTCTTTCTGCATTCGACTGTTAAGTCCGGCTCCGGCAGTTTTTTATAAATCGGAGCGTCTTTTATACATTCCGCATAAGGCATTGGCGGATTAAAATGCGGCAGCTGCCTTAAAAGCTGATCCGTATAGCCCGTACCGTACCGCCGGATGTTTTCCACTTGATCCAGATCAAGGGTCATAGTTAAAGACACAGGCGTTTGACCTGCTTCATAGAGAATTCTCCCATCAGGCGCGGCAACCATGGAATGTCCGTAAGCATACCCGCCGGCCCACTCGCCTGCATGGTTTAGAGATATAAAATAGGCCTGATTTTCAAAAGCTCTTGTAGGCGCCACTGTTTTACAAATCTCATATAACCCCTCCGGATCAATGGCGGGCTTAATGAGTACTTCTGCTCCCAGTAAAGCTAAATTTCGGGATATTTCAGGGAAACACCAGTCATGGCAATTCAGCACTCCTATTTTAATGTTCTTTTCCTTTATATCAAATGTCACATACCTGTCCCCTGGCGTAATTGCGCTTTCCGCCGGATAGTAAGGGCATATTTTCCGGTACACGTCAATCAGCTCGCCCTGGGGATCAAAGATCGGAATGGAGTTGTAACGAATCGTTTTGCCGTCCTTCTCCACTCTTTCTACCATGCTTCCCGGCATGAAATAGATACCGTTTTCTTTTGCGATGGCTGAAAGCTCCTGTGTCACTCTGCCTGGAATCGTATCGCCTTCCAGTTTGTCCGGACTCCCTTTCCAGCAGCATCCCACCGCCATCTCTACTCCTGCGATCAGCTCCGGAACATTCATGCCGCCCATTAATTTTTCAACATCTTTTTTAATTCTGGCAAGACAAGTTTCAAAATCCGCAGCAGGCCCTCCGCTCTGCACCATTCCCACATTTAAACATCTGCTCATTTTTTATGCTCCTCTCATTTTTCTATCAACTGTGTTGTCTTATATGGCAGAAACAAATACAGCGTCATACTGTTTCTCCGTGTTCGCCTGCGCCTTGGCTTTTTTTCTTATTTGGAATTCCATTTCACTACCTACTAACAGCAAAAGGCGTGCCAACTTATTTTTTTTCATAACCATAAGAATGACTTCTTAAAAAACTGTTGAAATTTCAACAGTAATGTCTTGCAGCTCTTTGGTGCACCTCAAAAGATTTTTATTGGTCATGGGTGTCATAAATTTGTACAATTTTTTACAAAAAAATTCTAATAAAAGTAATTCCAACGTTTTCACCCAGTAGTCATGATTTTCGTCACTGTCCAAAATTTTGACACTTTGCCTGAATATTCTGTAGGTTTCATCAAATATCTGTGCTATAATAATTGAAATAAAGTTTGTGCAGGAGGCTGTTATGGGCAAAACTTATCATCCCAACTTTGATTTGACTTTGGATGAATGCAGAGCGGTTTTGGATGCGATCGGCGGACTTGTAATTGTAGATGAGAATGGAATCATCAAGTACTTTTCCGATGACATCAGAAGTGGTATTGAAAAACTCAATTCAAAAAAACTTCCTGAAAAAATAGTTGGTAAAAAAATCCGAGACGTGCATCCCACCACGAAGATCATACAGGCCTTAGAGGAAGGTTCAAAAGATGAGATTCAGATTTACTATGGTTCCGGAACGCTTAATGTGACCCGCATTCTGCCTGTAAAATCTAATGGGCGTATTGTTGGAGCCGTTGATCTTGACGTATTCAAAACAAGCTGGGAACTGGCCCTTTTTCTGAATCGCATTAAAGAATTGGAAAAAAACGGGACCATTAAGCTGCCGGAAACAATTGAAGAGTTTTCTCATCAACGGAGACAAAGGATTGGGAAATACACAGTTGCGGATATCCTGGGCAACAGTCCCGAAATGAACAAACTCAGAGATGATATTTATCAGCTGATGGAATCCACTTCCACCGTACTGATCACCGGAGAGACCGGCACGGGAAAAGAAATCGCCTCACATGCGCTTCATAATATCAGCGGAAGGCAATTATTTCCATTCATTGAGATAAATTGTGCGGCAATTCCTGAAAATCTCTTTGAAGCCGAGTTCTTTGGTTATGAAGAAGGTACCTTTACCGGTGCGATCAAGGGTGGAAAACCGGGGATCTTTGAGCAGGCCAATAACGGCACTTTATTTTTAGATGAAGTGGATCAGATTCCGTGGCATATGCAGCCAAAGCTGCTCAGGGTTTTACAGGAGCAGGAAGTAAGCCGAATTGGCGGACACAAAATTCCGATCAACGTTCGCATCATCGCTGCGACCAACAAAGATTTAAAGAAAATGATCGTCTCCAATGAATTTCGTGAAGATTTGTACTATCGCCTCAATGTGGTAAACATAAAAATACCCCCGCTGAGGGAGCATAAAGACGATATCCCAGTTCTTGTCCATCATCGGATAGCACGCATGAACCATATCTTGAACCGGAACATTCGGGGAATCACGCCGGATGCCTTGTCTCTGCTGCGCCAGTACAGCTGGCCGGGAAACGTCAGGGAGCTTTTTAACTGTTTAGAGCGGGCTATTAATATGTGCAATCAGGACATGCTGACGCTGGATCACTTTGCGGATATCCAGTACTACGCGCGGGAAGAGCAGCTCCGCAGTTCCTATCAGACAACTCTCAGCAACGGTTTGGAGGCACTTTTGCATTCTACTGAAAAAAATGCCATTGAACATGCGCTGCGAATATCAGACAACAACAAGACAAAAGCATCTCAGATTCTCGGCATTGCGCGGACCTCGCTTCACAACAAAATTAAAAAGTATGGCATCCACCTGAAATGATGGGAGTGCATCCAAGTTGGAACACATGGGTATATTCCCATCCAGGAGCGTTTTTTATCAGACCGGCGCTCTCCCTGTAAAAAAATAGATAATCGAAACTGCGGCCAATAACACCAATACACCCACCCAGTAGACAATCGCGCCCCGCTTGCCTGCAGGCATTTTCTTTTTCTCCTTCATTGCTACACACTCCTTTCCTCTCTTCCTTTTAAGAATCTTCGTTTATATTTTAAATTGGCATATTCTGTAACATGCCTCATATAAACCGCATCGTAAATGCCGCCCACAGCTCCGACAATGGGAATTCCCTGGAGAAACTTCAAATACAGCAGTTCCCTTGAAAACAGCGCCGCTGTCTCTTGGATCTGCTCTTTTTGATCGTAACCCGCTGGCTGCCGCTCTTCCTGAATAAAGGCGTTTGCTTCCCGATTGACCGCTTCCGCCTGCTGTCCGTAGGATACCGATCCCTGCAGCAGCAAAAGAATAAAATAACGCTCTTCCTCCTGCTCATAATCGTATCCATAGCTGAGGGCGATTTCATAGACGCTTTTCATCATCATTCCGGTAAAGAGAACAATATCCGGAATACCGATCCCTAAAACGCCCAGCCCCACACCGGAAATTCCCGACATTAGCAAATTTACGTTCCCGGTTCCCTGGGCCTTTTTCGAAAAGGTCCGCAAAGTCCGGCGGTCCTCTTGAATGTCAGCCGCGTATTCTCTGACTTGGTAGTTTTTTTCTCTTTTTTCTTTCCGGTATGTCTTTTCTATGACGCCGGTCCCCTTTTGGAAAACCACCTCAAAGGCTTTGACAAAGGCCCCATCCAAAGTGTCCTGCAATTTTTCTGGCACCTTTCCCTCCAGCTTCTGATTGAGAAAGGATTCTTTCTTTTGCGCATGTTTTTTCAAAAAACGTGCTTCCTGCCTCTCCAGATTAGCCCATTCTTTTTCCCAGGCCGTTTTTCTCTCCAAAATCCCCATTGAAAGTCCTCCTTGATGTTGCGTTTGAATATTCTGTAATTTTATTATATCCTACTTGGGCTTCTATCGCAAATGCTTCTGTTAGCTTAACTTCGGGTTTCGATCTCCGAAAAGCAGCCATTCGCTATCAGATGTCTGCCAACAAAGAAATCATCGATGAATATCAGCCTTTTGCCGTAATCGTGGCAACCGGGGCTGAGGCAGCGGCTCCAGAAATTCCCGGATCCGATTCGGATTGGGTGGTCACTTGCCATCATCGAAATGGCTGACCAGATCGCGCCCGGCGCTTATCCTACCAATGCGAACGATGCAATCAGCCGGCTAAAGAGCGGCGGGGTTACGTTCCTTGCCGGCCGAAGATTGGAAAAAATTGAAGACGGCTGCCTGCAACTGAGCCGAAAAACGGCACTTTAGAAACCATCGGTGTGGATGTGGTTGTGCCTGCGATTGACATGCGCAGCTGCGATACGCTGCTGAAAGAGCTCTGGCACGGTCGATCGGTTAAGGACGCTCCTTTAATTCCATTTTTATAAGGCCATGGGGCAGGTTTGTTTCTTTATCGAGGTAAACAGCTCCGGCCATTTCCCCCGGTGACTCTTTCAACTCCATTGAATGGAGCAAACCTTTATATCCGCCGAGCAGCAACACCTGATCATCGTTTAACTGCTCGGCGAGTTTATCGGCCGCTTTCGTAAGGCGTTCTTTTAATTGAGCAGGATATTCTTTTTTTATCAGGCAACTAAGGTATTCCCGCATTTGGCCTATTTTCGCTTTAGCAGCGTTGTTGGCCGATTTTAAAAGTTCCCTGGCAGCTTCGATATTATGATAATTAAAACTTCCTTCCAAGGGCGAGTCGGCCTTTACCATTTCAACGGCGACGTGATCGAAAAACACGTCAAAAAAAGCTTTCTGTGGTTCCTCTAAATATTGGGCTTTCTGAATATTGCGCAAAATAATGTACTCCCTTGGAATCGGTACATCATCCACCATAAGCTTCACTGGATTGGCAGTCTCCTGACACAGCGCACCTTTTATGGATGAGCCGGGCAAATAATAGTCCGCAGTATCCGGACTATAAGACTCATAGAGCCCGTACTGGTAAAACGGATAGATCCCTTTTAGTTTTTCTGTCTTTACGCAATCCGAATGACCTTCAACATCCTTTAAGGAAAACTGGTCTAAATCCTTATAAAAGGCCAGCGAGGCCCTCGGCGATACAATCAGGCTGGAGAGTGTCTTTAATTGATAAGAAATCGTTTCCATAGTTATACCTGCCTCTCTCTCAAAATAATTGGATACAAAAACGCATTTCCAAAAACAATGCTCCTGCTGTTAAAGGGAGACTGGATTGATTTTCCCGCCTTTTCTGCACCTTCAGGCGCCGCGATAATGCTCCCCTGCGCAAGATAGCTGATGTAATACTTCGGCGAATCCTCGCTCCACCCGCCCATCATTTCAAAGGGCCGCCGCTCGGATGTGAACAGCCGCATTGAAGAGGCTTGAAAATCAATATGATCCGGCAGCAGCATTCCGGTGTTGAGATAGTTATCGCTGTCTAAGGTCGGAAGCTTTCGCTCTGTGACCCCTTTTATACGAAAGCGGTTCAGCCCCTGCGAAGCTCGTTTTCCCAGGATAAGTTCCGGATTTTCCTCTGCTGCTGATTGAAGCATGTTCACAAAATCGAAGCAAAACGCACGATCGTCTGCTTGCAGATAAAAGCAAAAAGTTTTCACAGCCCGATTCTGCCCTTTGTCGTCGTTATCCTGACTTACTTCACATAAATCCACGGTAGGCACCGAATAAAGGCGGGTATCTAATTCAGGGAGATCATAGCGGAGACTGTCGATAGATGCCCGCAGCTGCTGCAAATTCTGCTGCTTTACATAAGGGTATATGTTTTCGCATTTTTCAGGGTTATCCAAAACAGATTGCAATTTGCAAGACTTAATATAGCTTCTCAATTTGATTGCTGACCGTACTTTTTTCAAATCAAGTTCTTCATTGCTGTTTTCTGATAGCTTGTCGATCAAATAATCCTGCGGCACCGGCAAATACCCTTCCGGCATAACATTGGACAGCGCTAAATGGGTTTTCTTGTTCAAAATGGATTTTGTCAGTGCCGTAGCCTTCTCATCCCCATAGGTTTCCGCAAACAGATAAACGAGCGCGCCGAATAGCTTTTGGGAATCCGGCACCTGCGTCATGGCGCCCGTCACTTCAAGCTTAATTTCATAATTTTTCATAGCTCTTATTCTCCCTCTTGGCCTGTCAGAAGCTGCACCTTTCCATAACCTCTGCTCTTTGAGTTCCCTAGCCGGTAAAAGCCTTCGTCAAATTTTTTCAGGTTGTAAAGCACATACTCCCTGCAAAGCGCCGCTGCCTCTTCGCCCAGTAAATTCATTTTATAAAAATCGATTTCACCTTCAAATTCCAGATTGCTTTTGGCGGTTTGATAGGTTCTGGGTTTTGACTCCGGAGTCTCCCCCTTCGTATCGATGGTATTTTTCATGTCAATGGAAAAACAGGTTTTTTTATTGCGGAATTTTTCACACAAAAGTAAATCGCTAAAGAGCAGTTTTGGTGTATTGTTAAAGCCTTTGATTCCAAAAATACATTCTGCGGACGCCTCCTCAATCGCCTCTTCGTATCGCTCATTTATCCTTTTGCGGGCCTCTTCTTCCTTAACCAGGGCCATGACTTGCGGCAGATTTTTCTCTCGTTCTTTTTCCAGATAAGCCTTGAACAGTGCGCCAATTTTTTCGGCCATCGGACTTTCGTCTTCCCGCACCATAGTGCGCAGCGTTCCTTTTAATGAAGAAGCGGGAATACATGGAAAGCCCTCTTGGTCGATGGCAGTCCGCTGATCAATTCCTCCAATTTCAAAAGGCGCCGGCATGCCGCCGATATAGAGATTGGACATCGTTTGTATCTTTATAGTAATAAAATTTCTCATTTTGCGTTACCTCCTCCGCTCTTTTTCTTTTCGTTAAATCTGATGGACATCTCTTTGTATTCGTAAAACAGCATGAGCGAATCTATGAAATCCGAATTCCATTCGCCTTCACTATGGGCCAGCTCTAGAAATTTTCCTTTGTTAAAATACAAAAGACACGGGGATTTGCCGTCCTGTTCTCTATCCCTATTTGCTTTCTTGATTTCATCTGCACTGTAGCCATTTTTTAATTCAATCATGTTCGCCGCTTTTTCTACCGGGACTTTGTCGGTATCACGCATTCTCACAAACATGCTTTTTTCAAGCTTAAGTCTTTGAAAGCACGGGATTGTTTTTTTATCCGCAGTCTGATAGTTTTCTTTTTTTATAAAGATATCCCTCAGCGGTTTATTCCTACGTTCCAGCACCGTTCTGTACAAATAATCAGCTGACTTTGACAGCAAATATTTTCGGGAATTCTCCAACTCTACATTACTATAGTCCAGCTTCGATTTAACGTCCGGAATCAATTGAAAACGGTTGTCGGAAAACAGAAGCATTAGCCGCAGGTAAGTTTCCAGTCGATGCTTGCTTTTCTCATTTAATACAATGTTCATACCCTTGCCCCAATTTTTCCTCATAAGCTGGCTCAGAATCCGGCCATTTAAAACCACTTCCAATTCCCGCAGCTTTTTATCGGAAGAGTTGAGATATTTAGGCAAAAGGTGATACAGCACGCTGTTGATATACTTCCTATTGTCTTGCTGCACAGTATCATCGGCGAGCCTGTCCAGTAACGTATAGAAAAAACCGGAGGTTCCCAGCATTTTGTCATATGTATCATTTGACCTTATGGCGTTTATGCGGTACACATCATTTAAGAAATAGTCCCATATCGGCACAGCCTGAAGCTGTTCGTCAATTTCGCCCCGCTTTCTGCAGTTTTCACACTTATTGCATCTATTGTTTTTTCTACCTTTCTTGTTCCTCTTATTCATGCATACCAAAGTTTGCTTATATGTTTTCATGGCGTTGTAGTCGATATCCAGAAAAGCCAGTCCGCCAATGGAAATCTTGGCCTTCACGAACTGTTTTAGCAACTTGGGCGTGTTTTCTTCTTTAGCATGTTTTAACTGCCGCTCCACCATCTCCATATAGTAACGAATCGGTTCCCGGTTAAAGGTAATCTCTACGCCAATGCTGATGGACAGCGGTTTCGAGGACTCTTCTTTCTCCAGGCTTTGTTTAATGCCGACAAGGATTTCCCGGCATAAACGGGTGCCCTTGGTCAAATTTGCCATTGAGACAGCAAAGAAAATATCATCGCCAGCTATGTAAAATGGAAACAGCCACCCGGTACGGCCCTCCGGCCGGCATTTTTCTGCCATCTCATGCAGGCCCTTCAAAGAAACCTTGTCACTCAAGATTTTACTGATCCGGCTGTAGCTTTCATAACTCTTAATCTCTTTAAACATATTTCCCATGCCATCCAGATCAGCCTTTATGACTGCGATTCGAAAACGATTTTTGTTATCCCCCTCTTCCCCTGAAAACAAAGCGTTAATATCCTCTGCAAACATGGGATAGTTTTCATCGTCTTTTGGGGGCTGGGCATCCTTCGCATCGATCTTGCAAAATTTGAAAAGCTTATCTTTGTTTTCCTCTATGCGCGCATTCAGGCAGTTGGATTGTTTCAGACGTTTCTTGGCCTCCTGGATCGCCTGTATCTCATCGTATTTTCCTTGTGGAAACGAAACGCACCGCAGCCATTTCTGTCCCTGGGATTCTTGATAATATTCGAAAAATAATTTGTTGAAAATAGCGTGAATTTCTTTTTCCGGCAGAGGGTTTCTGAAGATATACACACCGGAACAGGAAAGCAACACCTCGTTCTCCTGCACCGAAAAAGCTTCTTTGACCGTGTTTTGAAAGCCTTGGGAAACTTCCCGCGAAGCATTCATGATCTGTTTTAAAGTGGCCTCTTCGGTCTGCTTTTCTTGTACATGCGCATGGATGGTTTCGGTCAAAAATGTCTGCACCTTGTCAATTGAAAGGGCCACGATCTGCGTCTCGTTATTCATGGGTTTTACCTCCTTTGCTATGCCGATTAAACATTTTAGCGTACGCCATGTGTGGGAATGGAATTGGGTTGTTGATCAGCATCAGCAGTTGGTTTAACTGCAAGTTGAATGACAGAAGAGATACACCTTCCACAGCGTAATCTTCGAGTTTTATATCTTCAAGGCCAGTGCCTTCGTTAATCTCTCTGTCTGTCTTCTGCCAATCCGCATGGTTTAAAGCAAGGTACCAGTCTTGCAGGTTCTTTTTGTTTTTATCCAACTCAATCTTCAATAATCCACTCTTCTGGAGGGAAGTCTTGATGATCACATCAAACAACATCTCCCCGTTTTCTAAAAGTACATTCACATTATCAGTATTAAGACAACATAAAATACGCAGCGGCCGTGTCTGAGTCTGCGTTGAATTTTTTTCTTCTTTTCCAACAATAATTCTGCCTGCTACTCTAGTATAAGATTCTAATGAAGTCGTGAGATTTGTAATGCTTGCTGCCCACTTACTTAAAGTATCATCATCCATTGAAGTGCTTTTACATTCCACCACAACAGCCACCGCCTCGATGGGGATGAATTTTATCCGGCCGTAACGAAATATGTAAGGCGTATAAGTTTCATCGAAAATTGCCAGATCAACCTCCCTCGATACCTTTCCGTTGGAATCGATAATAAATACCGACTGCTCAATGACAAATTTTTTAGGGATGATCTGCTGAAACATCTTCCGCCAAATATCTTCTCGAAATCCACCGATTGTAGTTCCGTGGTTATCTACCTTAAAAGCTAATTGTTCTACAATCGCCATCTCATTTTGTCTATAATTGCTGATAATATTGCCAACAACATCCTTTTCTGTTTCACACATAATTCTGCTCCCTTCTATGTGCTTCCGGTTCTATAGCGTTAAAATCAAAGAAATTCCACCTTAACCCGTCCCATGCCAAAGGTCGTGTTGCGGCCGATATTCAGAGTCTGGGCGGCATACAGCCAGGGGACAAAAGGTGTCAGAGGTCCTTCAAACCATAGCTCGCCCATCAGGCCGCTGAAATCCATCTTCTCACCGGTACGGTTTGAATATCGATTCAGATTCACCAGCTTCAATTGTTCTTTTACCAGCGATACATCTGCGGCAAGGGCCTGCATGCGCTGGACCTCTTTCCCATCAATCCAGCCTCCATAACGCTCACAGAGCCGTTCAATCCTTCGTGTAATATTACGGACTATCGTTGGAAAATCAACCTGCTCCAGCAGCTTGCCGTTCCGACGGATACGCAGCGGCGTAAGTGTCTTAAGCCGCACTTGTTCCAGTGACGAAAGGCTGCGACAAGGCAGTGCTGCGCTGCGGACAGCGACTTCATGAAAAATGCCGGCTTGCCAAATCACCCTTTGATCCAAACTATGGGTGATTTTATCCAATTGAAAGGGATATCTGCCAGCACCCAGTCCACGCCTGCCGATCCCCTCTATCGCGAAAATCAGCTGAGGCGTGTATCTAACTGCGTCACCAAAAAGGATAACATGAAACGTCAATTTCTCGCCTTTCAGATAAACGCTTGTTTCTGCCATCGGCGGACGGATCATATATGGGTTTACTGTATCCTGCAGGTTGCCGCTGAGGGCCCGATTGTTATAAAGATAATTGTAGGCCTCCCGATCCTGGCGCAGGGTTTGTCCAATCACACCGCGCAGGGTAGAGCCTAAAAACAGGGGCAGTTCGGCTCTGTCCATGGATATCAATGTGACTTCCATAGGCAGATAATTTAAGAAAAACGATGCCTCTGGTTTCATTGTTTTTCACTCCTTTTGCTAATACGGCAGATATATTTTATAACCTTTTATCGGTCCCGTCCATGACCAGGCACTCCTTGCGATAGAAGCAAACCCCATACTTTTTAATATCGCGATAGCCGTCGGCCCGCAAAGCCGCTTCGTAATCCCGCTCTTCGATCTGCGAGAGCGCATCCATGCAGGCGTCCTCCATCCCCTGGAATGCTCCCGCTACCTTCAATTCCAGGATCACAGCGGCCCCGCCTCGAATCCCGGGCGTCTTCATCAGGATGTCCGGTCTCCCGATCCCGCTCTCCCTGTTGGAGAGAATCTGGTATTTTTTCAAAACTTTTAACAGACCCGACAGAAATCCGTGGTAATAGGTTTCGGCGTAGTCGAAAAAGCTAATGGTGTCCAAGAGTTGTTCGGAAACGATGCGGCCAAAGGTTTCGCAGTCTCCCGTTTCGATGGCTGTAAGCAAAGAGGACAAATCGGCCGTCTGCATTTTTTTATCAAACCAAGTGAGAATGGTACTGCGGTAAATCGATCGGATTTCCGCATTGGGAATCGTCAGTTCCAGATAGCTCGTTTCTTCCTGCTTCCGCTCTCCCACTGCTTTTAAATACCCGGTAAAGTACAGGAAGTTCCACAGATTATCCCTGGATTCATGGATTTCCCCATAGGTGATGTCTTCATGCACCGGTTTTTCGATCGTATTCCCCGCGATCAGACTTTCGATTTCGCTCCTTGTCTCAAAGTCCGCCTCTTCCACCAGCTCCCGGATGATGCTGTTGGAGGACGTGTTGGACCAGTAAGGTTTGGGGAAAGCGTCGCGGTCCAGCAGTGCTGTATCCGCATAATTAATAATGCTCCATGGGTTATAGATTTCCTGGCTGCTGAACTGGTACCCGTCGTACCACTGGCGCACTTCCTCATACTTGTCCGCAAGGTCGTAATAAGCAAGTATCTCTTTTACTTCCCTTTCCGTGAAACCAAAACTGTCTGAATACCCGGGACTCAAAATGGAATAGATTTTCAGATTGTTCAGCCCTGTGAAGATGCTCTCGCGGCTGATGTGCAGGCATCCTGTGATGACCGCAAACTCCAGATAAGGGTTCGTTTTCAGCGCCGACTCGAACAGAGATCGGATGTATCCGATCATTTCTTCGTAAAACCCGGAGAACCAGGCATTTTCCAGCGGCACATCGTACTCGTCTATGAGAATAATGGCGTTTTTCCCATGGTACTTTGCAAGACAGTCAGACAGGAATCTCAATGCGCCGGCATAAAGCAGGGGATCGTCTTTCAACGCCAGAATATCCTCATACTGCACTTTCTCCTGTTCTGTCAGTGCGTCGCCTCGCAGCGCATAGCGGTGCCGGCCGAATTCTTCTTGAAGTTCTCTTTTCAACATGCCATAAGCCATCTCAAAATTGGGCTGTTTGGCTGACTTTAAAGATAAGTTGATGACCGGGTACTGCTGCTGGTGGGTCAGGTATTCTTGCCCGCAGGAGGTGATGGCGAGGCCGTCAAACAAATACCCATTATCCACCTGCTGACCCTGGTCGTCCATCTCTTTCTCAAAAAAACGCCGGATCATGCTTAGATTCAGCGTCTTGCCGAATCGCCGCGGTCTTGTAAGCAAACTCACGCTTACGGCGGAATCCATCAGCGTTTTGAGCATGTCCGTTTTATCAACATAGTACGCGTGTCTATCTATGACTCTCTTGAAGTCTTCATAGCCTACCGGAATTGGCTTTTTCATATCATCACCGTCCTTCTTATGGTTAGTATACGGGAAACAGCCTTCAATTACAACGGAAAGCCAGTCTTTTTAAGCCTTTGTTTATCAAAAAAACAGGGCTGCTGCATGTCAAATGAATGATGAATACGATCATCCCCGTTTTTGCACAAATTTTGTGAGGTGTTGAAACGGGAAGATGGCCGTAAAAATTCCGCCTTTGTGGCGTATTGACTCAAGTCAGTCACGTCGGGAAAATTATATTGAAAGGTTGTGTTTTTTTCGCAAAGCTGTGGGTTTGCTGGGCTTGATCCTGACAGCTTGCGGCCCGCGCAGCCTGATTGCGGATTTGAGAGGGCCTGGCTGTTGAAACTTGCGTAAAAAATGAAATCTTATTTTACATTTTTCCCAAAACCCAAGTCGCAATCAAATTCGCCCCGGTCCCGGCGATATTCTCCGCAATCACCTGACCTGGCGCTATCGGTCCTTTTACCCATATGCGCTTCACCGCCTTTATGATCACAAACAGATCATCCTTATCGACAGGGCGGTCAGTTCTCACCGATAACAGGGGCATATCTGCACAATCGGTTTTCACCACCGTCGTCAGTACACGCTTAGGGCTTTCTATTTCCTGCTTTGCAAAGACCTCGCCTTTGCCGCATTGATTGCCGGTCACAGAAAAGGGCGACTGTTCCACCTGCATGACACAGCCTTTGGGGCAAACGGTACAGATCATATTGCCTTTTCTGCCTGTCAGCTCTTTGTTCACACAATCGAGCTCGCGGATGGAAGAATCGCCTCTTCCCAGATAGCGGGCCGCCTGCCTGCCGACGGCCATCGCTTCCTGGGTCACATGGTCCACAAGATCATGCACGACATGGGCATTGCCGCAGACAAACAAACCCGCTTCCTCTCCCGGAACCAACTGACCGCAGACTTCCAGTTCAGGAATCAGCCCCGCTGCCACCAGCAGCGTATCGCAGGGGATATACTCTTTTCGCTTCAAATCCGGCTTCCCGGCTTCTGTAAAGGGTGCGATGGAAACCCCTTTCAGCCGCTCATAACCGTGGGTGGAAACGACCGTCCAGCCGTAGCGCATTGGAATATCAAAATCCTCCACACACTGGACGATATTTCTTGCAAGTCCGGTCGCTTCCTGTCCCAAAATCAACTTTACCTTGATGCCCTCCAGGGTCATACGCCGAGCCATAATCAGGCCGATGTCACCGGATCCGAGAATCACTGTGCTCCTTCCCGGCAGATAATTTTTCAAATTCATCATCAGCTGTGCGGCTCCTGCGGTAAAAATGCCGGACGGCCTGCTTCCGGGAATCCGCATCTGGGGAAGGGTCCGCTCCCGGCAGCCGGTGGCGATAATAACCGCATCCGCCGGGAGAGCCCGTGCTCCGCCGGCGGCGCTGACGCATTTGACCTTCCATCCCTTTTCAATGGAAAGAACGGTTGTGTTTGTCAGAACTTCAATACCGGCATCCTTTGTTTTTTTCTCCCAAAGGAAGGCGTATTCACCGCCGGTATAGTCCTTTTCATAGAGCTGGGTGCCGAATCCGTTATGAATACACTGGGGCAGAACGCCGCCCAGATAAGACCGCCTTTCCAGCAGCACAACCTCTTCAACTCCCTGTTCTTTTGCCGAAACCGCAGCTCCCATTCCCGCCGGTCCGCCTCCGATTACGATCACTCTCATGGGCGCAGCCTCCCCTTCACCATCGGGCTTCCCGGCCCGCTTTTAAAAATTTGCTCCGGCGGTTTTCCCCATTCTCTGCTGAGGATATCAATGATTTCCGGCGTGCAGAAACCGCCCTGGCATCGTCCCATCCCGGTCCGCAGCCGTTTTTTCAGTCCATTGAGATTGTGGGGCGGAAGGGGCGAATCGAGCACGGAAAGGATATCCCCCTCCGTAATGCCTTCACACCTGCACACGGCGTTTCCATAAGCGGGATTTTCCTTCAGTAGCTTGGCCTGAAGCTTTGGGTCCGCTTTCAAAAACAAAGGCTTTGCCCGGTAGATGGGATCGAACGCTTGATTGCGTTCCTGTCTTAAACCGGCCTCAAAAAGATGCGCGAGAATTTTTTCCACCAGATAAGGCGATGCGGTCATGCCCGGATTTTTAATGCCCAGAGCGCTGACAAAACGCCGCCCGCTGAGGCGCACGACAAAATCCTTCTCTTCTTTGGGTACATTTTCAATATTTGCCCGAATTCCTGCAAAGGACGCGATGACGCTGCCCAAGTCCAGACCAGGCAAAAGTTTTTTCGCAACATAGGAGATATGATCGATTCCTTTTTGGGTGGTCTCTGTGCATTTGTAGCTTTTCGCTTTGTAGGACGTGGGGCCGGCCAGCATATTGCCGTCCACTGTGGGCGCCAGAAGGGTTCCCTTTTCATCGTGCTCCTGGGCCTGATAAATCACATGCTTAACGGGCGAAGGGCAGTCAAAGACCAGGTATTCACCCCGCTTGGGCTTTATGACCAAATCCCTGCTGCGCACAAACCGCTCCAGCTCCGCGGCCCCTTCCCCTGATGTATTGACGATATAATCGGCGTGAATGATCCCGCGGTTTGTATGCAGTGCGTATCCCTCTCCGGCAGCCTCGATATGCTCCACTTCCGTATCGAATTGGAAGCGGGCGCCATTGGCCGCGCTGTTGAGGGCCGTATGAAGCACCAGCTTAAATGGCGAAACGATTCCCGTCGTTGGCGCATGCATAGCAGCGATGATTTCAGAAGACAGCCTCGGCTCCATATTCCTGGCCTCATCCCCGGAAATCATCTTCATGTCCGGCACCCCGTTCTTTCGTCCCTTTCCTATCTTCTCTTGAATGTGATCGATACCCTCCTGGTGAAAGGCAACAAAAAGAGAGCCCACATAGTCCATCGGGACATCCAGGTCCCTGCAAAGCTGCCGGTGCATACGATTGCCGCGGGCGCAGGAAATCCCTTTCAGGCTCCCGCCCCGCGGATGAAAACCGGCGTAAAGCACTCCGGAGTTTGCTTTTGTCGCACCCTCACCGATATCCGATTCTTTATCCACCACCAGAACATCCAGCTGATATTTCATCAGTTCCCTTGCCGTGAGGCAGCCTAAAATACCGGCCCCGACGATCACTACATCGTATTTCATTAGACCACCTTTCTCTCATTTGCAGCTTTTATTCCCTTCCGGACTCTTCTAAAACTCCTGCCCTTTCAAAAACTCCCGTATATTTCTGTGAAGAATTCCGTTTCTGCTTCGTTCAATCTCATCCATCGTAATCACAAATTTGGGATAATTGTCAGGAATCTCTTCCAGCACCCCAAATTCACGCTCGACTGTCTTTTCATCAGCCAGCATATATGCAACCTGAACATAAATTCTCTTCTCTCTTTTTTTTGCTACAAAGTCTACTTCCCGCGTGTTGGCCTTCCCTATGGTAACATTATAATCCCGACGCAGAAGTTCCATAAAAACGATATTCTCAAGGATCTGGTTAATATCCCTTTGGTTATGGCCGTAGACGGCCTGGCGCAATCCGTGATCGGTCAGGTAAATTTTCTCCTGAAACTGCAAGATTTTTTTGCCAATGAGATCCTCCCTGGATACCATTTGCAGAATACATGCATCTTTGCAGTACTCGATGTAATTGTACAGGGTTTCCGTCGAGACACTTCGATTTTCGTTTTTCAAATATTTTTTAATGGATGCGGCAGAATACGTATTCCCTATTCCCGCGATAAAATACAGTAAAAGATTTTTAAATGCCCCAATGTCGCGTATCTTATTTCTCTGGGCAACATCTTTTAAAATAATTGAGTCGAATAAATCTTCCAGATACATCAACGCGGCCTGCTCTTCCATCTTATTTTGATAAATAAAGGGCATCCCGCCATAAGACAGATAGTGCAGGAAAGCCTCTGCCTCATTGACCTCTTCTTGGGTTTCTCTCATAATATCCAATATTTCCGCAAAAGAAAAAGGGTATATTTTAATCTCTACATAGCGCCCGCCCAGGTAGGTTGCCAGTTCACCGGACAAAAGTTTTGCGTTGGACCCTGTAATATAGATATCCACATCAAAGTCGATCATCAGCGAGTTGACCAACTCTTCCCACCCGGGTAAATCCTGAATTTCGTCAAAAAATAAATACTTTTTTTCTGATAACAGCGGCTTCAAATAGTCAAAAGCGCTTTGAACATTTTTTGCAAAAGGCAGCAGCCTGCTTTCAAAGTTCAGCATGATTATGCTGTCCTCACTTCGTCCCTGCTCTAAAAGCTCCCTTTGAATCAGCTCCAACATGACCGATTTTCCGCTCCTGCGTATTCCGCTCATGACTTTAACCACATCCTTATCAATAAATGGACGAATCTTTTGTATATAAAAATCTCTGCAAATCATTCGATACACCTCCGCGTTTACGCTTATTTTCGTTTCTAGTATATCGAAATCTTTTCACATTTTCAACATTAGTTTTCGATATATCGAAAACAATTTGCAACTATTTTCCCCATTTTTCTCGTCTCTGCAAAATCAGCGCGCGGATTCCCCTGCTTATGGCGATCAGCGCCAAGAGGACTGCCGCTAAAATCAAGTAGACCGGACTGGTCTCTTTCTCCACATCATTGCTGAAGGTGGCCGTATTCATGTTTCGTTTCAGCATTTTATTGAGCGGGTCTTTATATTCTTCTTTTTTCTTTTTCGCTTTTTCCAGCTGATTCAGCTTGTTCTGCGCGTCTTTATCTTTTTTCTGCGCCATCATCGCCTGCATTCTCTGGCCTCTGGCTTCTGACTTTTCCGCTTCTGTGGCAGTGCTTCCGGCCAGCACCAGCGCGGACAGGGTTTTTCTCTTAAAGAACTGCATTCCGTTGGATTTCACCGAATTGATCTTATTGAGGCTGCCCTTCTTTCCCACCGAATACACGGTACTGGATTTCTGGCTGATATTGTCGTCGATGGGCATCTGGACTTCCACCGTTTCCGAAGGCTGAATTTTACGGTCGTCCTGGTAAAAGTGAATCCGGTAGAAGATCGCTTCTGTCTCCTTATCCGACAAGTTTTTTTCCATGGACTTATAATCGACCGTCTCCTGGCCCATTCGTCTGACAAACAGCTTTGCATTTTCCGGCAGAGAATCCACAGGCGTGATCACATAGATGCCGGTGACTTTATCGTAAAAGACCTTTTGTTCTTTTTGCACCTTTGAGGCTTTAACCTCAATCATCGCATCTTCCAGAGCTTTCACCTCATCGTTAATTTCATTCTGGGGCGTATATTGGTCCATTTCCTCAGCCCGCTTGATTTCTTCATCCAGGTTTTCCACTTCAATGCGGCCGTACTGGCCTTGATCCAGGCCCACATTGGCATGGGCTTTTGCGTAGAGTTCCCTAGCTTCCTTCAGTTTTTCCTTCAGCTTGGTAATATCCGCAGGTTCCGGCTTGTCGGACTGGGCGTTTTTCAGAAGTCTCTCTATGTCATTGATCATGGATTTCATCATGCTTTTTGCAGACGGCTGCAGTTCAAGTCTGACCGTATTGTGCGCTTTTTTATTGTACTGGCTGAGGACCTCTTTCAATTCCTTGATATTTGACCGCTTATACTTGCCTTCTTTCAAATCTTTATTGGTAACAGAATTGAGGAAGTTCTGTACCTTATCCGCCTCATCTTTCCAGAGAGTCAGATCCGCATAAGTCTGCACGGTAAAGCGCATGGGAACCTTGTTGACCGTGTAACCTTCGCCGTCAGCCTTTTTGTGCCAGCTGGAAATAAATTTGTATTCCTGATCTTTTTCTTTCATATATTTAGACTTTTCCGCAGAGGTAAGCCCTTTGTTCGTCTCCTGGATATAGCCGATGTTGTTGCCTTTTTCATCCTCCGCAAGGATCAGCGTAATTCCATTGTTGGCCTGCATGCCTCTCAGAAAGCCGAACTCATATCGGCATCCCGGCTCCAGTTCAAAGCCTTCAATTTTAAACACCCAGCAAGTACCTTCGCCCGACGGGTCCACCTTATCGCCTCTAGTTGCGGGAGTTTGCACATAGTCGTTAAAATTTGCAATGCGGTAACCATTTTTATATGCAAATAAGAACTTTTTTCCATAGCCGATTCGGCTGCTGCTTTCCGGCCAGGGGTTGCGATCGGTCATCGCGTAGAAGGTGTAATTGGATCCATCGCTCTTTTTCGCCTCCAGATAATCCACGCCATTCTCCACACCGGTGTATTTCACCACCGGACCGCTATTGTTAAACGGGCTGCTGAGCCAGTGCTGACCTTTTTCCGTATCAACCAGATACCCGCGGGGTGTAAATGGATTCTTGCCCTTTCCGCTGGTCCCGAATTCCCACGTCTCCGCGCTGGCAACTGTGGCCGCCAGCCCCATAGCCATCATCACTATTAAAATTATCCCGGTAAACCTGGAAAACTTTCGCATTTTATCCTCCACCTATGATATGATAGTTTTTAGCAATAATCGACAAAGGAGTATCACTATGTTCAAACGCAAACGGCCTTATTTGATTGTCCTTGCCCTCTGCCTCGCCCTGTCCCTATCCGCCTCATTTGCTTTTGCTGAGGGCGGCGATGGAACCGGGGGAGGAAACGGGGAAAACCGGGACATTCCTCTGACGCTGAAAAGCGCTTCGATCGCTGACGGCGCCGCAGGCGTTGCCATTAATGAAACCATTCAGCTCAATTTCAATAAAAATGTTTGTAACGTAACCGTCCTTGCGGACAACAAAAAGTGTTTTCATCTCACCGACGCAGACGGAAATGCCGTTGCCATTAACCTGATCTTTCCAGACAACCAAGTCCAGAAGGATTATCGGCGGGAGGTTTTTATCCGGCCCGCCAAAGACCTGAAAAAGAACACCCAGTACCGCATCTCGGTGGATAACACCCTGGCGGCCAAGAACGGCACCACCATCGACAACGCTTACGCCATCACCTTCACCACCGGCTCAGACCGCACCAGCGAGGAAAACGAAATTCTCAAAAAGCTGGGCGAAAACATCATCACCTACGAAACCGCCTACGGCGAATCGGCGGACTTTGTACCCGTAGATAAATCGGGGCTGGACGATGTTTCTAAAAAGCAGGGGCCGGATACCGGATTCATTGCCAAGATCGCCGCTGTAATCCTGATCCTTGTAGTCATCCTCTTCACGGTCATCTATCTCAAGCTCAGACATAGAAAAGAATAAATTTCATCAGGAACTTTTTCCCTCTCTTCTGAGTGGAATAAATGTGGCGGCCTGCTGCTTTTGCGTAGGCTGCTATTTTTTTATGCTCCTCTTGGGAAAGATTTCTTTCTCCAAATCGAACATCATTTATCAATCTGAGGAACTGGGCAAACCGGATTTCGGTGACAGCATCGTAAGCTGAGCCTACTTCCTCCAGCTTATCGTAAGGATTGGCCGGAATCGGGTGATGGTCAAAGGCCATCACCTTGGTTACATACTTGTACATCGCATATACGTTTTCCTTGGTCCCCACAGTGCCGAAGGACGCCAATAACCGCCGGATGCGCATTCTGCCCAGCACTTCGTAAAGGGCTATCAGCAGCAGGAGCGCCAGGCCGGCAAACCACCAGGGACTGATCGATTTGTCTTGCTCCTGCTTGTCCTGCTCCGGCTGATCATTCTGAGGCGCCTCATCCTCATAGCTCTTTTGTTTTTCTTCTTCAATCTTCTCATCTTCCTGCATTTCTTTGGTCTGTTGCTTCTCCATGTCATAAAAACCGGGGATGACCTCCACCGGGAACCACCCGATCTCATCGATATAGATTTCAACCCAGCTGTGAGCCAAAGAATCGGGTATATCCATGGTAACATCGTCCATCTGTGTATAGAGCTTCATGTAATCCGACGACAGATAATAGCCTTCCGCGTACCTGGCCGGAATCCCGGCCTGTCGGAACATGAGGGCGGCCGCTGTGGCAAAATACATATCGTTTCCCGCTTTGCTGTGCTCCATGAAATAGGCCAGCTGATCCTTGCCTTCCGGCGCTTTATCCTGTTCGACATCATAGGTAAAGGACTCATCAAACTTGCTGCGGATATGATGGAGCGTGTATTCAATGGTTTTTCCAATACATTGATCGATCCCGCTGCTCTTCAGGGCTCCGGCATCCTCATCGGAAACGTACAAGTACGTATCATACACATATCTCCGATACACGCTTTCCGGCTCCGCATAATCGTTCCAGTCCGGGCTGCCTTTCAGCTCCGACAGCCAGCCGGTCAGGGCTTTTTCATTGTAGTCCTCGAACTTGGGCAAAAAGGTCTTGAAGGAGTAGTCTCTCTGCCCCCTCAGCCCCTTTGCAAAGGCTCCGTAATCTTTGATATAGCGGACCTGATCGGGCATGGTATCGCCGCTGATGGCCGCTTCATAAGGCAGATACAGGTATTTGCTGCTGCCGTTTACATTCTCTGCCTTTACGGAAACAAAATCATAATCCTTCGACATCCGATACAGCCGGTCCTGCTGCATCCAGGGATAAAAATCCTTTTGCTCCAGCCATTCGATCATGCCGGTATATTCGCCGGAATAGGCGCCTTCCGGGGCCGGGGCCCACTTGCCTCCTGCGAAATCTCCTCCTGCAAATCCCCTCAGATACATAGCCCGGGGCAGCTGCATATTCAGGGTCAATACCGTATTCTCCGTATAAGCCAGCGGATGGGCGCTGTTCAAATCGCCCCTTGACAGCTGATCGATTTCTTCTCCCTGCAGCTTATCATAGCGAAGATGCTCCTGTGCGGCAACGACCGACGCCTTGGCTTCATCGACGCTTTGGGGCGGACGATAATCGTCTCCGGAAAAGACCAGCACATAGCACAGCAGCAAAGCCGTCGTAACGCCTAGAAAAATATAGGGCAGGGACGAATTTTTCTCATTTTGTATGTAAATGGGCTTTCGTTTTTTTCTGCTCACCGGCCTTGCCACCGCCGAGAGAACCAAAAGTCCGGTCCAGCCCAGCATCAGCAGGATCAGCAGCCATATGGAAGGACCTACCTTTAGGCACAATCCGACCATAACCGGCAGCGCGGTCAGCACAAAGCCCAGCAAAGGCTCTTTGTGGTAAATGCTATGGGCGATCCCCATGGAAGCCAGCAGGATGACCGGGATGACCGCCAGAAGAACATCCTTGCCCCAGTCCGCCGTGTCCCCGGTCAATTCAAATGGAATGAGGCCGGCATTGAGCTGATCGTTTAAGACCTGGATGATGATGTTGCCCATGACCAGAAAGCCGTTCCACACCGCCTGGTATGCCAGGACAAAGTAAATGGCAGTCAAAAGAAAGACATAGAAAACCAGAAACCGTCCCAGAAACGGATTGCGGCAGAGCAGATAAAGCCCGATGGGCAGCCCTGCGATCAGCAGCATGTTGATCATGGGGTCAACTGGGCTGGGAAACATGGAAAAATAGGTATACCAGCACCCGACGGACAGCCCCGCCGCCAAGAGCAGCTCAAAGACCACCCGTCTGCGCGGGTGGCTTTTGTCTTGTTCGGTTATCTGGTTCAGCTCCATTGAGGTCTGTGTTTTTTCCTTCATCCAGTTCATAGACTATACCATAATCTCCGGGATCCCTTCCGCCGCTTCACGGACGGATATGGGTACCAATTGTACGGCCTGCTCGGCCTCATCCCTTTTCTGTTCATCGTCATATACGTAAATCGTTTTCATCGTCTGAGAGACTTCCATCTCCGCCACTTTATCCAGATCCAGATCGGAAACCACATAAACCAGCGTACTGTTTCGGCTGCGGTAGCCGCTGGCCCCATAGTAATCCAGCGCCACCGCTTTTTTGTCAGAAGCATACGAGGAAAGCAGCTGGGCCGAGGCCATATCCAAATCCTCAAAAGCATCCAGTTCCCGCACATGAAAAGCGCCCTCGCCTGCGTCGTACCAGGCCAGGTTGTGATTGATGCCGCTTTCCAAAAGCGCCTTGGAAAGGGATAAGTACAGTTCCACCACTGCGTCTACCACCTCTTCCTTGCCCAGCGTCAGCTCCAGGAGCAGAAAAAGGGAATAGTTGAGGGGCAGGCTGAAATCCCGAACCATCGTCTTATCGATCTTGGAGGAAAGTTTCCAATGGATCTTGCGAACTTCATCGCCCGGCACATAGTCCCGCAACGCAAAAATTTCGC
This sequence comes from Hominibacterium faecale, assembly GCF_020734085.1. Lineage (NCBI taxonomy): Bacteria > Bacillati > Bacillota > Clostridia > Peptostreptococcales > Anaerovoracaceae > Hominibacterium > Hominibacterium faecale. The sequence continues at coordinate 116,919 of NZ_JAJAGH010000007.1, forward strand.
TCACATCCTGTCCCGGACGGTCAGGAGAATACCGGCTGCCGTCGCCCATGGTTTCAATGGGCTTTTCCATGTACACGGCCGCTTCCCGCAGATCCGGATAAACCACGGTCGCCTGGTCGGTCAGGCTGGCTTTTTTCAAAGTAAAGAGGCCGAAGGCATCATAAACGCAGATTTTTTTCGTGGAAATGATCACCGTTCCAACCTTGCTGCCTTTCATGGAAAGATGGGCGTCTACCGTCTTTTTTCCGCCCACGGTGGCGTTGACTTTTCTCATCATCTTTGAACCCGTCATCTGATTTTCCAGCTCAATGGTAAAGGTTGCTCTGGCCACAGGAAAAAGGCTGTGGTTGACAAAATGATAGGTGAACACCGCATCTTTCTTTTCTACCGATTGGGGCACATCCAGCGTAATCGAAAGCCCCCGCCTGGAAAAAAGCATCAAGCCCAGGGAAAGAAGAGGCAGCAGGATGCACAGTCCCAAAAGGGTCAGTGTGTAATAGGTATTTGTAAAAATGTAAATCGCTGTCATCATAGTCAAAAGCAGCGCATAAAACACTCGGTTTCGCAGCATTATTTTACCTTTCCTTCCAGCACCGCAGGCGGTTTCACTTGGTCCAGAATATCCTGCAGAACCTTTTCTTCCGTTTCTTTGCGTATCTTTGCCCTGGCGGTCAGGATCAAACGGTGGGCGCATACATCGATGAATACATCCTTTACATCCTGCGGGATCGCATAGCTTCTGCCCGCCAGCAGAGCACCTGCCTTGGCCATCTGGACCAGGGCCAGAACGGCTCTTGGGCTGACGCCCTGTTCCACCGCCTGTGCAGTTCTGGTTTTCTCACAAAGAGCCGCGGCGTATTCGATGATCTCATCGGACATCTTCACCAGCTGCACTGCCCGTTTCATCGCTTTGATATGGGGTGCACTGACTAAAGGCCGAACCGTTTCTATGGGATCGGAAGTCTGCCGCTGTTTTACAATGTTGACCTGGCTTTCAATATCCGGATACCCCATGGACAGTCTTGCCATAAAACGGTCCATCTGGGAATCCGGCAATTTCTGGGTCCCGGCGCTTCCCAAGGGGTTTTGGGTAGCAATACAGACGAAAGGTTCCGGAGCCTTATGGGTTACCCCATCTACGGTGACGCCGCCCTCTTCCATGACCTCCAGCAGAGCTGCCTGGGTCTTTGCGGAGGTACGGTTGATTTCATCCGCCAGGAACAGGTTGCAGAGCGCCGCGCCCGGTTTATAGTCCAGCCCGCCGGTCTCCTTGTTGTAGATGCTGAAACCCGTGATATCGCTGGCCATGGTATCGGGCGTGAACTGCATCCGCTTATAATCCAGGTTCATGACCTTGGAAAGGCCCAGCGCCAGGGTCGTCTTTCCTACGCCCGGCACATCCTCCAGCAGAATATGGCCGCCGGCCAAAATGACCATCAGGACTTTTTTAATAACCTGGTCTTTGCCCACAATGACTTTTTTCAGCTCAAGGATCATTGCAGCCACGACTTTTTGCATCTCCGCGGTCACCGAATCCTTAGGCGCTGGCGCAGCCGGCTGATCCTGCGGCTTCTTCGTTTCGTTTGACTGATTTTCCATTTCTGCCTCCTACTGGGCCGGCGAATTGGACATTCGCATCCCTTCGCCGGAAAGTATCTTTTTTACTGCTTTATGATCCAGTTTCAGATCAAAATATTCCTGATAATAGTCGGATGTATACGCTTCCAGGTCCATATCCGCAAACTTATCCGGATAAAACAGCTTCGCCACTGCCAAAACGCCCATATGGGCTTCCATAGATCCCGGATGGCACCAGCGGGTGGCTCCCACCGGAAGGGTATAGACCTTCTTATTTTTCACTGCCGTAAGCCCTTCCCACTTGGAATCGGAAAGAATATAGTCGGTTACCGAGGATTCGTTGGCGATGAACGCAAAGGGATCCCATTTGTAGATTTCTTCCAGGGTGGTATAGGTCTTGTCTCCGCCGGCCTGTACGCGCTTTTCAATGGAAATGTTCTTAACTGCAGCCAGGTTCATGATCTCGCCGCAGATATCCCCCTCCCCATCGGTTCGAATCGCTTCGTTGACGGAATGATAGACTGACGGCCAGTTCTCTTCCGCCACATCTTTCAGCTTCCCATTTACCATTTCGATGGTGTCCTTTTGGAACTGAATATACTTCTGCGCCTGCTCTTCTTTGTTGAACACCTTTCCCATTACATCGATGGCGTTCTGCAGCTCTTCGATGGTGGTATAATCCACCACAACATAAGGGATTCCCACCTTTTCCAGCTTTTCCACTTCACCTTTGTTGGAAGCGGTGGAATAACGCACCAGAGCCATGTCCGCTTCGACCCGCAGCAGTTCCTCCACATTGATCGAGCCTTCCTGATAAGGGGTGGCCGTCTCTTTAATCTGCGGATATTTCATCTGCATCAGCACATCGGATTTTACACCACCTGGCGCGCCGACGATTTTATCGCCTTCATCCAGCATGGCCATCATGTGGGCCGTTGACGCATAGAGGCATGCCACTCTCTGGGGTTCCTCAGGTATCTCAACCGTGCGCCCGGCGCAGTCTGTGATGATTTTTGCCGCTCCCTTTGCGGGCCCGCTACTGCTGCCGCAGGCTGTGACGGAAAAAAGCATCACCAGAACGGCCAATATGCTGACTATCTTCTTTTTCATGCTTACCTCTTGTTTCGCAGCGGAAGAATATACTTTCGTTCACCGGTTCCGTTGCTGACGATTTCTGTAATAATGTTAAAGGTCGCTTCCAGGTTTTCCGTGTTCAAAACCTGGGACGGCGTTCCCACTTGGGCGAAGTTGCCGTCGTTGATGAGGGCGACTCTCGTGTTGACCCCCGCGTTCTCCAGATAATAGGCCTGGTTGAGAAAATGGGTCGCCATGATGATGGAAATCTTTTTATCCCGCACCAGCCGGGCGATGATCTCCATCACGTTCAGCTCATGGGTAAAGTCCAGATGGGCCGTAGGCTCGTCCATGACCAGAAGATGCGATTGCTGGGCTATGGCCCTGGCGATAATGACCAGCTGCAGCTCTCCGCCCGAAAGCTTGGTATACTCCCGATCCTCAAACCCGCTGAGTCCTACTTGCTTTAGTGCATCTCTGGCGATGGTTTTTTCAGCTTCTCCTGGAGGTGCGAACGTCCTGGCGGCATAGGTCCTGCCCATGGTCACCACGTCGAGCACCGTGTAGGCGAAGGTGGTTTTGTGTCCCTGCGGAACGTAGGCCACATGCTCTGCGAATTCTTTGGGCTTTAGCTTTTCCAGCGGATTTCCGCCCACGAGGATCTGTCCTTTTTTTAATTTATTCAGGCCCAGGACGCAGTCGATGAGCGTCGATTTGCCGCATCCGTTGGGGCCGATGATGCAGAAAATTTCTCCTTCTTCCACCTGAAAATTCACGTGTTCAAATATGGTCCGTTTGCCGTCATAGCTGAAAGCGGCATTTCTCACTTCAATCAGAGGCATAGACATCACCAATTCTTCCCTTTCGTCTTTTTCAGCAAATAAATGAAGAACGGTCCGCCCACGATGGCAGTTACAATGCCCAGCGGGATCTCCGCTCCGCTGATGGTCCTGCAGATGGTATCTACGAAAACCATAAAGCAGGCGCCGATGGAGATGCTGGCGGGGATCAGCCATTTGTTGTCGCTGCCAATGACCATTCTGCACATATGGGGCACCACCAGCCCGACCCATCCGATGACGCCGCTGATGCAGACCGCTCCTGCGGTGGCCAGAGTAGCAAAGCCGATGACAATGCCTTTGTTAAGTCCCACATTCAGGCCCAGGGTCTTTGCCTCCCGGTCTCCCATGGAAAGTACGTTAAGCCGCCAGCGAAACAGGATCATCCCCGCCAGTCCGACCAGCATCGGTACGGCGGAAAAGACCAGCTCCGCCGATTTGGTGGAGGCCAGGCTGCCCATGAGCCAAAAGGTAATGGCCGGAAGCTCGCTATAAGGATCCGCCATGTATTTGAGCAGCGACAGGAGTGCGGAAAAGATGGATTGAATGATGGTGCCGCCCAAAACCAGCGTGATAGTCGGCGTCCCGCCGCTGACCTTTCCCACCAGATAGGCCAGGATCACCGCCAGAATGCCAAAGCCAAAAGAAAAGAGAGACGTCATCACCATATTGTTGAACAGCAGAATCGACAGCGCGGCCCCGAATCCGGCCCCGTTGGAAACGCCCAGCATGCCGCTGGATACCAGCGGGTTGCGGAAAAGGCTTTGAAAGCAGGCTCCGCTCACAGCAAGACATCCGCCTACCAGCAGCCCTTGAATGGCTCTCTGAAAACGGATTTCCATAACCACGGTATAGGTCTTTTGCTCAACGCCCAGATCGGTTCCGGTGATGGCCGTGGCAAAACTTTTGAACACATCCTCTATACTGACGCTGTACCTGCCGATGCAGATGGTGCCGATGAAAAAAATCAGGGGCAGGGCGGCCAGAGCTATTACGATCAGCCATTGTTTTTTCTTGTGATTTGCTGTCAAACTCGTTTCTCCATTTTATTTCACACAAATAAATCCGTCTGCCGTCCATCTTCTAAACAGACAGTTGTAACACGCATGTTCGGTCTCTTCATAGCACTCTTCCACGTCATTGTCCGCTTCAAATTGATCGCATGGGGTGGTCCAGGTGGTGATTTTCTGATCGCCTTGATAAAGATCCTGCTTGGTGCAGGCTATGTACCTTGCGCCTCTTTGGGCCGCGATCAGTGTTTTCTTATGATCCACCATGGCCAGTTTCAGCTGTTTATCCACGGATACTTCTTGTTCGTCATTCAATTCTTTTCCATAAAAGTCCAGAACTTGTTCAATGCCCATCATGGTTTTCCACTTAGCCGCCGTGTAGCTTTTCCCTGCATGCTCGCTGCCCTTTCCGCCCCGGAAGGTCCCGTCGCAGCCGGAAAGCCGCAGGCCAACGCCCGCAAGGGCTCCGATGACACCAATCCCCGTGCCGCCGTATTCTTCCAGAACCGTGCCGCCGATTTCTTTTGCCAGGGCGTAGGCCTCTTCCTTTTTAATGATCTCTTTCTGCGCCCGCTTGCCGTAAGCGATCAGCCGGTCCGGCTCCCTGAGCTGGTCCAGCCTGCAAAAGCAGAGCCCTGGATCGGAGCTTTCCGCCATGTTGGTCTTCAGCACTTCCTCGGCAGCCTGCTTCATCTGGGAAACGGTCACCCCTTCTATGTTCATTACCATGCACATGGAACTGTTGTGGGATGTGTAGTCGATGTCCTCATGGAGCAGCAGCTGATGGCGGGTGATGCCTTTTTCCAGGGCGCCGCCCATGGCCTGAATGCGTTTTGCGATCAGATCGGAAATTCTTCCTGTGCTGGTGCTTTTGGTCAAATCGTCGGTGTCGTCTACACAGATGTATATCTTCATTGCCTTGTTCCTTTCATATACCACGATTATCTTGCTTTATACGAAGCTGCGGCCGAGTAGGCGCTGTAAATCTTCTTGCCCTTTATTTTCCGATAGGCCCGAACTTTATAATAGTAGCGTTTGCCTTTCTTCAATTTGCTGTTGGTGTATTTTGATGTCTTGCTGCTCACCGACTTGATGGATTTATAGCCTTTGTTTTTCTTTGTGGAGCGGTAAATCCGATAGCCGCTCGCTCCCGATACTTTCTTCCAGGAAACCTTAATCTTTTTCGATCCGCCTTTTTTCGCTTTTACGCGGGTCGGCTTGGATAGCACTGGCTTTGCGCCGGCATAGGAGGAATAGCTGCCGGAATATCGTTCGTTTCCATTTGTCTTATAGGCGCGAACCCGGTAATAATAGGTGGTTCCGGTTGTTTTTCCCGTATCGGTAAAGCTTCTTGCCGATGCGGATTGGGTGTACTTTTTCGTATAGGAACCGTTTTTCTTTGTGTAGCAAAAGATTTCATATCCGGCTGCGCCGCTGATTCCCGTCCAGGTGACTTTGATTTTATTGTAGCCTGCGGATACAGCTTTTACCGCAGGCGCCGCAGGTGCGTTTACTGTGACCGTACATTTGGCTTCGACCAGGCCTTCCAACGTCTTGGCAGTGATGACCGCCGAACCCGGCTTTATTCCTTTTACGTTTCCGTTTTGATCCACCGATGCCACCTGGGGGTTTGACGAGGACCACATCACGTCTTTGCTGTTGTTATTGTAGACCGTCACATTGGCCGTAAGTTTTTTTGTTGCCGCGACCTCCATGGAGAGGGTTTGCGCGTTGAGGGAGATAGCGATTTGGGAGATGATGTTGTTTTTATACTGTCTCCAGCCTAATGCCGACTTATATGCGTTTACGCTTCCCGGCGGAACAAGGATCGTTGTGATCGAGTCCGGAAAAACCGCGCCATCGTATTGTGGCGGCGTCTTTGCATTGATGATAATCCGGCTGCCCAGACTTGCGCATTCGCCAAAGGCGCCGTTTCCCAGCTTCTCCAAAGCGGAAGGCAAGATGATGTCTCTGAGATTTCTGCAGCCTGAGAATGCGTTTCCTGCAATAATTGTAGTGTCTTCATTCAGCCGGACTTTTTTCAAGTTTACCCGATCTTTGAAGGTGCTGCTTTTGAACCGATTATCTTCTAACACCGCATTTGACAAATCAATTGTCGTTGCATTAAGGAAATTATCCTTCAAATATGGAATGTCGTCACTGTAATCTAAAACTGCATTGCCAGAAATTTCGATCCTCAGTGTGTCAATCTGACTTTCAGATTTATTTTCCAAGTTCAGTGCGGCCTCTGCGGTCTCTTGCAGAGTGCCTGTTTTACTTACTCGTAAGGACAGAGTATCTTCAATCTCATCTTCCTCAATTTTAAATTGCTTCCAATATTCGTGGTTTCGATATGCTTCACCGCATCCATACGGAACCTTTATGCCCAAAATGCTGGTTCCCTCAAAACAGCCTGGATACTCACTGCATTCCGGAGGTGTTACTGCATTGATCGTAATCATCTTTCCATTTAATGAAGGACATCTGGCAAAAGCATTATCACCGATAAAAGTCACTCCAGCAGAAATTTGAACATTGGAAAGCGCCTTACAGCCGTCAAATGCCTTAGTATTGATTTTTGAAAGACGATCAGGCAGCTTTACGGTGGTCAAATGATTCATACCCTCACAAACCATGGGTGGAAGCGCATCAACCGTACACTTGGAGATGTCCAGCTCTTCTAAGGCAGATAGCTTCTCCCTCATATAGGTGAAGTCCTTGTCTGATAAAGATGCTCCCCGTACGGTAAATAGCTTGATCTTTTTAATGCTGTTCAGTTCGCTTTCCGGCTTACCGCTCTTTTCTATGACGGTCTGCAGCACACCTTTTGTATCATCTGAATTGCCCTTTGGAATCCCGACTGAAAAAGCATCCCCGGCAGAAGTCACTTCAAATTCAATTGCCCTGGACGCTGCCTTTGCTCCGTCCGGAATGGATTCTGGATGATCCTGATGCCATTTTGAAGTAGCTGTAATATGGCTTTTTTCACCGGCCTTATTTGCCCACAGAGCAGTCCACTCGCCGGTTCTTTCATCGATATCGATATTATCACTGGCTGACCAGACATATTTTCTGTAATCACCCTCGCTGCCGGGATTCGCGGTAACGGAAGTCTTTGCTGTTCCGTAATTTCCTACTGACAGCTTGGAAGGAACGCCTATGATGTCATTTACCGTGGCCTCTACTACCCTCACCGCCTGCAGCGCATCGATAGCGTCACTGAGCTTTTGGGCCATTTCCTCTTTCTGAGCCGATGTAGCATTTTCATCATTGCGAAGTTCCTTTGCCTCATCTAATTGAGCTTTCAATTTCTCTTTCAGTGTTCCATCGCGGTATTCCCCCGCCTGCATTCCTATTACCGCAGATTCATACAGTTCTTCTGCGACGGTGATCGCTTTATCCAAAGTGTATTTTCCCTTGACTTTGAATTGAAACGCTACGGGGACGCCCAAAACTTTTTCTACATTATTGCCGCAAGTTTCTGCGCCAAATTCCAAAATGTAGTCGCCTGATTCCAGCGTCTTTTCCGTATAGAGGGTTATCCTGCCGGAACCGTCTCCATTGGAAGCATTGCCATAGGTCTTGTTATCGTCAACAAAGAGATTTCCTTTTTTATAATTGATGATCGGCTCCTTGTTTTTCGCCCAGTCCTTCCCCGTATAGGAGTCGCCCGGTTCCAGAGAATAAATGTTGACCTGAGTCTTTTTATCCGGGCTCATCCCTGAATACTGGCTCGGATCCGGGTTTAAATTGTACTTCGTAAAGTTCCAGTTTCCCGCTTCTCCAATCTGGTTCATTCCCGCTGTCATGCAAAGCGCGAATTCAATTCGGCCCGCGGTGCCGTCAAGGGTTTCGTTAATTTGATTTAAGAAATAGCCGCCGGAATTGTCCGTAGTGTGAAGCACCGTTATATCCGATGGTTCTACCAGCTTCATGTTGTTGTAATCTTTAATGCCCTGTCCTGTCTGCAGTGTCCCCTGCAGACCCTGAAAACCATATTCGCTTTCTGCATGAACCTCTGGCAATGGGATCAAAGTAAGCAGCAGCAGCGCTGCTGTGATCCATGCGATCATTCTTTTATTTAATTTTTCCGTCGTATATTGGCTCATCATATTCTTCCGTAACTACCGCAAGTATACTGCTTTACAGCATACTTGCGATGTCTTTTATTTTGCTTTAACCCTTTGTATTTTCGTATACTTACTGTAAACTTTTTTGCCATCTACCACGCGGTACGCACGCAGCTTATAAAAGTAGGCTTTTCCACCGCTGACTTGCTGGTCGGTAAAGCTTCTCTTTGCCGTTTGTCTCACCAGAATATAGCCGCCATTCTTCTTTGTACTTCTATAAATCTGATATTTATGCGCGCCTTTTACTTTTGTCCATTTAACTACAATGCCGTTCTTCTTTGCTTTCAAGGTCATCTTTGATACGGCAAGGGCTGCTTTTGCACCCGCAGGTTTGGATATCTTGCTGTAGACTTTTCTGCCATCCACATTACGGTAAGCTTTTACTTTATAATAGTAGGTTTTTCCGGTCTTGACTTTTTTGTCAGTAAAGGATTTGTTTTTTCCTCCTTTTACAACGGCTAACTTTTTATACGCTCCATTTTTCTTAGAAGCTTTATAAATCACATATCCGCTGGCGCCGGGAATTTGTTGGTAAGATACCGTTGCTTTGTTATAGGAGGCCTGCGCCTTAACCTTTTTGATAGGCTTTAAGGCTGGCTTTGCCGCAGAAGTATTGGAATCAGCACTGTAATATTTAACGCCATTGACTTCCGTATAAGTTCTGACTTTATAATATTTCGTTTTGCCAGTCTTCAAACCCTTATCGAGATAGCTGAAAGCTTTGGTCTCCGTTAATTTTCCATACTTGCCGTTTTTGGATGCCGCTCCGTAGACTGCATATCCGGCCGCACCGTTTACCTTTTCCCAGCTAATCTTGGCAGAGTTATAAGCGGCTGCGGCAGCTTTGATCTTTGCCGGGGCGACTTGAACAGGATCCACAGTGACCTTGCAGGAGGAGGACAGCCCGTTCTTGTTAACTGCAGTAATGATAGCTGTACCCGCTTTGACTCCCGTAACGTTTCCGCTGTTATCGACCTTTGCCACCGAATGATCCGTTGAGCTCCATGTTAATTCTGTGTCATCCGCGTCTTTTGGCATAAAGGATGCCTTTAATTCCAATGTGCCGTTGACTGGGATGTTTGCAGAAGGTTTGTTGAGGGATATGGCTGTTGCTTTGGTAAACTTTTTGGTTTTGAAGTAAAAACTAACGTCTTTTTCAATATAATTAAATAATTTGAACCCTTGTCCAAAGTTAAGCACATACTCGGTATCATAGTTAAGCCGCTTCTGATCAATTGAAAAGCTTACGCTTGTTGGGTTTTTTTTCGCATTGGTTTCTGTGGACTTTAAGATCAGCCCTCCATCTTTAAATGAAGCAATCTTTTTGCTCCTATCTTTTGTATATAACGCGATATGATTCAGCATCCATTTTTCTACATAATCCTCTGGTTTTACGCCGCCGTCTCCCTTGCTGCTTCTTACTGTGAATTTAAAGTCCGCACTTTTCTTATCAAGTAAGCTGTTTATGTAGTTTTCATACTCAAATCCGTTGGACGGATTGGTAGACATATTGAAGCCTTCCATCTCCAAGGTGGTACCTGCCATGCCTTGCGGGCTGTAATCTTTGCGAACGCCGGTTTCTACTGGCTGCAGCGATGGAACATTTACGGTCACCTTGCATTTAGCCTTTTCTGTAAATATCATGGTCCCAGAACCGCCTCCAGCCCCTTTTCCTGATATTGCCTTTATCTCCGTCTGTCCATTACCTCTTGGTGTGATCCTGCCCTTTACATTGTCATTTGTCAGCATACTGGTTGCAGTAACGATGCCTGTATCATGGCTCTGCCATATGTCTGTATTATGCCCCTGAATATCATCCTTCGTACAATATCGTAATAAGACTGGTGTTGGCTCCGTCAGCTCCAAGCCTTTGGACGTATCAATATAATGCATCTTTGATGGATCCCAAGAAGCATCAAAGCCCTCATCAATTAAATACAATCCTGATTTAACAACAAGTACCAAACATTTGCCTTCAAACTTCGATCCATCTGTTTGCTTTACTGTGATTGTCGCCTTACCGTTCTTCTTAGCAACAATCTTTCCACTTTCAGTAACCGCAGCCACATCTCCATTATCAGATTCAAAGGTAACATCCTGCGGTTCTGATCCAGGCTGGATTTCTGCTTTTAACAGTGCTTCTTCTCCCGGCTCCATATAAAGATTCTGCGTTGATAACTTCATACCATTTAAAGTTTCCGCATCAATCGAGTACGACCAGCTCATATACTCATCCTCTATTGAGAGAGTAATTTGTGTTTTTCCTTCTCCGATTGCACATAAATCCCAATATGCCTGGTTAGGATCATCTCCATCAAATGACAGAACATTCTGTGCCGGGAGAACCTCTTCATTTGTAGATTGCACCACAGCATGTTCGCGAATGTATCCTGCAATTGTACCATCTATTTTGTCATAACCCGGCGTGCGTACCATAATCCTAAGCATTGTTGGGAACGAAGAGCTATAGTCATACTCTGTTTCAAGCCAACGATCACCATAGTCATTGACCATTGTTACCGTCAATAATGAATCGTCCAAATTCAATGGAACCAATTTAACATCTACAGCGGCTTTCTTTCCATTCAAATCGGTTGCTGTAACAACTGCTGTTTTTCCTACAGGTGCAAGTGTCGTTTTCAAACGTTTTTTCAGACCGTCGGACTCCACAGATACATTGTCTGTATCACATGTCCACTCCACCTCCCTGGAAATATCGTTTCCGTCAGCATCATACGCAGCTATTTCTTTTGATCCTGATAATGCATTGATTTCAAAGTACTGCTCTGGGGATTCCGCTTTTATTCCCTCTATTGTTATATATATGCCGCTTTCATCATTTAACGTCCCCCCTGCAAAAGAGAATACCGGCATGTAAGCACACGTTACAAAAACAACTATTACTAACCCTAGTATTTTTCTCATTTTCATATTAAATAAGGGAGGAATTGTGCTGATCAAATTCAGCGCAATTCCTCATCTCCTTCCAAATATCAGCTTATTTTGTCGTAAACTGAAACTTTACAGGTACGCCCAAATTCCTATCTGTGTTATTCCCACATACCTGTTCTCCAAACTTAAGTACATATGATTTCCCCGCAGTCAGCCCTTTTGCTGAAATGGTAATCTTCTTAGCTGCCGCATCATAACTTTCAAAAGTCACAGAAGTTCCTGCAACAACAGCTCCTCTTGGATTGACTACCTGGATGTATGGAAGGCTGTTTTCTTTAAATTTTGATTCTTGGAAATTGTTCATTCCCGCACTCATTGTAAATGTAAATTGGCAACTTCCATTATCAACCGTCATTTGATCGTTAATCTTATTTGTATATCCTGCAGTGGTTAGGGTTCCGCCAGTAATATTCGATGGCGCCGTCATCAACATGGTATTTCCGCCAGTTCCCTGGTATCCATATGTGGTTGACTCCTCTACGGTCACCGTAATGCTGTCGGTTGCCAGGATTGTACCCGTACAATCGCCGCTAGGTCCTGTTCCTGTTCCTCCTGGGGCCTCACCTTCTCTCAGCGTTGCGGTTAGTGTTGTGGTTCCTTCTGCAACAGGCGTAATATTGCCTTTGTGAATACCGATTGTCGCAACACTTTTATTGCTGCTTGTCCAGTCAATATGCACAGTTGTCCCCGCTGGCTGCGTGATATCTGCAGCTGCCTGCGGATTCGTTCCGGTTAATATGGTCCCAGGATCTTGAATCGCTACATCATACCCAGCTACAACGGATTGGGCAAACGCCATCCCTGGCATCATTGCCATCACCATCATCAACGCCATTACGACGCTGACAATGATCCTCTTATTGCTTTTTGCAAGATTCATTTTTTCGTCCTCCTTTTTAAATGTAATAATAAGCTATATATAATTACTCTGCATCGCTGGATGCAAAGGAATTATCATTTGTTTAGTAGGCTAAATCGATGGGCCGGTTTACACCAAAACATTTATTTTACCTTTACTGTCCTCAATTGTGACGTCTTTCCGTATACCTTCTTACCGTCCACCACTTTATACGCGCGGACTTTGTAGTAATACCGCTTTCCTTTTTTGAGGCCCTTATCCGTATATTTGTTCTTTACTGTGATGCTTGCTTTTATATATTTGCCATTTTTGCTTGTGCTTCTATACAATACATATTTATCCGCACCTGAAACTTTACTCCACTTTGCCGCAGCTTTTCTTTTCCCTGCCTTTACTTTCAAGGCCGGTTTGGAAGGCACCGGCCTTATTGATTTCTTTGCAGAGTAGCTGCCATAAACTTTTTGTCCATTGACAAGCCGATAAGCCCTCACTTTATATGCGTACGTCTTTCCTGTTTTCAGATTTTTTCCGACATAGCTGCGGGCAGTTGTATGTTTTACAGGCTTGTATTTCTTCGATTTTGCGTTATATCGATAGACGGTATAACCATCGGCCTTTGCGGCTTTTGACCAGGTCAGCTTTACACGATTGTAGCTGGACGAAACTGCTTTTAATGATACTTTCGCAATTACGGGAGTTACTTCCACTGGACAGGAAGCCTTCAGATTTGTTCCATCCTTTGTTACTGCCGTAATTGTCGTTTTGCCTGCTTTCATCGCTTTGACTTCACCATTGGAATCAACTACGGCAACTGCTTTGTCTGCCGAAGTCCATGTTACTGCTTTTTCTTTTACATTTTCAGGCTTAATGGCGGCCTTTAATGTTTTAGTCTGGCCTTCTTTTAAGGTTACTTTACTTCCCAGGGAAATGCTCTGTGCAAAAGCATCTGTGGAAAAATGGAAAACAATCTTTTTATCCAGCAATGTCTGTACGCCCATGCCTGACTCAAGGACCAGTACATACTGTGTATTAGCAGCTAATGCGTTAGCAGGAATCTCCAAAAATACATCGAACCCTCTGAGCGGTCCGGAACCAGTTCCCCCGCCATTGGCCAGCCTCTGATGTTTCCAGCCCTTGTAAATCTGAGTACCTGTCAGGACAACCGTGCCGTCCGTCTTCTGAATGCTCATCTTGGGAATAATATTACTAGCCATAATTTGGTCATTGCACTTGGCAGTCTGTGAACCGCCCAGGAAAAATCCAAACTTAATGGGTTGGGTCGGATTTAAAGTTCCCTGAATATAGTTGTCCCAGTATGCGCTAACGGACGTGTCGGTCATAATCGAATAGTTATAGCCATAAGAATTCACATACGGATGGCTATCATCTGCCATACCGCCGTTCTCTTTTTCTATATCTGCCCCATTGAAAAAATACTGTTTTATATTCGTTGTACCATATTGTCCAATTCTGCTATCCTTAGAATTAACGGAAGCATCTATATAGTTTACGAACATGCCCTGGTTCTGTGATGTCTGGGATAGAGCCGTATTCCCTGCTGTGTTTGCGAACGCCATTCCCGGCACCATGACCATGACCATCATCAGGGCCGTTACTACACTGACAGTGATCCTCTTTTTGCCTTTTGCAAGATTCATTTTTCATCCTCCTCGTTCAATATACGAATAAGTTGATAGAACGCCTCACATCTCGAAATGCAAAAGAAGTATCACGCACTTCACTTTAACATTTTAAATCGATAAACTTGTTGCCACAAAAATAAGGAATGCATATAAAAAATAAAACTCTTTCCTAAAAAACGGGAAAGAGTGATTTACCTCTGATACATCATTCCTTTCCAAAACACGGGAGGCAGCACCGTTTCCAGTATTACCCATCGACGCTCAACCATAGGCCAAAGCCTTTAGGTTTTCACGTTCGGAACCATCAATATTTACTTTTATAATCCAAAATTTACTAGATTCAGTTACATTGTATTATAGCTCGTATCTTTTCGCAAGTTTTTTCTTACTTCTTCGATTTTTTTCTTCATTATGAGACATGATGTGCTTTCTTTATCCCTATTATACTACAGCAAACGACAAATTTCCGTTGTCTTACCAACATTTTCTAATCTTTTATAAAAAACGTGGAAATGACGGAATCAAAGATTCCTATTTCCACATGTCGCCCGTAAGGGGGCGACTCTTTGCAAGGTACTGTTGCCGGTAACGTAGTGCGGAAAAACATCCGCTGGCTGATCCCACTGTACACCGTTGGATCTGGAAATTCTTATCAGCCTATTTTTATTTACCAGCTCGCGAATACGTTTTACTTGGCATTTACTTTTGCTTATTTTTGTTCTATGATATATAGAATCTTTGTTAAAGGAGGCGTTTATATGAAGAAACTCGATTGTTTAGGCCAAATCTGCCCCATTCCTGTCATGCGGCTGCAAAACGAACTGTCGGTCATCGGGCAGGGTGAAGAGGTTATGCTCGTAACGGATCATAGTTGTACCTGCAAATCCGTTCAAGAATTCTGCAGGGCCAAAGAACTGGTCTGTTCATGCGAGGAGGTGATGAACGGTATCTGGGAAATCACCATCCGCAGCGCTCCCGAGTCAGCAAATCATCGAGTCAAGCATTCGTTCCAGATAGGCAAATAAATCTTTTATTTGTACATCTTCCTGTTGAGATTTTGGATTTTTGATTAAATAGTAACGAAACTTAAATTCAAACTCTTCTATTTCGATAATTTCCAACTGTTTGTTATACAATTCTTTCTTTATGGACGAATATGGGAGAAAAGCTGCCCCCATCCCATTGACTACCGACTGTTTTGCCGACTCAAAGGATTCAAATTGGCAGGTCACATTCATTTGCTGCCTGGAAACTCCTTTTTGAGCGAGATACCCATCCAGCTTCTGTTGGGTTCTGTGACTGCCGCTGATCATCATCATCGGTAGTTGTTGCAATTCATCCAAGTCCATTTTCTTTCGTTTGTGCGTTCTCGGAGTCATGACCAAATGCACTGGATCAGAGAACATAAAACGGCTATATAATTCTTTATTTGCAGGAGGCCCGACGATAAATCCAATATCACCCTGACCGGCATTGATTTTTTGTTCGATCTGTGCGCTGGACATTACTTTCGTCTCCAAGCGGACTTCTTGAAATTTTTTCTGTATTTGAAACAGCGCACAAGGCAGTGCATAAGTATAAATCACATCCATGGAAAGGATATGGAAACAACGATCCTTTTTCTGCAAAAGTTCCAGTTGGTTGACCAGTGTCTGATAAACGCCCAAAATTTCCTGGGCACGCTGATATACTAGTTCACCGGCAGGAGTCATACTCACGCCCTGATTACTCCTGTCAAGCAGCCGGCAGCCAAAGGAATTTTCCATTGACTTGATTTGCTGGCTCAGTGCGGACTGCGATACGTGAAGACGTTCGGCTGCCTTTGTAATACTTCCATTGTTAATAATTTCAATAAACATAAACAGTGTATCGATATTCATCCCTACCTCCAATCCTATCTTACACCAGGATTATCCCATAACTATGCCCACTATTATATCACAACAATCTGAATTGTCATAAGATTTTCTAATATAGCTTCACGTATTACGATTACCCGATTAATTACGCCCATGCTATAATGATCCCATAGTCATCGTCAAAGAATTAACAGTGATAGAAAGGAGAAACGAAAATGGGTGAAGGCCAGAGTAAACCATCGTCCATAGAGCGCAGTCCCAGAAAACGGACACCCCGCAAACCAAAAAAAAGCCAGATTCCCTATGCGATTCTGGTTACCATCGGAATCATCTTAATCGCATGGCTGGTAAATCGCGGCAGTACCACTGCCGCAATCGGCTGGATCTTCGGAATCGCATTCGGATATGTCCTTCAGCGATCCAGATTCTGTTTTACCGCTTCTATGCGGGACCCGTGGATTACCGGCAGTACTTCCCTGACAAGAGCTGTACTGATCGCATTTGCACTGACCACTTTAGGTTTCACTGCCATCAAATACAGTGCTTATCTGAGCGGCAGTGACATTCCCGGAGCCGGTGCTGTGCATCCGATCAGCATCCCCCTAATACTGGGAGCGACCATGTTCGGAATTGGGATGGTAATCGCCGGAGGATGCGCCAGCGGAACACTGATGCGTATCGGTGAAGGATTTACAATGCAGATGCTTGCGCTGGTATTTTTTATCGTCGGCTCTCTGTGGGGAGGCCACGATATGGGCGCTTTCTGGAGCAATCTGGAAACAAACGCACCAAAGATTTTTTTGCCCGATGTATTCGGATGGGCTGGAGCACTGGTTGTCCAAGGAGTGATTATTCTGCTGCTTTATCTCGCCGCCCTTAGTTGGCAAAAGAAAAAACTAGGTTCCATTGAGTAAATATTATAAGGATAATTTGTTAAAACATGAACAGGAGGATTTAAAAAATGGCTGAATATGAATTGGATTGTTTAGGAGAAGCTTGTCCGGTACCACTCATGAAGGTGGAGAAAAAAATGAATGAGCTGGAAGTTGGCGATGTTCTTTTTGTGGCAATCGACCACAGCTGCGCAATGAAAAATGTCCCGGAATGGGCGAGAACACAGGGACACAATGTGGATATCGACGAAGTGGATGATGGTGAATGGGAAGTTGTAATTGAGAAGACCAAATGATTACCCTGAGAAAAGGCGGTGAACATAATTGAAAGAGTTTTGGAATAAGTTAGGGGCTAATCCCGTTTACAAACGTCTATTGAAGGAGCCTATGACTTACGTTGGCGGCGCTGTACTGCTTTCGATTCTTCAGATTGCCCATCTGGCAGTGTTAAACTCCGGCTGGGGCGTAACAACTACCTTCAGTATCTGGGGAGCCAAGCTAGCAGAGCTTATCGGAATTCACGCAAGCGACTGGGCGTATTTCGCTTCGGATAACATGCATAAAGAAGTCACCACCAGTTTTTTCGCTGATGTAGGCAGTCTGCGAAATGTGGGCGTAATTGTAGGCGCTCTTGTTGCAACCTTGTTTGCATCACAATTTAAAATTAAAAAAATCAAATCCATGCGTCAGGTCGTTGCAGCGATTCTGGGAGGCTTACTGATGGGATATGGCGCGAGAATCGCTACCGGGTGCAATATCGGTGCCTTGTTTACAGGTATTTCATCCCTTTCCGTATCAGGATGGGTGTTTGCATTATTCCTGCTGGTCGGCGCCTTTATCGGCAGCAAACTGTTGGCAAAATATTTTATGTAACTGTAAAAATGGTTCATGAGTTAAGGAGGAGCATTCTTGGAAAAGAAAACAGAGCGCTATGATGTTGTCATCATAGGGGGAGGCGCGGCAGGATTAACTGCGGGAATTTACTGCGGCCGTGCGCGTCTCAAGACATTATTAATTGAAAAATCGTTGGTCGGGGGCCTTGCCACCTACACCAATGAAATCGAAAATTACCCTGGTTTTCCTCAGGGCCAAAGCGGCCTGGATTTGATGAATTTATTTCATCAGCAGGCGAAAAAATTTGGAGTAAAGTTCAAATTAACAGATGTAAAATCCGTTTCTTTAGAGGGAGATACAAAGGTGGTAGAAACGTTTCGCAATCGATATGAGTGCAGCGCGGTCATTATTGCCAGTGGCGGAAAACCCAGGCTCACAGGAGCGAAAAACGAAGAAAAATACCTTTATGACAAAGGAATTTCTTTCTGTGCCACCTGTGATGCGGCAGCAAATACTGGAAAAACCGTTGTCGTTATCGGCAGCGGCGATGCCGCCATTGAAGAAGGCATGTTCCTGACCAAATTCGCTGATAAAGTTCTGGTCTCGGTCATGCATGACGTGGGAATTATGGACTGCAATGAGATCGCAAAAGGCCAGGCTATGGATAATCCGAAAATGGAATTTCTATGGAATACGGTTCCTGACAGCTTCGAGGGAGATGATCATTTGGAAGGGGTGGTTCTGAAGAATCTCAAAACTGGTCAACTGGAACCGATTGCTGCGGACACCTGTTTTCTCTTCATCGGATATCTGCCGAACACTGAACTGTTCCAGGATATCCTCGATATGAGTCCATCCAAATATCTAAAAACCAATGAACGGATGGAAACGAACATTCCCGGCGTCTGGGCTGTAGGCGATGTCCGCGATAAGTTTTTGAAACAGGTTGCAACTGCTGTAGGCGATGGAGCTGTAGCCGGTTACGGTGCAGAAAAATATATCGCAGAGTCTGAGATGTTTGAAAGCCAGATTCTGCGTGCGGAGAAACCAGCCTTGGTCTATTTGTTCAGCGCCGTTGATCCGGATGCCCGTGAACTTCTTACATATATTGAACAGTTGGAGGAAGAAATTTCTCCACGATTGTCCCTCGCCAAAGTTGACATTTATAAGTCGGACGGAATTGCCCGCAGGTTGGGGATCAACCGCTTTCCTGCCGTAGCGCTGGTGGAAAACGGCCGTATTGTAAAGACTATGACAGAGCATGTAAATGAAGGTTCTATACGTGAGTTCATCGGCTGAGGATTGATCAGTCATCATTTATGGAATCCCATCCTTAAAGAGAAGCACACCTGCAGCGGTCGGCGGCAGGTGCGCTTCTTGGTGTTTGTTATCTTGCAGGCCGTTTTTCGTTATTCACTATAACTTTCTTCCAAATCTTGGACAATATGATGTATAATACATTTTATATGGATGATTCTTTAACCGGAATAAAAGACAATCCATTATTTAATTCAAAACCCATTTAGAATCATGTATAATATGAATTAGATCGATTAACGAAAGGAGCGCTTGGTGTTTTTTGACACCAACAACGAAGAAATATGGGCAGTGCAACAGCAAAACCGATTCAATCCGTCGAACGGGCGTTAAGAATTCTCGAGCAATTCACTTTGTCAGAACCCAAAATCACACTCTCCGATCTGGCAAAAAAAACCGGTTTGAAAAGGACCACTTGTTATGGTATCGCAGAAACTTTACTGAAACACAAATACCTGGATTATGATGAATCGACCGGTAAATACTCCCTAGGCGTTTCCAATTATATTTTAGGCCAGCTCTATGCCCAGAGCATGGAAATACGCGCCATTGCCAGCCCCTATATCAACCAGTTGGCGGACAAATATCAAACGGCTGTTCATTTGGTCGTACCGGACGGCTACGATGCGGTCTACATCGATAAGGTGGGCGAAACCGAATCTTTTCGAATCCTGTCCAGAGTGGGCAAACGGGCGGAATTGTTTGCGGCCGCCATCAGCAAGGTGGTGTTGGCTTATCAGGAAGAATCTGTTCTCGATCAGCTGCTCAGCAAACCTATGCCCAGATATACGGTCAACTCGATTACCGATCCATTCACATTTCGAAAAATGTTAAATGAAGTGCGCGAAAGGAAAATCGCTTTGGATAATGAAGAGCTGGACGTCGGCCTAGTATGTATTGCGACCCCTATTGAAAACAACCGGGGAGATTTGGTGGCAGTCATCAGCGTTTCCGGCATTTCTGAAAAAATGCATGAGCAGGAAAAAGCCATAGAAAAAGATTTGCTGCAATGCGCTGCAAAGATCAAACAGACCATCGGCGATGTACTCTGATGGGTTCCCCGTTTTATACAAAATGCTCTGTCGTCCTGCGGGCCTAGAAAGCGCCACGATCAAAAGCTTCGAAAAAACCTTCCATTACAGACAGTTTTCAGCCATTGACATGCCTTCACATAGTCAAGCAATGATAAAACGATCAGGATTGATCCCGGAACCATTTAATCCTGATCGTTTCTTTTAATGGCCGCCGACAAAAGGATCGGCAAAGAGGCCCTTTTTTCTGGATACTAACAGCCCTCCCATGAAAGCAGCCCGGTGCGAGAGGTTCCAGCTGCCGTTTTGAGCTAATGTATAACATCAAACGAAAGGATCGCTAGGCACATTAATTAAAGGGTAAACCATAATAACATATACACAAGCGCCTCAGTTTTGTTATAATATTCTGAACAGTTAGATATTTGTAAAACAAAGCAGGAATAACCCTGACAATCTAAATCTTAACTGGACACTTATAATAGAAAGAGAGGTTAAAATGAAAAGAAAAGCATTATTAGCCAGCATTATGGCACTGCTGCTCGCAGTATGTATATCCTTTGCGGGATGCGGCAGTACTGACAAAGACTCCGCCGAAAAAACAAAAGACGTGAAGGTAACAGCACCCACAGGAACATACATCGGCCAGGAAAACAACGGCGTTGCTGAATTCAAGGGAATTCGCTACGGGGAATTTGCGCCTTTTAAACCGGCAGCAGATGTAACAACAACGGAAGACGACCAAATTGAGGCGACGGAATTCGGAAAAAACTGTATCCAGCCTTATGACGAAGTAGAAGTTGCTTCTCAGGACCCATGTTCTCAGGACTGCCTGTTTCTCAACGTATGGACAAAAGATGTTGCAACGAAGGATAAACCTGTCATAATGTTTATTCATGGCGGCAGCTGTATCTGGGGAGGAACATCGGATCCAACCTACGATGGGGAATATTTTGTCAGAAACCTTGCCGAGAATGAGGATTGCGTATTTATTACAATTAACTATCGGCTTTCAATATTGGGAAGCCTTGACCTTTCAGGACTTGAAGGGTACACGGATGATTATGCAAGCGCAATCAATCTGAGCAAACTGGATCAAACTCAGGCTTTGAAATGGATCAACCAAAATATTGAAGCATGGGGCGGAGATACAGAAAATGTGACAATCATGGGACAGTCCGCAGGCGGCGGTGCGGTAGAAATGCTAATGGCTGACACCGACACCCATAAATATTTCAACAGAGCAGTCATAAACAGCGGCAGCCAGTCACGCGAGGCCTTATCAAAAGAAAAGGTCAAAAGCAATTCGGAAAAAGTTTTTAAAATACTAGGCGTTAAATCGATTGAAGAACTCACTGCACTAACAGATAAGCAGATTTCAGATAAAATGACAAAAATTACAGACGAATTGGGCGAAGCCCATCCAGGGCTCAAATGTGCGGACGGTAAGATTATTTCTGAAACATGGTGGGAAGACCTACAGAATGGCGCTGCCAAGGATATCGATTTACTCATAGGCGGCACCAACGGAGAGGAAGATTGGAATTCCATTGATTGGGATAATAGTATATCCAAGCCTATTAAAGATCCTGACACAATCAAAAAATGTATGGAAGATATCGATGATGCACGTGCAGATACCTATGGAAGATTCTATGCTCTCGATCAAAAAGGATTCTATGACGGATATCTTGCTATGGGAGATGACAAAGTGAAGCAGGCACAAGATTTGTTTAACGATGTGTACTTTAATTATCCTACTCATCTGATTGCCGAGGTACAGGCCAAGCACAATAAAAACACGTATCTGTACAACTGGGAATATGCTCCGGATATGAATAGCGTTTTGGATTACAACGGCGATGCTGCTGAAGTATCTCCTTGGGGAAGAGCTCTCCATTGTATGGATCTCTGCTTTGAATTCGGAACCAAAGAAGGTTATCCTGAGATGACCGGCGACCCCAAAGAAATGTCAGATGATATAGTCGCCCAGGCCCGTAAGATGCTTTACAGCTTTGCAAAAACCGGCAACCCAAGCAACGATCTGATTGGCGAGTGGAAGCCATTTGACAACGACCAAATGTACAGCATGGTAATTACAAAAGACGCAAAGTGGGACTGCAAAGCCAACTATCGAAGAGATATCATCGATTACATGAAGAAACTCACTCCATATGGAATGTAGTGTTTACAGCCACTGACATGCCTTCACAGCGTCAAACAATGAAAAAACGATCAGGATTGATCCCGAAATCATTCAATCCTGATCGTCTTTTTAATGACCGCTAGCTCAAGTATCGGCAAAGCGGCTATTTTCTCTGGATACTGACAGTCTCCCATGGAAACAGTCCGGATACCAAGGGAAATCGCCATCGGAGTGTCAGAGTCCATGAACATGCTGCGCTGTTTCGATATTTCGCCCGGCAGCAGGGCGAAACAAGACGGAGCAAAACGGCGCGGCGCGGGAGCTTCCGATTCCAGATTGATTATAACGTCTTTTCATACAACTCTTTCGCAAATACCGCCGCTCCGATGGCCCCCACTTCCTGGGGGTGCGGGGCCGCTTTTATTTCCCGGCCCAGTTCTTCTCCCATCGTCTCTACCATATTGGAATTCAGCGCCACCCCGCCTGTCATAACCACATTCCCTTTCAGGCCAACACGCCCGCACATACCGGCCACTCGTTTGGCAATCGCCCTGTGGGCGCCCTTGGCGACGTCCGAGCGTTTCTCGCCTGACGCCAGCCGGGAAATCACTTCACTTTCCGCAAAGACGGTGCATACGCTGCTGATGGGCACATCCTTGGTCGATTGATCGGCCAACTGGGACAAATCGCCCAAGTTACAGCCCAGCACTCTGGCCATGACTTCTAAAAACCGCCCTGTGCCTGCCGCGCATTTTTCATTCATCACAAAATTCTCCACAATTCCGCCAGCCCCGATCCTGATTACTTTTGCGTCCTGGCCGCCAATGTCAATGATGCACCCGGCAGTTTCACATAAATAAGACACCCCTTTGGCATGGCAGGTAATTTCTGTGATCTGTTTGTCCGCATGTTCATAAGTGATTCGCCCGTATCCTGTGACCACCGTAAAGCTGACGGCATCAACTCCTATTCCTGCTTGCTCAAATGCCAGCTCCAACGCTTGATCGACGCCTTTTGTCCCCGTCCCCTCATTGACAGCCGCATGAGCGATCAATCCGCCCTCGGCGTCTAAAATTGCGGCTTTTGACGAGGACGAGCCAATATCAATTCCTAAGTACATCTTTACCTCCTTCACAGAAGCATCTCGGCAAAGCTCTGGATCCTAGTCCGGATCTGCTCAAAGGATTCGATCTGCTGGTCGAGCTCAAGATACAGGACCGGAATTCCCGCCTGCTCAAGCTGCGCCTTGTAAACCGGATAATCGAACTCTTCCGGATCGCAGAATTTCATCATACATACGACCACGGCCCGGGCCTCCTTTTCTTTGACCAGATCGATGAGCATCTGCCCTCTGGATTTTTTCTGCTCCGCCAGAAAGGCGCAGCCCCTCTGATCGATGATTCTCCCCGCCATCTTTTCCCAGACGCTGCCTTCCTTTCTGGCCGGCGTCCGAAACTGTCTCGATTCCTGGGCCAGATCATCTGCGGCGATGGCAATATCGCATTCACGGAATAAATCTAGAATTTCCGCAGGCTCCACGATAAGCCCTGTAGTTATGACCTTGACGCCGCCAAACCGCTCTTTTTCCATGGCCCTAAGGCCCTCGATCACTTTCTTCATTTCCGCGGTATACAGCTTTTTGTCCATAAAGTATCCGGCCTTAATGAGCAGATGTCTTCTTTTGGCGTCGATGGTAATGGGATAGTCTCCGGCAACCTCTGCGAATTCACGCATAACGGCCCGGTATTCTTCATACACGGCAAAGGCCTCTTCCACCTTTTTATCGGTGATCAGCGTATGGGTCACCTGCTCCAGCTCAGAACGAACGCGCTTTAATTCCGTCTCCAGATAGGCTTCTGCCGCCCTGGTCCACCTGGCCTGAGGATAAATCAGCCCGATCATCGGCACCTGGGGCACCGCGGTCTTCCAGTTTTCAATGACACATTTCAGCGTATCGCACAGACCCGGTATGAGGATCGCTTTCAGCTGATCGTAAACGCCCCGCATGCCCAGTTCGATGTTGGCTCTCATAATGGAACAGCAGAAACCTTGCAAAAACTGATCGGCCCGTTTGATTTCCGTCTTGCCGCCCCAAAGTCCCACGGGCACAAACCCTCCCGCATAAACGATTTCTTCCGGTGTATAAATGGGAAAGCACCCCACCGCATCTTTTCCGCATTCTTCCTTGATGGAAGCCAGCGCTTTTCCGGGATGCAGCGCCCGCTCTTCCAATTTGGTGATTGTCTCCTTTAACATTGCTGTTCCTCCTTTGCCGCCTTGCGCTTTTCCATCATTTCCACCAGCGCCTGTATTCTCGTCTCATATTGGGCCTGGGAAAGGATTCGCGGATCGCACATATCTCCGTCAAAGACAACGGATGGAATTCCCGCCTTTTCCTCCAATCTTCGCTGCTGCTCGTATACGGTAAAGTCCATGAGCTTACAGCTCCTGTTGGAATGAAACACGACTCCGTCTATATCGAACTCTTTCGCAAGTCCGATCATAGTATCGGAAACATAGTCCACGCAGCGGTTGGCGTGATAGTAGCTGTACGCCCGGGCCATACCCTCGATATCGTTTGTTTCATAACGAATGGTCCATGCATCGGGATAGAGGGATGTTACCACGTTGACTCCGTATTTTTTCAGGATTTTGTAGGTTGGGCTCAAGTGTACCCAGCAGGCAATGCCGTCCCAGATCACTCTGTACTTCTCCTCCCCTTCTTTCCAGGGGCCCAGTCCGCTTTTCGCCCAGGCCTCAAGCTCCTCGCACCACAACTTGAATAGATCCCGCCCTTCCTTCTTGCCCCGGATACAGACCACCAGGGCCATATAGTTGAACATATCGAATCCGTTGAGCGGCGACGGCTTGGCGCGGGCCGTAAAGCAGGCCTTTCTCCACCAGTAGGCGGTTTCGTTGGAAATTTTCATGACCTCCGACAGCTTGTCGTAGTCAAAGTCCCTGCCAGTCACCTCCTCCAGCTGTTCGATGGCATATTCGATCTGGCCTCTCATGTAAGCAACCGTATGATCCGGCGCTTCATAGAGGTGATTGAACGGCGTATCAAAGAGGATAAAGGGAATGTCCAGCTCGGTCGCCAGGTTTTCATACCATTTGGCAACGGTGGTGCAAATATTATTGCAGCAGAATACCAGATCCGGCGCCGGAATGTTGCAGGCTTCCGATTCCATAATATCCTTGTACCCCAGGTTCACTCGGGCATAAGAACAGATGTCGATGGAATACCCGCACCCTTCGGATTGCTCCAGAAATTCCATGGACTGTTTTCGCGCCGCAACGGCGGCCGCATGGTTTTCCGGATAAACAACATAAATATCCATAGCTTCCAGAAGCTCCTGGGGGCAAATGGACGTAGCCCACGCTACCAGCTTTCCTTCTTCTTTTGCTTTTGCCGCATCGGCATAATGCCGGGCAACCATCTCATTTAGCAGCTCTTTTGATGTTTTTTTCTCTGCCATACTATCACCTCATGCTTCCGTATTCCACTGAGCGATCAGTTCCGGGATCACCTTTTTCAAATCCCCGCAAAGGGCATAATCGGCCAGCTCCATCATCGGCGCTCCCGGGTCTTTGTTGATGGCTATAATGATATCCGAATCCTTCATGCCGGCCTGGTGCTGGATGGCGCCGGAAATTCCGCAGGCAAAATAAATCTTCGGCTTTACCGTGGTTCCCGTTTGTCCCACCTGATGGCTCTGGTCGATCCAGCCCGAATCGACCGCCGCGCGGGATGCGCCCACCACGCCGCCCACTTTATCCGCCAGCTTTTCGATCAACTCAAACCCTTCCGGGCCGCCCAGGCCTCTTCCGCCGGAGCAGATAATTTCCGCATCGGTTAGAGAAACAAATGCTTTCGCTGCCTTGACTGTTTCCACAACCTCCACGTGAATGTCGTCCGCCGACAAGTTGACGGGAACCTTGATGAGCTGGCCTCCGGCGCCTTCGTTCTTTTCCTTTCGGTCCATCACACCGAGCCTTACGGTGGCCATCTGTGGTCTGGTATTGGGCGTAACAATGGTCGCCATCAGATTTCCGCCAAAGGCTGGCCTGGTCTGCTTCAAACCTTTGTCGTCTCCTTTCGGATCAAGCCCGTCCGTGCTCGCTGTCGTATCCCTTTTGAGATAGTCGATATAGTTCGCTGTGCGGATGTCCAGTCTGGTACAGTCCGCCGTAAGCCCGGTGTCCAGTCTGGCGGCGATTCTCGGCGCCAGGTCCCTTCCGATGAAGGTAGCCCCAAAGAGAACGATCTCCGGCTTATAGGTATTGATGGCATCGGTCATCACTTTGGCGTAAGCGTCCGTGGTATATTCCTTCAAAAGCGCATGGTCGATTTGATAGATAACGTCTGCACCATATGCATATAATTCGTCTGCAAGATGCCCTGTCCGATCCCCGATCAAGACTGCGCAAACCCTGGTTTCTTCACTGATTTCCCGCGACAGCCGGCAGCCTTCGCCCAAAAGCTCCAGGGACACATTCATCAGTTTTCCGGCCCGCTGTTCGGCAAATACCCATACGTCTTTGTATTGTGCAAAGTCTGTCATGTTCAATCCTCCTAGATTCTATGTTTTTCCTTCAGCCCTGCGATCAGGTTTGCTGCCAGCTCCTTTGCCGTATCTCCTTGAACTGTCACCCCTTTTCCCTTGGGCTTGGGCGTGAAGGATTTATATACATTGGTGGGAGATGCTTTCAGCCCTACCAGCCCCTCGTTTACGCCGATATCCTCTGCGGTCCAAACTTTGATGTCGGCTTTCGCTCCCCTCAAAATGCCCGGAACCGTCATATATCTGGGTGTGTTCAATTCTTTGATGCAGGTCAGGACGCATGGCGTCTTTGTTTTGAGAAGCTGGTACCCGTCTTCCAGCGCTCTTTTTGCGGTAATCCGGTTTTTATCCAAATGAAACTCCTTAACGTAGGTAATTTGCGGGATTCCCAGCTTTTCTGCGATCTGGGGACCCACCTGCGCTGTGTCTCCGTCAATGGCCTGTCTTCCCGCAAAGACGATGTCAAAACCGCCGATCTTTTTGATTGCCGCCGCCAAAGCGTTGGACGTGGCCCAAGTGTCCGAGCCGCCCAGCAGCCTGTCCGACAGCAAAATCCCTTCATCGGCGCCCATGGCAATACATTCCTGCAGCATTTCCTTTGCCTGGGGCGGTCCCATGGTCAGAACCGTCACCTTTGCCTCCGGGTCCCGGTCTTTTATCCGCAGCGCCTCTTCCAGGGCATTGGCATCATCGTGATTGAGGATGGCTTCCACCCCATCGCGAATCAGCGTCCCGGTTTCCGGGTTGATTTTAATTTCATTGGTATTTGGCACCTGCTTTACGCATACGATTATTTTCATATTCCCCTTCCTCCTAGCTGAAGATGCTGCCTGAGATGACCATTTTCATCACTTCCGATGTGCCTTCGTAAATTTCCGTTATCTTTTGATCCCGGTACATCCGCTCCACCGGATAATCCTTGATGTATCCGTACCCGCCGTGAAACTGGACCGCTTTATTCACCACATAGGATGCAGCTTCGGAACAGGCCAGCTTGGCCTCCGCCGCTTCAATGGTACTGGGGAGCCCTCTGTCCCGCATATTGCAAGCGTTATACAGAATCAGCCTGGCGCCGTCGATTCTCGTTTTCATGTCAGCCATTTCAAAGGCCAAGGCCTGGAATTTGTTCAAACTCCTGCCGAACTGCTTTCGCTGTTTCATGTATTCCACGGTCTGATCGAAAGCTCCCTGGGCGATTCCCAGCGCCTGGGCCGCGATCCCCAGCCTTCCCACATCCAGGGATGTCATGGCTGTTTTAAAGCCTTTTCCTACTTTTCCCAGCAGATTTTCTTTGGGTATCCGGCAGTCTTCAAATACCAGCTCCGCCGCGATGGACGCGCGAATGCCCATTTTGTTTTCCTTCTTTCCCCTGGAAAAGCCCGGCGTTCCTTTTTCTACGATAAAGGAGCTGATCCCTTTGTTGCCTTTGCTCTTATCCGTCATAGCCATGATCACATAAACGTCCGCGATCCCGCCGCCGGAAATAAAGACCTTTGAGCCGTTGAGGATCCAGCAGTCTCCGCCGTCCGCCGCTGTAGTCTGCTGCATGGCCGCGTCCGTTCCCGCATTGGGTTCTGTCAAACCGAAAGCGCCCAGCTTTTTTCCTGACAGCAGATCAGGCAGGTATTTTCGTTTCTGTTCTTCTGTTCCATAAGTAAAAATCGGCCAGCAGCAAAGGGCATTGTGGGTCTGAACAATGACACCGTGGGAAGCGTCTACCTTGGAAAGCTCTTCTACTGCCATAATATAGGTCAGATAATCAGTTCCCGCGCCTCCGTATTCTGCGGGAAATGGCATTCCCATCACACCCAGGCTTCCTAGCTTGGCTACGGTTTCATATGGATACTTCGCCTCTGCGTCAAGCTCCTCTGCGATGGGAGCGATCTCTGTTTCCGCAAACTCTTTGATCATCTTTTTTACCATTTGCTGTTCTCTTGAATAAGTAAATTCCATCTGTTTGTCTCCTTAATAGTTCTCCCCGAAGCGGGCCTCGAAATCCGATGCCAGTTCTTCCCTGAAATCGGGGTCGGCGATGGCGATCAGCAGCCTGGCCCGTTCTTTTACGGTTTTCCCTTTGAGGCCGGCGATGCCGTACTCCGTTATCACATAATCCACGTCGTGCTGAGAGGTGGTCACTAAAGTACCCGCTTTGAGGCTGCCCACGATCTTTGAAAATTTTCTCCCATCCTTTTTCACCGCGGCGGCATACATGGCGATGATGGCGATGCCCCTGCCGTCTTCCGACATGGCCGCTCCCCGAATAAAGTCCACCTGTCCGCCTACCCCGCTGTAAATTTTTCCGCCCATGCTGCCTGCGTTCACCTGGCCCCAGAGGTCCACTTCGATTGCCGAATTGATGCAGACAAACTTGCTGTTTTTCATGATCACCAGGGGATTGTTGGTGTAATCCGCCGGCTTCAGCTCGATCAGAGGATTGTGATCTACAAAATCATAAAGCTTCTTTGAGCCGTACAGGAAATTCACCACAACCTTGCCCCGGTCAATGGACTTTTCCGAGCCGTCAATGACGCCCGCTTCAATCAGGTCTATGGCTCCGTCGGAGATCATTTCAGAGTGGATGCCCAGATGCTTTTTCTTTTTCAGCGCTGCCAGCACCGCGTTGGGGATTCCGCCCATGCCCAGCTGCAAGGTAGCGCCGTCCTCGATGAGAGAAGCGCAGTAGCGGCCGATGGCCATGTCCTTCTCGCCGCTTTGGCCCCAGAAAACTTCCGGCAAGGGATGGGACGCCTCTACGATCCAGTCAAAATCATCGATATGCACATAAGCATCTCTCCCAACTCTGGGCATCTCCTGATTAATCTGTGCGATAACCGTTTTTGCTGATCGGATCGCCTCCATGGTATAATCGCAGGAAACCCCTACGGAGCAGACTCCCTTTTCATCGGGCGGGGATACCATAACCATGAAGACATCGACGGGAAATACTCCCCTTCGGATCATGCCGGGTATCTGGCTGAAATATACCGGCGTAAAGTCGCCGTGGCCCTGATGAATGGAGGCCCTTGTGGCTGGGTCGGTAAACCATCCCACGTAGCGAAAATGCTCCTTCATCTCCGGCTTTGCATAGCGCCCCTGGCCCAGGGATATCATGTGGGATACGGTGACATCGGTGTAAGCCCGGTAATTTTCCACCATCGCCTCCACCAGCACTTTTGGCTCCGCCGCGGCGTGGGCCAGGAGCACCGTATCTCCGCTTTTAATCTGTTTGACCGCCTCAGAAGGCGTGGTCAGTTTTGCCTTGTATGTATCTTTCCAGTTCATTTTTTTATCCTATCTGGTTTGTTTTAGAAGGAGAAACATTGCGCCTCTCCTTCTTACTAGCGTTTACTTTATAACACGAAACCGAATACCAAATACAGAACAACTGCTGCAAGTCCTGCAATGATGGCGTATGGCAATTGTGTCAATACGTGCTCCATATTATTGATTTTAGTAACCTGCGAAGACATGATCGTAACATCTGTATAAAAGCAGGCATGGCTTCCGAAGGCTGCAGCGCTGGCAATGGCTCCAAGCACCAGGAAGATCGGTGCGCCGCTTGCCACGGCCAGTGGTACGATAATCGGCACGCATACCACCGGAACACCCCAGCTGCTCCCGGTTACAAAGGCCAGCAGAGCTACAACAACAAAGGTAATCGCAGCCAGCGTATCCGGATTGACAAACGGGAGCACCGCATTTACCACATAGGTCGGCAGATTAATGCTGTCCATAGACATCTTCACCACCTGCGAGGCCATACAAATTGCAATCATCGGCAGCATCGTAGTCAGCCCCTGGGTAAACACTTCGCAGAATTCCTTAGGTTTCATGACTTTCCTCGGTATATAAAGGATTCCGGCAACACAGATGCCGATCACAAGGGCTGTCAGCAAATCGTCCTTCCAAATAGCCACTCCTACAACAACGGCCATCGGGAGCATGAAGTCAATGATCTTACCATCCGGCAGCGGCTCATCTACGGACAATTCATCCTTATTCAACTTGGCGCTAAGCTCGGAATAAACCATGCCTGTTTCGTCGACCCTTTTATAAGCCTTTTTCATAGCCCCTATCTTTGGTACAACTCCTAAAATAACCAGCGGGACCAGTATGACAGCCGTAAATCCATAGAATGCGAAGGGTATGCTATGTAAGTACAAATAAGCGCCATCCCCTAATTCCGCCAGCGACTCCTGCTGCGCAAATACGTTACCATAAAAGACAGCCCAGGTTGACAAAGGCACCAGAATGCATACGGGTGCTCCCGTGGAATCCAGCACGTAAGCGAGCATTTCTCTGGGCGTGCGCTGCCGGTCAGATACTTCCTTTGTACAGGCGGATACGGTCAATACATTTAAATAGTCATCAATAAAAATCAAAAGTCCCAGTACCCATCCGAACATTAGCGTCTTTTTTTCAGATTTTGCATATTTCTGCAGGAACTTGGCAAAACCAAAGGTTCCCTTTGAGGCGGATAAAAGTGTAATTAAACTGCCGACTAATGCCAAAACAATATACATCCAAGCATTTTCAGAAACCGCAGTCTGGCAGCTGTCTAAAAGGGCGGGAATACTTCCAAAGAAACCCTGGGACATGATGAATGCAATCCATGCGCCTAACATTAAGGATTCAAAATTAAGCTTTGTATATAAGGCGACTCCAATAACAATAACTGGCGGTAAAAGCGTTAAAAGGCCATAAGAAATTTCCGTCTCCATTTTTTTCTCCTTCCGGACGCATCGGTTGGTTTTAAATAAAACCACCATAATGCCTTTGTGAAACCACATGATACAAATAGTTGATAAGCGTTACCGTATCGAATACCGGCCTGCTGGTCGCCGCTTGAATTGAGGCCGCATATGGGGGCATATCCGTACATTCCAGCAGGATGGCTCCAATCTCCGGATGTTCTTTTACCATTTTTTCTGCTAAACCGACCAGCTCCTTCCTGATAATACGGGTATCCAGGTTTCCCGGTTCAATCGCTACCTTGGAAAATTCAGGCTGGTCCTGCGCCCCATAAATGATGCACCTTTCATAATCTTCTTTTGAAACGCCGCACTCTTGGAATAGTTCAAAGGTAAGATTGGGTCCGTCCGCGCAAAGAATTCCAATTTTTTGTTCCGGCTTCAGTCCTATGCTGATAATCGGGACCTGAATAATTCCGGACATATACACCGGTACCTCTACGGAAGCCGCAACCTTTTTTTGATAATGGCCGAAGTACCCGCAGTCGCCGATAATAACGCGGCATCCGTCTCGTTCCAGTTTTTTTGCGGCATCAATGATTCCATCTACAATATCTCCGCTACCCTCCTTCACAACGGACTGAATGCTGGACTGTTTGGCCTCTTCGTATTTCACCGGGAAGTGAAACGTAGTGGCGTTGGTCACATGGCCCGGCTGACATGGAAACCATGCCGGAAGGACGATGATGCCCACGTTAAAGCCTGCCCTGAATCCATCCTTGTTGATAAAGTAATGCATGTCTTCACCTGGCTCAATGTATCCGTAATACTTTGTGTTGTTTTCATCCATGTTCTTTCACCTCCTCAATTTGTAACGTATTTTATTAATTGATCCAAAGTCATTTCGTCGATACCCATTTCCTGAGCAGTTCTTCCTTTTGCTGCAATATCCATTTGCATAATTGGCGATCCTAAAGTAATAATCGCCTTGGTAACAGGAGTTTTTATCCCGGCAATCTGTCCAATCGTTAACCAGCACATCATTGTATAGGGAATATCTTCCGTTAAGTATCGGTCGTCCAGACTTTCGGGTCCCTTTATGTATTCCATTGACATACACCCGTTTAATTCTTCAAAGATACTTCTGGGTTCCCTGCCTCCGGCCATTTCCTCAGGGACGGTGAACAGGCAGCCGCCCACTTTCTCTGCAATTCGGATACGTTCTTCCTCCAGGCATTCCATGACTCTGGCAACGCACGGCGTAATTCCTTCTTCATATAGATAGAAATTTCCCTTTGACCGCTCAATTCTGCCTGCGTTGAGCACGCATCCGGGAGCATGATAGCAAGGGTTGGTACTGTGGGTTACGCATTGCAGCACATTTTTTGCCCGGTCAAAGGAATAGAATTCCGATACTTTATCAAGCACTTGGTCAGTATTGGCTGCGGGAAAAGCCGCACACAAAACCTTTGATTTAGACATGATATCAACATGTCCCTCTTTGGCTCTGCAGCTGTACGGGAGTTCGCTGGTTTCCGCAATTAAAATATGCTTGTCTATTTTCTTCCGTTCCAGTACCTTGCGAAAAACCAAGGTCCCCAGCAATCCTGGAGTGAGAAGAACTAGCTGCCCGTCCTCTAAAGCATCTGCGATCAATTCAAAATATGCGGCTTGGGCGAAGGCTGGCAGCGGACAGAAAATACATGCGCTGCCCTTTATCGCTTCTTTCGGATTTGTTGTTACGGACGCCACCGAAACCTTCTTGTTGAGAACACCTTCCGCAGTAATATATCCGCGTTCCTTTACATTTTTCAGCTCCATTTCCCACTCCGGCAAAACCAGCATATGCACTTCATTGCCCATGGCCGCCAAATCTGCCGCCATGGCATGGCTCCCGCTTCCTGACCCTAACACGGTTACTTTTTTCATAACGCTCACCTCCACATTTCAATAATTTCTAAGCAATCCGATTTAACGCTTCGCCTTGTAAAAAGGCCGCCAAATTGTCATAGGTCCATTTTATGAGCCTCTCCCTCGCTTCTCTTGTCGCCCACGCCATATGGGGAGTGATAAAACAATTGGGCGCTGCTAACAAAGCATTGTCCTCCTGTGCCGGCTCGACCGATAATACATCCAGTGCCGCAGCTGTGATTTTTCCATTTTTGAGGTTTTCTGCCAAATCCGTTTCATTGATCAGCCGGCCTCTGGCCGCATTGACGATCATCACGCCGTTTTTCATCTTGCTGATGGCAGCCTGGTTGATGAATCCCTCATTTTCCTTTGTCAGCGGGCAGTGAAGGGATAAAATGTCAGCAGCTCGAAGTACATGATCCTGAGAATGAAATTCTATATTGTTATTTTCCTGGGTAATGGCTGCATCAGGATGGCTCGTTGCAATCATCACCTTCATACCCATGGCTGAGGCGATTTTTGCCACACTTCTGCCGATTCTCCCAAATCCGAGAATGCCCAGCACTTTGTTTTCAAGTTCCATTTGCGGTGTCATGGTGAAACAAAATTCTTTGCTATTGAGCCACATCCCCTCCTTTACCGCTTGTGCGTGCTGCTCCGCATGTACGGCCAGCATCAATATCATGGATATGGTAAACTGTGCCACCGATGCCGTGGAATATGCAGGCACATTGGTTACGGTAATCGCCTTTTCTTTTGCATATTCCAGGTCCACCATGTTGTAGCCTGTGGCCAGCACGCCGATGTATTTGAGCTTTGGGCAGACCTCCATGACTGATCTGGAAATCACGCATTTTGACGTTAATATGATGTCGGCATCTTTGCACCGTTTTGCAACCAGTTCCGGCGGCGTATTATGGAAGACGGTCAGTTCGCCGAATTCCTTCAGACACTCCCAGCTCAAGCCGTCTTTGGTGATGATATTCTCGTCGAGAATTACAATCTCAGGGTTTTCACATAACCAATTTCTAAAGTCTTCTTTTCTCATAGCCTAACCTTTGATGCTCCTTTCCAAAATCTCCACCATACCCTTTTCGCCATTAACCCTTACATAATCCCCTGTCCGAATGCATTGGCACGGATCCTGTTTTTCCGGGAAATCGCTTACACAGGGAACTCCTGCCATTACAACAGCAGTCCCGCATTTTGAATCCATCTTGGTCAGCACATAGCCCTCCGGGCCATGACCGTTCAGATGGCAGCCATAAAAGAAATCCGACCAGCCGATTGAGCCTCTGCTGCCTGGAAGAACAAGGATTTTGTTTTCAATGGATTGGCCTTGATATGAGTGGCCTTTTTCTGTAATAACACCTGTCTCAACATCGATTCCATTCCAGCCCATGATGCTGTTTTTGCAAACCAGCGCGTATCCTTCCGCAAGCTTGCCGCCCGATGGGCGTCCCCGTAAAATCTTATCTTTGTTCATCTACTTACCTCCCCAGTAACCGGTAACCGCCGCATCCATCAATTCCTGATCCGAGCCGTAATAGACGGGTATGCTTTGCTCCGTCTTCTGATAGTGAGTCAATTTGGCCGATGATAAGGCGATGGCTTTTGCGCCTTCGGCTGCGCACGAATGTACATTGAGGCACCCGCAGGTGGAAATGAAAACGCCAGCCTGGCGCAGTATTTGCGCATATCCGTTTACTTCTGCGGTTTTTAGCATTGGAAAGGCGGTGTTGATGATAAACTTTACTCCGTCCTTAACCTTTTTCCCTCTCATGTAAGCTGCAAACTCCTGCAGCTCTTCGATCCCGCAGTGGGGACAGCCGATTTCGATATAGTCCACTTCACCCGGCTGTGAATGGCACAATTGGCTTTTTGCATCATCTATCATTTCTTGTGTAATGGTAATTTCGCCTGTGGACTCATGTCCTTTTAACGCATCCTCCAGGGTTCTGGCTTCCGGCGAGAGGCCTACGAAAAAGCACAGCTCCGCGTTGCTGGTTGTGGCAAGGGGAGTAAAAAACTTTTTCAGGAGCGTAATGTCTGGCTTTTTAAATCCATCTGCGATAATGGGAACATCTCCGCTGGACAATTGAGTTCCCAGCACGTATCCCAGCAAATCCCAGTCCTGCCTTGACTCAGTCTCGCACTTGATATGCACAATGTGAGTTCCATACCGGTTTTCATCCAGATGGTAGCCCCACTTCGGCGTGCGCCCGGTTAAAGTAGCTAAGAACGTTGTAGCTTGTCCCCCGCAATTTCCTCTGGCCCCAAAAATCGAGTTGCACATCAATATATTGCTGGATTCGGTTGTAACAAAAACTTCTCCCATCAGAGGAATCCAGCCTGTAAGATACGGCGTGCAGCACCCCACGCGGATAACGCCCAGCTCCTGCGCGCGATCCAGGTAGCCTTTGACATAATCGTAGAATTCTTTGGTCTGGTTTAAGGCTTCCCAGGATTCTCCGTCAATGCTGCAGGCATCATCTTGGCAAAAGCAGTGTTCGGCCACCAGCGAATCCAGCTTCAGTTCCTTGCCTAAGTACGCGAGAGAATATCGTGAATCAAGATCATCGCCGCACTTTAAAAAATCAGACATATCGTCATAGCAGCTCGTGCTTTTGTCCACGTCCACAAGCTCATCCGCGCCGAGTACCTTTGCATATTCAATGGTTTTTTCCATTGCAAGTTTTTTAACTTCACCAAATTCTCCGTTGAGCATCTTTCTGTCTTTTTCCGAAAGTTTCATAAGCATCTCCCTTTCTTCCAGAGTTTGTCGTCGTCATTGTCGACTTTAAGTTATTTGTTTTTATTATCGACTTGTTATCTATATTATCGACAAAATAACCATATCACTTTATTCGACCATTGTCAATATATTTATGCTGCAACTGTCGGAATTTTTTATATTTTTCGATAAATGTCGTACACGTTAGAACAGTTAACCATCTCCATTACCTCTTCTCCCGCAATATTTCCATACGGTGCAACGGAATAATATATGAAAAAGAACGAAAAAAAACGCTGTAGCTTTCTAAGCTGCAGCGAAATAGGAAAACAAGCAAATTTTAGAGTTGTACGTAAACATGAATATACCATAACTTTATACAGAGACACCCTCGTCCCCTCCACTCCCCTATCTGGAGGGGACGAGAGACGCCTGCATACCTCGCACGTCCTATTTGATATATGTTTCCTGCCACATTTTATTGGCTGGAATCCAGTTTTCCTTTGGATCGAACTTCCGGGAGAGTGCGTAGAGAATCGCGGCTAAAACAGCATATACCCCTGTCATTACTCGGATTCCTGTTATAATCAGTTCAAATGCCCCTTCGAACCCATAGGTTTCCATGTAGTATTCGGCTCCCCAGGAGCCTTCGTACCAAGGAAGAAAGAGGCTGGAAATAAAGCCTAAAATCGCTAAAACTCCAATCAATTTAAACATTCTGTCCAAGTCCCCGTAACATAATTTCGTCTTAGGGTTGATCGGATTGTTCTTGGGATCCGTAGAATGGAGCCCTCCCCGCTTTATCTTAAACCAAAGGTATATGAATTGGATCAAGAGGATTCCAAACTGTCCGCCCAGGAAGTAATCGGCGCCGTTGATCAGCAGAGAGATCACTGCAATGATGATTCCCGGCAGGATAAAGAGGGAATATCCGACATTCCCCAGTGGCACTCGGAACGGGCGGTACAAATCCGGCGCTTTTATACGCATATAAATTCCGGAAATAAAGATTAACACATAATACACCAGTGACAGCGTCACGGTAATCGTAATGATCACATCGAAATCCAACTGACAGGTGGCCAGGGCCACGACTGCGATGGAGAGGATCGAAATATGCGGCACACCGCGTTTTTGGCTGATTTTTGTAAGGCCTTTCGGGGCCAGATTGTCCTCTGCAATTGCATAAAATCCTCTTGATAAAGAAATCATTGCTGAATTAAAACTGGAAATATTACCGGCCATTGCAACGATACAAAAGGCGAGCCCAAACTGAGCGCCCGCAAGCTGGGCGACAGAACTGTAATTTACGCTGATCCCCCACTCCTGCCAAGGTCCTACAGAGGCTACTCCGGCAATCGTAGGCACCACATAGGTTATAACCGCAAGCGGCAATGCAACCAGCAAGGCTTTCCAAACAACGCTTTTATCTTTACAGTCGCCCGCAAGGGTAGAGATCGACGTATATCCGGAATACATCCAAATACCGATTGCCAGTGACCCTGAGATGCTCCAGCCCAAACCGTTCTCCCGGTCAAAGAATGGGACAAACGGGTTATGATCCATATGAACGAATCCGATAACCGCTACAAAAGCAAATGCCGCCATTACAATAATGGACAGAGCCGTGCTCACCCAGCCGACTTCATTGATACCCCGCAGATTAACCGCCGTGATGATTAAAATAATGATTGCTTTTACTGCATATGCCGACATATTGGTTAAGTCCACCAGCATGCCCAGATAATTTGTGGCCAACACCACATACCCTGCCATTTCAAGATATTGGGAAATTGTTCTGCAATACCCGGACTGGAAAGCCCAATATTCACCTAAAGCATTTTGAATCCATTTGTAAAAGCCGCCCGCGTAAGGCATCGCGGAGCCCAGTTCAGATGCCGTAAAGATTTGTGGAATCGCCCAAAAGAATACCATTAGGATCAGAACGAGAATCGCGATTCCGGGTCCTGATGAGGAAATCATTTCCTCGACCCCAAAACAACCTCCGCAGCAAAAGCTGAAAATGATGAATACCATTGCCGATACTTTTACATCTCGCTCCACAATCCTGCTGTTATCGTTAATGAGGGGCGCACCCGCGTTATTGGTCATTCTACACCTCCTTGAATTTGAACTATAACTGTTTCAGTTTTTATATAAATCCGCCGTAGTGACGCTGCGTCACTGTGTTGCACAGGAATTTCACCATAGTCGTCGCGTCAAAAATTGGCAGGTTGACCGCCTCCTGAATTGCGGCCGTATACGGAGGAATATCCGTACATTCCATTAAGAACGCGCCTATTTCAGGATGTTCCTTTTTCGTTTTGACGGCCAGTTGGACCAATTCGTCTCTTACTTTTTCGCCATCGAATTCCCCTGCCTCTTCTTGGGTTAACTTATTGAATTCCGGGCATTCCGCCGAAGCGCCTACAATAACGCAACGTTCAAAATTCTGTTTGCTCACCCCGCAGGCTTCAAATAAATCGTAAGTCAATCCCGGACCATAGGCGCAGATCAGACCTAAGCTCTGGTCCGATTTGAGAGAAACCGTAATCCACGGCACCTGAATCACGGACGACATGTAGACTGGTATCTCCACTGCGGCAGCGACTTCTTTTTGGTATCTTCCAAAATATCCGCAATCAGCGAAAATCAGACGGCATCCATCCTTTTCCAATCCTTTCGCCGCTTCAATGAGCAAATTCACCACTGCTTGATCACCTTCATGCACGACCCGTTCTACGCTGGCTCCCGGCACTTCCACATATCGTACTGGAAAATCAAAGGTCCATCCGTTTGATACATGTCCGGGAGGACACGGCATCCATGCATCAAGCACGATCATGCCCACCGGCTCGCAGGTTCCCATTCCGCCTTTGTTGCAGCTATAACGAATTTGTTTGCCCGGTTCTATGTAACCATAGTGTCTGAAATAATCACTCATTTCCCTTTTTTCCTTTCTCAGATTTACATGACTTGCACACATCACATTCATCTCCAACATAAAACTTCTTTTGCATTTCTTTTTCAATGCGCTGCCCCGTCGGCGTGATGCACAAACCGCCCAGCATTGTAGCGCGCAATTCTCTTGCCATCAGTTCTCCGCAATTCATCATTGCCTGAATGGTTTCATCGAGCGGGACCACACCGTCGAATCCACCGACAGCCAGCTGCGCGCTTATGATGGCATTGGATACGGTAGCCGCATTCCTGCTGATACAAGGGATTTCCGCGCATTCGCCCAGGGCATCACAAACAAGACCCAATAGATGCTGAAAGGCAAGGCTTGCGGCGTTCAAAGCCTGGTCAGCGGTTCCGCCCAGAAGATGCACGCCTGCTGCCGCCGCCATAGCGCTGGCAGACCCGTTTTCCGCCTGACATCCGGCGACCTCTGCGGCAAAGGTTGCCTGCTCTGCGATGAATACACCGATTAACCCTGCGCACATTAACGCTTTCACCAAGTCCTGCTTATCATAGTTTCCTTTGTTATATGCGGAAAACAAAATACCAGGCAGAACGCCGCAGGATCCCGCGGTCGGTCCGGCCACCAAAATGCCCAATGCAGCATTGCACTCCATTACTGCTACCGCATAGATGCAGGCTTCTGCGATAATTCCTGTATCAAACCATTTTCCTTCTTCATATGCCTTCTTAAGCTGCGCTGCCTTGGGTGTCAGAAAACCGCTCAGTTGGAAATCGCTTTTTATCCCGTAGGCCACGGAATCTCCCATCCGATCTAGCAGCATTTCTGCAAAATTTAAAACCTCTTCACGAGACCAGCCCGTGCGTTCTTGTTCATACAAAACAGCCGCTTCCCATAAGGGAATATCGTGGGTCTTCAAATACGCTTGAAGCTCCGCTGCCGTAGAATAGCTCACCTTTACATCCGGCTTATCTACTACTGGCATGACTGGATCCAAAATTCTTACTCGGTCCCCGTAATCTTTTATTTTCTCTTGAATCTCGTTTTTGACTTTTGCGTCCAAAATGGCATATACTCTGATTTCGGCCAGCGCATCCTCCGGTTCTGTGATTACATCAAACGGTATCTCTCTGTTTCGCAGAATTTCGGTAATTGTATCGATACATTCGGGTTTTTCATCCGCCATAACGATGATCTCTGTCGTTGATCCTTTCAGGCTGACTGCAATATCATTGATGCTAATGATCTCTATGATCGCGCCTCCAAGAGAAACGCCTTCCATTTTTACCTTCTCGCCGTCCCTTCCGGTCATGCTGATTTTAATTAAATCAGGGTGTATGACTTCCACATCTTCTACGACAATGGAAACGGAAATCCCCGCGGCCTCCGCCTTTTCGTAGCTTTTCAAAAAGTCTTTATGGGTCAGATCCATGCCCAAGATCCCGGCCACAATGGCTATGTCCGTCATCGATCCTCTGTAAGATTCTCCAAATCCGCCATCCCTTGCAAAGCGGATCTCAATTTCTTTCACATCTTCCATCAGCATACCGGCCATGCGCCCGACTCTTCCCGGTCCTGCAGTAGCGGAGCTGGACGGCCCCGTCATCACCGGACCCAGCACGTCATTGAATATACTTGCATAATAACGGCTCATATCTAACCTCCTAATATAATCGTGCTCAAATTTATTTTTCCAACGTTTAACCAGTATTACGATTTCATGACTTTCACCTCCAAATTTTCAATTCCGAAACAATCTCCTTCCATCCTCCACGTCCCTGTCCAAATAATTGGTCATTATCATTTAATATTTTGTTCTCATTGTCGACATATCATCTATATTGTCGACAACTCAAATTTATCATCTTATACTGCATTTGTCAATACAAATCATTTGAATTATCTGAATTTTTTATACAAAATAGCAGGACACGATGAAAGGCGATATTTTGTGTAATGAAAAAGCCCGAAACACCTTGGTGTTCCGAGCCAAATACTCATTGGGGCGAATGTCAAACAACTATTTTTATCATTCTGGTTCTATTATATAGGATTGCAAACTCTTTTTACATCCATTTTTTTCATAGAAATGTTCCAGCCCCGGCTGGGCGCCAAAATACAGCATGGTTGGGGTATTGTCTCTGACAAGCTGAAGAAGTCTGCTGCCGATTCCCTGTCTCTGGTACTCCGGAAGAACCAGCAGCTCTGTAATTGTTCCGAAGTAATAGCCGTCTGTAAGAATTCGCAGGCAGCCCACAAGTGTTTCATCATCATAAGCAGTGATATTCAATGTTTTCGATAGTGCGGCCTGCGTTTTATCCGAGTCATACTCTCCCGGCCATATTCCGTTTACAAATGGAATAAATGTGGAGGAGCTGAGATCTTGATCATTTATTTTATATTTCATTGATTTTACACCTTTCTAGCTTCCGATTGATCAAATGCGAATAAATATATGAATAGCCATT
This sequence comes from Hominibacterium faecale, assembly GCF_020734085.1. Classification (NCBI taxonomy): domain Bacteria; kingdom Bacillati; phylum Bacillota; class Clostridia; order Peptostreptococcales; family Anaerovoracaceae; genus Hominibacterium; species Hominibacterium faecale. Next base: position 158,376 of record NZ_JAJAGH010000007.1, read on the forward strand.
CCATCTCTGCATTTTTTAAATAAGATTCATCCTCATCAGCTAACTTTTTTAGTTTCCTTTCTCGAATATATAGTTCAATCGAAAATATCGGTATTGGCGAAGAACGACCTCCATTTTGACACTTTTTTCATGCAGACTTAAAAACAGAGCAGCAACTATCAACATTACAGCCTATTTACAAGAATTATGATACTGGATGTTTTCACGGCTTTCTTTCTGGCGATACAGCTCGCAACGTATCTCTATTTTTTATAGAACCCTGGCAAATCCAATATTTTCTGACAATGAGAAGTGTATCCATCACCTTTCAAACCGAACAACATAAGACCCCAGAATTTGTTCGCAGTTTATTGATGCTGCCGCTTGCGCCGAAAGTTCCTGCCTCTCGTAAGTTTGCTGGGGCTCCGTTGGACAGGCTGGCACAGATTTGCCGCCAATGCTTATTCCGTGAGCATCGCCATCAGCGAATTTCCATTCAAATTGACAGTCACAGAATTCTTTATTTTGATCGATCACCTCTGTTGTTCGAAAGTCTGTTTGTTCTCCGATGAAAAAGCAGCCGTCATTATCTTTTTCCGCCGGGCAGCCGCCTTCAACACTCACTCCAGTATAGGTGATTTCCAGAAACGGACACTGAAAAGTAACCGCGGCTCCACTTCTCTCATACGAAATATCTGTGGCAGGGCTTTTCCAATTGGCAATATTCAGCCAGCCCCGTTTGTTAAACGCTGCGACAGGCGTATTAAGTTCCACGTAAACAGTTTCATCTTTGTCAGTTTTTCGTATTTCCGCATTGATTCTCAACACTGGTCTGAGGGATTCAAACCCTTCCGGCAGCATGGCCCGCAGACGATCCTGCTCCACTTTATATGCCATTACAAACTGTTCCACTTTCATAGTCACTCTTTACTCCCTCTATCAAAAAATTCCTGCAATTTATCTACAAACTGTCCGATGTGCAGGCCATCCACAAAGGAGTGATGGGCCTGCACCGAGATCGGTATTAGAGTTTTCCCCTCTTTTTCGTAATATTTCCCCCAATCAAACAGGGGTGTTGCGTTATCTTTTTGCCCCGAATTGGTATGTGAAATATGGGTATAAGTAACCCACGGCATGGGGGAACATTGAAACACATCGTTTGCCAAAGGTCCTGTAAAATATTCCTTTTGTTCAGTTGCTGTTTTCATTGCCAATTCACAGTATGTTTTCAAGTCGTTTGTCATGGGCACATTGACGACCTTGAAGAGCTCCGTATCCTTGTTCAAATATGTGAACGCCGTGTCAATCCGATCGAATAATGCGACCTTTCCACCTACAAAACGATAGCGAAAGGCTTCAATTTCATTTGCGCATTTACATACAGCGAAAACCATAGCCATGGTGAAAGAAAGCCCCTGTTTCTTGACTTTACGCCTGAAATTTGTAATGTCTGCTTCAAAGGTCACACAAAATGCAGGTTCGACGCTGTTCCTAAAAACCATGCAATGCATTGCGCGGTCCCATGTTTTTTCATCAATCAATTTGTATGTACTTTTCATTTCTTCCTCCTGTTCCGTCTATAATAAGAAATGGGCCAAGTCGAGTTTCTTTCACGATTCTATACCTTACGGCAACGCAGTATCAATGCTCATGTTCTCAATATGAGTCGTCGTAAATGCGCATCTTTGCGTAAAATCGAAATTTGTTAAAAATTTTCCGTAACGCGTCTATTGCTGAAGTAGTCAATTCGTCTCAGTACAGCCTCATTTCTTGATCTTTTCCATCGGTATTTCTTATAATATTCCAGTGCTTCGATCACATATTCCTCTCTTTGCCACGAAGGCAAGTTTTCCGGGAAAAGCTTCTGCATCCGATCCTCCTGAAAAAGCGCGTTCTTTCCTTGGTCCATTTCTTTTACGTCCGGTTGATTTACTTTCATGTTTTGGGCAAGGGAATCTGCTTTTCGGGAATTAAGGGAAGGGATCCTGCTCATCAAAATCCTCATTGCCTGATCTTCTTGCACCTTCAATAGATGTGAAACATAATAAGGGCTCAGATACACATGCTCCGCTGCTTCCTGCAGACTGATTTTGTTTTCATAATTTTGCCCGATATATTTGATTATCTGGTAGGCCCTCTTGATATCGAGTTCTTTTGCAGTTTCCTGGGATACTTTAAAGCAGTGGTTTTCGATGTAAAAGCCCTGGAATTCTTTCACCAGTGTATGGACCAACCGTTCCAGCATTTCCATTATATATGAGCGGTTCTTTTTTTCCTTTGCCGTTTCCAACATAATGCAGCCAAGAACATGTTTTAATAGCTCCACCTTGTTTTTTAGGCCGTATTCTGCGTCTTGAAAAGCTTCTGAACATTCTTCGCATGTAAAGACCATGATTTCAATATCCGGGTATAGATGCGAAAAGCAGGCCGCGTCCAAATGCATTACAACGGTCAGAATATCTTCTGTTGCGTTGTAGAATTGATGGAGATCCCGCATATCGATCAAAATTAAATCACCCTCGCTTAATTTATACTGACTATGGCGGACCTTCAAGCTTGTCGTTCCCCGAAGTACAAGAACAAGCTCCAGTTCTTTGTGGTAATGATATGGTTCTTCCAATACGGATTGAAATTCGATGGAAGCAGGCAATTCTTCCAGATAATTGATACTTTCTAAGAGCATGTGATCACCCCTACTTGTAAATACAAAAAACTTATTTTTGTATGTTTGCGCAACAGGAATATTTTTCTGAGCAAAATCTTTCTTTTTTGTTGTGTATATTCATTATACAATATAACAAAACAAATTGATAAGGAGGTTACTTATGAAATCGAAAAAAGTTTTATTCGTTGTGTTGGCCTTGGTAATGGCATCCTTTATGTTAGCCTGTTCTGACAAAAGCACGGATTCTCAAAAATCGGCAGGTGCGGCGGATACGCCTTATGAAAAGCATCTGCTCCCAACGCCTGCGGAATATGGTGAGCTTGAAGGCGGAGGAGCTTCTTATGAATCGGTGGGTGACCATTTTGATACTCCATATTTTAAGATACTGGATGTCTATAACATGAAGTCAACCGATACTCTGACGATCCTTTCGAATTTTGCACCATATGAGGAAACAACTGAATACAGCTGCGGTGCTGCATCTGTATTTATGACGATGAATTGGCATGGGAATACGGATTATGATGAACGAACCATCGCTAAAATGGCCGGTACGACCGAAAAGGGCGTTGGAATTGACGGGCTTGAAAAGTTCTTTAAGAAAATCGGATGGAACTATGAGAGAAGTGTAAATGGAGAATACACCTTTGACTATGACGCTGACTGGGATAAAGCTACCGCTGATTTTACTGACTGGGTAACAGGCCATCTGAAACAGCAGCGCCCTATCATCGTCCAATGGTTCGATTATGGCGGACACTACATGAATATTATCGGCTATGACACAATGGGCACTGATGATTTTAGTGATGATGTTCTCATTTTCGGCGATTCTTATGATACGACAGACCATTATCAGGATGGATATTATATTATGGGAGTCGAACGATTCCTCTGCGATTGGTTCCAGCCCGCAAGACACGCTACTTCCGCGAATCTGGATCCACAGCCATGGATTATTGCATGGCCCAAGTAATAACTTCTATTACTTCCAAAGCATCGTCCCATCGTACACTTTCATGGCAGCCTCCCAGTAGCCCTGCCGCTTGCATGCGGACACCGCCATATGCCGAGTATAATCAAAGACCTCTTTCATCTTTTTCGCATAATGAGCAGGATCACTTTCCATCAAATAATTGGCTGCCTCCATACTCATTTGAAAAAGTTTATAGTCTCCAGGGGTCTTTTTTCGGTCAATCAGCTTTGGAATACTTCTTTCAATACGATAATTGGACTGTACCACTCTGTAAACAGCCTGCAATGTGTCATACTGAATATGCTCTACCAAAAAATCCAGCAGTACACTGGGAGAACTCTGGTACATATATCCGTCTTTCCAGAGTCGATTCAATTCATTCGAGAGCCAGCGGGCATCTTCCTGTAAAACATGAGCCGCCACATGGGCCGCCACGCCCTCAATGGTCATGGAAAGCAGTTCCATACTATCCACAAAACGCCGCACATGACAGGCGATCAATTCCGGATCGATTTGGATCTTTTTCAAATCATCCTGATTAATGGCTATAAATGTTCCTCTGCCCCGTACCGCTGTCACAACACCCAACCTCTGCAAAATCGAGATTGCTTTTGAAATTGTGTCGATGCTGACGCAGTAGTACTTGCTCATTTCCTGATACGGCGGCAAACGGTCACCCAACCGATATCGCCCCATAGCAATCAGTCCGATAATATCCAGATACACGCTGGAATATCGTTCCTGGGCCTTGCTGATCTGATGTTCCAACTCTTTTGCTTCGATTTGCAGCGAAGATTTGACTTCTAACTGACGCCCGGAAAGCTCCTCTCCATTTTCCGAAGGCAATCCATACAGCACAAACAGCTCGTCGAAGTGAACGCGTTCCGGCTCATCTCCGTCCTTCATTGTTTGCATCAAATTTTCCAGGCCTGTGCGATAGTTTTTTCTCAACTCAAAAGTCCCCGGCAACAGTTCCAGCCCTCCAAAACCTAGATGATCCACAATGCGTACGATCAAATCGTTTTCTGTTCTACAGATAAAAAAGCGCCAAAACCGATTGGAAAGGTTCCAGAATTCAGCCGGCTTTTGCGGATCCATTTTCTCTACAATTGCTTTGGGGATATCCCAGTCTTTTCCCCTACAAAGGCGGAGTCCCCTCTCATTGATCGGATAGCAGAGCAGAATACCTGTTTTTATAATATCATTGATCGACGCGGCATGCGCCATTCTATGAAAACGGGAATCTGCAGGTGCAGGCAGTCCTCCAGTATACGCATAAGAAACCGTAGGCCGCTTTCGCTGCTCTGTTTCAACAAGGCCTTCCTCAATCAACATTTTCAATGCGCGGCGTATCGTTTTTTCCGAGGTCTGAAACTCCTGGCAGAGGTTCGCTCGCGAGGGCAGTTTTGTACCTTTGGTGAGCAAACCGGACATAATTTTATTTTTTAAGATCTGGTAGACCTTTTCATACATTACAACATCATTTTTCATTCAACTACCCGCCTATTGCTACATTATACAACATCTTAACAGGCATTTCACGTATTTTTGGAAAATGAAAAGGTCTTTCCTTTGTTGTTATGAACGCCATAGGTATTCCCCCTTATCCTTACTTTGAAAGAAAATCCGCTAATTCAATCAATTCCAAATTGCATATTGCCGGCATTTCCACCGCATCCTGTAAATCCATGCTTATCACCGTATCTTTCTGTATTCCGATTGCTTGACCACAATTCCTCCCCATAACTTCTACAATCGTTGTTCTGTCGTGTGAACTTGCCGTATCCTGTATTTTGCTGACTGCATCGAGAACTGTTCCCACGGCCGTATCAAAACCGATCGCATAATCCGTATATCCCATATCATTGTCGATTGTACAGGGAATGCATATGACGTTTATACCAAGTTTTTTCAATTCCAAAGCGCCATGAAAGGATCCGTCGCCGCCGCATATAATTAAGGAATCCATTCCATGAAGCCGCAAATTTTTCAAAGCGGCTTGCCTTCCTTCAGCCGTAAGAAACCCTTCACATCTGGCAGTCTTAAGAACCGTACCGCCTCGCTGCATGATATCTTCAACGGATTTGTAACTCATCAACTTCATTTCATCATTAATTAGTCCACTGTATCCGCGCTCAATTCCCATTACCTCCATACCGTATGTCATTGCGCAGTGTACAACCGTATGGATTACAGAATTCATGCCAGGGGCATCTCCGCCACTGGTTAAGATTCCGATTTTTTTCATGTATTGCCCTCCTCTTTCAGCACATATTCCATAGCTTCTAACGTGCTGTCGATATCTTCCTTTTTATGGGCGTAGGAAATTGTAAGTCTCTTTGGCTCTGCAGGGGCCCAATAATGCCCTCTTTCGATCATTGCTTTTCGGAACGCGATTGACTTTTCAGCATCGCCGCGCAAAATGTCTTCATGGTTGTTAAAAGGCCCTTCTGCCCATATCGGCACGGAAATGGAACCATAGCCTATGACAGACACTCCCTGCTCATACTGATCAAAGAGCCACTGCATATTCTTGCGAAAATAGTCGCCCAACTCAAAGATAGAATCAAATACAGGCTCTTTTTCCAAAAAATCAATCGTCGCAATCGCTGCCGCCACACAGGCCGGATGGCCGTTTGTCGTTCCTTGAAAGCTTACATTGCCCTCAGAATTGGTACTGAATGTATTCATGATTTCATCCCGTCCCATAATGAAAGCGATTGGGTATCCGCTTCCAAGGGCTTTTCCCATTGTTGTTAAATCCGGAATCACTCCGCATATACCTTGATATCCGCCAAGTCCAACTCTGAAACCTGTAATGACTTCATCGAAAATAAGTACAATGCCATGCTCATCGCAAAGTCTCCTAAGTCCCTTAAGAAACTCATCCGATAGCTTTACACACCCCAGATTATGGGCGATCGGCTCGACGATCAGCGCCGCGACCTCACCTTTATTACGGTTCATCGTTTGTTCCACATTTTCCAGATCATTCAGCCTGCATACTAACGTAGCGTCAACCGCAGCATCAAACATTCCCGCTGAATTTGGATTGCGTTTATAAAGCATATCAGCCGGGGTATAGCAGTTTCTTAAAACATAATCATGCCACCCATGGAAACACCCTTGAAACTTTATGACCTTTTCACGTCCTGTGAAGGCTCTTGCAGCTCGGATCGCATGATAGGTAGCCTCTGAACCCGAACTGCATGCAAGCGCTTTGTCAGCACATGGGACATGCTTGCAAATACGTTCGGCTAATTCTATTTCAAGTTCTGTAACTCCGACGCCATACTGGTCATGCCTGTCAATTGACTCTATCACCGCATTCTTTACAACAGGACTGTTATATCCAAGAATATATGGTCCCCAGCATCCATTGTAATCGACATATTTTTTTCCGTCCCAATCCCAGAGATATGCGCCGTCGCCTTCTTTCCACATCATAAACGGTTCTATGTTGCGTATGGACGAATTAACCCCGCCCGGCATTACTGCTTTTGCCCGATCGATCATTTCCTGTTTGGTAAACATTTATTTTTCCTTTCTCTTCAGAACATTTAATGCTTTATCTGATATTTCCCTGAACGTAAGCCCAAATCTCTCCATAAGATAATCTTTTTTTCCAACCTCACCAAATATATCATCGACGCCAACGGCTTCAATCGGGCAAGGACAGTTGGCTGATGCGCAATCAGAGACTGCGCTGTACAGACCGTTAACGCTTCTATGATTTTCTGCGACCACAATCGCTCCTGTTTCCTTGGCGCATTTTATGACAGCTTCTTCGTCAAGGGGTTTAATCGTAAACATATCTACCACGCGTGCATTTACTCCGCGACTTTTTAGCACATCAGCCGCTTTCAGCGCTTCCGACACCATCAAGCCGCACGCAATAATTGTCAAATCCTCTCCCTGTTTCAGCAAATTTGCTTTTCCGATCTCCAGGGTAAGGTCATCATGGTAAACACATGGTACCTGTTTACGCATGCTTCTTATATATACATTTCCATAAAGCTCGGCGCATTTTACCAGTATTTGTTTTAACGCCGCCGGATCTGCAGGCTCAACGACAATCATTTCAGGAATACTTCTCATGATCCCCATATCCTCAAACGGCATATGAGTCCCTCCATTTGCTTCTGCACCGATTCCTGCATCCCAGCCTATGATTTTTACATTTAATTTTGCATATCCGCATGATAAAAAGACTTGGTCAAAAACTCTTCTTGTGGCAAAAACGCCGAACGCATTTAAAAACGGAATTTGTTTTTCGGCTGACAATCCGGCTGCAACCCCTACGGCATTTGCTTCCTGTATCCCTATATTCATATATTGCTCAGGATAAGCCTTTTTAAAGGCTCCGGATGCCATCGATCTGCTGCAGTCAACATCCAGTACCATAATGTTTTTGTTGGCCGCCCCAAGTTCAAGCATTGTATCCGAATATGCCTCTCTCATTTCCCTATCACTCATGGCAGAATAGTCCGCCAAGCTAAGCACCTTATTCATAAGCCGCCTCCTTTTTCACGATTCCCGCTTCATATCTGCGATTGATTTCGGCCTCGGCCCGCTCTGCATCTTCCTTTGTAAAACTCATATGGTGGTTTGCTTGCGCTTCTTCCGCAAAGCTGCATCCGATTCCCTTCACCGTATCAAGGATAATCACCCTTGGTCCGCCTTCCTTCATGCTTTCTTGCGTGGCTTGAAGAACTTCATCAACATCATACCCTTTTACTGTTTTGCATTTCAGTCCAAACCCCTCAACCTTTTTCTGAAGATCAAATGGTTCGCATACCTCATCAAGAAAACCATCTAACTGTTTCTTGTTGTTATCTATATATACGGTCATATTATTCAGTTTTTGATGCGCGAGGAACTGAAAAGCTTCCCATACTTGTCCTTCTTGGAGTTCTCCATCACCTAATATGGTATAGACCCTTGATGAACTTTCTTCCTTTCTCAATGCGGCTGCCATTCCGCAGGCTACGGAAATTCCCTGTCCAAGGGAACCCGTGGACATGTCAATACCCGGCGTCCGGATCCTGTCGCAGTGACTTGGCAAATTTGTTCCTCCCTGATTGAGCGTGTCGAGCCATGTCATTGAAAAAAAACCGCTCAATGCGAGGGCTGCATACACCGCTGGGCCGCTATGTCCTTTCGAAACCACTAACCTGTCCCTATCTTCCCAATCAGGTCTATCCGAATCATATTTCATTATTTTTCCATACAATACGGATAAGACATCACAAATTGACATTGCACCGCCTACATGGCCGCCCCCGGCCCCAGCCATGCAATATAAAGCCTTGATCCGTATATCTGCTGCCAATCTGCGAAGCTCTTTATTTTCTGAATTTGCCATCATACCATCACATCCTTTCACTACAACAGAATATTTACAGGTAGATCATATCACGCAAAAATACGAAATTCAAGTCAAAAAATGAAAATATGCACATTTATTAAGTGTGACGCCTCAGCGAGCGCTATTCGAAAATAAATAAAATATGATAAACATTATTCATTATTTGTTTAAAATAGCACAATATTTCCGAAAAAAAGTAATTACTTTATTAAAATCACCAATAGAAATCATGCATCGCGCTTTACACTTATATTAAAATATGCTAATATAGAACAAATACGGAGATCGTGATGAAAGACATTGCGTCTCAAACTCATTTATTTGCTTCAGTAAAAGTAATCATACTTAGGAGGAAGAAAATTATGAAAAAGAAAGTGTTAATGGCTATGATAACCGCGCTGTGTTTGGTAAGCAGCATCTTTGTCTTTACCGGATGCGGTGAGGATTCTTCAGAAAAAACTGCTTCCGGAGACACGATCACAATTAGACTTGCTTCAGATGAAACGAAGGACGTGCCAATCTCAAAAGCTACGGAAATTTTCGAGAAAGAAGTTGAGGAAAATTCAGGCGGGACAATGCAGGTTGAATATTACAGCGATTCGGCTATGGGCGACGAAAAGGAAATCGCTGAATCCATAAACATGGGTAACCTTGAAATGGGAACAATATCAGCGGCGTATATGGCAGCATATGACCCGAACTGGTATTCGATCGACTTACCGTATGTATTCGAAGATAGAGAAACTATGTATAGTATGGTTGATGGTGAATACGGTAAACTTCTCAGCGATGGCCTTTCTGAAAAATCAAAGATAAAATGCCTCGATTTCGCAGATGGCTCCTTTAATATTGTTCTCAATGTTAAAAAACCTATAACGAAGGTATCTGATATGGCCGGCCTCAAAATCAGGACCATGGATAGTCAGATGAATACGACGATTTATAATGCCTGGGGATCAACGGCCACCCCGATGGGAATGAGCGAAGTGTACACTGCGCTTCAGCAAGGTACAATTGACGGCGTTGATACATCTCCGCTTGCCATGGTAAGCAATAAATTTCAGGAATTAGGCAAATATTATACCATCAGCAACCATAAGGCCATGGTTCTTGTTAGTGTAATCAATGAAGATTTCTTTCATTCGTTGACTGAGGAACAGCAGCAGATCATCCTTGATGCCAGCCAGAAGGCATACAAGCAAGAAGAAAGAAATCTGATTCAAGATGCGGAAAAAGAATCGTTTGGCGTGCTCGATCAAGCAGGCGTTAAAAAAACAGAGCTTTCCAAGTCGGATGTTAAGACGTTCAAGGACGCCAGTAAGAGTGTATATGATGCGTACAGCGATAAAGTAGATAAAAAGCTTTATGAATTGTTAGGACTCTAAACGGCATATCGCAAAGCCAGTGTCAAATATTCATGTCAAGCATAGATGAGACGCTGGCTTTTCTAATATTTTAGAAGGAGGGCTGCATGAACACATTAAGGAAATACATAAATATCTATAACAACATTGAAAAATGGTTTCTGATCATAATGATGGCATTGATGGTTGTTATCATTTTTGCGCAAGTAGTAACGAGATATGTATTTGGGAATTCGTTGTTTTGGTCGGAAGAAATCGGTAAGTTTATTTTTGTGTGGATTTCATGGATTGGTGTTAGTGCAGGAATGGTGAATCATGAGCATATTCAGATTACAATTGTCTTGGATATTCTGAAAAAGAAAGGGTTTATACATGCACAAAAATTTATGGAACTTGTCGGAAATATCGCGTGGATGGTTACAAGCTTCATCATATTGGTCTATGGGATGGAACTGATCACCACACAGATGAATTCGGCCGTTGTCGCTGCGGCGACCGGTATTCCCATGTGGATCGTTTACCTTTGTCTGCCTATTAGCTCTGTGCTTGTATGCGCCAGATTAATAGGCGTCATTTATATGAATATCCATGATATGGTGAAAGGAGGAGAAACAGCATGACTGGCATGATGGTGATGTTTGGCGTGATGATGGTAATGATCTTTATCGGAATGCCAATTGGATACGCAATCGGTTTTTCTTCAATTATCACATTTGTTTTCTTCTCAGATATATCGGTTTCCATTGTTCCGCAAAACGCCTTTACCGGATTAAACTCATTTGTATTACTCGCAGTGCCGTTTTTTATATTTGCCGGAGTCATCATGAGCGAGGGGGGCATCGCAAAACGTCTTGTTGATATTGCAGATGCCATTGTGGGATTTGTAACAGGCGGCTTAGGGATTGTTGCAATACTGACCAGCACTTTTTTTGGAGCCATTACTGGATCAGGAAACGCTACGACATCAGCCGTAGGTTCGCTTTTAATTCCTGCGATGGAAGAAAAGAAATATAATCGGGTATTCAGCAGTACGCTTTTAGCAGCAGCAGGTTCGATCGGAATCATCATTCCTCCCAGCATCCCCTTTGTCATATACGGGGTTGTAACCAGCACTAGTATTGGGGATTTGCTTATTGCCGGAATCATTCCGGGATTGTTGATGGCATTAGCGCTGATGATTACCTGTTTTATTGTTTCGAAAAAAAATCACTATGGAGGAAGCGATACAAGGCCGTCTATTAAAAATATAGCAATCTCTTTAAAAAATGGTATTTGGGCGCTGCTCGCACCGGTTATCATATTGGGCGGAATCTATACCGGCGTGTTCACACCTACGGAATCAGCGGTAGTTGCTGTTGTTTATTCGATTATAATAGGCGCGTTTGTCTATAAGCAGCTTACGCTGAAGAAACTGGCGGATGCGCTGTATAAAACCGCAATTCTCAATGGTGTAACGAGTTTTATCATGGGCTTTTCGGGAGCAATGTGCAAGTTTATAACAGTTGAACGCATTCCCGATGTAATCGTAGATGCTATTACCGGTATTACTACAAATAAAATCGTCATCCTGCTTATGATTAATGTCATATTATTGCTCGTTGGTATGGTAATCGACATTATACCGGCAATCATCATTATAGCTCCTATATTTTTGCCGTTAGTGGTTCAGCTGGGGGTTGATCCTGTACAGTTCGGCGTTATTATGGCGATGAATCTTGGCATTGGCTTTGTTACACCGCCGTATGGTACAACCTTATTCGTTGCCTCCGCAATTTCAGGCGTAAAGGTGGATCGTATGTTTAAAACCGCATTTTTATTTGTCGGAGTGTTATGCATAGCACTGCTTCTGACAACATATATTCCGGCTGTAACACAGGTGCTTTTGTAAAAGTGAACAGTATTTTTAAGTGACTTTAAAGGGTGAAATCCCATTTCAGAGGATTCACCCTTTTTTAATGCTCATTCATTCGTTTGATTAAGCGTTTTTAGTGCTTCCGGAACCGTCAAAAGTTGTTTGTTTAATGTAGAATCAACCGAATCATTGTCGTCGTTTATATCGAACGGGTGCAGCTTACTAAATACGGTAGGGGGAAGTCCAACAAATTTTTTAAAGGTTCTGTTGAAATGATTTGGGTTTGTAAAGCCTACACGGTAACAGATTCGGTTCATGTCTATATCGCTATAGACAATATACTCGCAAGCTTTTCGAATGCGAACATAATTCAAGTAGTCAATTATGGTGATATCTGTGTCCTTCTTAAACAGTGAGCAAAGATAATTCCGGTTGTATCCCACATGGTCCGCCACATCGTCCAGATAGATGCGTTTCATATATTGCTGCTCGATAAAATCGATAGCTTTAATTGTAATTTTGTGAAAGCCTGCAGTATCTATAAGCTCTGAATTGGGAGCCTCTTCCACGTCATTTTTATTCGCAATGTGGACGAGCAGCGAGCATAAGAAGGCGTCAGTATTTCTTATATAGTAGCTGTCTTTCGATCTTCCATTGGCCACAATGCTGGGTATGATACTGCGAAAAAATTCATCTCCCACAAACTGCGGCGTTTCTAAATTCAAATGTTTCACAATATCCTCATCATGAATCAAAAACTTGATTTCATACGATATCAGCGTATTATCTTTTACCTTCTCCAGTTCATGGGGAACTCCGGGAGGTATGATATAGCACAAATCAGGCTTAGCATCGAAAACTTGTTCATGAATGATAAACGAACCATTGCCTTCCACAATATAAAACAAGTGGTAATAGTCATGCGAGTGTTTTTTTATTCCCCACCCGATCGGAAACTCAGCTTTCTCTGTCCAAAGGACCTTAGTTCTATTTTTCATTCTTACCCCTCTCAAAAAAAATACAATACATACAAATGATTGCAGTATTTATGTGTATTATACAATAAGAAATGAATATTTGCAAATCAAAGCGGAGTAACATTTGAGAGTCGAAACACTAAAAGTAGTTAGTTTTCAACGCATATCCGCTAAGTGCGTCATCTTGTCACGAAAGGCATTTTCTTATTATATGTTTATCGATGCATAGGAATATCCTGAATTGTCAAGCCGTCACTCAGCTTCAGTGCCTTTTATGCGCATCCTAGCCCAATTTGCACGGCAAATTGCAGCAGGTGCCATACAGAAAGCACAGGATTTCACATCCGTGGTGCTTTTTCAGTGGTTCGAATCCTCTCATTCATATGCATTAAAAAATCGCACTCTTGCAAGTGCGATTATTGAATGCTTGGTTGCGGGGACAGGATTCGAACCTGCGGCCTCCGGGTTATGAGCCCGACGAGCTACCAACTGCTCCACCCCGCGATATCAGATATGAAATTAATTGGTGCCGAAGACCGGGGTCGAACCGGTACGATCGGTAAGGATCACGGGATTTTAAGTCCCGCGTGTCTGCCAATTCCACCACTTCGGCAAGCCTTTCATTTGGCTTCCACCCTGCCGGGTTCTCGCCGTCTTTCGGAACTTCCAAAATTGGCTCCAAGGGTGGGGCTCACGCTTGCTTCGCAAGCTGAATACGCTTCACCGTGCTTACGCACTGTTCCGCGAAGAAATCTTCACTGAAGATTTCTACCCTCTCGGGTTCTCGCCCTTCTTTATCGGAACTTCCAAAATTGGCTCCAAGGGTGGGGCTCGAACCCACAGCCTACCGGTTAACAGCCGGTTGCTCCACCATTGAGCTACCTTGGAACATCTTTCCGCTCGTTCCAGCGACAGATATTATTATACAACAGTAAATAGGTTTGTGTCAACACATTTTTTAAATGAATTTACCTTTTTGTATAATTTCCTCGATCGCCGAAAACTGCCGACCTTACTAGGTTATCCACTTCGCTTGCTAGTATTCATAAAACGTTAAGAGAATGTAATTTTTTATATCCAAAATACTGGCTCAGGGCCAGAAATAACATCATATTTGCTGCATATCAACAAAGCCTGCTTTATTATAAAACCGGCGGATATATCGCCTTCCGAGCCGCAGAATTATCCGCGCATTTTACGCGGACTTTGACTGGATGGGCGATTCTTTTTGTCTAGCCTCAAAATGGGGATAAATCTGGCGGCAAATCCCTTGCCTCGATTCTTTATATAGATGAGTCCAAAAATCGAGAAAGTAACTGCACCCACGAAATTTACAAATAAGTCACTCATGGTATCATAAAGACCAATGTCCAGATATTTGTCCCAGGTTTGTCCATTGACCGTTACGCTTTCCACATCCACTTGAACAGGTACATTGGCGCCGTCAGGATTGAGCGCCACGGAATTAAAGGCTGTGATCCAGGTATCCTTTTGCATATCCTTGCCAAAGAACAAATCCATATTATATTCGAAAAACTCCCACAATACACCGATGGTCATGGAAAAGCAGAATGCCACCAAGGCCACAAATGCCGGGGAAAGGTTCATAGATACCCGCTCATGTCTGTTGAGTATATCGACCATGGCAAAGCCGATCGCTGCAGACAGAAAACCGTTCATAGTATGGAGCATATCATCCCAGTAATCGAAAATTACATAATACTCATGTACTTCTCCCAGAATTTCTGCGGCAAAGATAAAGCAGATAATGATAATTTCAAGGGTATTGGGCAGAACAATATGCAGCTTGCTTGAAAGAAATGACGGCAACAGCAGCAGAATCAGCGTCAGCGCACAGGTAAACACATTGTCCCAATTATGGTTGAAAATCTGCGCGATCATCACCGCGATCACCAGTATCCGGACGACAATATAAACAATAACTTTTCCCTTGCCGGCTGCCTTTGTCTCTTGATCGCTCACTTCCCGTTTCTCCTCTCTACTTTTCCTTGCGGTCCAATCGCTTAATCTTTTTCTTCCCGGAATCCTTTGCTCTCGGCAGCTCTTTTATTTCTTCAATGAACTCCGGCTTTTGATCCTTAGGCTCCTGCTCCTGCAGCTCTTTATCTTCCTTGGCGATTTCCTCTTTAAAGGCTTTTTGATCTTCTTGAATCGTTTTCTGTACCAGCTCAATCTTCTTTTCATATTTACGCCGGTTTTCACGGTCGCCCGACTCGGTGTAAATATCCACAAGCTCCTGCATGGTTTCGATATGGCTGGCATTCAGGGTCAAAACCTTTTTAAAGCTGGCGATGGCCTGACTCTTTTTCCCGGTCATTTCATAGGCAACGCCCAGATAATAATGAAGCGGCCACCAGGTATTGAATTGGCTGTTTAAGAACGGCTCCAACTTTTCTCTGCCCTCTTCATAGCGGCCTGCCAAAACATCGTTATAGCCGCTTTCAATCTGAATAGGACCCTGCAGCTGCTGCCTGCGTTTGCGAATTTCCTTTTTATCGGGACCGTTTCTGCTGAAGCGGAGGAATTCCGCCCAAGTCAAGTCCGCTTTTATGTAGAGGCCCATGTTGAGGTAAGCATACCCCAAATAATAATAGGCCTGTGCGAAACGCGGATGGGTCTCGGTGGTAAGCTCAAAGAAATCCAGTGCTTCCGCTTTAAAACGTCCCACATATTCTTCATTGCGGCTGTCCTGGTACATGGCTCTGCACGCCCGCGCATAACTGTACATCGCATGGAGATAATCCGGCTTCATACACAAAGCGGCCCGGAAATGGATGCAGGCATCATCCATCGCACCCCGCTCTGCGGCGTCGCGGCCTTCCTTCATCATGCCCTCGTACAGCTTATAATTATAAATCCGGCTGAGGATTGCCACATAATCCTTGGTATGCTTGAAATGGGGATCGCAGCCCATGACCCAGGCCATATTTTCCGCAATGACCAGCATGGGCAGACCCTCTCCGCCGTCAAAAGCTTTCAAATCCTTTTTCCGCAGCGGGATCGGCACACCCTTCAGCAGATCGCCGGCCTTGGATTCCTCAATAAATTTGGGAGAAAATTCGTCGAACACAAACTTGCTCAGGTACTTTTTAAAATAACGGCCGATCCGGTCCTCCCTCAGCTGTATATCCGATTCAGAAGGATCTCTGACTACGGTCCTTGTAATGCCCATGGTCTGGGCCAGCGTTTTTTTCTTTTGTTCTGCCATATGTTCCACCTACAGGATTGTCCATCCCTTTCTAAAAAATTTTTTAACTGCATCAAAGTTCATGGTTTGCTTTAAATCCCGTTCCAGCAGCGGAAGAAACTGCTCTCCCCGCCCCATCGAGCCGAAGAACTGGAAAAGAATTCGGTAGAGGTCTTCCTTTTTGTGCGATCGGTGTTGAAACCCCTCTGCATAATAGTAACCCGCGAGAGCTTCATAAAAATCAAAGGGCGTTTCGGCGGTCGCTGAAACAGCCTCAGATAACGTATGTGCAAAGCCGCCCCGGTTATAGTAAAGATCCAAAACCGTCTCAATTTGTTTCAGCCGGCACACTTCCTCCGCTGTAAGAAATTGATTGGAAATGATCTGATAAGGCGCTTTACTCATATAGACATAGCCGTATTTTTTCTCATCCGCCCGAATGGAGGTTCCCTTTAAGAGCTTTAAAAATCCAAGCTGAAGGTTGTCTGCGCCCAGTGCGTAAACATCATTGAAGGATTTTCGGAAAATCCGGTAGTCCTCATAGGGAAGTCCCGCGATCAGATCCACATGAATATGGCTGTTTCCCAGCAAGACCAGCCTGCCTACGCTTGCCAGAACTGCGGCCGTATCGCTGGTTCTTCTGACTGCTGAAAGGGTATCCCCATTGGTGGACTGGATCCCAATCTCAAATTGAAACAATCCTTCTCTGGCCTGGCCCAACACTAGAAAAAGCTCATCATCCAGCAGATCGGCACAAATTTCAAAATGAAAATTGGTCACACCGTTGTCCTGATCCATGAGAAATTGAAAGATCTCCAAAGTCCGGGCCTTATCCCAATTGAAGGTTCTGTCCAAAAACTTGACCTGCTTTACATTCTGGTCGAGAAAACAGCGCAAGTCGGCTTTGACCCGCTCCACAGGCAGGCTGCGGATACGCTTGTCCAGCGAGGATATGCAGTAGCTGCACCCAAAGGGGCAGCCCCGCGACGATTCATAGTAAATCACCCGGTCCGTCTCGCAGGGAAACGTCTCATACGGGAACGGAATCTGCAGAAGGTTCACCGGCTCTGCCACGGGATTGGCATAAATCCGACCATGGCTCCGATACACCAGACCGGCAGCCTGCTCAAAAGGAATATCCCCTGCCAGCGCCCGGCACCACTGGGGAAAGCTATTCTCTCCTTCACCGGCGAGAACAAAGTCCACCAACGGGTTATCCCGCAAAACCTGCTCCCCATCGTAGCTGACCTCCGGGCCGCCCAAAAGGATTTGGATTTGAGGGCGGGCCTTCTTCAGATCCGCCGCCAGCTCCAATATTTTTTCAATATTCCAGATATAGCAGGAAAAACAGACTGCATCGTAATCCGCCGTCACCAGCTCGGTAAACACATAATCTCTGCTGTTGTTGATGGTATATTCCTTTATGTCCAGACCATCGCAGACGTGTTTTCCCGCCAGGTACAGATATTTTAAGGCCAGATTGGAATGCACATATTTTGAATTCAGTGTGGTCAACAGTACCTTCATGCAATTCCCTTCACTACAACATTCTGAAACGCTCATCCTTGAGCATATTGTGATCCTTCATCGCCCGTCTCAAAAGGCCAATCATCTTTTCTTTATCCTGCGGCAGATCTCCCCGCAGGGACACATAGTTGGATGCATGGTTGCTCCTGAACACGCACCGTCTCTTAACATCGATGTTTTTCAGCATCAGCAGCGTTTCCGCCACCACTTCTTCAGCGGTCAGCACTTGGAACTTGCCGGAACGGATATCTTTTTCCAAAGGAACGCCCGGTTCTACCATGAGGGTCAGAAGCCCCACATAGGAAGGTTCCATCTGGCTGATCATGGTCCCGGTCTGCACCGCATGATCCTCCCAGCCGTCTCTGCCGCCCATGCCGGAAATAAAGGTCACAGACGCCTTAATGCCCGAATCCTCGATCTTCCTCACTGCTTCAATGATCTCTGCCCGCGTCGCTCCCTTGCAGATATCTTTCAGCACCTGGTCGCTGCCGGACTCGGCGCCGATATAAATGATCTTAACACCATTTTCATAAAGCTCCCGCAGTTCCTCCGGCGTTTTATGAAGTACATCCTTGGGCGATCCGTATACGTTTACCCGTTCACATTCCGGAAACAGCTTCTGGATGTGGTTCAGAATGCGCAGCAGCTTGGCATTGCTCAGCGCAAGAGCATCGCCGTCGGCGAGAAAAATTCGTTCTACCCGCCGATACCGCTGGCGGGCCATATCCAAATCTTCCAACACTTCCTCCGGATTTCTCACACGGAATGTTTTATCCTTGTACATACTGCAAAAAGTACACTTATTATGGGAACAGCCGATGGTCACCTGGACGATCAGGCTGTACGCTTCACTTGGCGGTCTGAATATATTTCCTTCATATCTCATGAAACTCTGCTCTCCTTACATTTTTTCCGGAGCCTGGATGCCCAAGAGCCCCAGCCCGTTTTTAATGGTGTTCTTGGCCGCGATGACCAGCGCTACCTTGGCAATCTTTTCGTCCTCATTGTCCACCAGAACGTGTTCATCATGATAGAAACGGTTGAAAGCCTGCGCTATATTTACAATATGTCTGGTTACGATAGAAGGTTCGTATTTGTCTCCCGCTTCTTTGACTGCGGCCGGGAAAGCATAGATCAATCTGGCCAGGTCGTAAGCGCTGTCGCCGGTGATATAGCTGGTATCGATGTCCGCTGTCCGGGCTTTTTTTACCACCTCATCGCCGGCTTTTCTCAGCACGCTGGCAGCTCTGGCGTGGGTGTACTGGACATAAGGACCGGTCTCGCCTTCGAAGTTGAGAACTTTATCCCAGGAGAACACGTAATCTTTGATCCGGTTATTGGAAAGCTCCTGGAACATAACGGCGCCGATTCCGACCATCTTGGCCGTCTCTTCGATGCTGTCCGTATTGACATTCTTTTCCTTGATGATTTCTCTGGTCTGTTCCACGGCCCGGTTGAGCACATCCTCCAGGAATACCACTCTGCCCTCTCTGGTGGACATGGTTCCGTCCTCCAGACTAACAAGGCCGAAAGGAACATGCACGCAGTCGTGGGCCCAATCGTAGCCCAAAAGCTCTACGATTTTAATCCACTGCTGGAAATGCAGGTTCTGCTGGGAAGCAACCACATAGATGTTCTTATAGAAATCATAATGCTCTTTTCTATAAACCGCTGCCGCGATATCTCTGGTGATATACAAGGTGGAACCGTCGGATTTGGTAATGAGCGCGGGCGACATTCCGTACGCTTCCAGATCGACGATCTGAGCGCCTTCTGACTCTTTCAGAAGATTAGCGTCCTTCAGCTCCTGGACAAAACGGGGCATCTTATCGGAATAAAAGCTCTCGCCCGCATAGGAATCAAATTCAATGCCCAGCATATCGTATACCCGGGTAAATTCTTTCAGACTTTCATCCCGGAACCACTGCCACAATTCCACTTCTTCCGGCTCGCCCTTTTCCAGTCTGGTGAAGATATCTCTCGCTTCCTGGTCCAGGCTGGGATCGTTTTCCACTTCTACATGGAATTTGGTATAGTAGGACAGCAAGGTTTTAATGGGCTCGTTAATAACGTCTTCTTTATTTCCCCATCTTCTGTAAGCACAGATCATCTTACCGAACTGAGTTCCATAGTCACCCAAGTGGTTGATCCGTACCGTATCATAACCCAGGAAATCGTAAATTTTATAGATCGAATTTCCGATTACCGTACTTCTGATATGGCCGATGTGAAAAGGCTTGGCGATGTTGGGAGAAGAATATTCGACAATGACCGTTTTTCCCTGTCCCGCGTCGCTGCGTCCATAATGATCGCCTTGTTCAATCACATCCCCCAGGGTATCCTTCACATAAACGTCTCTGGAAAGGAACATATTGACGTAAGCGTTCACCGGCTCCACTTTGGCGAAAATCGGATCATCGCTGATCTTTTGCGCGATATCCTTGGCGATCATAGGCGGAGCCTTACGCAGAATCTTTGCCAGACGAAAACACGGAAAGGCATAGTCGCCCATCTTTCCATCTGCGGGTACTTCCACCATATTCTGCAATTCTTCAGTTGTAAGACCTTCCACAGCTGTGCTCAAAAGCTGCGCGATTTTTTCTTTGTAATTAATCATCTTCTAGGTTCTCCTTTTCCGTAATAACATCGATGTGATGGTTCTTCAGCAGGCGTACCAGGTATCCGTCCCCGGCTGTGAGCCTGTCAGAAAATGTTCCGTCGTAGATTCGATCCCTTCCGCAGGAAGGGCTTTTGGCCTTGAGAATCGCCCCTTCAATATTCTCTCCGGCATCAGAGGCCGCTTTCTTGGCCAGTTCCCAGCTTGCCTCCGCTCCCTGGGCAAATGCCTCTGTCAGCTCCTGTCCTTCGCTGTCCAGGACTTTGTTCCCGCAGATTTCGGCCGGGGGACGGGGCGCGGGCAGGCCGGCCTGGGTTTCCGGGCAGACCGGCACATAAGAGTGGGATTTGGCAAAATCCACCACCCACTGGCAGCGGTTGTTTCCGCCGTTATATTTACAGTTTTCGCCCAATAAACAGGCGCTGATCATATACATACCGCCACCTCTATTTCAGGGAAACAACGGTCACGCCGTCTCCGCCTTCATTAAATTTTCCTTTTCGAAATCGTTTTACATGTCTATGGCCCCGCATCATATCCTGCAGCCCTTTCATGAGAACGCCTTCGCCGCGTCCGTGGATGATGGTAACCTCTTTCAGACCTGCCATGGTGGCGTCGTCCAAATATTTGTCCACATCCATGGCGGCATCGTCCAGATTTTTCCCCCGCACATCGATGGAGATGGAAACGTTCTGGGCTTTGGCTTTATACATGCTGCCATAATTCTTTTTGACTTTTTTCGGCCGATTGATATCCAGTGCTCCGCCTTCAATAAGCATGATATCATCCAGATTCACCTTAGCTTTCAGGATTCCCACCTGGACCATCAGCTCTCCTTTATCATCGGGCAGAGATACAATTTCGCCCTTTTGATCCAGGCTCAAGACCTTAACCCGGTCTCCCAGCTTGAGATCTTCCGGCGCTACCGGATTATCATTTACTTCGCGAATAACCTTTTCTCTGTATTTCCCTGCCGCGTCTTTGATCCGCTTGCGGTTTTCGTCGAATTTTTTATTCCTCTGACCCAGGCTCTCGATTTTTGTCAGCTCGCGCAGTTCCTCCTGAACCTCTTTGGAAACTGCCTTAGCTTCCTCAATCATCCGTCTGGCCTCAGCCTTGGCCTGGTTAAGAATCTTCGTTTTTTGTTCTTCCAGTCTGCGGGTCTGTTTATCCAGCTCTTCTTTTTGCTTCTTCATAGCGATATTGAGCATCACCGCCTCGTCCCGCTCTTCCTCTGCCGCTTTTCGATCGGCTTCCAGTGCGGAAATGACTTCTTCGAACTGGATATCGCCTCCGTCCAGGAGTCTCCTGGATTTTTCAATGATCGCTTCGGGAAGACCCAGCTTTTGAGAAATTTCAAAGGCGTTGGATTTTCCGGGGACTCCGATCGCCAGCCGGTAAGTGGGACTCAGGGTTTCCACATTGAATTCCATGGATGCATTCTCCACTCCATCGGTGGAAATGGCATATTTCTTCAGCTCCGTGTAATGAGTTGTGGCGATGGTCTTAGCCCCCTTCTCATAAAGGCTCTCCAAAATGGAAATCGCCAAAGCCGCGCCTTCCGTCGGGTCAGTTCCCGCACCCAGTTCATCCACTAGTACCAGACAATCCTCTCCTGCATTTGTTACAATATCCACGATATTGGTCATATGGGAAGAAAATGTGGAAAGGCTCTGTTCGATGCTCTGCTCATCGCCGATGTCCGCGAAAATTTCCTGAAAAACAGGAATTTTGCTGCCGCTGGCCGCCGGTATATGAAGCCCGGTCTGAGCCATCATCGACAACAGGCCTACTGTCTTCAAAGTTACGGTTTTTCCGCCTGTATTGGGTCCGGTTATGACCAGGGTGTTGTAGCCGTCTCCAATGGAAACATTGATCGGCACCACTTTTTTAGAGTCTATGAGCGGATGCCTGGCTTCTTTAAAGATCAGTTCCCCGCCCTGACTGACGGACGGCTCTTCGCCGTGCTGCAGAGCGGACAGCTTGCCTTTGGCCATAATCACATCCAGCTGGATCAGCAGCTTCTGGTTGTTGAGAAGATCGTGATAATGCTCCGAAACAGCGCCGGACAGCTCTGCCAGAATACGGTCGATTTCGGCTTTTTCCTGCAATTCCAGTTGGCGCAGTTCGTTGTTGAGATTGACGATCACCTGGGGCTCAATGAACACGGTAGCGCCGGTAGCGCTCTGATCATGGATGATCCCGGGGAATCTGGCCCGATGTTCTGCTTTAACGGGAATGACGTATCTGCCGTCCCGCATCGTAACGATGGAATCCTGGAGCAGCGTCTTATTATCCGACGAATTGAGGATTTGGTTGATCCTCGCTTTCAGAGCATCGTTCTGGCGAAGGATGGATCTGCGTATATTTTTCAGATCCGGACTGGCATTGTCCGCCATCTCGTCCTCTGACAAAATGCAGCGGTCGATTTCATCTTCCAGCCTTTTGTGTACCGCGATCACTTCCGCGATGCTTTCAATGATGGGCAGAGGCGGAAGATCGCTCTTGAGAAAGGTGGTTACCCTCCTTGCAAGAGCCAGGTTGTACAGGACCTGCAAAAGCTGTTTCATGGTTAGACTGCCGCCTTTTCTTGCTAAATGCAGACTATCCTCAATATCATAAAAACCACCGAGCGGCAATGGTCCTTTATGGACGATCAGTTTCACCGCTTCTGTGGTTTCTGCAAGCATGTCCCGTATTGCGGGTACTTCATGAGAAGGCGTAAGCTCTGAAATGATTTTTTTCGCCATTTCAGAGCCGGCCTGTTCTTCTAATTTTGCTATGATCTTGTTGTATTCCAAAACATTGATCGATTTTGTTTTCATTTGTTTCCTTTATTCCATATTTCGTCTGTATGTCTCCAGCTCTTTTTTTAGCTGGAGATTTTCCATCTGAAGGTCAAAGAAACTGTTCTCAAGCTCCTTGCATTTGGCCTCGGCTTCATCGATCGCCTGCTGAGCTTTCTTTTTTGCTTCTTCCAGGGTCTGCTGGGCGGCTTTCTGCAGTTCATCCTGCAGCTTTTCCGCGGCCATTTTCAGTTCCTGGATTTCCCGCTCTTTTGCCGCGGCCTTCTGGGTCATCTCATCGCGCTGACTGGCAACGCCCTGATTCTCCTCCTTGTATTGGAGGAAATTCTTTTTGGATTCATCCCAGAGCTGAACGTAATGCTGCGCATCCTTTTCCAGCTGGACATTGAGCTTTTTCAGTTCTTCAACCTCTTCCTTGCTTACAAAACTTTCATCGGCAATGTTGACTGCCGATAAGACTGCCAGGTCGGTAACCGAGCAGGACGGCGCCGCGCTGGCGATCTCGTGCATCTGGTTGTCCACGTAAGCAGCTACCTTTACGATCTGCTCCCTGGGCTTTTCACCGGATATCACATACTCCTGTCCGTAGATCTTTACACTTACTTTGTTGCTTTCCACAGCTTACCTCCCCTTTAAATTTCCCTTAATACTGCATTGACTTTTTCTTTCAGCGCTTCAAGGACTTTATCATGAACTTTTGCTACGTCTTCATCGGTAAGGGTCTTGTTTTTATCTCTGTAGGTCAGAGCAAAAGCTACGCTCTTCTTTCCTTCGGCCACCTGTTTGCCGCGATAAACGTCAAATAGCTGTACCTTTTCCAAAATTGCTTTGCCTTGTTCCTTGATAATGCTTTCTATATCACCTACTTGGATGTCCTCATCCACAAGCAGCGCAATGTCTCTTGATGTTGCAGGGTATTTGGGCAGAGGCTCGTAAGCCTTTTCAATATTGGCGTGGCGGATCACCGAGTCGAAAAACAGCTCGCAAACGTACGATCTGGTGCCGATTCCAAATTTCTCCGATACATCCGGGTGCACTTCTCCCATGATGCCCAGTTCCTCATCGCCTACCGATATTCTGGCGCAGCGTCCCGGATGATATACGCCGTATTGACTTTCCGCCTCAAAAAGGGTTTCCTTCACGCCCAGAACTTTCAGCATTTCTACGATCATTCCCTTGAGCGTGAAGAAGTCCGCATCGTTTCCATAGATGCCGATGCAAAGTCCGGTCTGCTCGTCGGGAAGCTTTTCCGGGTCGATCATATTGGTCATGAAGGTACTGCCGATTTCAAAGGCGCGGACAGCTTCAATATTTCGTGAATAATTTCTGGCCAGGACCTCCAGCATATTGGGGGTGAGAATGGTCCGCATTACGGAGTTTTCTTCTCCCAGAGGGTTGGTAATCTTTACAAAATCCCGTTCCCAGGAATCTTCATCGATCCTGACGTCGTCCACCCCTTTCGGGCTGACGAAGGAGTAAGTCTGTACCTCGTTGGCACCCAAAGCGCACAGGGTATCCCTGGCCAAATCCACCAGGGTCCGTTCTCTTGACTGTCCTGCTTCGGAATTTCCCTTGGGAATGGTGACCGGCAGCTGATCGTAGCCGTACATCCTTGCCACTTCTTCGACAAAGTCCACTTCTGTCAGTAAGTCCTGACGGATGGTGGGCGGGGTTACTTTCATGATGTCCCCTTCGCCTTCCACGATCATCTCCAGGCTCTCGAAGATCCCAGTCATATCCTGACGCGAAAGATCGGTTCCCAGCACATGGTTGACCCGGCTCACTCGCACGTCGATGACAGGCGCCTTAAATTGGTTTGGATAAACGTCCACCGTTCCGGACGCCACTTTTCCGCATCCCAGGATCTCGATCAATCTGCATACCCGATCGGCGGCTGCCTGGCACAGGTTGGGATCGATTCCCTTTTCAAATCTGGAGGAAGCTTCTGTTCTAAGGCCCAGTTTTTTGGATGTGGCCCGAACGCTGTCTCCGTTGAAATTGGCCGATTCTATTAAAATAGTTGTCGTATCCTTTTCGATTTCGGAATTGAGTCCTCCCATGACGCCGGCGATGGCTACGCCCCGCTGTCCGTCTTTAATCAGCAGCATATCCTCTGTGAGAGTCCGCTCTGTGTTGTCCAGGGTTGTAAAGGTCTCGCCTTCCTGGGCCCGCTCGACGATGATCCTGTTATCAGCGATCTGACGGATGTCAAAGGCATGGATCGGCTGTCCGAATTCCAGCATAACAAAGTTGGTAATGTCTACAATATTGTTGATGGGACGCATTCCGGCGTACATCAGTCTCTTTTGGAGCCACCAAGGGGATTGTTCAATCTTGACGTCGGTCACGATTCTGGCCGCATAACGTCTGCACAATTCCGAATCCTTGATCTCCACCTGAATGAAATCCTTTGCCTGCTTGTCGGTTTCATCGGTACAGGCTGTGTCCGGATACTTGAGGCTGCCGCCGAAGGTGGCTGCCGCTTCTCTGGCCATTCCCACCATGGACAGACAGTCCGGGCGGTTGGGGGTGATTTCAAAATCCACCACCGCCTGCTTCAGTCCCAGCGCCTCAGCAAAATCCTGGCCCAGAGGACATTCTTCCTCTAGAATCCAGATTCCCTCTCTGTGGGCCACCGGAACTACCTTGTCGTCAAAACCCAGTTCCCCTGCGGAGCACAGCATGCCGAAGGATTCCACGCCCCTCAGCTTACCCTTGGTAATCTTTGTTCCGCCTTCTTCCTTTTCTTTTCCGTGAAGCGGTCCGGGAATCCTGCTCTTATGAAGCGCTACCGGAACATATGCTCCCTCGAACACATTGGGAGCACCGGTGACGATCTGCACTGGTTCATCTTTACCCACGTTAATCATGCACACCACCAGCTTATCGGCATCCGGGTGTTTTTCTATTTTGTCAATTCTGCCTACCACCACATTTTCCATTTCTTCGCAGAAATATTCACAGGTCTCCAGATTGGAGCCCGACATGATCATGCGGTCGCAGAATTCCTTTGTATCTACATCAATATCAGTATAATCTTTCAGCCACTCGATTGGAACTAACATCTACGGCACCTCCTATTTGAACTGGTTGATGAAACGCATATCGTTTTCGTAGAAAAGACGGATATCATCAACGCCATACTTTAACATTGCAATTCTTTCCACACCCATGCCAAAGGCGAATCCGGTGTATTTTTCCGTATCGATTCCGCCTACTGCCAGAACGTTAGGGTGTACCATGCCACAGCCGAGAATCTCAATCCAGCCGCTGCCTTTGCAGATTCGGCAGCCTTTGCCGCCGCATTTGAAACAGGAAACGTCCATTTCCGCGCTCGGTTCGGTAAAGGGGAAGTGATGCGGTCTGAATTTGGTCTTTGTAGAAGATCCGAAGAGCTGCTTTGCCATGCTGTCCAAGGTACCCTTTAAGTCGGCCATGGTGATTCCTTCGTCCACGATCAGCCCCTCTACCTGATGAAACATCGGCGAGTGGGTGGCATCCGGCGTATCACAGCGGAAGCATCTGCCCGGCGCGATGATTTTAATCGGCGGCTGCTGGCTCATAAGGGTTCGAATCTGTACAGAAGACGTGTGCGGCCTTAAGACCGTATCTTTTGCAATATAGAAAGTGTCCGTTACATCTCTTGAAGGATGGTTCTTGGGAGAATTAAGGGCGTCAAAGGCATTGAACACGCTCTCAACCTGGGGGCCTTCTGCGATGGAGTAACCCATGGACATAAAGATATCCGAAATTTCTTCGATGGTAATGGTGATCGGATGTTTTACGCCCAGGCTCATATCTTCGCCCGGCTCCGTTACGTCGATTTTCTCCAGTTTAAACTGCGCTTCCTTTGCGGCGGCTTTTACCTGCGCAAACTTTTCTTCCAGCAGGGTCTCTACTTGGTTTCTCACTTTGTTGGCGGCCTGCCCCAGTTCTTTTTTCTCATCCGGCGAAAGCTTTTTCATGCCTTTTAGAATTTCAGTCAGCTGGCCTTTTTTTCCCAGTACCTTAACCCGGACTTCGTCCGTTTCGGCCAATGTCTTTGCCTTTTCTAACTGTTCTTTTGCCTCCTGCAAAATTTTGTTTAATTGAGTTTGCATATGTTTTTACCTCTCCAAAATTAGTCTTTTATCTATCTCATGGACTCATACATCAGAATTCCCGCCGCCACGGAAGCATTGAGGGAATCGATATCGCCGTCCATTGGTATCTTGATGATCCGGTGGGCCATTGCCATCAGCTCCGGAGAAATGCCATTTCCCTCATTGCCGATGATCAAACCGATGTTCCGCTTCATATCCACATCGTAGTAATACAAATCCGTATCAAATCCCGTAGCAAATATGGTTTTTCCCGCGGCCTCCAAAACCGATACGGCCTGCGAAGGCGAATCCGCGGAAAACACGGGCATGCGGAATAGGGAACCTGCTGCTGCGCGAACGATTTTTAAGGAATAAAGATCGGCCGTTCCCTTGATGGTCATAACGCCGCTGTAGCCGGCCGCGTCCGCCGTCCTGATGATGGTACCGATGTTGCCCGGATCCTGCAGGCGGTCCAGCAGAACCACATTGCCTGATTTGCGGGCTGTCTTTTTCAGGAATTCTTCTTCCGTCAGTTCCCGCGTTTCCACAACTGCCAGAATGCCCTGAGTCGTCTTCGTCTGGGCCAGCTTTGTAAAAAGCTTGTCCTCCATAAAAACGATTTCTTCGGAAAAGTCAGGCCGCAGGCCGCTGCTTTCTGCTGCCGCGATCACCTTTATCCGTTGTCCGCTTTCAATGGCTTCTCTGACTAGCTTCTCTCCCTCGATCAGATAGAGCCCTTCCTGATCCCGGTGTTTCCGCATGGTCAGTTTGCTGCACAGCTTGAATATTTGGTTTTCCTTTGATGTAATTTTCTTCATATATTTTTTATAACGTAGGAAATATCGTCTTGGACGATATTGACGGAGTTTCAAAGAACGTACCTTGCGAAGCGTCGCTGCTTGTCAGCGACATGTGTGCATAGGAATCTTTGATTTCGTCATGCGCACGTTTTTTATGAAGAAAAGCCGGTTCATCACCGGCTCTTCCTTATTATACAGAATTGGTTCTACTTGGATGATAAGAAGGGCGGGATTTTAAAGTCGTTATCGATTAGGCTGCCGCTTTCTTTTTCGTTCTTTTCGTCCAAAATTGAGCTTGTGATCTCGCTCTCTTTCTTTTCTTCACCGGTATGCTCCGGCATCAGATCGCCTCCCAGAAGATCGGCGCTGGGTCTGCTTTCAAAGCCAGTGGCAATGACCGTGATAAAAATCTCGTCTTTGATATCTTCTTTGATCGCCGCTCCGAATATGATGATGGCGTTGTCATCCGCCGCCTTTTCAATTTCGCTGGCCGCTTCGTTGGCTTCCAGCATTCCCAGGTCATATCCGCCGGTAACGTTGATGAGCACTGCTTTAGCTCCATCAATACTGGTTTCAAGCAGCGGACTTTCAATAGCATCTTTGACTGCGTCGGTAACCCGGTTTTCCCCGGATCCTTTTCCCACGCCCATATGTGCGATGCCTCTGTCCTTCATAACCGTGGTTACATCTGCAAAGTCCAAATTGATCAGCGCATCGTCGATAATCAGTTCGGAAATGCCCTGTATGCCTTGTTTGAGAACTTCGTCAGCCATATCAAAAGCTTCCAGAAGGGAAGTATTTTCTTCCACTGTTTCCAGGAGTTTGTCATTGGGAACGATCACCAGAGAGTCAACAAATTTTTTCAAAAATTTGATTCCCAGCTCAGCATGCTCCCCGCGTTTTTTTCCTTCAAAGGTAAAGGGCTTAGTCACTACGCCTACGGTGAGAATTCCCATATCCTTGGCAACTTTGGCAACGATGGGCGCCGCCCCGGTTCCGGTGCCGCCGCCCATACCGGCTGTGATGAACACCATATCCGCACCGGTTATGAACTTGGACAGGTCTTCCAGGTTTTCTTCCGCTGATTTCTGGCCGATCTCAGGGTTGCCGCCCGCGCCCAATCCTTTTGTTAATTTTTCGCCGATCTGCAGCTTGGTTTCCGCTTTGCAGCGCGAAAGCGCCTGCTTGTCCGTATTTATCGCTATGTAGGCCACACCCTGCATGCCTGCATCTATCATTCTATTCACTGCGTTACATCCGCCGCCGCCCACACCAACTACTTTTATTTTTGCCGGTGTTGACTCGTTCATTTCAAATTGTAACATCAGAAACTACCTCCCATACTTTTTTATACAACTTACCGTCATTTATAACCCGCAACCTGCAATAAAGCAGGTTTCATGTACGCCTCTTTACGGCCTTGCCGCAAAAGCCATTGCGTACATTATAGCATAAAGAAACGGCCTATGCACCTGTTTTTCCAATTAAAATACCACTTTTTTACCGTAAAAAATCTACATTTTCTGCTGTTTTTTGTCGCGATATCTCTGGATGATGATTCTTCGGATGGCAGCAAGATTGTTAAAAAGCCTGCCGCCGAATACAAAGATAGCCGCATAATAAAGGGGAATCCCCAGTTTATCGCCTACAAAAGTCAGTACTCCTGCCAATAACGCATTGGTTATGAACCCTGAAACGAAGATGGTGGTATCGTACTTCTCCTCCAAATCGGCCCGTATCGCTCCCACTAAAGAGTCCATCGCCGCCAGCAATGCCATCGTAATGTAAAATGTATATTCTGTGGGATAAGTGATATTCAGCGCGAATCCGCAGATCAGTCCCAGAATCAGCGCGATTGTCATTGCGATAATCAAATCATCAGTCCCCTTTCTGTTCTTTCATATATAGAAAATACGGAGTTTTGTCATACCCAGCAATTTCAATGCCGGAAGTGGATTGGATTTTGAACTGAACGCCCCATTCCTGGAGTTCCTTTCCATAGCCGTAAGCGCCGATAAGCCGATCTGTCAATTTGGTACTGTCTCCGATTGCACAGATGACAAAGGGCCTGGCATAAGTGGTGCCGTTGATACGAACCGTATATCCGGCACAGGACACGGAAGTGGTTTCGATGATCCGCTGTCCGTTGACGGATATGGCTTCTGCTCCCGCTGCTTTCAGTTCATTAATAATCCGCAGGATATCATTATCGTGCACCAGGAGGCTGTTAATTTCGCTTCCATTTTTTACCGGACCAGTACCGTCGTCCACCGTAATGACAACACCCTCGCCGTGAACGGTCTTTGTACCGGCAAACATGCGATTCTTCAGCAAATCGCTTTTCAACGCTTTTTGCAGCTTTTTTCCGTCTTCTTTGTTGTACAAGGTCAGATTATTTTCGGCCTGGGATATCAATTCTTCCACTTCGGAAAGCGCCTCTTTTTCAGCTTGGATCTGGGCTTTATAATCATCCACTGTTTTCTGTGAAACATACAGCCGCTCGCCGTCGGTCATCTTTGCCTGAATCATAATGCCTGCTCCGACCAAAAAGCAAAGCGCCGCCACTCCTAAAATCTTCTTCATCTGCACGCACCTTATTCGTCTTTAACCGGCTTTGCGTATTTGAAATTGATCACACCCGTATAACGGGGGATCTCAATACGGTCTTTCTTTTTGGTGGTAACAATCAGTCCTTGATTTTTCATGGTTTCAACCACACCGGCGCGTATGGTAATAGCTGCGTCCATAGTATCACCCGGACCGATGGCGTTTATGGTGTAAGGCTGGGCCGTTGCTTTGCCGTTAATATTAATATTGTCGCCCGCCAGACTGATTTCCGTAGTCTGAACAATACGTTCCCCATTGATGGAAATTGCCTCGGCTCCCGCCTCTTTTAACTTGTTGACTACATTGAGCAAATACTCATAATTATAGGCGATGATACTGAAATCCTCCGCCCCTTCTACTTTTGCCGGTGGATCTTTTATTTCCACCACAAGACCGGGCCCGTAAACATCCACCAAGCCCGCCAGCATTTTATTTTTTTCATTTTCTTCGACCATGGATTTTACCGAACTGTTCTCGCCGGCCTTGCTCTTCTCAATCTCTGCCATCCGATCTTCCAGCTCCCCAAGGCGGGAAAGCGCCGCTTCCTTTTCCTCCGTAGCCTCTTTCAGCTGCGCCTCGTATCCCTTAATCTTGGCCAGAGGTACCAGCGCTCCCTGATCATCTCCCTCTGTAGTGCTGATTTGTATGGAAATAATGAATCCGATTAAAAATGTCAGCACCGCGGCAACGGCAATCCCTTTATATTTTGCCATGATTGTCTCCTATTTGCTCTTTATGTCGACGGAAAAATACTCGTCATCACCAACATTGACAACCGCTTTTTTCTCACCTTTTTTATACAGATCATAGATCACGGCCTGAAGATTTCCTTCTTCCATGCTTTTCAGCAGGTTTTTCGTCTTTCCCAGACAGTAAAGCTGATCCGTCACATAAGCCTTAACCACCACTTCAGAAACGTCAATCTGTTTAAAATACAAATCTGCTTTTACCATTTCGTTGAGAATGCGCATGGCTTTATGATAATTGGTCTCCTCTTTAACCGACACTGGCTTGTTTTCCTCGGCATCTGCGATCGTAATGCCGCTTAAAAGAGTCAGTTGGGGCGCCTGCTCTGCGATCTGCAAGACAACTCCCTCGCCGTCGATCACTACATACTCCTTATCTTTTGCCAGGATAGCAAGCTCCTGCCGTTCAGCAAGCTCGATGGTGACTGTGTCCGGAAGCTTGCGCTTTATCTTCGCTTCTCGGATAAACGGATTTTCTTCCAGCTTGTCCGCGCATGTTCCGCCCTTGAAGGAAAATAGGTTCATTCCTGTCTTAAGGCCGGCCATTTCCTGTATCTGTTCAGCAGTAAAATGAGTACTTTCCGCCACATTGATGGTTTTGATATTAAAAATGCTTGACCGCAGGAAAAAATAGAGGCCTACACAAATAAGAATCAAAAGCAGCAGCTTCAACACGTACCGCTTCTTTTTCCGTTTCCGTTTCTTTCTCGGTACTTTATTCGCTGATACTTCAGAAGGGGCGTGCTCCGGCGCCCCTTCTATGTATTCCCTGTTTTCTTCGTCCGGGCTACTTGATTCCTGCTCCCAGTCGAATTGTTTTGTCTCATGTTTTCTCATAATGCTTTCCGATATCCCCGCCTAGTTTTTTCAGTTCTCCATGAAGATCGCAGTAGCCCCGCTCAATATAATGCACATTCTGCACGATGGTCTCTCCCTGCGCCATCAGGCCGGCCAGTACCAGCGCCGCCCCGCCGCGAAGATCTTCTGCGGCCACACACGAGCCTTCAAGGAACTCTACTCCCTCTATTATAGCGACTCTCTGCAAAATTTCAATATCTGCGCCCATTTTTATCAATTGCTGCGTATATTTAAACCGATTTTCAAAAATAGTTTCGATAATTCGGCTCTTCCCCTCGGCAGCAGTCATGATTGTCGTGAATTGGGGCTGCAGATCGGTGGCAAAGTCGGGATAGGGGCCAGTTTGCACCTTTCCCACGCCGCAAAGGCGCTCGGGCCCTTTGAGCCAAATTTCATGAGGCTCCCTCCTCACCTTGCATCCGGCATGTTTGAGATACTTCACAAGGGATCTTAACGCTCCGCTTTCGATTCCTTTCACCAGCAGTTCTCCGCCGGTTCCGGCGGCAGCCATGAGAAAGGTTCCCGCTTCGATGCGGTCGCCCATGATAGAATGCTGGCTACCATGGAGAGGCAGACCGCCCTTAATGGTAATCTGGGATGTACCGGCGCCTTTAATCTGCGCGCCGCAGCCATTTAAATACGTCTGTAAATCCATGATCTCCGGTTCCCTGGCGCTGTTGTGGATCACGGTCTCCCCTTTTGCTCCTAAGGCGGCCAGAATAACATTTTCCGTTGCTCCCACACTAGGGAAGTCCAGTATAATATTGGTTCCAGTCATTTGATTGCCGGTAAACTCCAGTTTCTGACCATCCTCTTTCATGGATACACCCAGCTGGGAGAGGGCTTTAATATGTATATCGATGGGCCTTTTTCCAATGGCGCATCCGCCCGGCTGGCTGATCACCGCTTTGCCGCAGCGCGTCAGAAGGGGCCCCACTAAAAAGATGGAAGACCGCATCTTTTCCATTAGGGCAGAAGGCACTTCATATTCTATTAACCCCGCCGTATCAACGAGAACACAGCCTCCGTTCTCCTCAGTCCTGCATCCCAGCGATCTAAGAATTTCTCCCATAATGGCCGCATCTGAGATGCGCGGACAACCGGTAAACAGATTTTCATCATTGGTGACAATGGAGGCGGCCAGGATCGGCAGAGCAGCATTTTTTGCTCCGTTTACCTTGTATTCCCCGCTGATTGGATTCCCGCCCCGTATATGATAGCTTTCCAAATTATAAAACACCTCCAAAACATACTTCATAGTATGCTGGAGGTATCTTTTAAGTTACTGGATATCCAGATTGTTGCAAATAATCTCCACCGCGTCCATAGGCGCGCACTCTTTGCTGCGTCGGGACATTTCCGCGATCTTCTGCGGATCGTTTTTCAGTTTCATAATCTGGGCGATCAGCTTTTCATTATCCATATCCTTTTCTTCGATAATGACTGCTCCGCCGTGGTCAGCGACCGCTTTGGCATTATAATACTGGTGGTTGCCGGTAACGATGGGCGACGGAATAAAGATCGCCGCTTTGCCGCAAACCGTCACCTCCGCGACGGTCAACGCTCCGCTCCTGCTGATCACCAGATCGGATGCGGATAAATATTCGTCCATATTGCTGATATATTCCAAAATATGAATGTTATCCGCCAGTTTAACGCCCCGCTCCTCCCGCAATTCATTGAGGATGGCATCGTAATACCTGGTCCCGGTAGCCATGCAGACCTGAACGTTCTCCATTCCATTGAGCACTTCAATCACACTGAGCATGGCCTTATTGATTCTGCCTGCACCCTGGCTGCCGCCGAAGACCAGCAGAATGAAATCATCTTCAGAAAATCCCAGCTTTCTGCGGGAAGCGCGCCGATCAGCGTTGAAGAAGACGCTTCGTACCGGATTTCCGCAGATGACATGCTTTTTCCTATGTTTAAAATATTTCTGCGCTTCCGGAAAGCCCAAAAACATTTTTTCAACGTACTTTTCCAAAAGCTTATTGGTTACGCCCGGAAATGCATTCTGCTCGTGGGTATAGGTTTTAACCCCTGCTTTATGGGCTGCCCTCACCACAGGTCCGCATACATATCCGCCGGTTCCAATGACCAGATCCGGATCGAATGCTTTAATCAGCTGCTTGGCCTGCTTGCTGCCCTTGCTGAGCTTTTTCATAACTTCGATGTTTTTCAGCGGATTTTTCCGGTTGAATCCCGCCACGGTAATGAATTCGATCGGATAACCGTTTTCCGGTACGATCTTCTTTTCCAAACCGTGCTCCGTACCGACAAAGAGAATTTGGCTGCCCGGATAACGTTCTTTAAGTTTGTCTGCAATGGCGATGGCCGGATAAATATGTCCGCCGGTGCCGCCGCCTGTCATAATTACTTTCATTGATCTTTGCTCCTATTTTACCTCTGCCGTATGCCGTGAAATATTTAAAAGAATTCCCATCGCTCCCATAAACAGCATCAGCGCATTACCTCCGTAGCTGACAAAAGGCAGTGTGATGCCGGTAGGCGGCATGGACGAAGTAACAACTGCAATATTTAAAATTACCTGAATGGCAACCATGATGGTAATGCCGGCTGCCAGCAGGGTCGCAAACTGATCGGGCGCATTGACAGCGATATGGATTCCCCGCCAAATCAGCACCGCATAAGCGATCAGCAGCAGAATAATTCCAATGAATCCCAGCTCTTCTCCGATAATGGCTAAGATAAAGTCGTTCTGCGGCTCCGGCAGGTAGAGATTCTTTTGAATGCTTTTTCCCAGACCGACGCCGAAAAGTCCGCCCGATCCCAAGGCCATCAGGGATTGAACAACCTGGAAGCCGTCCCCCAGAGGGTCGGCAAAGGGATCCATAAAACTGGTAATTCGCTGGGCCCAATGACTGTCGGGATTGGCGATGATGATTCCGGCAACACCCAGCGCACCGGCTCCCACCAGACCAATACAATAAAACCAGCTCAACCCAGCCACAAACATCATAAGGACCACAATCGCCACCACTGTGATCGCTGTGGACATGTTGGGCTGCTTTAAAATCAATCCTCCATAAACACCACAGATAAGAAACAACGGCAGAATGCCCCTAGTGAATGACCTAATCCTCTGGGGTTTTTCGCTGAGAAACCACGCCACAAAGATGATCAGCGCAATCTTGGCAATCTCGCCGGGCATGATGGTAAAGCTTCCTACTCCCAGCCATCTGGTTGCTCCATTGGTCGTCTGTCCCACTCCGGGAATCAGCAGCAGTACCAAAAGGATGAAACTGACCGCTAATGCCGGCAGCGCAATTTTTTTATAATGACGATAATCAAAAACAGCCGTGAAAATCATCAGGCCGAATCCCAGCACTGCCCAAATCACATCTTTAATGAGATAGTTATAGGGCGTACCGTTCTTAGACTCGTTGATCGATTGATAATAGCTGGCGCTGAAAACCATGATCACCCCAAAGACCACCAGTCCCAGCGTCAGGATCACCAACAAAAAATCCCCTGATCTTAAATTTTTGCTTTTCCTACTCATTGACCTCTCCAAACTACCCGGCTCCTTTATTTTTCCAGTCTTGCGACACAGTTTTTAAAGTGTTCGCCCCTTTGTTCAAAGCTGGTGTACATATCCCAGCTGGCGCACGCAGGAGAAAGAAGGACCGTATCGCCCGGCTCCGCCAGCCGGAAGCCTTCCTTCACACACTCTTCCATGTCCTTTACAATGATCGAACTTGTGAACCCGAGTTTTTCTCCAGTTTCTTTGATCTTTTCCGCTGTCTTTCCCAGCAGGACCATATGTTTTACCTTTCCGTTGAAAGCCTTGATCAATTCCTCATAAGACGACCCTTTATCATAACCGCCTGCAATAAGGACAATTCCGCCGTCTATGGCCTCTACAGCTTTTATGGAAGCATCCGGATTGGTTCCTTTGGAATCATTGACAAAGCGCACTCCGTCAACCTGTCCGCAGTATTCGATCCGATGCTCCACACCTTGGAATTCCTTTAAACCCTGGGTGATCACATCCGGTTCAATCCCTGCAAAATATGCGATGGCAGCCGCCGCAAGGGCATTTTCCAGATTATGACTCCCTGGAATGATCAGTTCATCTGTTCTGCAAAACGGATGAACCTGGCCGTCTTCATCCCGAATAACAATTCTTCCATCCTCTACAAAGGCGCCGAAATCCAACTTCTCCATCCTGCTGAAAGGAACCACCTTGGCCTTGCAATGCTCTGCCAGCGCAAAACAAGCTTTATCATCATAGTTTATTACCAAATGCTGACTTTCATCCTGATTTTCGAAAATTTTCGCCTTTGCATTTCCGTAATTCTCCATGGTCTTATGGCGGTCCATATGGTCCGGCGTCAGGTTGAGGATCGCAGAAACCACCGGTTTGAAATATCTGGTTGTTTCCAGCTGAAAGCTGCTGGTTTCTGTAACTAACCAGGAGTTTTCTTCTGCGGTTAAGGCCTTTGAAATAACGGCGACACCGATATTTCCCACCACATAAGTCTTTTTCTTAGCCTTTTCAAAGATTTCTCCCACCAGTGTGGTTGTCGTTGTTTTTCCATTGGTGCCGGTGATGGCAATATAGTTTCCGTGACCGATCCGATAGGCGATTTCCAGTTCACCGATAATTTCAGCGCCCTTGTCCCTTGCTTCCCGGATAAAGTCCAGTTCAGGCGAAACTCCCGGACTTAGGATCAACATATCAAAAATGCTCATATCTTCCGGATTCTGCCCAAAGCAGCAAGTAACAGCTCTTCCCTCCAGAAAAGCCAGAAGCTGAGGGTCTACCTCTTCCACGCACTTTGAATCTTGTACGTAGACCTTTGCCCCCAGCTTGAGCGCTGCCTGTACGGCTGCTTTTCCTGATCTTCCCAATCCGATTACTAATACGTTTTTGTTCCTGATATTATCTAAATTCGTTCTCATAACTCTACCTCTATAAAATTCCCAGTCCGATGATGCAGAAAATCAGCGCTGCTCCCCAAAAGATGCCGACTACCTGCTTTTCCTTCAGACCGCTCAGCTCAAAGTGATGATGAAGCGGGGCCATTTTGAATACCCGTTTGCCGGTCAGTTTGAAGCTGACCACCTGAATGATAACTGACAATGCTTCCATAACATATACGAATCCTGCGATGGGAAGCAGCAATTCAAAATGCATAACAATGGCCGCTGCCGCCAGTCCGCCGCCCAGAGCCAGAGAACCAGTATCCCCCATGAACACTTTCGCTGGATTCTTATTATAGACAAGGAATCCCAAACAAGCTCCTGTCAGCGCGGAGCAGAAGACGCCGGCGCCGGAACTGGCTCCGTATGTCACAGCCGCAATGGCGAAGAAAAGAGATACCAGCGCCGTTACACCCGTAGCCAACCCGTCCAGTCCGTCGGTCAGATTCACCGCATTAGTCATAGCCAGCAGCACAAAAGCAATAAACGGAATATACCAGATTCCAAAATCCACATTAATATTGACAAAGGGAATCCATACGGATGTCCCGTCTCCGGAAAACATCGCCATATAGACCGCAAAAGCCACGGAAATAATAATTTGCAGGCCGAATTTCTGATATGCTCGAAGGCCCAGATTGTTCTTTTTAACCACCTTCAGATAATCGTCGAAAAAGCCGATCGCGCCGAAGAGCACGAAAACGATGACTACCGCTCCCATCTGCGGAGAATAATAACGGCCGATCGCAGCGCCGATGATGGCTGCTCCAATCATGGCTATGCCGCCCATGCTTGGAGTTCCCGCTTTCGCGTAATGCGATTTGGGTCCTTCTTCCCGTATGTTCTGACCCGCCTGCTTTCGCCTCAGAATGGGAATTTCCAGGGAAGTAAATATAACCGATGCTAAAAATGCTAAGATTGCTATTATACCAATGGTAACATAATTCATAACTACTCCTACTACTCCATAATATTTTTTACGATTTCTTCCATTTCCATGCCCCGAGAACCTTTTACCAGTATGACATCGCCTTTATCAACGATTGAATCAATCTCTTTCAGAAATGCTTTTTTATCCGGAAAATAGCGCACTTGCTTCATCCCCGCTTTTTTCGCTCCCTCGGCAATATAGCGGGCGTCCTTGCCCACGGTAACCAAAAGCTGCACGCCTTTTTCAGCCGCATAGTTTCCCACAAGGCTGTGCTGCTCTCTGCTGGTCTCACCCAGTTCGTACATGTCGCCCAGAATTGCCACACTCCGCAGTCCTCTCGTATGCATTAGAACATCGACGGCGCCTTTCATGGAGTCCGGGCTGGCGTTGTAGGTATCATCGATAACTTTGATGCCGTTCTTTCCCCGTACCGTCAGCCGTTTATCCGTCAGCTGCACCTTGGCAAGGCCTCTGGCCGCTTCCTCCATGGTGATCCCCAGCTCAGCTCCGGCCGCCACAGCCAGCGCACCGTTAAAGGCATTGTGCCGACCAGGCACGGGCAGAGAAAATCTCTGGGTCCTGCCCTGATGTTCCAGCGTAAATTGTATACCTTCCGCACCGAAATCGTCAATACGTGAAATAATATAATCACTTTTTCCGTCAAATCCGGTAGTAACCAGCCGGTAAGATCCTTGTATCCGCTCCTTGTTAAGAAATTCATCGTCCTGATGGACAATGAGCGTGTTCTCTTCACCAAAATAATTGGTCAGTTCCATTTTTGCCTGGAAGATCCCTTCCTGACTGCCTAAATTTTCGATATGGGCCAAACCGATATTAGTAATGATTCCGATATCGGGCCTTGCGATCTGCGCCAGCAGGTCGATTTCGCCCAGTTTATCCATTCCCATTTCCAGAATCCCCACCTGGGTATCCTCTTCAAAGGAAAGAATGGTCAGCGGCACGCCCAAATGATTGTTCAGATTGCCGACATTTTTCTGAGCTTTGTACTTTTCTTGACATACATACCAGATCATATCCCGGGTGGAAGTTTTGCCCGTACTCCCTGTGACAGCAATCTTTTTTAGATTTAACAGGTTCAAATAATAGGATGCTAAATTTTGCAGAGCTTTAGTTGTATCTTCCACTAATATGGCATTGACCTGATCGCCGCCTTCCGTCTCTTCTAGAGCCGCTTGGTCGCAGATCAATAGGTCGGTACATCCTGCCTGGATCACCTGTCCAAGATACTTGTGGGCATCATGACGATCCCCGATCAGGGCAAAAAAGAGGTCACCCGCTTTTGCCCTCCTTGAATCAGTGCAGATTTCGCCTACAACAGCCTGGCTGGTTCCCTGTATTTGTCTGCCGCCGGTACCTTCCTCAATCTGTTTCATTGTAAGTTTTTTCATATTTATTCTCCAAAAGTTCCTTTAAAACTTTCCTGTCGTCAAAAGGCAGTTTTTCGTCGCCGCTGAGTTGATAGGTTTCATGGCCTTTTCCGGCTACCACTATTATATCCCATTTTGTAGCAAGAGAAACGGCCCTTTTTATCGCTTGATATCGATCCAGCAGAATGCAGTAGTCGCATCCTGTCGGATACAGTCCTTCTTCAATGGACTGACAGATATTCTCCGGCGGCTCGCCTCTTGGATTATCGTTGGTTATGACGCAATAGTCGCTGTAATTGCCGGCAATCTCGCCCATAAGCGGCCGTTTTCCTTTGTCTCGAAAGCCGCCGCAGCCAAAGACGCAGATCAGTCTGCCCCGTTTGAACAAGGCCAGGGTGGACAGCAATTTTTCCAAACCATCAGGCGTGTGGGCATAATCGACTACACCCAAGGTATCAGCCTCATCGCCGATCAGTTCCATTCTGCCCGGCACTTTCTCCAGTTGGCGAAGGCCCTGCTTGATGGCAGAAAAGCTAATCCCGGCTTGCCGAGCCATGGCCGCCGCCAGCATGGCGTTATAAACAAAATGTCTTCCCGGCACTTTGGTCTTCAGGTCCCCCAAGCAGTGCCCCTTTTCGTAAAAGGAAAACATGCTGCCGGTCAATTTTTCTTCTGTAATCTGACCGTAAAAGTCCGCATTTACATCTTTAAGAGAATATCCCTTTATATCCGGGATGTCAACCTCCTCATGGAGTTCTTTAAAAAGTCTTTTGCCATAGCGGTCATCCAGATTGATACAGGCGCCCTTTTCACATTGCAGAAAAAGGCGTTTTTTTACCTGATAGTAGTTCTCCATGGTCTTATGATAGTCCAAATGATCCTGACTCAGGTTGGTAAAACCGCCGTAAGCAATGCGAATATCGGCGATCCGCCCCTGGTCGATGCCATGGGAGGAAACTTCCATCACACAGTCTTTGATCTTCTGCCGGGATATCTCGCCGAATAATTCTTTCAGCAATTCCTTACCCGGTGTCGTATTGATCGGCACATAGCGTTTATTGCCAATCTGGTGTTCGATGGTGCCGATGAGAGCACACACTTTTCCTTCTTCTTCAAGTATCTTCCTAAGCATGCAGGATGCAGTAGTTTTACCATTGGTTCCGGTAATTCCGAAAACCTCGATCACTTTATTCATCACTTCCTATATAAATATACTGTTCCCTCTTTCTCAATTTTTGCTCCTGCTTTCGGATACTGGTCCTTGATGATGAAATCTTCATCCTGGGTTCCTCCGGAAGCTTCGTATTTCAAAGAGAGCCCGCCGAGAATGCCGATGGCCTCTTCCAGGCCCTCGCCCACCAGGTCGGGAACTGTGACCTGGCTCTTATTCAGCTCTTCCTTTTCTTCTTTTGTTAGTTTCGGCTGCAGGTCCAGATAGCGAAGGGTATCTTCCAGGATCAGCTTTGCTCCTGGTGCTGCCGTCTGGCTGCCAAATTTAACGCCTTTCGGATTATCCACGATTACCAGAACAGCAACCTGAGGATCGTTCATCGGCGCCATACCGATAAAGGAAGAAAATGTTTGTTCGCTGTATCCTCCGTTTTTAGCCTTATTGGCAGTACCGGTCTTGCCGCCTACTTTATAGCCGTCTACTTTTGCTGTACCTGCTCCGCCTTTTGCAACAACATATTCCATGATCCCGCACATTTCTTCAGCGGTTTTTTGAGAAACAGTCTGCCTGACCACCTTGGTGTCAAACTCCTTCACGGTATTTCCGTCTTCGTCAACCAGCGCTTTTACCAGTCTTGGCTGCATCAGCTTCCCTTCATTTCCGATGGAGGAAATGGCCGTGATCAGCTGAATCGGTGTAACTGCCACGCCCTGTCCGTAGCCCATTGTAGCCAGGCCGACAGGACCGGCCGTATCTTTATTTTGAAGAATGGAGTTTCCTTCACCCGGAAAGTCGATTCCGGTTTTATTGGAAATACCAAAGGTCTCCAAATAGTTGTAAAATTTTGTGATACCCATCCTCTGGGCCAGCTTTACGAATACCGGGTTGCAGGAATTTCCGACAGCCTCTTCCAAGGTCTGATTACCGTGGGGATTATAAGAACGCCAGCAGCTTAATTTTGTCCCCGCTACATTGACGGAGCCGGTACAAGTAAAATGTTCACTGATCTTCGTTTTTCCTTCTTCCAAAGCCATCGATGTGGTCAGCAGTTTAAAGGTAGAGCCCGGTTCATAAACATCACTGATCAAAGAATTTCTCCACATAGAATTCCAGTACTCCATCTTTTTGCTGTCCGGCATTTTGTCCAGCTTTGCTTTTTCTTCCTTGTCGAGCGGTGTTTTTGAATCGTTGGGATCAAACTCAGGCACCTGGGCCAAAGCCAAAATATCGCCGGTCTTGGGCGCCATCATGATACACATGACTCGATCAGCTTTTGTGTTCTTTTGAACGGTCTTCAACGATTTTTCCACATAGTGCTGGATCGTCTCATCAATGGTCAGCACCAGGCCCAGCCCATCTTCAGCCTGATAGTATTTTTCTTCCCCGTAGGAAAGGCTGTTTCCAGTAATATCCGTATTTTTGATCCACCTTCCGGATATGCCCGACAGGTATTGATTATACTGGAGCTCCAGGCCGGACAATCCGGCATTGTCATCGGTAACGCTGCCCAGGGTGTGGGACAAAAAGGCTCCCAACGGATAATAACGTTTGACATCTTCTGCAATTTCAATGCCCGGCAGCTCCGCTTTTCTGATTTTGTCTGCCGTCTCTTTATCCAAATATTTATCGACCTTTACCAGCGCTTGTTTCTTTGTTACCAGTTTTTCGATTTCTTTCTCATCTTTTCCCAGAATCTGGTTTAGTGTGCTTACTGTTTTTTGCTGGTTGGAATCCTTTTCTGCTTTTGTCTTACCGCTTCTCACATTGGCTGGTCTTGCCCATACAGAGTAACAAGTGGCGCTGACAGCCAGCTCTTTTCGGTTTGTATCGTAAATGACGCCTCTTTTGGCGGCGATGGGTACGTCCCGGGTCTGCTGCTCGATTGCCATTTTAGAATATTCGGCCCCCTTCACCACCTGGATCCATCCCACCCGAAAACACAGGAGCATACATACCCCGTACATAATGGCAAATGCGATGATTATCCGTTTTTTACTCTTGTTCAGTGGTTTTGTCATATTCCTCCCCTATTAATATGCCTCATACTATAAAAGAAGCCAGACATCCTTACGCCTTTGATTCAGTTGTCTGGTATTCTTTTCTCTTATGCAATTATTTTCCAACATATGCCGCTGTCTGATCTATGATCGGCCCGGCTCCGGCATATCCGCCGCCCAGCTTACTTTGCACCCCGGACTATACGCTTTCAGTATAAAAGACTGTGCTGCATCCATCGGCGGATATGATAGTATATTTTTGAAGGATCAATTATATGCCTGTTCCTTTAAGGTCGCCGCGAACCCCTTGTCCGGTTTTTCGCCTTTCGACAGATATACGATCTGGTTGGATGACGGATAAGTCATACCCAGTTCTTTCATTGCTTTTTGTTCGATCGCTTCAATGTTGTTGGAACTGTAAATTTTGACGTTCAGGTTTTCAATTTCTGCTTCCAGAGCGTTATTTTCTTCGATAATACGGTTGGTACTGTATTTGATGGAGGCAGCAAAGGCTGTGGTAATAATCAGACCAATGCAAACAACGCCGACAACAACGGTAAGAGCCATAAGACGTACCTTATCCTTTGCGGTAACCCGGTTCTTATTCTTTTTTACCTTTTTTCTCGGCTGCTTGGGTTTCATATCGAAACCATACTTTTGGTAGTTTTCCTGGTATTCATACCATTTTTCTGCTGCTATCATCTCTTACCTCTTTTTTTCAATCACCCGTAATTTTGCGCTCCGCGCTCTTGGATTTTTTTCCAGTTCCTCATCTGTGGGAACAATTGGTTTTCCCGTCACCTTTTTGATGTCTGCTTTTTTCCCGCATATGCATACGGGGAATTCCTTAGGACATGTACATGGATTCGCTCTCTTGTTGAATATGTCTTTTACAATTCTATCCTCCAGTGAATGGAAGGTTATGATGCACAGCCGTCCCTGATCGGCCAGCACATCGCAGAATTCGCTTACAGCCCGTGCAAGCTGTCCCAGCTCGTCATTGACTTCAATGCGAATCGCCTGGAACGTTCGTTTTGCGGGATGCGGTCCGCTGCGTCTTGCAGAAGCGGGAATCGCGGCCTTTATGATCTCCACTAACTCCCCTGTTGTTTCGATCGGCTTTTCCCGCCTGCTGTCCGCTATGAACCTGCTGATTCTGGAAGCCCATTTTTC
This sequence comes from Hominibacterium faecale, assembly GCF_020734085.1. Lineage (NCBI taxonomy): Bacteria > Bacillati > Bacillota > Clostridia > Peptostreptococcales > Anaerovoracaceae > Hominibacterium > Hominibacterium faecale. Next base: position 202,416 of record NZ_JAJAGH010000007.1, read on the forward strand.
TTCCCCATATTTCTTTATGACTTCCGTCAGTTCTTTTTCTTTATACGTATTGATCACTTGATAAGCGCTGAAGGAATCATCCTGGCTCATACGCATGTCCAGCGGCGCATCCTTCATATAGGAAAATCCCCGTTCCTGGTTATCCAGCTGGAAGGAAGATACTCCCAAATCCAAGAGTGCGCCATTTATTTCGTTAATCCCCAATTGATCAAGCACGTCTTTGATGTCCGCATAGTTGCTTTGTACAAAAAGCTTTTTACAGCTATACGGTGCCAGACGTTCCTCAGCTGCCCGCAGGGCGTCGCTGTCCCGGTCGATTCCAATAAGGGTCCCCTCAGCGGAAAGTGCCCCGCATATACCGCTGGCATGTCCGCCTCCCCCTAAGGTGCCGTCCACGTAAATTCCCTTTGGGTCAATATTCAAATGTTCCATGCACGCATCATACAAAACTGAAGTATGTTTAAAAATCATAATTCATCATACTTTCCGCAAGCTGGCTTGGATCCATCTCCTTGGTGTTTTCGCTGCTGTCCCATTCTTCTTTACTCCATACCTCTATTTTCTCGTAAGATCCCACTGTGACCAGATCTTTTCCGATATTGGCATATTCCCGCAGCTCCTGCGGAAGGGTCAGCCTCCCCTGTTTGTCGATCTCACCTTCAACCGCACTCGCATAGAAATGCCTAGCCAGCTGCCTGGCCTTTGGATCGGCAGTAGGCAGCTTGCTTAGCTTTTCCATAAACCTTTCCCACTCACTCATAGGATGGATTTCGAGACATTTGTCGATTGCCTTGCTGACAATGCACTTTTGTCCCAACTCGTCACGAAACTTGGCAGGCACAATCATTCTACCTTTGGCGTCTATGGAGTTTTGATATTTGCCTACCAGCATCGGATACTCCTCCTATGTTAGGATGAAACCATTTTACTCCACATTCCACCACCTCGCAACCACTTTCCACCATTTTGCATCTTTTTTGCCCCACTTTTTGCCCCGGCTAATATTCAATTTATGGACAAATTACTGTCAACCACAATATCTTGTATTTGATAATTTTAAAACTTGCCATATGTGGGAATGCCCCTAGGGAGCACCGCCGGGGTCTTGTTAGAATTTCCGTTGAAATTTCAATAATCACCTTGATTTTTGCACAAAAATAAAAGGCATGCCGGCCAGAATCGGGGATTCTTGGGGCACGCGGAGTTGACGCTCAAGGGGTTTTGCGTCTGGGAGGGGTTGGAGTTTTGTCAGGGATTCTTGGGTATCTGCAGGATCGGTAAACGGTGAAATTTGGGGTTTCCGGCGCGTGCGGTTGGGTTATATGCAGGGGCGGCGGGCTGCGGAATTGCAGGATTCCGGAGTTTCGGGCTTTCAGGCGGGAGGGGTCGAGAGAAGGGAGATTCAGGGGGCCGGCGGGCGTGGGCGGCTTAGTTGCGGGCCGGGAAAGAGAAACTGAGGGGTGCATCCTTCATTCAGACCGGGGTTCCACCTATGCATCCATCGAGTATATCGAGAAAATGAACGAATATGGGCTGGTCGGAAGCATGAGTCGGACCGGGAATTGTTGGGACAATGCACCGATTGAGAGCTTTTGGGGGAGAATGAAAGTGGAATGGATCGAAGGCTTATACAAAATGCGGCAGGAGGCCACCCAGGACTTATATGAGTACATCTGGGGATACTACAATACAAGGAGGCCACATACAACAAATGGCTACAAGACGCCAGCAGAAGTATACAAAGAATCGCCGGCGAAAGAGCCACCTGCTGCATAATGGCTGCTATGGTTAGCAGTCCATAAGGAAATCTGGTGAGATTTACATACGTTCGCGTCCGTTAATCGGGGGCCACGCCAATACAGATATTCCCTCAGTGGAATGTGTTCGGGCATTCGAGATCATCGCCGCCAGACTGTTAATAATTATTTCAATCGAATTGGCACCGGAGCATCCAGCAGCAACCCATCACCAGATACGATACAGTCACGTGCCATCAGCTGCACGCCTTCTTTTTCTGCCTTTCTCAGAGTTTCGCCGAATTGAGGATGCGTCTGAACATTAGGCATAAAGCACGTAATTCCCTTCATCTGAATGACGAACAGAATATAGGCAGCATACCCCGCCCTTTTAGCTCGAATCAGCTCTTCCATATGCTTGATGCCACGCAGAGTCGGAGCATCTGGAAATCTGGCGATCCCCTCATCTTCCAAAGTCACTCCTTTGACCTCAAGAAAGCCTTTCTTCCCGCTTTCATCCTCCACATAAAAATCCAGCCTGGAATCGCCGTAAACTTTTTCCCCTTTGATCAAGGTTAACATTTCCATCTGAGGAAGTTTTAGCGTCCTCGCCGTTAAGGCCTCCTTTACCACCAGGTTTGGAGCCTGGGAGTCTATATTGATAGGTATTCCGTTTTTTTCCACGCCAATGAGAGAATAGCGCATTTTGCGCGTCCCCATCCGGCCCTGAAAATCTTCCAGGATAACAGAAGCACCGGGAACCAGTAGCTCCTTCAAACGGCCGGTATTTTTCACATGGGCTTTTTCCTCGTTTCCTTGGATTTCCACTCTGGCAATAAAGCGGTTGGGACGGTCTATAAATGTTCCATTACATATCTTTAAATATTTCATAAGGCTATTTTAACAGAACTATTTTGCTTTTAACAGCAAATTTCTCGCAAACACGTTGGAATTTACTTGTTATAATGTAGACAAGATAGTATAATGAACGCAGTAGTTTTTACGGCGTTGCCGCACGGTAGCGTTCTTTGAAATCCGCTGCGACATAGCTTGCGGATTATAATGAACGCAGTGGTTTTTACGGCGTTGCCGCACGGTAGCGTTCTTTGAAATCCGCTGCGACATAGCTTGCGGATTAGATTATCAGGATTTAATATTGGGAGGAAGAAATGAGACGAAAGAAGTTCGCAGGAATACTTTTTCTGGTTTCTGTCGTAGCTTTGGCTTTCCTGACCGGGTGCGGCCAGGAAAAGAATGGTGATATATTAGAGGAGCCGGAGATTACGGTAGAATATTTATCCGGCGAATATGCCGATCAGATCCTGCGCGACGGCGGCGAAAAAGAACTGGGAGCGATCCGAATCAAGGAAGAAAAAGACGGTAAGTACGCATTAACCGTAGAAAGCATGGTTATTGTAGAAAGTTCATATGATAAAGACGGCTACTATGTTGCTGACAAGAATCTGTCAACGACTGTGCCGCTTGACTCTGAAGCGCGAGTTACTTATATTAAGGATAAGAAAAAAGGCCCGGAAGTCATGGAGCTGGGCGCCTTTATCGAGAAGGTCCAAAAGGATGCAAAATCGGAAGACTTTTCCGATCCAGATACGGAGAAGCTATACGACGTTTACATAATCGGTGGTAATGCGTTGATGCTGCTGGCCAAAGAAATGCCTGACGCATAAAGCATGCTTTGCAGTCATCTTAAATGTATCGTATTATTAAAAGATGTGGTGCTTCGGTTCGCATCTTTTCTTTCACATAGACAGACTGTGTCCATTGTTTATTTCCAGCAGCCCCATGCGGCTTGCGGCGCCAGCCGCCGATCTCCCGCAGATTTATTTTGAATCTGCTAAAAATTTATGAAAAGAAAGGTTAAATTCAGGTGACTTATATGCCCGTACCCAATCCAGTTGCCTTTACCCTCTTTGGCATTGACGTCATGTGGTATGGTATCCTAATCGCAGCAGGAATGGTGCTCGCCACCATCATCACTTATAAGCGTGCTCCGCGCCACGGTCTGGAATCCGAAAAAATTCTCGATTTTGTTCTAATTTGTGTTCCGGCAGGTGTCATCGGCGCGCGTCTTTACTACGTTTTTTTCAATTGGGAACAATATAGCGGAGATTTTTTGAAAATCATAAATTTTAGGCTGGGAGGGTTGGCCATTCACGGCGGTTTGATTTTCGGGCTGGGCGCTGCGGCCATCCTATGTTTTGTTTGGAAAATCCGCCCGCTGAACGTTCTCGATCTGGCAATTCCTTCGGTTGCTCTGGCACAGGCCATTGGACGCTGGGGGAATTATACCAACTCGGAAGCTCACGGCGGCCCCACCGACCTTCCTTGGGCGGTTACGGTAAACGGGCAAACCTATCACCCTACCTTTTTATATGAATCAATCTGGTGTTTGATTTTGTTCTTTGTCCTCATCTATATTGATAACCGCCGGCAATTCGAAGGACAGGTTTTTCTGCTTTATGGAATCCTCTATTCGGCGGAGCGCTTTTTTGTGGAAGCACTGCGTACTGACTCGTTGATGATCGGGCCTTTCAAGCAGGCTCAGGTTCTCAGTCTGTCTGTTATTATCGTATTTATAGCTATTTACGTCATTCTATATCATCACTGGAAAAAGAAAAAACAAAGGAACTGAACGTGCAGACGAAACCATTAAATCGAGATGTGATAAAGTATATTGCCATGTTTACCATGCTCCTGAACCATATCTCATACATCTTTATGGAACCTGGCAGTGTGCTCTCAGAAATTTTTCTCGACATTGGATATTTCACAGCCATTGTCATGTGTTATTTTCTTGTCGAAGGCTTTTCTTACACACACTCAAAAAAGAAATATGCAATACGATTGGCAATATTTGCAGCATTTTCGGAATTCCCATATTGCCTGGCTTTTACAGGAAACGGGCTTTTGCAGTTTTGCGGTTTGAATATGATATTTACGCTGCTGATCTGTTTTGTGCTTTTACTTTGCTGCGAGAAAATATCGAACACATTGCTGAAAGTTCTTGCTATTATCGGTTTGATGCTGCTTTCCTTAATTTCCGATTGGTTATTACTGGCTCCCATATTTACCCTGTTGTTCCTGTGGGCCGATGGCTCAGAAGATAAAACAAAGACTGCTTTTATCCTTTCAACACTTTTATTTGGACTTTTCACATTTGTAAATGGCATCGGCATGTTTCCCATTCGTATCAATATTTTTTATTCATTGACCAGCATGGTGGGAATAGCCCTTGCCGGAATTGTGATTATCTATTTTTACAACGGCAAGCGAATGGAGAAAGGCCGGAAATTTTCAAAATGGTTCTTCTACCTCTTCTATCCTCTGCATCTATTGGTTTTAGGTATGATTCGAATCAGTATTTTATAAGGTGAATTTGCTGAACGTCTGCCGCCAATTGCAGTATTACCACAGTGTCATGAAGGCAGGATATTTGCCGGATAAGATTGAAAAAACGGGGTCTTTGTGCTATAATTTACACTTGCGTCAAGCTATTTCTGAGATACGAAAAGATGTAAACATGGCGCAGATCAATTTGGAAAACAAATAAAGGAGATGTAAAAATAAATGAAACTAGGAATCGTGGGTCTTCCCAATGTAGGCAAAAGTACCTTATTCAACGCAATCACCAAGGCCGGTGCGGAAGCGGCCAATTATCCCTTTTGTACCATTGAGCCCAACGTTGGCGTTGTCACTGTTCCCGACGAGCGGCTCAAGGTGCTCCATGAAATGTATCATTCTAAAAAAACAGTTTATACCACCATTGAATTTTACGATATCGCGGGCCTGGTAAAAGGCGCTTCCAAAGGGGAAGGTCTGGGGAACAAATTTCTGGGCCACATTCGGGAAGTGGAAGCCATCGTCCATGTAGTCCGCTGCTTTGAGGACCCTAACGTGGTCCATGTGGATGGGCAGATTGATCCCCTTTCTGATATTGAAACCATAAATCTGGAGCTGATTCTTTCGGATATGGAGGTTCTGGAAAGACGGATCCAAAAAACGACCAAAAACCTGAAGGGCGATAAAACCCTGCAGAAAGAGCTGGATCTTCTGAAAAAAATCCACGAGTTTCTCAGCAGCGGCAAGTCGGCTCGTGCCATGGAGTTGACTGAGGATGAGGCTGAATTTGTGAAAAGCCTCGATCTTCTCTCCTACAAGCCGATCATCTATGCGGCCAATGTCGCAGAGGACGAAGCTGGTTCAGGCGATGAAAACGAATATGTGAAAGCAGTCCGCGGTTTTGCGGAAACAGAAGGCTCCGATACGGTCATGATCTGTGCGAAGATTGAAGCTGAAATCTCCGAACTGGATGACGATGAAAAAACCATGTTCCTGGAAGAACTGGGAATTGCCGAATCCGGCCTCGATAAGCTGGTGAAATCCTCTTATCACCTGCTGGATCTGATTTCTTTCCTCACGGCCGGCGAGCCGGAGGTAAGGGCCTGGACCATCAAGCGCGGCACAAAGGCGCCGGGCGCCGCCGGAAAGATCCATACGGATTTTGAAAAGGGCTTTATCCGGGCAGAAACCATTGCCTATGATAAGCTGATTGAGTGCGGCGGCAATCTGGCGACAGCCAAGGAAAAAGGGTTGATCCGGTCAGAAGGAAAAGAGTATGTTGTGCAGGATGGGGATGTGATGCATTTCCTGTTTAATGTTTAAGAATTCCACCTCCCCTGAAAAACCAATGGTTTTATTGATTTTTCAGGGATTTTCTTTTATCTTATAGGTGCTATCGCTTTTTCGCATAAATTGCAGGCCACTTGCACCACAACTCCCAAAGCTGTGATTTGGCGAGTTCTACCGCATGCCTTCGCCGATTACAAGCTTGTTTTTGGATAATTCAAGCATTGTCGGTCCCTGATTTTTTTGCGCCATCAGAGGTCGACAGTTTCTGATAAACCATTTCTTCTAGGTACCCTTTAACAGCCTTTTAACAGTTCTCTGTTCTTGCAACCTGTTTTCTTGTTTCTTCCTTTATCACAATGTAAAAAAATTTTCAATCATAAGCATTTTCGATTTCATCCGCTTCCGTAATTATTTGTGTAGGACATTCCAACATCATATATAAATATCAGGTATGCTGGTTTCCAGTTCCATAGTGCGAAATATTATAATTATTATTTTCCTCTTCTTAATATGCGCTTTGCAAAGCACCATTCACATCATCTGAAAATAATAGGCAAGGAATGACTGTGAGCATTCGGTATTCTGACAATGCATCTGGTGCTATCGGATCTACAAAAGTCGTACATTGTGATCGAGCATTACTTAGATAGTGCACATTGCCTGTTTCAACACCGATCGGCTCTAAAATTTCCGGCAAATCAGCCTAAAGAAGTTCTCGACAGTATTAATCAGGCCACAGCGCCGACTGTCAACTTTCAACTCATTGATACGCAGGAAACTACAGTAACCTTAAATTATAAGCTCAACCCTCACAGTGTTATACTACTTTCACTAATCGAAGTTGGGTAAACGATATCCTCTATATCCCTATCTCCAAAAGCGGCCTGCAAATGATCAGTCTGGCCGCATTCTGTCCAAAGCGTTTTGCCTTTTCAGCGTCCATGTCCGCCGTTTTTATGGAAAACAGCCGTTCCGTCTTCTCCAGCTTTTTATGGCACAGAAAAATTTCATCCCGGCAGACGCCGATGGCAATCTCCAGCGGGGCGCGGCAACATGCCTCGTATACCTGATTCACAAACTGCTCCGGACCCGCATTTTCATCCCAATCGGACAAGCCTTGCAGGGAAAAGAGCAAACCTTCCTCTTCGATACCACCAGATACTGCCTCTGAAAGCCATCGCAGTGTTTCTTCGGTATAAAAAATGCCGATTCTGTAATCTCTATCCATGTTCTTCCTCCAATGCGGAAAGGAGCAGCCCTGTGGCTACGGCGTTGCGCGGCCCCTCACAGCCGCGGACGTCTCCTTTGCCCGCTGTGATGCCATAATGGGACAGGGCTTCCGTCAGCATATTTGCCAATTCAAAGTCCAGCGAAGATCCTCCCAGCAGCACCACATGGGAAAGACCATAGAGCCTGCCTGTAGGGGACACTTTTTTCAAAGCTCGCAAAGCGTTTTCCACTAACACTTTTTGCTTCACCTCTCTGCGGACCTGGCGGATCCGTTCCATGGAATGTCTTGTTTCCAGCGGAATCAGCTCCCCATCCCGAACAATTGCTACCCTGGCAAAGAGGCGGCTTTCCAGGGGCTTTTGGAAAAATTCCACGCTGCCGTCTTCATATCGGATATAAAAAAGGCTTTCTGCCTTGGCCAATCTGTATTTTTTGATGTTTTCCGCCTCTTCTATGGAATCCAGTCCCAGCTCGGAGCAGATCATGGCTGAAACCATATCCCCGGCACCTGCCAGATGAACGGTCCGTTTATAGCCATCTTTATCAAAATAGCAGGCGTCAGTAGAGCCGGCTCCTATGTCCACAATGCAGATCGGCGTATCTGTGCCGGGGGTAGTCAGGGCCCCCCTGGCCGCCATATCCCCTTCCACGCCGCCGATGGATGCGGGGATGCCTGCTGCTTCAGTCACCTCCGAGGCCAGCTGCTCCATGTTCAGCTTGTGCGTCTTCACCATTGCTGCGATGGCAACCGAATGTTCCATCGTGTATTCTCCGGCCATAGCACCGGCAACGCTTTGAGAGGCCATCGTGTCCACCGCCAGAATGTCCTGGATCCGGATGGTGTCCTGCTGCTGGCCTGTAATCTGCGCCATGGTGGCCTTAATGGATGAAAGCATTCCGCCCACATTGGTTCCGGCGCTTCCCTTCACATCCAAAAGAACACCGACCTTTTCCTGTGCTTCCATGACTGCCTCAGCACCGGCATCCACTGCCACGGATTTTTCATAATGTTCTCCGCAAAAGATAATTTCTCCTGCAGGAATGATCCGTTCCTCGACCTGGCCTTTGGGAGTTTTCAAAACCACAGCGGAACGGCTGCCGATGAGAGCCTTTGCCACAAAGATGACATGCTCCGTTTCCTCCGGCGACAAGGAAAAGATACCGGCAATGCCGTAAGGGTTGGAAAGCCGCTCCACAGAAGCACCCTTTGCTGCCACCTCTACAGCGCATAGCGCGCCCAGCGGTATGTTTTCAATCAACCTTACTTCATCAATGACCGGGATCATGTTCTTCACACGGTTTGCGATGAGTACGCCGTCGTCTTTTTGTACGATGGCACCGACGATTTTGCAGCCTTGCTCCAGCGCCTGATTCATCTGCAGCGCAGCCTCATCAAAGGAAAAGCCATCATCCACAAGAACGATATAATTCTTAGTTCTGTCAGCTCCCGGAAGTTCCTCCAGTCTAATGGAAATTCCCACTCCCAGACCTAATCCGCCCGGCGTATCCGGGTTGTGTCCGATCATGGTCGATTCGGTGATGATGGTTTCGGTGATGGTTTCCATGGCAAAATCACCGATGACCGGAGTTGCTTCATTTAGATATAACGCGTTAATGTCTTTTAAACAAATCCCCAGTTTACTGCAGGCATCGCTGAGCGCATGGAGGATGCCTCTTTTGTTTTCTTTTGTTCCTTTCAGGCCTGTGGTTCCCGAGATGCCGCTGACCACTGCCTGTAGTAATCCGTTCTCATCCACACAGCCCAGCGCCGCCTCTGTCGTCGCATTGCCCACATCAATTCCAGCAGCATATCGTTTCATAAGGTTCCCTCTCCTTGTTTATTCGTCCCGGTTGCCTTTCAGCATGTGCTTCTGCTCCAAGATCTGCGCCGCCTCCCGCAAAAAGTCAGCAGTATCGGCGGCACCGTATTCTTCTTCGAATTCCTTTGCAAACTGCAGGATTTCCTGTTTTTCCGCGCGATAAGGGCGAAGCGCATTGTAAGCTTCCAGCACCAGAGTATCGGGAATGGCCACCAGCTCAGCTGCTCTAGTCAGATTTCTTCCTACTTGCCGGTACCCGGCATCCTCTGCGATTTTCGCCTGCATCAGCAGCGTCTCCTTGCTGATCCTGCCATCCTCCATCGTCAGCTCCCCATTGAGCACGTTTTCCATATTAATTTCATGGATAGCCTTGCCGCTCATGGGCCTGACCAATTCCGGGCATTGCTCCATCAGTGGATAGGCGGGATTCTTTTTTCTACTTTCCATCTGTCTTTCCTCCTCAATCGATACGGATTTCCAGCTCTGTCGGCGCTTTATCCTTTTTAACGACGCCAGCCTCCGCATTCTGCAAAATGGTGGTTTTGATCATATATGGTCTTGCGCTCATGTCGCACATGGCTGGAAGGGGCGTTGGATTTTCTCCTTTTGCATATTTTGCCGCATTCTTGCCGATGCTGCGGTAGGTTTCCCTCGTATAAAGCGGAGACAGTGAAAACAGTTCCAGGTTATCCAAAGGCACCAGATCCTTTTGATGAATCACGGTCGTACCCTTGGACTGAATTCCTATGGCAATACCGCTCCCGGACAGGCGGGAACCCTGGCTGGCGATCTTGGCCAGATCCGGAGAATCATGTACCTTGATAAAACGCCACTTCATACCTTCTTCTTCGATACCGGCTGTCATTTCCTTTAGAATATCATGATGGGGGATTCCCGTCATAGTTTTGGTCTGGGATTCTGCAAAGGATGGGGATAAGGCGATTACCACTTCATCAGCATCTGCTCCATGGGCGGCAGTCCCCTTTTCGGTGATCGTAAGGCCTTCTGCCTGAGGGTTCTTTTCCAAATAAGTATCCGGCCGGAGTTTTTCCATATGTTCCTGCATTTTCGCCCAGCGCGCTTCACTGATCTGATAGCCGCTGCCCGGCCCTGCATAATCATTGCCATTGTTAATGGCGCTGATAACGTGGAACGTTTCATCGAAAATAGCCGATGTCTGCAGATAGTCTCCTGCAATCCGCTGTTTCAGCAGAGATAAAATGCTCTCTGCCGTATCTTGAAAACCATTGTGATACAAAGCCCGCACAATGTCAAACCCATTAAAGTCCGTTTCCATAATTCGATTGGCCGCTTGAATATCCGCCCCTATATTACGTTTCGGCATATCCGCAGAGGTATAAGCGTAGACGGCAGCCTCCACCTCCTCGTCGGTAATCTCCGGAAAATGAAAGGCCGCAAAAAGCGCCTGCATGGCGCTGGCCGCCTTCCTTCGTACGTTAATGACTTGCTGGTCCGCCGCCGGATGAATGCCGCCGTCCACCATGAAATCCCGCTGGGCCATATAGACATCGGAATAATTGTCACAATCCAAGATGGATCCGGTAAAGCTGTTATCCACGTTGGGAACGGCACTGTAGCCGGAATTGATAAAGTCAGTTCCCGGCAAAAGCTGGATCATCATCTTGGAAAGGCTGCGCATCTCCGAATTGGAAAAATAGGTATCGTTTCCGGAGGCACATTCCAGCCCTAAAATGGACGCCATCAGACATTCGCAGGCAATGGCCCGGATGCCGGCAGGCATGGCGCTGGACAATGGAGTCCCGTCGATAGAACCGTTTTGTACCCCTTGAGAGCCGCAGGCTTTGGTGAGCCATACGCAGCGGGCTTCCAAATAGAGCATGGACTTACCCTCTGCTCCGCCCATCATAACTTCCGAACCAGTTCCTGAGGAAAAACGCATCTTCATTCCTCTGGAGGCATAAACGGCCGAAAGGAAAGCCTTCGACCAGGGGGTATCGTCCCCGTCGCACATAACAGCTTCCGTTCCATAAACCGATAAAGTCTCCGCATAAGAAGTCAGGCCTTTCATGCCAATTTTTAATTCTGTCGCTTCTTCCAGCGCACACTGAGTAATGACGCCCGGTCTTCCGATCTGGCTTCCCACCAGCAGCGCCATAGCATTAAAGGGTGCCAGCCTTGCAACCAGGCAAGTGGTTTCTTCTTCTGCAAATCCCCTTAGTGCTGCTTCCGCTGCATCGGCGGCCATCAGAACCGGATTGTCCTGCACATTGTTCACGTGGGCTTGATTGGCAGGAGACTTCCTGGCCCGCATTTTCATCTGTGCCATCATAATCTCCACGATATTGAGCCGTTTCAGTACGTCCACCAGTTTGGCCGGAGTCATGCCGTTTGCCAGTCGCAGAATCTCCTCCCGCGGTACATTGACGTCCACCAGCATCTTGGCAAACTGGAGGGAATCGATTGCCATGGCTTCTTCTGCCACGGCCGCGTTGATACCGTATTTGGCAATATATAAATCAATAAAATCAAAATCTTCCGCTTTTGTACCGTCGATCTGGGTGATTATCCCCTGCTCTACCTTAATATCCGGTTTGGGGTCGTTGGGGCTATCCACTGCTATCAGACCGATCTCCGGCATTTCTTCGGATATAAGGTCCTGATTGACTGGTCTTTTCTCCAGCACTTGTTTTCGTAATGTGGTCTTCATCTTGCTTTTTCTCCTTGCTATTTCTCATAGGTTCCGCACAAAATTGCTGTATCAAGAACCTTGCCTCTCATCTTTTTCCGAAGCTCTCCATAATAAAAGCCTGGTTTCATGCCCAAACTTTCGCTTAGCGCATATAGCTTAATCTCATACTCGTGACATCCGGCCAAAGGCGCCGGACCTCCGTATCGGTTACAAATGGGTTTGTCATGCGGCTGTTCCAAAATCCATCCGTTTTTTCCCTGGACCAGCCATTCTTCCGTACGGCCTGCGTCCTCCGGCAGAGACACCGTACTTGCCGGTATATCGGCTGCAGCCCAGTGGAGAAAAGAAAATCCGTCCTCTGCAAAATTGTCAAAATCCTGAAATAAGAGAACGAAAGATTTCGTTTCTTTGGGTGCTCCTTTCCACTCAAGAGGAAAGGATAGCTGGGGAATCCCATCAATGTTATCGCCGCCGCAGCTGCCATATTGATCTGCAATTTTGCCGTCGATCACTGCAGTGCTCTTTAAAGTAAATGCCATCGCGCGTCTCCTTCCTGGTTAATGATTGCTATAATCCTATTAAAAACCATCAAGCAGCTGCAAGGTCAATCCTTAATTTTGTAATTTCTTTGCTATTTCATATTAATTTTTTTAATGAAAAGATGCCTTTTCTACCGATTTTCCACAAACAAACGGGCAAAACAGGAAGAAATTAACTAGCCTTCAAGTCGGGTTTAAGATATATAATAAGAGGGACACCTTAAAATTATAAAGGAGGCTGCCTTATGTATCAATTCAACGAAACATTTCCCGAAAATTTGAGCATTGAACAGGTATCCCGGATCTTTAACATTCCAAAATCCACACTGCGGTATTGGGAGGATAAAGGCCTGCTCCACCCCATACGCAATAAAGAGAATGGATACCGGGAGTATTCCCGCTATGCAATCACTGAGATTGAAGATCTCCTGACCTATAAAACCATGGGGCTGTCCATCCTCGATATGCAATCGATCAAAAAAGCCGGAGCGCTGAGGGAAAAGAGCTGTTACCAGCAGGCGAAAGAAGCTCTTTTGAAACAATTGGAAGAGATCCACAAAAATATTCATTTTATCCAGCACCGAGATAAACAGTTGGAAAAATATTTTCAACTGAAACAATCTCAAAAATACAAGTTCAGTATACCGGATATCACTGCCATCATCAAATGGCAATGGAACGATAATGGGAAAAATCTCCACGATTATCTAATGAATTCTTATATGGGGATCGTTTTCTTTCCAGATAAGGATATGCATTTTGCTGATGGAATCTTTATCGATGACAATCATAATCCAAATCACGAGTATTTATGGAGAAATACCGACAGCACAACACCGTGGATCGAATTTCTGTTGGAAACCGATTACGGCGCGCCTGCTTCCAATAATCTGAAAGAACATCTGGATGAGCTTCACGGGCGCGGCTATAAAACGGGCATGGTTTTAAGCAAATTTCTCACATCGGATATCTCGCCTTCTGATCAGCGTCCACATGATTATCTGGATGCCTGGGTAGAGATTCTGCCCCTTTAAAGCTTTTCGAAAAAACAAGCGTCCTGAAACGACTTCAAGTCTCAGGGCGCTTATTTTAATTGTGATGTCTATAGGCTTGGGTATCCGCCGACTCCTTTTTTCACCAGGAACGACTTAGCGCAGAACCAGTAAATTACTGCCGTCGGTACAAAAGTACCGACGGATGCGGTGAAATAAACAAATGGCTTATGTACGACAAGTGTTGCCGGGTTAAAGAATACCAGATAGAATAGTGCCGCTGCGATGAAGATAATCAGCGCTACCCAATTGATTCCGCCCCAGAAGTAATATTTGGAGGTCTCCGTCATATTGAACAACGAACGCATTTCCAATTTTTGTTTTCTCAAGAGGAAATAGTCCACCACTGCGATGGCTGTCATTGGCACGTAGAAAACGCATGTTACGCCCAGCATGATATAGAAGTGGTCGTAGATCCAATCAGCGCCCAAGGCCAGACATATGGCCACGATCAAACTGAATACGCCGACAATTTTCCCCAGGATACTTTCTGCAGCAGCTTCGTTCCTTTCAGTCCCAGGCAAAGGGCATACGTATCTGTTGCAGCCGAGGTAATGTTTGCGATGGCGATAAAAAGCAGTGCAAGAACGCCCAGTGTAACGCCTGACAGTTTGAGCATCCAGGTTGTCGGATCATCGGTACCAAGGGTCAGACATGCCGCTGTTCCCACTGCTGTTGCGATGGTCGCCGCCAGTACCAGACCGACCAGGTTGGCCCAATATGCGGCTCTTGAAGTTTTGCATAATCTGGAAAGTCCGCCCATCTCAGGCCACCAGGACAAGCCTGCGCCGAAATTTAACTCTACGATTACCAAAAAATTCACCCATTTGCTCGGATACGGGGCTGTCGGTTCTGCCGCTACGATATTTTCCCATCCGATATTCACCGTCAAAACGATAGAGAGCATGATAATTACTACGATCATCATCGGCGCCACAATGTTGTTGAACTTCTTAATAACGACCGGCCCTTTCCAAACTACGAGAAACATAATGAACACGCAGATGATGGACATAATCGTGGTAAAGGTGTAGCTCATGCTGTCTGCGTGAACAAATGCAGCCGTAATATTGGAGATGGATCTTCCGAACATGGTGGACAATACAATAACCCATCCTACGATGAAGATTGCAACACACCCCAAAATAAAGTTCTTCCCCTTGACTCCCATGAAACTGATACAGCCTGAATATCCATCGATGCCGTATTTTGAGCTTGACAGACATGGCATCCAGGTCATTACCAGCACGGAAATCATGTTTCCTGCCAGGGTTCCCCAAAGACAGGTCCAGAATCCTGCAAAGGTTGCCATCGATGCACCGATCATGAAGCACCAGGACGCAATGGCCAATCCTACATTTACACAGGAATTGTCAAAAATATTATATTGTCGTTCCCCTTTTAAAATCGGCAGCAATCCAAACTGGGATTCTTGATTTGCATTAAAATTTGCCATTTTCCTTCCTCCTACATGTAAACTCCTAATTTGATGGCGTAATACGCAATGGGCAATACGGTTCCTACTGCGATCAGGATCCAAGTAATAACCCAATCCATTTTGGTCAGTTCCGGAACGACCGACCCGGTGGTCTCAATTTCAGCAATCCGCCTGCATAATTCCTGTTCAATTTCAGGCGCCGTACCGGTACGCCCTTTTAATTCAGCGTACACATCGTCATATCCTTTCATTCTTCGCCTCCTGTTTCTTTTTGTAAGAACAAAGTCAGCTTCGTCGATTCTTAAAAGAAGTAGACTTTGTTGATACTCCGGAAAAATCGCTAACGATATTTCCTACGTAATAAAAAATAGACAATAGCTTATCCTGCAATGCCTTGCAGCCATCTAACCTTATTAAAATCTATCAACCAGTTGTAATGTAAAGCAGTATTTTTAAAATTAAATTGCTTTTTATCGTTATCAATTTGCTGTTTTTGGAGGTAGAATATAGAGTTTAATAATAATTTTCTATGAAATTAGAGCGAAAAATGATGTACATTCAAGTTGGGTTCAAGATGGTAATTCGTTCCTTGACAGAGCAGGAATGGGAAGAAGCGGTCAAGCTGCAAAGAGCATCCCCTTGAAAATATGAGGTGTTCAAAAGAGAGAGATTAATGCTTAGAGATTAGGTGAACGGGAAGGAGCACAGTTATTGGAAGATGTTGATGCTGGCAGGCTTAACGCAGCAATCAAAACGGCTGATGCAGAAAGCATTGCTGATATTTTATGTAAATTATGATTTCCATAATCGCCGTGCTTTCCAGCGCTTCCGACCTCATCTTCTTTATTATTTTGTACCAAATGGTGTGGACGATGGCAGAACGGGCATCGTTTAATATATCCTTTATTTAAAATCTGGGTTTTCACAACAAAGAGAACCGAAAACTATACCTCGACGGGAATTTTTTGTTGATGGCTTCTGGCGTACTGCCTGATGATTGCATATCCTTCATGTCTCAGCTGAAAAAACTGACACCTGTGGATGTCATTAAGGATTGGGACTAAGCGATAGGGATGGGTTTGTAGGGGGTAAGATACAAATTTCTGTCATCCGAGAGCTAAGTCCAAGCATTCGAACTCAGCAAAACAATCGGCAGTGGGTGCGTGCGGCGACGGAAAGCAACGGGCGACAAACGGCGACAGCAAGTAACCTCTTAATGAACATCCACGATCAATATCTTTTGAGAAAAGGTCGTTTTTTTATATTTTATCTCGAGCTATCAGCCTAACGGGATCGTGCCATCCATGAAACTATCAAAATTCACCAGCAAATCATTAACAATTGACAGTTTTTAAGTAAATTCCCCCTCGTTAGTTTAAAGTAGTATCAATAAAAATGAAAATTATTGACCAAGCTGACCTTTTAGCCAAGCTGCATCAGGTTGTAGGCTCAGGCTAACGAGCCGCCCTACGTGTGGACGCTGCTGTTTATCTCCCCATGTCATTGGTATTAGAACTGCTTAAAATATAATATTAGCCGTCTTTTACGCATTTATGCGCACGCTGTTATTAATGACCATACTGAGTTTCCTTTGGACGCATCTCAATTATGCCAAAATTGCCTGGCTACGATCTCATCCTTTAATCGTGCGAATTATATTCTAAGCTGGAATTTATTTCATGTTAAAATTGCAAAAATAGGAAGATTATAATCTGATTTACATTCCAATATGATATATATTAATAGGGAACATCTTAGCTTGTACACAAAAATGACCAAACTTTATATTATATTAGTGATCTGGAGGGAATGAACTATCTGAAGTTTAAATTCCAATCTGGTACTTATTAATTTGAGACAAGACGCAACGACCCAGGGTGGCAACGGTCTTTATATTCCAATCTGGTACTTATTAATTTTTTCAATCTCAGAAAGCTGCATTTCTTCTTCAAGTCTTTATATTCCAATCTGGTACTTATTAATTTATTGCACTAATTGTTATAATTGCAGCGGTCATATTCTTTATATTCCAATCTGGTACTTATTAATTCGGTCTATGTCGGCGTGGCTCCGGTGCATCTTGTGAGCTTTATATTCCAATCTGGTACTTATTAATTTTGCACTGTCGTGCAAATTTATCGTTGGAATTTCAACTTTATATTCCAATCTGGTACTTATTAATTTGAATCATCACCATGCCGGTTGGCGTGATAGACGATCCTTTATATTCCAATCTGGTACTTATTAATTTGAATCATCACCATGCCGGTTGGCGTGATAGACGATCCTTTATATTCCAATCTGGTACTTATTAATTTTGCACTGTCGTGCAAATTTATCGTTGGAATTTCAACTTTATATTCCAATCTGGTACTTATTAATTTTGTCGGTGTTGTCGATGATGTCAGTTCCGTAATTCTTTATATTCCAATCTGGTACTTATTAATTGTTGATATCCCAGCTGAGTTTGCTGTGTATCTGGTTACTTTATATTCCAATCTGGTACTTATTAATTCATGGACCATTGAAAGCCCTCAGCGTTCTCCCAATCCTTTATATTCCAATCTGGTACTTATTAATTTTAAGCACCGTCTGACGCACGCTGGAGCTGTCCATACTTTATATTCCAATCTGGTACTTATTAATTTCTGCCTCGCCCGCCGGCGCTGAATCCTGGTCATGCTTTATATTCCAATCTGGTACTTATTAATTTGGTATCGTTGATGTTTTTCAGCAGGTTTTGTATCCTTTATATTCCAATCTGGTACTTATTAATTTGAAGTTGCGTCATGTTGGTGCTAATCATCAGCTCAACTTTATATTCCAATCTGGTACTTATTAATTCGTCATAGGCCTGGTCGATTGTTCTGATTCTCTTCACTTTATATTCCAATCTGGTACTTATTAATTTTTTATACCGCCAGGACGGCGGAGAAAGGAATTATCACTTTATATTCCAATCTGGTACTTATTAATTCAAGTTTGGCTTGAAAAATTGGTTTCTTAGTCCATCTTTATATTCCAATCTGGTACTTATTAATTGGTTTTTAGTTTTGCGGTATCCTACAAGCGAAGGTCCTTTATATTCCAATCTGGTACTTATTAATTTCGGGGAGGAAACGGAAGAAGGCATGTTCCTGATGCCTTTATATTCCAATCTGGTACTTATTAATTTGAAGCTCTAATCCCTTACTGGCAAAAGTACAATCTCTTTATATTCCAATCTGGTACTTATTAATTAATATCCGAATGGCGCAAACAACTCTTTTTCTTCTTTCTTTATATTCCAATCTGGTACTTATTAATTCGTAGACACTATGAGGCTTTGTAATGTCAATAGCAATCTTTATATTCCAATCTGGTACTTATTAATTGGAGAGCAGCCGATCAGCAGCAGCCACTCCGGTGGCTTTATATTCCAATCTGGTACTTATTAATTCCATAGCTCTAAAACCGGCTAATATCAATGCTTTTCCCTACTCTTTTTGTCGACCCATAACTTTTCACTTTCAATGTTTCAAGATTAGCTGCATATAAACTAGTCATTATGCGTCTGGATTTGAATAATCGAAGCATTGTCGACCCCCGGGCTTTTTTACACGATCACAGGTCGACAAACTTTCACCATTCTTAGATTTCGATGATTTTGTCCCTGTTGAATCATCCCTCATAAGAATTTAGAGGTTTTATCATCCTCTTTTCCCCAAAATTCCTTACTCAGCCACTTTTGATCCCTGCTGGAGAACACGATCAGGGAATCTTTCTCTTTTCGCAGTAGCTTTTGCAGTTCCAATTTTAAAGCCATGATTTGCGATTTCGTCATGTCCCCTTCAAATACGGAATTTTGAATGTGGGATAAATACTTCTTACAGCATTTAAACACTTTGGGTAGGATTTTCTTTCCTTCATCGTCAACAACAATATCGTATACCAAGATAATGTACATTCATCATTCCCCCTTTACAACCTGCCGAATTACCACCAAATCTCAAATCCAACATACTCTTTTTCTCCCAGCAAATGCTTGATCAATTTGTAGGCTTCCAGGCGGATCAAATATTGATAGGATACCGACCTTCCCAGCTCCTTGTGCTTAATCGTTTTCTTCATGCGCTCGTCCAATTCCGACAAAATCAACTGAGAAGCCTCTTTCTTTAATTTGAGCCCGTCCAAATCAGCCATAAAGCTATTGTCCGTGATCTGTTTTCGATTGAGCAAAGAAAAAATCAATCGGTCGCCAATCAGCGGTTTGAAAATTTCCGCCAAATCCAAACAGAGAGAAAAGCGCCTTGTCCCTGGTTCATGCAAATAACTGATCGTTGGATTTAGTTGGGTATGATAAACTTCTGTCAATACCTTTGTATAAATCAAAGAGTTTACAAATGAAATCAGACTGTTGATGCGATTATCAGGCGGATGCATGACACGCTTTTCAAAATCAATATCCGGATCAATGATCGTTTCCCAAGTGCTATAGTAAATCTTGCGAATATTCCCTTCGATCCCCATCAAATCTTTTATCCCCAACTGCCTATCAATTTGGCCGCGAAGATGGTCGATCTGTTTCATTGGGAGCTCCAGATCCTTTCCTCTCCCATTATAATAGCGCAGGTTCCGATAGATATTCGCGGAGGCTGCCTGAATGAACCTTTTTGCTAAATCAAGCCGTATTTCAAAATCCGAATAAGCTTCCACCTGCTTCACCAAAAGCCGTCCGGCCAAAAGCTGTTCCCTTGGATAAAAGCTTCCTGTATAAAACTGATAGTAGTTAAAAAAGTGTAAAACAATCCCATTTTGCGCGGCAAAGTTTAAAAGTTTCGTGTTGATGGTCATTTCAGACATAATATAGATGTCCTCGATCTGCTCAACCGGTAGATCCCGTTTCTCGCCTTCGCTGTTGACAAACTGTAAGGTATTGTCCTTCCTCGAGAGCTTGCCATTTGAATAAATATAATAGCTTCTGTTCATATCACACCTGCTTTTAAATAAAACACAAATCAAAATATGCGCACGATTTGCAAATGTTTTTTCTCTTCGCCTCATCCGGCAAGGGCTGCCCAATAACGTTCCTTATATCTGCAAGGACTTCTTCCATCTCCCGGATATCCTCATCCTCAAGCTCAACGGCAACGGATTTTTTCAAAAGAGGGTAATCAATCTTTCCAGTCACACCTTCCAGGCCCTTCATCCTCAAATAATACAAATAGTATTTTACTTGCCAGACAGAAGCTTCTTCTATCTTCTTACTCTTCTTAACTTCATGTAAAATATTGCTTTCCCGGATAAAATCAATGTTGATCGTCTGGTCGATATTCATGTGTTTGTTCTCTCTGCCATAAGAAGATTCGTCCAGGATCTTTCCAATTTTGACCGCTTCATTGCCCTGCTCCATTTGAATCTCATTCTTGAAATACCACAGTTTTCGTTTACAGACGAAATAGTAATAAACCATGACGCCAGTAATTCTGCTATCATCATCCATTTTTAGATCTCCTTATATAAATGGGTCTGGAGCTGCCTTTTTTTCACGCTTTTTTATGCCCAAGCCCTGCTCCTTTGTATATTCACAATCGAGAATCGGCAACTTTTCTTTTCTGCTGAGCGCGATTTCACCGAACGTTTCCGATTGTTCATAACGATACCGCTGTATGGAAACGGTATGCTGATAAATGGCATCGCGAATGTGAGCTCTCTCTTCAATCGACAAACGCCCCTCTTTCAATGTTTTTTGTTTTTCCGTAAAGAAGGGTTCGTTTGCTTTATACACTGGGCCGGGAATGACGGTCACAGACTGAATATTCCGCAGCCTTGCCTCTCTTTCATCCTTTTCTCCAACATACAAGTCCTCGATGTAGTCATAAATTCGCTCATATTCTTTCTTATAGTCGCTGTTCTCCAGCTTTTTTACGGAAAGAGCCTGCTCAATCATGGCAGTCTTTTCCTGTTCTGTGAGAATGCCATCTACTGCTAAAAGCGCGTCTCTGGAACACTGAAAAATGGTTTCGTCCACGTACTTCATCACAGCTCCCTGCTTTTCCAGATAAACGTAACAATTATATTGGTCTATCGGCTTTTCTGCTTTGCGGTTACAGCGCCCCAATCTCTGGAAAAGAGAAAACAGATCCATTAACTCTGTAAAAAGATAATCAAAATCAATATCCAGGCTGGCCTCGACAATGGACGTGGCTACCCAAACCTTTATTTTATCCCCACCTTCTCCAGTTTTACCGTCTTGTAAAATATTGCTTTCTTTTTGCTTTCTATCTGCGAGCGTAAAATTACTATGTAGGAGATTGACCTCCGCATCCTGTTCATCAAGTTTCTTGGACAATTGCTCATACATCTGCTGCGCGATTTCTATGGAATTGCATACCACTAAAATACTGTTTCCCCGGCAATGGCCAGCTTTCATCTTCTCAAACAAATCCGTTATATCTTCTGTATTCAAAGCCTTATCGAGCACCTTTATATTATGGCGGTCTTTCCCTTGATGGGAAAAATCGGCTTCCACAAAGTCGCCCTCTAATGCCTCCGCAAGCTTCTGTTTGGCAAAGGGCGGCATGGTTGCAGTGAGCACCGCTACTTTTCCGCCCATCTGTTTGATCCATCGTACACCAAAAACCAGGTAAGCCAACAGCTCTGGATTGTATACCTGGATTTCATCGATCACGATTTTCGAGTATGACAAGGTGGCCAGCTTGTACTCATAGCCGGGATACTTATACACGAAATTAAAGAGCTGGTCCAACGTGCATATGGTAAGCGGCAGCGCCATCTGGCGGCTGCGGGTATAATATTCCAAAGGGTCCTCTGAACCATCGATTCTTTCCTTCTGATTCAGGTAATAACTGATCGTGTCTGCGTGCAGCAAAGCCAGACATTCGTCCTTTTTCCCTCGTATGATCTCCTCTTGAATCCTGTCATACATGGCGTTTATGGCTGTGCGCAGCGGCAGCACAAAGAAACCTTTGTTGTTGCCGATCCACAGAAGCGCGGCCTCTGTTTTGCCCATTCCGGTGGGCGCTGTTATGAGCAAATTCTCATCTTTATGCTCCAGGCAAAATATTTGAAGATCCTTCCAGTCTGCCTTTGTGTCGTTACTTTGCCATCTTTTCAGCAAGGCATCCATGTCCTGTTCGAGAAAATCATGGGGATATTCGCAGGCGATTCCCGCGCTGGCGCTGTAGTCGCATCTGTGCAAAAGGCCTTTGACTAAAATGGCGTCAGGGTGGCGCTCTCGCAGCACTTCATAACATTCTGCATCCTTAATAAATAAATCTTTTTTTATATATTCCTGATATGGCTCCAGGAGCGCATCGATTAAATCACTCTTTTCGCTCATGTTATGTGAGATACTATCACGGCAATGATGATATAAAACCGCTGCGGCCACGATATAATAATCTTCCATATTGTTGAATTCATCTTCTCCAAGAAAAAAATAGGACAGAATATTGTGCGCTACTTCTCTCGCCTCATTGAAAGGGTATCCCTTTTTTATTCTTCTTTGAAACTCTCCAATAATTTTTCCATAATCATGGTGCTCACATGCAATCAGCAAAAGTTCCGCAACGTGGTCACTGCGAATACAGCCCAAATCAATTAGATTTTGGGCTGCATGTTTTACTAGATCTGTGTGTTCTCGAATTGATTGCGCAGGTTTCGATTTAGCTAAGGAATCTTCCAATAAGTGGTCTGGCAGCATTTTATTTCCTTCCTTTAAATAAAATTGACAATATAGGCATCTTTTTGCTCACTTCCGAAACAATCCAGAAAAATATCACTGTGTGAAGTTCCCGCTTTTACATAGTAATTAGAGGTGTAGACAACCGCTTTCTTGTTAAAAATCCTTTTTCCATCCACAATTTTATAATCCTTGTTTAGAAAGTACCTCGTCCCTTGAGCTACTCCTCCAACATCCCGTTTCTGTTCCCAGATCAAACGTTCATCTACTGCTTTTGTTGATATGTATCCATGGTATAAGCTCTTAGCAGCACGTTTCACTTCTTTCAATTCCACCAACTCCGCCTCCAGGACTTCCACCACATCTTCACTTCGCCCAATGGCTTTTAAGTCATAGATATGCTCCAGGATATCCTGCAAAACCTGGCTCTCCGCTCGCACATGGATTACCAGCTCCACTTCAGTCAAAATCTCATAATATTTGGGGCCCTTCGTCAGGGTACGAAAATGAGAGTAGGGGATTGTATAGTTCTGCTCCTCATATTCTTGCAGCCTATGTTTCACTCGTTTGTCCAGTGCTGTAAGTTCTTTCTCCCTATTTTTTATTTGAGCTAGTCGTAACGCATCATCTTTGTAGGTTTTCTTGCGTTCCTTCAAAGCAGCTTTCAGCTTTTTCAATTTGGGCTGAAAACTTTCGGCAATGCGTTCTTTCCGAAAATCCGAAATCTGCTTTTTCAAATCCTTCAAGTTACGATATTCCTGCAAATATGCCTCATTTTTTACTTCAATCGTAACCCCTTGGTAAAAATCATTTCCTTGTGACTTTTTAGCCTTGGCGACTTCCACATAAGCCGTTGAAAGCAGATCCGGATTTATCATCTTCACTAAAATACCGCGATCATTTTCCGTTCTGTTTAAGAAACAATGATCTGTATAAACTTTCTTTTTCAGCGCACCGTAATTGCCCTGAATGCTGAGGTCCATAGGGTGATATTCCCTGTATCCGCAGGCTTTATGGAGAGCGCCAATAACCGTGGAGAAGGGAGGGAGCGGGTAAGTCATCTTGTTGTCCACCGTTTCCTCACGCCTGTAATTGGCGGTAGCTTGTCTCAGCTTTAATCTTACTGCTTCCATAAGCGCTCTCCTTATATCCCATAGTAGGATTTGACTTGGCCTGACAACGTGTCAAAGAATTGTTTCATGGAAACAGGGTTGAGCTCTTTTACGATCTGATCTTCGTTGACAAAATTGTCCCCTCTGAGGAGCGCACACTGAAAATCTTCTGACAGTTTATCTTTTAAATCTTCTGTGATGGAAAGGGCGCCATTTTTTACTCGCACAACATTTTCAAAATAATGGGTTTTCCGATTGGACATTCCACCGACGATAAAGAGGGGTTCCGCATTGTCCAGGTTTCCTTTGACCACCAATGACAAATTTCTAACCGCTTCCAGTAAGGCCAGTACGCGATCCGCCTTTTCCGAAGCATCGGCTTCAGCGTTGAAATTTTCGTCTTTTCCCACCATTTCCAAATCAACGGTCAGGCTGTATAGTTTCATGGATTTGTCGTACTCATACTGGTACGGCATCAAACCGGCTTTACCCGCGCCATCTTTATCCTGCAGGTTTACGCCATTGGCTTTCGCATTGTTGGAGGCCAGATACAAGTTGTTGTGGAAACGGGTCTCATTGATAAAGGAATCGCAAGCTACGGCGTCGGTCAAATAGAAGGAACTGTTTCTTATATAGGTAAGGTCTTTTGTTGACATGTACCCGCCTTCTAACGCCCTGCAAGTAGCGGCGTTGACTTTTTCGGAAACCAGCTTTTGCGCAGCTCCATCTACAGATGTTTCAAGGTCATCGTACAAGCCTGCCTGCACACAAATTGCATTTTTCAGGCTTTCGCGGCTTCGCATGGCAAAAACATGCTGTTCTTTGAAAACTTTCTGCACGGAAGATATGTTTCCCAGTCCTTCGGAATAATTGCTGGTCATATTGGCAACGACAGTCATGGTTAATGCTTTTTTCATCTTATTTTCCCTCCTGTTTCTTCTCTTCGCTGTTTGAATCAAGCCCATTGGCAAATGCAAAGGCCACTTCCTTGTTTCCCTCTCCGTCTTCAAACAGAGAATAGGCAAACGGATATGAAATTTCCGCATATGCGGACAGCTGCAGAATAATTTCATTGACCCGGTCGTAATCATGGAAAACAATGGCACTAATCAGTTTTTTTCTGTAGGAATCCAGTTTGTTTTCTTTTTTTTCGCTGCGAAGTTTTTTCACTGTTTTTTCAGCGCAACCCTTAGCTATGTAGATATTCTTTCTTTTGTTTTCCTTTTCCATTTCTTCACCCCACTCTAAATTCAGTTCGATCAATAGACTGATCACAACATTCAGATACCCGATTCCCTTCTTCTCCTTTACTTTGAGCAAGATTTCAATCAGGCTGTCCAGTGACACTTGGTTTATACAGCAATCCACCACCTCTTTCTGCACATCCAGCCAATAATCCGGCGCCAAATCTGTTCTAAAGCGCAATAATGATAGATCCGAAATTTTCCTGAGCGCATCCAGCGCTTGCTTGCGGATGAACAGCGACTCAAAATATTCATGATCCTGGCTCTTACTGATCACTTCCACGTCAAAGTCGATAAAGTCTTGGGCTTTGGCCATCGATTTCAAGAGTATGGTACGAGCTCCCTCTTTCTCTTCTTTGGATTTTTCCATAATCTCCTGCAACTGGTTCGCAGTGTGGCACAAGCTTTTGACCGAACCGTTGTTGTTAATAAAGAAACTTTCGTAAGTATCGGTAAAGGCAAATGGGATCCAGTCAAATTCCTGCATGTCTGTGCCCTGAAAAGCATTTTCCTCAAAGTTAAAAGAAAGGCTTTTGGTTTTCCTTCCTTCGTCTATGGTGTACCCCTGCAATCTGCAATGTGGGTTTCCTTCTGTAAGAAACAAGTTTGTATTGGCAAATTTAGCATACATATTTTTCTTGTTCTTAAAGGAATCTCTAATAATTACTGCCCTGTTTTTTTGCAGGATATCGAGAAGTTCCTCTTGGTTTGTACTGTCAAATTTGGTTTTGACTGTCTTTTTCAAGATGGTATTTCCCTTTAGATTCTCGTTAACGAGCTTGATCTGTTCTTCCGTCCATTCTTCCATGTTTAAAAGACTCTCTGCTTTTCGATGGGGAAAAGCTTGTCCATAATAGGCTTCCGCAAAATCAATGAGCCTTTCTTCTGTTAAATCCTCTTGCTTGTACGCAATTCCTTTCCAGCCATCATATGTATAGTCCATTTCAAAGTCAATCCCCTGCTGCTTGAAGTACCGCACCAGCCCTACGATCGCTGCTGAATACCGCCATTCTGTAGGGAAAAGCGCCGTATCATATTTCTGATTTTCCAGCTTGATTTTCACTGTTCTCCTCCTCTACTTCAATTCCGGCATTCCGAAACCGGCGCTGCATCTGCTCCCAATACCGGCTCTTAAAAGATGGTTCAAGATGGCCCTGTCCCCTTCCAAAAGAAAGTATCCCAGGCTGCATGGAACCTTTCGCTTATAAAATTCCACAAGCGTCTTTTTGCAGTTCACCGGCGTAATTTGAAACGTGCTGCTCAGTTCGTCGGAAAAACCTGCACGGATCAATTTGTTTTTTATTACATAGGTTGCCTTTTCCAGGAAGGTTTCTTCTTCATAGGTATAATACTGATCCCGGTTTTCTTCTCTTGTGTGCTCCCGTACGCAAAGGGGGCTGAGCATTTTTACCATAGCCTGTTTTTCTTTAGTCTCCGGTTCGGGAACTTTCCTCACAGATGTAATCGTCAGCTTGTTTCCATTTTCTAAAGGAAACGGCTTTTTCATCTGCTCCAGAAACGCGGAGAAAAATAGGTAGCCTGTGAATTTTTCCGCACAGGAAAAAAGTAGTTTGCCGCGCGCCGCTTTCAGCTCGATATGGGTCTTATGAAAGGTCGGCTCTGAAAAAAAGACGGCAAAGGTAAAGTCTTTTTCCTGCCCTGGCTCGTAGTATTCTTTCATATGCTTTCCATCATCCGCTTCGGTCAGGCATTTCTTTAAGAGCGCCAGGAACGTGCGGCGGAAGTCTAAGGCAAATTCCTTTTTCTCCAGTACAAATTCAATGGATAATTTCAAATAGTTCACCTCCTTGGTAATGATTTCATCTTTGCTGCGTAAATATTAGATCAAATATTTTTATTATGGCTAAAAATAAAGGAAATTGCAGTTGTTTTTCTGCATTTGTGATGTATAATAAGTATAGTAAGAGAACTAAGAGTTATCTTGGTTCATCCAAAAGAATTAACTGAAGTGTGAACACCACTAGTCTACCAAAACAGAGTGGTGTTCTTTCCTTTTTAACTATGTATTACTTAGACATGTGTCTAAACATAGCTATCGTAAAAGCACATGTAATGCTTTCAATTATTAATCCAATTAGGCCAATAACGACGTTTGTTTACCTTTCTTTAATAAAATGGCTGCTATAAGCGTTCACTCCTTTCGAGCAGCGAACCAAGAACTCTTCATTCTCTTTTCAATTAGTAATATAATACATTTTTTCCAATGTGTCAATACATAAACCAGAATTACAGATAAAGTACCTATAATGTAAAATCCAATTGACTTTTTATATATATTTTATATATAATAAACAAGAATCAAGATTGCGCCAACATTGGAATCTAAATGAATTTCAGATTATGTATTTATGAATCTCACCATATTGGGTCGAGCAGAGTTTATTGTTCTCTGCTCTTTGTTTTTTGTCTAGTATATAAAGTTGCCTTTCCAATCAGATACCATGATTTTTATTCTATTTATCCTTTTATGAGACTCTTTTCATAAAGGTAAAAGCAAAATATTATATAGATAATTTATTATATTGAAAAATTGTATTTATTTGTTAAACTTACAGGATATTTTTGTCCAACGCTTCGCATGCTATATAATACTATTTTAGATTTCTATCCTTACTTTCCAATATAGCACTTATTCAATGCATCAAGAAACCCTGCTGATTGTCGAAAAAAGAAGCTCTATATTCCAATTTGGTACTTATTTAGTTCTTTTGAGAGTCTCACGTTCCGAAATATCTTGAAATATTTATATTCCAATCTGGTACTGATTTAGTCTGACCGATGGAACCGTTTATCTCGTTAAACTGACGCATTTATATTCCAATCTGGTACTTATTTAGTTCTATTTTTATACCCGAAAGGGAGAAAGGAATTATTAATTTATATTCCAATCTGGTACTTATTTAGTAACAGCTTGTTACAGCTGAAACCGGATGAACTGGACGGCATGGCTGAGCAGGAGCTTGTATTTAGTAACAGCTTGTTACAGCTGAAACCGGTTGCCCTACACATTTATATTCCAATCTGGTACTTATTTAGTCTACAATTCCGACAATCTTACAGACATAGCCACCTGCCTTTATATTCCAATCTGGTACTTATTTAGTATTGAATGGCAAGCAAATGAAGGTGCAGCCGAATTATCTTTATATTCCAATCTGGTACTTATTTAGTAGTCCTCCCTCAACCATAATAAAGCGATTGTCGAAACTTTATATTCCAATCTGGTACTTATTTAGTCGAATCAAATTTTACCGGATAGAATACGACAAACAACTTTATATTCCAATCTGGTACTTATTTAGTGCAGAACTACAAAAAAAGCTGTTAGAGCTGGAGAATCTTTATATTCCAATCTGGTACTTATTTAGTCCGACCATCACGGTTGACGGTAAACAACACATCTCTTTATATTCCAATCTGGTACTTATTTAGTATTACCTTATTTATCATCATCCTTGCGATTTTGGCGGCTTTATATTCCAATCTGGTACTTATTTAGTCAACATTTCGAGACATGGTTAAAGGCGTAACAAAAACTTTATATTCCAATCTGGTACTTATTTAGTAAAAAATTGAGATCACTTATAAAAGAGGCAGAACACCCTTTATATTCCAATCTGGTACTTATTTAGTGCAAAATTAGGCGGAATTATAAAATAAACTTTGTAGCCTTTATATTCCAATCTGGTACTTATTTAGTTTTTCAACAGTTTTACGGTTTGCCTGCGCTGCTTTCTTTATATTCCAATCTGGTACTTATTTAGTTTACCAAACAGCTTATTTGTCAGTACCCCTCAAGTACTTTATATTCCAATCTGGTACTTATTTAGTCCGCCGCCCTAAAGTCGGCTAATATCAACACTTTTCAACACCTTTTTTGTCGACCTACGATTTTTTACCTTAGTCATCATATTACTGGTGCACGGAAGTTGGTCATTACGGGCCAGGCTCTTTATAACTCAAGCATTGTCGACCCCCGGCCCTTTTTACACGATCACAGGTCGACAGTTTTCACCATTAAAAGATTTCTTCTAAGTACACTTTTACTGCCGTATAAAATTTTTCCGCACCATCGATTTGCTTTTTCGTTTCTTCTCTCGAGGCTATATAAAAATCATCATAATCGCTGGCATTCCTGATTTCATTTGCTTCCATAATGATCTGCGAATACTCCCTCTTAAACTTCCCAGTCTTCACATACTCTCTCTGGAAATATTGAATTACCCCAGAATGCTTTTTAAAGTCAACGCCGTCCAAAGCGATGATCGCGCGCATTGCATAAAAGATCGCATAGTACGCCCTATTATTTCCGCTCTTATAGCTAGCTGCCTCATATAACCGCCTCGCATCCATTATCAATTCTTTGGAACGATCTAACCTATATTTAGCAAGCGTCACAGCCAAATCATCATGCACTTAACCTCACCCCCTCACAATTAATATTTCTGTAATAGGGGAGCACTTCTTTATACCTATCAAAATCATTTCGTGGAATGCAGGAAATACTTACAAGCACGTCAAAATCAAGGCTCAAATCGCTCATCAAATTTACAATTTCCTTACGATATTTCACGGAATCTGTTCTGTTTGTCTTGACAATGAGCGCAATGTCTATATCTGATTCGCTATCAAAATCGCCACGCGCGTATGAACCATATAAAATGATTTCTTCAAGGTCTGAACCAACAATCGTGGTAGCTTCAGTGCATATTATGTTCAGTAACTTTCTTAAATTCTCCGCAGACATAATCTTCTTCTCCTCTGTTTTCCTATATTTTACTTTGTCAAAGGGAATTATGCAATATATGCGTTTAAATATATGGACCATGTCGAACACTCTTCATTTATTTTTGGACCTTGCGGCAACATCAAACTAATTTGTCTGCAAGTTATAATCTTGCAAGCCGAGTACGTTTCACAATACTTAGTGTCATGTTAACACCGCACGTAATGGAGAACATTATAAAACATTCTAACCAGCGAGTCGCAGGCGAACTGCAAGGCAGATTTTATACCAGAAATACCAGCTAACATAGTGAGCGCATAGGTTTCATCGTATAAAATAATATTCAGTTCTGTAGTACATAAGGACACTTGACATAATCCTATATTAATACCGCCTATACAATTTTTTATACATGAGTCTATGATTAATTCAATTATAACAACCCTGTAACTTATCACACCATTCAATCTAAGTTTTGTTCTAACTAAACTAGTACTAGTAAATCACTTTCCCGGCTCCTCAAGCAACTCACGTTGTCCCCTTTATATTCCAATCTGGTACTTATTTAATGCAGCAAGGACTAATTGATCGTGTGACAGATACCGGATTTTATATTCCAATCTGGTACTTATTAATTTATGTCTGCTTGTACTATTCAATATTTTTGCCTTTATTTATATTCCAATCTGGTACTTATTAATTGTACTAGATACGATAAACGGGGTGGTGGTATAAAAACTTTATATTCCAATCTGGTACTTATTAATTGGGGCGTTCTATAAAAATAAGGAACGATATCTTCACATTTATATTCCAATCTGGTACTTATTAATTTCGCATAAGGCGTAGTGGACACCAGGCCCACTCTTCATTTATATTCCAATCTGGTACTTATTTAATTGAATTTTGATTGTAGGGCAATGCAGAAACTTTCAATTTATATTCCAATCTGGTACTTATTTAATCATTTCTGTAAAGGCAGAGTTGCCACACTTTGATTTATTTATATTCCAATCTGGTACTTATTTAATTGATATCGTGCTGGCAGAAATTGAGGTTCATAAGCAAATTTATATTCCAATCTGGTACTTATTTAATGACAGCGGATACCCTTAAGCGTGTGGATGGGGTGGCAATTTATATTCCAATCTGGTACTTATTTAATCAATTTCCGCACTCATTTCTTCCGCCGTATAAGTCTATTTATATTCCAATCTGGTACTTATTTAATCCCATATTCGCTCCGACATGGCCTCTTTTACATCCATTTATATTCCAATCTGGTACTTATTTAATGATCTCATTCAGCGTCCCAAGACAGCACCCATTGATAATTTATATTCCAATCTGGTACTTATTTAATGTGCAGTGCTTTTTTTCAGAGGACAACGAGATTAAAAATTTATATTCCAATCTGGTACTTATTTAATTTTTCTGTTCGCCGCCCCAGGCAATCGCCAAGCCGTATTTATATTCCAATCTGGTACTTATTTAATCGGGGAGCGGTGGCAAGCCCGCCCTCCTTATTATGATTTATATTCCAATCTGGTACTTATTTAATAGAGCACGATATTCGCTTATACTATAACCCTTACTTATTTATATTCCAATCTGGTACTTATTTAATGGCGAAGCCACAACCGAAAGTGTAAAAGAAACTACTGATTTATATTCCAATCTGGTACTTATTTAATTCTTCTTTCTTACTCTTCTTTTAAAATAATTTCTTCATTTATATTCCAATCTGGTACTTATTTAATTCGTGTTCAGGTATTGATCTTCCAAAGCTTTGACCGATTTATATTCCAATCTGGTACTTATTTAATTTAAAGCGCTCTTGATCACCATCAGGCCTCCGCCAAATTTATATTCCAATCTGGTACTTATTTAATATTGGGTATAAAGATCATCGACGCTTCAAAACGTCATTTATATTCCAATCTGGTACTTATTTAATATATAATTGGATCACGAACGCCCTCTTTTAAAATGCATTTATATTCCAATCTGGTACTTATTTAATTCCGAGCCAAAGAATCAGATGCAAAAATCTACCTGCATTTATATTCCAATCTGGTACTTATTTAATAAGCGATGCAGCTTCTACACTTCCTGACGATGAGAATTTATATTCCAATCTGGTACTTATTTAATCCGCCGCCCTAAAGTCGGCTATTACCAACGCTTTTCATCACCTTTTTTGTCGACCTATGTTTTAACACCTCAAATGTCGCATTATTAGCTGCACGAAAGTTGTTTATTACATATCTAGCTCTTTTTAATTCAAGCATTGTCGACCCCCGGCCCTTTTTACACGATCGCAGGTCGACAATCCCGCCATCAAAACAAATCTTCCAAGTATACTTTTACATCCCACAAAAATTTCCCAAACCATCAATGCCAGCAATTAGTCTCGCCTTTCTTCTCTTGAAGCTATGAAAAAAATCATGCCTTGCTCTCACCCTCTCACACTCTCTCACAATTTATCTTTTTCTTTCAAAAATGCGCATTATGTCTAATGATTTGCTAAAACTTTCACCTGTATCTTCCCCTCAAGTTCAATTTTATATATTTTACTTTTTAAATATATATGAGTCAAGCCCACCATCGCGCAAAAGCAACATACAACTATTCACAGCCGCTGACTAAACTTTTCAATTATAGTTCAATTATGCGCCGGCAAAATGCCTCATCCTCACCACCTTCAACGCCCTTTTCATTAAAACCCCGGATCATTTCAAAAAAGCACCGTCCATTCCACACTACTCCTGCTTCTTTTAGTATCCGTTTTGTGCATCATCTCCTCAGAGCAAATTATAATGCATTGCTTGTTTTAACCCTTTGATGTGTTGAAGAGTAAAAAAATTCAGACCTGGATGGAAGAGGATCATCAGCAGAGTCGGGATCAACGGGGATTCCTGCACAAACCTCATTATGGGAAGCATCCGTAGTATTTCTATGTCAATTTGGTTGAACAGGGAGACGGACAATGGAGTTTTCTTGCTTCAGAAGCTTGATCTTTCTACGCAAAGCCCCTTATAATGTCAGTTAAAAGGAAGGAGCTGAATAAATTGAACAGACTAGAAGGAAAAACAGCCTTAATTACAGGCGCGACAAAAGGAATCGGAAAAGTAACAGCAGAGCTTTTCGCATCAGAAGGCGCAAAGGTCGTTCTGTGCGGGAGAAATGAAAATGACGGAAGCAATTTGGCGGCTGGGCTGAACAGCAGGTTTCCCGGCTCAGCAGCATTTTGCAGATTGGACGTGACAGACCGAAAAAGCTGGGAGCGCACTATCGCTTTCACAAAAGAAACATTCGGTGAATTGAATATTGTGATTAACAACGCAGGCATCAGTTTTCGCGAAAATTTAGGGGAAATCACCGATGAAACATGGAACAAAATGATCGCCACCAATCAGACCGGCGTATATTACGGCATGCAGTTTGGAATTGCAGCCATCGCAGAAAACGGTAAGCCAGGAGCAATCGTAAGTACCGCTTCTGTTGATGGCGTCGTAGGAGACAGCAACTTCTTCGGCTACAGCGCCACCAAGGCCGCGGTACAGTCCATGACCCGCTGTGCTGCTTTATACTGCGGAGAGCAAGGCTTTCAAATCCGCGTCAATGCCGTTGCTCCCGGATATATTCTTACTGAAATGGCAGAGGATGATGCCCGTCAAAACGGGCAGACTATAGATGAATATTGTTCAGAGTTCGCAAAGCTCCATCCGATTGGACGAATGGGCCAAGCCACTGAAGTTGCGGAAGCCTATTTGTTCCTGGCATCTGATGCGGCTTCTTTCATCACTGGTACAACCCTCATGGTCGATGGCGGATATGTGGCAAAATGACGATAGCTTTCTCAAACTAATGAGACTTTCTTATTGTGTTAGTTTACATAACAAGAAAAAGAACCGTCAGATTATCTTAATTCCTGATAAAAAAATCGTTTTAGGATAGTTGCTCCTAGCATGGTGATTGAATCGCCCGCCTGTGGAGAAAAGAAAGGAAAGAATTTATGTGCGGAAGATATACCTTTTATACAAGTGAAGAATATCGGGAAATGAACCGGGTGGTCAGAATGATCGAAGAAAAATACGGCAAAGGTTCCTGCCCGTCCGGCGACATTTACCCTGATAACCGAGTGCCGATTTTGGTGGGCCAGGGCCAAAAAATTGATGCGGATTTACTCGCCTGGGGATTTCCGCGCTGGGATGGAAAAGGTCTGATTATCAATGCCCGCAGCGAAACGGCAGCAGAAAAAAAGACGTTTGCCTATCCCCTGAAAAGCAAAAGATGCATCATCCCTTCCACCGGATTTTACGAATGGAAGAAACAAGAAACCGGCAAAGGCAAGGATAAATATTATTTTACATTGCCCGGGAAAAATTCGGTATATATGGCTGGCCTATTCAACGCGTATGAGGACCAGCTAAGGTTTGTCATTTTGACAACCGGGGCCAATGCGTCTATGGCGCCCATTCACCACCGCATGCCGCTGATCCTCGAAAATCACGAGTTAAAGGACTGGCTGTTCGATGACCAATTTGCCGCCGGCCGCGTTCTCAAAGCCTCGCCGCTGTTGGAATCCAGATTTCTTGAAGCGTAGCCGGGCACAATCTTATATCTTCGCAGCCAGCCGATAAGCAGTCTGGAGCAGAATAAAGGCCAGGATCGTCAGTGCGGCCAAGGCGATATACGCCGGAACATAGCTGCCTGTAAGATCGGCGATCAGGCCCATACCAAAGCTGCAGACTACCCCGCTTGCGCCATAGATCACATAGCTGTACCGCACCACATCGCCGTATGTTTCTTTTGTGGACAAATCCAGAGCATAAGCGGAGATGCCGGTTGTCGCCAGAACGCCTCCAAGGCCGTAAATCAGCATGGTAGCTATGTGAAGCCCAAAGTTGGGATTTGCTGCCATTGCAGCCATAATCATGGATATGAAGGTGAATCCAAAAAAGACAAAAGCTGTCTTTCTGGCAGAAAAAAGATCGATCAGCTGTCCGCACAGGACTTTTCCCAAGAGCAGTGAACACCCGGCCAGGGACATCAAAAGGGCGATTGATTGGGCATCCCATCCCGATGTTGAATAAAGCACACTGAAATGATTATATGCAGTGTAATTCATGGCGCCGATCAAAAACGTGACGACAAACATCAAGGCCAGGCTGACTTTATTGGGAGCATATTGTTCCAAATGTTTTACCCTTTTCTTTTCCTTTTTTTCTTCAAGTTCTTCACTGCCGCCAAGAGGCAATAGACCTAAATCTTCCGGTTTATCCCGCAGGATAGCATAAGCCAGCGCTGCCATAATCAGGACAAAGATGCCCTCACATAAAAAAGCGGTTCGCAGGGAGAATCGCAGAATCAGATAGGTAGCGATGGGCGGAACGAGCATGGCTGCAAAGCCCGATGCCGCAAAACTGATGCTCATAGCGAGCATACGATGCCGGTTGAACCAAGCCACCAGAATCATAGAAACCGGAATCGAACCGGCAAATCCATAACAAGCCCCGGTAAATACGGCTGCCACGCAGCCCATAGCAAAGGTATCTGCAAAAGCAAAAACACCAAAACCAATCGCGCCCAGAAGAACGCCCAGAGTCATGCCCATCCGCAGCGATAGTTTTTTGTAGTACGCCCCGCAAAAAAACATCGTAACCAGGCCAACGAAAGTCCTTACCGAGACAATCGTTGAATTCTGGACATTGGTAAGGCCCCACTGGTCGATCATAAAGGGCGCATGTACGGAAAAAGTTCCCGGCGTCATGCCGATGCTGGTAAAAAACACCATCGCACATGCGGCGCAGACCGCCCAAGGATATTTACTTTCTTTCGCAGCACTGGTTTTGTTCATTTTTTTGATTCTCCTAACTTATTTTTCTTCAAAATTTTTCTCCAGCTCCTTGACCTTCTCGTTCACCAGTTCTTCCGAAAGATAGACCTGCCCGCAGACCGGGCACACCGGAACCTGGTGGTTAAAGGTAAAGCGCATATACTGAAAATCCGTCTTTTTCAGGACTAACTCGACTTTGCATTTTCCGCAAAAGATTCGTTCCTTTTTACTCTCCGTCATTTTGTTCTCCCTTCAGCTTTACACGGTGAAAATACACGCTGCTGATTTGGTAAACATCGTCACCCAGGGCCTTATATCTGACCCAGATGGTGATGAATCCCGTCTGTTTGTGCGCGATATGTTCCTTTGTATCCCCATCGTATAGATAAAGGCTGTTTTCTTCCGCATAACCAATCACCTGCTGAATATCGTCTTCAAGCAAAAGCTGTTTGTTGATACTGCGTTTTGTTTCTTCACCCATCCTCAGACTGATCGTCTCATAAGCCATGCTTTCCTCCATTCTTTCTATATGCAAGTATTTTTTCTGAAGGCGGTATTTCAAGCTCATACGATTTTGGCGGCGGCCGGTCAAGTCGGGCACCTGCTGCTGCGGCTGTATCTCGAAGGCCAGATCAAAGATAAAGCGAGCGTCTTTTTTGCTTAATCGAAAGCTATCCATGCAGTTGGTACAGTAAGTGACAAAGGGGCAGCTTTCCTGCTGGCTGTTTTCAGCAATCACGTTCTCCACCAACTGAGGATTTGTGGAATAAACAAGACCGCCGTATCCGCAGCACTGAGCATGTTCCTTATTCTTGCTCAATTCGATTCCCTCGTAACCTGCCAAAGAAACGATTTTACGGATATCCTGCAGCAGCTGGTCATCTTTTCTGGCTGCGCAGGAATCGAAGATGGCGAATTTCTGGTTCCTGGGTTCCTTTTGCTCCATGTTTCCAGCCAGCAGCGACCATAAGGAAACTACCTCAATCTCCGGGAAATGAGCCTGAAACTGTTCCATACAGGTAGGGCAGGACAAAATAAAGGCCGGCTTTCCCCATTCAAGCCATTTGCTGCGAATTTCCTGTGTTTCCTCTGTATATAAAACTTCATTGCCGCACCAATATGCCGGTGCGCAGCAGCAGCGGTTCCACAATGCCACCTGATCCCCATAAAGCTGCCGCAGCCAATCATAAGAATGCTCCACGTATTCGGGATAAGATGCTCCCATCTGACAGCCGGGGAAATAAACATACCTGCTGCTCCCTGCGGCCGGAATCAGAAGCTCTGCTTGATCGTTGGCATGACGCATATCCATCAGCCAGAAATGATAGTGAGCCTGGGGAAGAATTTTCTTCTTATGAATCATTCGCCTGGAAGAAAGGCAGAGTCTCCTGGTGTCGATGTTTACCGGACACACCTGTTCGCATGCGCCGCATTGCAGGCAGGACATCAACGGGTAAAGTCCCCGCTTTCTGTCAATCTCCTGGGCTTCCACCGTATCCAGAACCGCCGAAGCCAGCTGCTTATAGTCTTCATGATAATGCTGCATCATCGGGCAGACATCGGAGCAAAGGCTGCACTGGCACTGGATGCACCGCTCCGCCTCCGCCATAGCCTCATCCCGTGTCCAATGGGCTTCATCGGCCGGAAGGGTCCTCGCTTTTTTCTCAAGGCCGGCTGGATCAGGCGCATATGGTTCTGCGCTTTTAGATGTTTGCGTCATGAACACCTTATGAATTTTCACGTATTCTTCAATTTGATAGGACAACTGATTGCCTTGATGAATATTCTCAAGTGGGGATCCTTCCTGTTTTATCTTGAATACTTTGCTGTCCCTCAAGGTTTCACTGTTGATTCCGTAATCCTCCTCAGATAAAAGAATCGCGTCATATTCAGGCAGCATTTGGGAAGGGATCTCCGATGTGCGCCAGAGTACATGAATATACTTTTCCTCCAGGATTTCATTCAAATCTTCCTCCAGAACCTGTGGGGGCAAAACCTCATGATCCAGGTCCCACAAGGACCCGCCCAGCTGATTGCCCTTTACCGCCAGATCCACCGGATAGCCCCGGCGAGCCAGCTTAACGGCGCAGACCAGTTCCCCTATCTCACCGCCACAGATCAAGATCCTTTCTTTCTTTTCGCGGATATAATAGGTTTTTTTCGGCTGTCCATGTGCCTGCTGCCAACAAAAACGTTCGAGACCTTTCAAAGATACCGCTTCGTCGATCTCTTTTCGCACGCAATCGTTTTTGCAAGGCTCCCCGCAAATGTGGCAGACGACCCCCGGCAGCACCGCAGACTGGCTAAAGGTTTTATACGCCGCCGATATCAATCCGCTGCGAAATTTTTTGATGAAATCCCGTACATCCATCCCCAGTGGACAGGCATGGGAGCATGGAGCTGGTGAATCCCTGAGACATTTTTTCTTTCCGTCCTCAATGAGTTGGTAAAAATCCATATGTACCTCCGTAAAACTTGCTTTCGCACGGCATCCCAGAACACAAATACACTGCTGCGCAAAGCAGTTCGCGCAGCAGCTCTTTCTTAATTCCGCAGCCAGCCGCAATCCTTAGTGATGTACGACAGCTCCTTTATATTCGATTCTCGGATGAGCCTTGATATAGTCCAGATATTCATGGAAGTCCTTTCCAAAGAAGAATGGCTCCTGTTCCTTGTAAGTACCATTTGCCTTTGCTTCCATTGCCGCCTTGACTTTATCCGGTGTAGCCGGCAGCATGCCGATCCGCACGCCCACTGCCGCATATAATGCATTTAAGACTGCTACATGGCCCGCTGACTGATATCCTTCCGATATTCCCGTACCGCCAAAGGCCGCATAGTCTCTGACTGTCTCCAGGTTGGTGAGGGTGAAGTTCTCTCCATCAGGAATATCTTTAATGAAGGGGAATCCCGAGCCAATCAGGTTGTTATGTTTTTTAAAGTCATAATAATTTTCGCTCAGCGCATAACCGATGGAATGCATCATACCGCCGAAAGCCTGACCTTCCAGGGACAGCCAGTTGGTCACCTTGCCCACATCGGATACGCAGTGCATGGCGATGACTTTCGTCTTACCGGTGGCAGCATCCACTTCCACTTCGCAAACAAATCCTGCGTAACTCTGGTCAGGCGGGAATTTGCCGAAGCCGTCGTTTTCGTTGAGCTTTTCGTTAACCGGCTGGGTAAAGGCACCTACAAATCTTGTTGGTAGACCCTCCGCCACCATCTCATCATACGTCCTATAGGTGCCATCTTCCTTGCGCATAGCGTCCAGCATCTTTTTGGCGCCGTCGTCCGTGGCCTGTCCGGTCATGAGATTACACCGGCTGGCCGCCGCACGCCCCGTATCCGGGCAAGTGTCCGTGTCGCTCATGACAATATGAATTTGTTCCGGTTTGAGACCTAACGGCTTTAAGGCTTCGTGGGTATAAGCAAGACATCCCACGTCCGCGCCCTGCCCCATATCTTCCCAAGTGCTGTAATGGGTCACCGTACCGTCCGGGTTCAGCTCCAGAGCGATTTCCGCATGGTCGCCGCTGTTGGAGATATTAAAGGAACCAAAGGCCACGCCGGCACCGTATTTCTTTTCCTCGGTGGTATTTTCCGCCGCATGCTTTTTGAGCTTTTCATAGATCGGTTTCATTTCCTTGAAAATTCCTTCTGCAACATATACGGTCGGCTTTTCGCCGTAGATGGCGGTATCGCCCTCCTGCCATACGTTGAGCAGCCGGAAGTCCATCGGGTCCATGCCCATTTTTTCCGCCAGCATATCCATAGCCTGTTCCTGACCGGTGTACATATTGGCGGCTGCCGGACATCGGTAAGCCGTATTGAACGGGGTATTGGAGAAGGTCGTTCTCGAAAGAACTCTGGCACTCGGTGTTGTATATGGAGTCATGAAATATTTTGTCGGCACTAAAGCGCCGCTGTTGGCTGCTTCAGAATAACATCCATTATCGTAGAGGATATCCAGCTCCGCTGCGGTGATTTTTCCCTTTTCGTCGCAGCCGATCCGTACATTCTGATAAGTAGGCGGCCTTTTTCCGGTAAACGCCTGATGCTCTTCATAGCTGAAGGTCAGGGTACAGGGGCTGCCGGTCAAAAGTGATGCCAACCCTACCAGAGCAATGGTTCCCGGCGAGAAAGCGTACCCGAAGGAGCCGCCGGACGGGTTTAAGATCAGGCGTATGTTTTCCGGATCGATTCCCAGACCCGAAGCGATAAACCCTTTCTGCATGTATAAGGCGTGGGTTTTGAACATGATCGTCAGCCTGCCGTCTCCGTCGATATAAGCATTTGCAGTATCCGGTTCAATGGGCATATGAGGCTGGGTCTGGTTTCTTACGCTCAGCTCAACCTGATGCGCGGATTTGGGA
The DNA here is from genome assembly GCF_020734085.1 of Hominibacterium faecale. Classification (NCBI taxonomy): domain Bacteria; kingdom Bacillati; phylum Bacillota; class Clostridia; order Peptostreptococcales; family Anaerovoracaceae; genus Hominibacterium; species Hominibacterium faecale. Next base: position 242,554 of record NZ_JAJAGH010000007.1, read on the forward strand.
AGTGTCTGCCTGGTGTCTTCTCCGTGGAATCTGGCTTTTCTCAGGAATTCATTGGGCATTCCCGGATGGATTTCCAGCGCATCCTCCGCAACCGCATCCAGTGCGTCCAAATATTCGGGCAGCTGTTCATATTCTGCGGTAACCAGCTTTGCCGCATCCCTAGCATGTCTTCTGGTGTCCGCAACCACCAGTGCGATTACATCGCCGCGGCGAAATACCTTTTCATCACAGATAATCGGCCGTTCGGATCCTCCGCCGTCCGCCCAGCTGGTTCCGATTGGAAATACGATTCGATTGGTACCTGGTACGTCTTTTGCCGTAATGACTTTGACGACGCCTTCTGCCTTTTCCGCTGCCGCCGTATCGACGCTCTTTAAAAGCCCGTGGGAGATGGTCGGCATAACCGGCGCCAGATGGAGCATGTCAGGGACCTTCAGCGAAATATCGTCGCCGTAATCAGTTGTTCCCAGAACCTTGCCCAATGCAGTAGGCTTTGGATAGCGGGTATCGAATACCTGATCTTCCGGAATCATATTGTACAAATCATCCATCGTCTTTTCGCCCCGCATAACTTCCGCCGCTGCCATAACACCATCTACCAAAGGCTTGTAGCCGGTGCACCTGCAGGCGTTTCTGTTTTTCTGGAACCAGTCTCGCACTTCTTCTCTGGTGGGAGAAGGGTTTGTTTCCAGCAATGCTTTTGCTGATAGGATGAACCCCGGCGAACAGAAGCCGCACTGGACGCCTCCGTATACGATCCACGCCAGCTGCAGGGGATGCAGATTGTTTGCTGTCCCAATACCCTCTATGGTTTCAACCCGGCTATATTCCGGCACCCGCTTGATATTTAAGGTGCAGGACCTGGTCAGTTTGCCGTTCAGGATTACATTGCAGGCGCCGCACTGCCCTTTTCCGCACCCGACTTTTGTCCCCGTCAACCCCAGATTGCGAAGAACGTCCGCCAGCGTATCCTTTTCCATATCACAGATCAAGGATCGTTCGGCACCGTTAATGGTCAATACAATACGATTCATTCCCATTGTTTTTCCTCCATTTCTGAATCTTATTTTCTTCAAACATTCAATCATTGTTCTTTTGATGTATTTAGCTTACCATAGGCCCATTTGTCAGAGAAGTCTGAATAAATGATACCCGCTATCGAAAAACATGCTACGTCATCTCGTATCAAAAACTCCAAATTCGCTATCATATTCTCCCTTTTCCTTTTGTGGCGCCGGGGCTTTATAATAGTGGCAGAAAAGGTAGAGGTGAATACGATGAGAGAAACCATATCAGCTGAAAAATTTTACTATGATCTGCAAAACTCCAGAGTACGGGAGCACGCCTTCAATCAGTGGGAGGAATATCGGAAACAGGTGACAAACCTGCTGATTACTGCTTGCGACCAGGGTAAGACGCTGGCCATCTTCGGAGCCGGTCGCGGAAATGACATGGATTTGTCCCGGCTGGCCGGCCATTTCCGGGAGATAACCTTGATCGATCTCAATGAAAACGCTATGCAATCCGCCGTCAGGCAGTATAGTCTTGAAGGACATCCTGCCATTAAACTGGAACAGCAGGATTTTGTGGGCATCACGGATGAGGATTATATCCAGTATCTATCAGTTATGGGAAGGGAATATCTGCAAATGGGTTATGTCCTCAATGACCCTGTTTCCCAAACGTTTACGGAGCTGGAACGCCTGTATGAAAAGGCAGGAAAGCACCGTCCGGATTTTGGAAGAAAGCGCTATGATTACTCCCTTGTGTTGAACGTTCATAGCCAGCTCAACGATACGGCGGACTGGATCCGGACCCATATGATGTCTTTGCTGGGTGAACCGGTCGATTACCATAATCGGACAGCCGTCAGGATTTTGGAAGAAACGGCGCTAATTGTGAAAAAATTCAATGAAGCTGTCTTAGCGGCAACTGGAGAAACCACTTTTATCGGCTATGAAATTGGAATCCAGGGGCAGCCCGGAGACGGAATCCAAGGCGCGCTGCAGACCCATCAGGATTTGCGAAAAAGAGAAAAATGCGGCCAGATCCGGCTAAAGCAGCAGGATCTTCTCACATGGCCTTATGACAGAAAGCAGAAGATCGTGTTTACCGTACTGCTGGAGACCCTTTCTGTTTTACTGTAGCAAACAAACGCCTCCTCAGGCCACATATGACAGAACGATTTCTTCCCATTGAACATTGAATCAGACTAAGCAAAAGGTATTTTTTTACTGTAATATATTGTAATTTAAAGTGGCATGTCTTATAATGAATCTGGCAGGAAACGGCGGCGAAAGCGGTTAGCCTTCAGAAGAAGGAAAGTTACCCGAACTGCATGAGAATCCACTCTGTGGAAATCTTGGAAGGGAGGGCGAAGTTTATGTCGGATTTTGAAATCTTGTCACTAATGCTCGTTTTTGTGGGTATTGTGGTAGGTATTTTGATCGAATACATAAAAAAATAACCGCCTCTCGCAGCAAGTCGGTTATTTTTTAACTGAAAACAGCTGACCGTTGACATCGGTCCCGCCTTTCTTGCTTTCATTATACAAAAACGGTAAACGGAATACAAGATAAATTTTAAGGAACATCACATGTCACTACGTTGGTGTTTGGATAAAAGGTAAGCCGGACACCGCACGAAAGCAAATGTTCAGAGTGCATTGCGATGCCCCTCATTTCATGCCAGCAGGTTTATTTGTTTGGCTCAATAACAACCTTGATCGGGAATTCGCCTTCGACCCAGCCGCCAGTAACTCTTACTGCATGTTCCGCTTCGTCGAGGGTGTATTTATGTGTTACCAAATCCTCCAGCGGGTATTTTTTACTGTTGATGATATCGATGGCTTTTTTAACAGAGCCCATATGATGGGTATGCGCTCCCTTAATATGCAGTTCACCGAAAACAACCGTGTCAAAATCGATAGGGGTTTTCTTCCCTCCGTAAAGCCCCGGTGTAACAATGGTCGCGCCTTTCTTTACAAACTCCGTGGACTGTTCCAGAGCCTCCGGGTTACCACTGCAGTCAAAAGCGATGTCGCACAGCGCGCCGCCTGTATATTCTCTTACTTTAGCCACAACATCCTCTTTATCTACATTGATAATGTGGTCAGCCCCCAGACGTTTTGCCATCTTAAAGCGCTCCTGGTCGCGGTCTTTACCGGTGACGATGACCTTCTTGGCACCGCCTTCTCTGGCGACGACAATTCCGCCAAGTCCCTGCTGCCCCGGCCCCATAATTACGACTGTATCATCCAGAGTAAGACCACCGATCATCTGCAGCCAGTTGACGGAATCTCCCAGAACTGCACAGGTCAGTACTGCAGCCTCCGCCGGAACATCTTCATTGATTTTATGTAAAATCGCCCGTTCCGGAAGATATAAATATTCGCTGTAAGCGCCCCATAAATACGGCGGCTCTGTGCATGGTATCCTGAATCCATAGCCAAGTCCATCCACACAGCGGTTATACTTGCCCTGTATGCAGGGTTCACAGACACCGCATCCAAAACGAGTCTCAACGACCACTCGGTCGCCTTTCTTGCATCCGCTGATCTTTGCTTTGTACTCGCCGATCTCTTCGATGGTTCCCACCATCTCGTGTCCCATAATCAGCGGAAAAGCGTTGGTGTTGGTCCCCTCATACATATGGGGATCTGATCCGCATACGCCTACCATCTCCACTTTTAATAGTGCATCGTTATCTTTAATTTCAGGAATTGGAAATTCTTGAATCTCCATTTCTCCCACTGCTTTTAATACTGCTGCTCTGCAAGTTTTACTCATAATATACATCCTCCTCGTGATTCATCCATCGAAACTTTAAATTAAAATCCATTGTTTTGATAGATTTACCTTACCATAGAACATCCGCGCAAAGAAGTCTGAAAACATGATACCAGCTATCAAAACATCCTATATTGAGACCATTACTGTGCTTCCTTCAAGTATGGCAGGAAAGCTTTGATCAAGGGTGAATTCATCTTTTCATGCTTTGCCAGGACGCCCAATTCTTTTGTCAGCGGCGGATCCAGCGGCCGCATGGTAACGGTTTGGGGGCATTCCTTTAAATAGAGACTGGAAAGAAACGCAACTCCCAGCCCTTCACTGACCATATGCAGCAAAGCCGATCCATCGCTGGACTCCACTTTGATTTTATAGGGATTTTCCCGCTCCAACAGCTTTTCGATTTGGTTGCTGACCTGATTGTAAGAAGAAAACAGCAGCGGATAATCTTTGAGGGCCTCAAAGGTAATCGATTCCTCTTCCCCAATATCAAACGCCTGGGGGATCGCTGAATAAATTTCATATTCCATCAGCGGAATCCATGCTGCATCCTTCACTAATCCGGCCTCACCGATCGCCAGATCAATATCATCCTCTGACAAAAGTTTGGGAAGTTCCTGACCTGTGGCCACTCGAATTGTAATATCGTTGTCCGGATGATCATCTAAAAACGTTTTGATCACGCCCGGCAGGCCGTCGCAGGCATAGATGGGATAGGTACCGATTCTTAATTTCCTGGTACCTTCCCTTTGGATTTCATGGATCTTGTCGATAAGGTCGCCTTCACTTTCATAGATTTGTCTGATATACGGCTCCAAAGCGATGCCTTCTTCTGTCAGACATACACCCTTTGAGGTTCGGTTGAGGAGCTTTAAACCTCCCAGTTCATTTTCAAGTGAATTCATCAAATAGATCAGTCCTGACTGAGTATAGTTCAATTTTTCTGCGGTCTTTTTCAGACTGCCCATTTTAACTGCTTCTAAAAAAACCGCGATCTTTTTCGTATCCATATTATCCACCTCACATATAATCTGTACGAACGATTATTAACCTAGAGGGCTGGGTCGCCCGACATCTTTAACTTGTCTTAATATTACAACAAATTATTTATAATAACAAATACCTATAATATATATTATACTATGTTTAACAGGCATATCTATTGCAGCAGCTTTAAACCCGGCCGGTTACGGCTTAATCGCTCAGTGAAAAGGCCATGAAATTGCGTATGCAGCTCCATGGCCTTTCAAGGGGTGGTATATTATAAGAATGCCGCGTTACAGACCTGCAGTACCTGGCCTTTTACACATCTTCCCATTTCACTGGCCAGATACAGGCATGCCCAAGCCTGATCGATGCATTCACATTCAGGCCCTGGGAAGTACATATACTTGTCGTTGTGGCCTTCCCAGGACTTTCCGCCCTCCTGCTTTCCTTCCAGATTGGCAAGGTGGGCCGGTGTGCGTGTGGCTCCCGGAGCCAGCGCATTGACTCTGATATTGGTATCGTTGAGCAGCATTGCCACATTCTTGGTCAGCGTGTTGAGGCCGCCTTTAGATGAAGTGTAGGCTGCGCCGCACATGGGACGTTCTCCGTTTACTGAGGATACGTTGATAATAACTCCGTCATTTTTGGGGCGGAAAATCTTCAGCGATTCCCGAATCCATTTCATCGGTCCTTCCAGATTCACCTTGAGGATAAACTCCATCCATTCATCTTCTGTTTCTTCGATGGATTTCTGTTCTCCGATCCCGGCATTGTTGAGTACAATATCCAGATCCCCGTAAGCATCAACCGCCGTCTTAATTACTCTCTTTATGTCTTCCGTATACTGGTTGTCAGCAACAACACCGATCACATCCTCATGCCCCATTTTCTTGATTTTTTCCACTTCTGCGTCCAGCTGTTCCTTGCCGCGGGCCGTAATTACCAGCTTGGCGCCTTCTTCCGCAAAGAGTTCTGCCATGGCACAGCCCATGCCGTAGCTTGCTCCTGTGATAATTGCCACTTTTCCGTCTAACATTCTCGCTTTCATAAAAATTCCCTCCACATTCTTATTGAATTATTTTACAGTTATTCTTTCCTCTGCGACTTCTTTATCCGTGTAAACGCTTCTGGTAGCCACGAAGAACAGCAGTGCAGTTACGATACTCAATGCGATAATCAGTATAAAGGCCGGCTTATAAGTTCCTGTCACATCGAAGATTCTTGCAACGACTACCGTTGAAACGCCCACGCCGATATAACATCCGCCGCCGACAAGTCCCATCTTTTTTGCAAAGTCTTTCGTACCCAGTGCTTCTCTCGCCGATGCGCCCATTGGCAGCTGTACGGCGCCGTCGGCAAATCCCAGCATCGCTGCCGCCAGAAATACCACTGGAAGCGAAACAAAATCAGCCAGAAATAGCCCTGAAACGATAATCACCATGATGAAACAGACCAACTGAGAATACTTGCTTCCCAATTTGTCACAGACCGTACCCAGCACCAGGAAGGCCGCGATCTGGAATAACCAGCTGAATCCCATAATGAATCCGGCCTGCTCCGCGTAGCCGTGGGAAGCCGCGATTAGTGCGAAGTTTCCTAACAGACCGTAGTCGCATATACCTGCCAGGATATAGCAGATTGGCAGCAGCCAGGACCGGCCCTTTTTAACCGTAGCGCCAAAGGAGAGACCGGTTTCGATGGTTACTTCCTCTTCAGCGCCGGCATTCTCCCTGGCTTCCTCCATCAGTTCAGCCTCGCCTCTTGCCGGACACCCCGCATTCTCTTGATTCACGTAGAGAATATATACCAGGAAGGTAAAAACCAGGGAAATCACAGCGCTGATATAGAACGGAATCCGAAAGCCAATCATGACCATGACAATTCCCCATAGGGAGTTAAAAAATGCCCCTCCCAGAGGCCCAAAGCTCTGGGCGATGCCCATGTATCTGGCTGTGTTCTTTTTGAACCAGCTGTTGATCATTACATTCAATGTGTTAATATTGATAAATGCCAGCCCGATGGCGAATATTGTCGCCGCAAACCACATGAACTGGATCGATTGTGACAAGCCGAACAAGGCAAATCCTGCCGTGCAAAAGAGTCCGCCGAATAAAATCATTTTGCGAGCACCAAACTTATCAATGCATAAACCGTAAATGGTCATGCTGATCGCAGCATTGACCCAGCTTAATATCGTAAAGATAATCATGAACTGCGCAGTCGAACAACCAAGATCCTCAACAACAAATACCGAATACGTTCCCAGTGCGTTCCAACCCATGCCCGTCCAGCTGATCATCAGCAGACAGGCGGCGACCATACCCTGCATAGATCGTTTCCTTGTCAGGGCGCTATCACCAACCACAACGTTTCTCTCCATTTTTTTCTCCTTCTATTTCTCCATAGACGGTACCAATGTTTCTTCTTGCTTTGAGCCGCGCAGCTTCTTTATGATTATTATTATAATAGTCTGAATATTTTATGGAATCCCCATAAATCCCACACCCTACATCAAAATTTCTGATACCGGATGCTCCCTTTGCTGGCGTATAAAATAAAAAGTTCCCATTTTACATTTTGCACGCTGGCATAGACATCTGAGTTACCTTCAGCAGTAAAAAATGATTCGTTGACAGGTACTGGTCATACCACGATCCACATTTCTTAAAAAAAGACAATTATGCCCTTTTCTTTCTCTATTTTTCAATGGCTCTCTCAATTTAATTGATTTATCTCTCGTCTCTGATTACAATAAGTTAAACTCTTGGTACATCCAAGTCGCTCAAAAAGGAGGAAATACATTGAAAAACATTCGAGTATTAGAAGTCAAGCAAAATGTGCTTGACGACAATAACAAACAAGCCGATGCGCTGCGCCGGTCTTTGAAATCCCAGCAGACTTTTCTTTTAAATCTGATGAGCAGTCCGGGAAGCGGTAAAACTACCACCCTGCTGCGCACGATTGAGCATTTAAAGAAAACATGGAAAATCGGCATCATGGAGGCGGATATCGATTCCGATGTGGATGCCCGCACCATTGCCCAGACCGGTGTCAGCACTATCCAGCTGCACACCGGAGGCATGTGTCATCTAGACGCAGCCATGACAAGGCAGGGATTAGAAGGTCTGGGAACGCCATCTCCTGACCTTGCTATTTTAGAGAATGTAGGCAATCTGGTTTGTCCCGCAGAGTTCGATACTGGCGCTGTAAAAAATGCCATGATTTTATCGGTTCCCGAAGGAGATGATAAACCTTTAAAGTATCCTTTGATGTTCTCTATCAGCGATGTGGTTCTGATTAATAAGATTGATTCGGCTGCCTGCTTTGATTTTGATCTCGCTGCCTGTCAAAAATATATAAAAGACCGAAATCCAAAAGCGCTCATCTTCCCCATCAGCGCCAAGACTGGTGAAGGAATCAATCAATGGATCAATTGGCTGGATGAGCAAATACGCCTTTGGAAGAAGTCATGATATTGTCACTGAATGAATTGGAGGAACAATTATGGGAAAACAAAAAGTATTGGAATTGGCAAACCACATTGGTTTAAAAAAGCCGGGAAGCAAAGACTCTTATACGTTTCAAGATCCGGAGTATAAAATACTGGAACCGGTGGTCACCGATGAAATGGCACAAGTTGGCATGGGATTGGCCTTTCGCCAAAAAAGAACCGCCGCACAGGTAGCGGAACTCGTTGGAATGCCTCTTGCAGAAACAACAAAACTTCTACTGGAACTGGCAGACGCCGGGGTAGCCTTTGTCAATTCGATCGATGGTGAAGACGTCTTTTGGTTTGATCTTTGGGTACCCGGGGTCATGGAAATGATGGCAAACAACCTGGAAAATGTAAAAAAATATCCTCAAATTGCACAAGCCTTTGAGGAATACAGTCGATTGCGGGGTGAAAGCACTATTGGCAATTTCCCTGTTGGTGTAGGAATGATGCGTGTAATTCCTATAGAAACTGCTATCTCCGGCGAATCCCGCCGCGCATCCTACGAAGAAATCAGCAAGTATCTGAACGAACACACGCTTTTCTCCGTATCAGACTGCGCCTGCAGGACCGTCCGCGAAGCTATGGGCGAAGGATGCGGGCATTTGAAAGAAGATATGTGTATACAGATGGGGCATGCCGCCGAATACTATATTCGCACCGGCAGAGGACGTGAAATTACCAGAGAGGAAGCTTTTGAAATCATAAAGCGCGCTGAAGAAAACGGATTGATGCATTCCATCCCCAACATGGATGGCAGCGGCAAAACCCACGCTATATGCAACTGCTGCGGGTGTTCCTGCCTTTCTCTGCGCCATGCGGAAATGTATCTGAATACGGATATGGTACGCTCCAACTATGTTTCGCAGATCGACAAGGAAAAATGTGTTGCCTGCGGGGAGTGTGTGATCCATTGCCCCGTCAATGCCCTTCAGTTGGGACAAAAACTGTGCAGTTCAATCCCTGTTGTGGAAAGTCTCCAGCGGGAAGAAACGCCGCGCGATAGTCTTTGGGGAAAGGAAAAATGGAATCCGGACTATCGCATTAATCGAAAGAACGTGGTCGATACCGGAACTTCCCCATGCAAAGCAGAGTGCCCCGCCCATATCAGCGTTCAGGGATATATCAAACTTGCAAGCCAGGGCAAGTACACAGAAGCCCTGGAACTGATCAAAAAGAACAATCCGTTCCCTGCTGTCTGCGGGCGAATCTGCCCTCACAACTGTGAAACTGAATGTACCCGTAATCATATCGATGAACCGCTTGCCATCGACGATATTAAAAAATTTATCGCCCAGCAGGATTTGGATAGCGATCGCCGTTACATACCCAGGATTCGCCACAATTATAACAAAAAAATTGCGGTTATCGGTTCCGGTCCCGCAGGTCTTTCATGTGCCTATTATCTGGCCATAGAAGGATACCAGGTGACAGTCTTTGAAAAAGAACAGCAGGTAGGTGGAATGCTGCGCCTTGGTATACCTGCCTTTCGCCTTGAAAAAGACGTGGTAGACGCCGAAATCGAAATTCTACGACGCCTGGGCGTTGTATTTAAAACCGGTATAGAAATTGGTCACGACCGCTCTATAGATGATTTGCGTAAAGATGGTTACTCCGCATTTTATCTGGCTGTTGGTGCTCAAAAAGGCCGTGCGCTGGGATTGGACGGCGAAGATGCATCCGGCATCATTTCCGGTGTAGATTTCCTCAAACAGACAAATTTGAATCGCGCTCCCGCTTTATCTGGAAAAGTAGCAGTCATCGGCGGCGGAAACGTTGCCATAGATGTGGCACGTACCGCAATACGTGCCGGAGCCAGCCAGGTGACCTTATACAGTCTGGAAAGCCGCGAAGAAATGCCTGCTTTAGATGAGGAAATTGAGGAAGCGCTGAAAGAAAATATTATCATCGAAAATGGATGGGGACCGGAATCTCTTACCGTCATGGATGGACAGATTCATGCTATTACTTTCAAAAAATGTCTTCGTGTCTTTGATAAAGAACGCCGCTTTTCTCCTGTCTTCAACCGGGAAAAAACAAGAACGGCTCCAGTTGATTTTGTTTTGCTTTCCATCGGCCAGTCTATCGACTGGGGCAACTTATTAGATGAAAGTGAGCTGCAATTGAGTGAAAAAAATACAGTCATAGCTGATGGATTTACTTATCAAACCGGGCAGCCTGATGTCTTCGCGGGCGGTGATTGTTTCACCGGTCCTCGTTTTGCAATTGATGCCATTGCTGCCGGAAAGGAGGCTGCCATTTCCATACATCGGTATGTTCAGCCCGGACAGAGCTTAGTCTATGGCCGCGACCGCCATGCATACCAGTCTCTGGAAAAAAATCATCTACAGCTTTCTGATTATGACAGTACCCCTCGCCAGCGCCCATACTCGCCAGCCGCCTCTTTGGATTTTTCAGATCCTCGCAGCGGATTGACCGAGGAACAGCTCAAAAAAGAAACAGAACGCTGTCTTAGCTGCGGAGCTACACTGGTAGACGAATTTCTCTGTGTTGGCTGCGGACAATGTACCACTCAATGTAAATTTGATGCCGCGTCTCTTGTGCGCCGTTATGATGGAGCTGGAGTTTCCTATGAAAATGCCGGATCTGTTATTATGAAAACTGCAAAGGAACGCCAAATGCGCATTGCAGAAAGAGAATCGCAGAAAAACGCCAAAGAAATCAGGTGATATTATGCACGAATTAAGTATCGTTATGGAGGTAGCCCGTACAGTATGCGAAACCGCAGAAAAAAACCAGGTGACCAAAGTCCGGAAAGTCATTCTTCAAATCGGAGAATTATCCGGCTGCGTACCACATTTCGTTCACGCTTGCTGGCCGGCAGCTTGTGACAATACTATATTGGAAGGTACTAAATTAGAGATTGAAACACTGCCTGCCAATGGCTGCTGCAGGTGCTGCTCAAAGGTTTTCTCCCTGACTGCTTTCAAGGGACGCTGCCCTGAATGCGGCAGCGCTCAATACGAAATGCTATGCGGGAAAGAATTTATTATTAAAGAAATCCTATGCAGCTAATTGTACTAATCATCAAATGACTGCCAATGCGAAAATCCTCAATCAAGGATTTTCGCATTCTTTTATCAGACCATCCAGATAGTAATCGATCCATTGATGGACTGCCCTCTTATCCCGCATTCTTACATATTCATAGAGACTGGCATAATTGTGGCATAATTCTTCCATACCATGCCTTTTGCAAAACCACTCCCAAAGCGCCATAGCAGGTCCTTTAAAGGAATAGTAGATTAAAAGCAGCATGCTGTTTCCTCCCGCATATGTCAATTCGTGCTGAAATTGAAATGCCAATTCCGCTGCCTGACGAGATGTTCTGGCGCGTTTCATCTCCCCTATAATGGTTCCCAGCTTTCCAAGTTCCTCTTCACTTGCGCAATCAATAGCAAGCTCACAAGCCAGGTGCTCCATTTCTTTGCGTACCTGTAACAGATCTCTGGCCTGTTTCTCAGCTAGTTGTCCACCATTATATTCCATAATCGCAATCAACGTATCCATATTGCCATAACGCCGGAAGTCTGCTACAAAAGTTCCCTGACGGGGACGTACCTCTACAAATCCACACCTTGCCAATTCATTGATTCCACTATTTACAACCGCTCTGCTCACCTGCATCTGCTGTGCCAGCTCCCTTTCCGCAGGCAGCTTTTCTCCTACTGTCAGCTCACCTGATAAAATCGCTTCTGTCAGCTGCCGGACAAAGAGTTCTTTCATACTAGGGGCCGAAATCTTTGTAAACTTCATGTTCTACTTCCTTTTCCCGCACAAATACCATCGAAAAAACTGTAATAATCTCACAATCTGCCATGCTTCCATTATAGCTTATTATTACACGGGCGTTCAAGCCGCTTGCTATATAAAATCCTGAACTTGCTATCACATTCTTCGACTTCCCGCTCTTTTGCAAAAGCCGTATACTGTAAGAAATAAAGATTACTGTAAAATCAGTTAGGCAGGTATGAAAATGGAGATATTAAACAACCGTAAACAGGAAAACGAGCATATTACCGAGATATGCAAGGACATTTATCGAATTCAGATTCCACTAAATGGAAGCTCTCTGGGAACCATTAATTCTTACATGATCAGAGGAGGTGACCGCAACCTTCTCATCGACACCGGATACCGGGCCAAGCCGTGTATCGAAACGATCCAAAGCAGCTTATCCCTGCTGGGAGTAAGGCCGGAAAAAACGGATATCCTGCTGACCCACTTTCACAACGACCATTCGGGCGCGGCAACCGATTTGATCCATCCATGGAGAAAAATCTATGTTCCGGCGCAGGAATATCAATTTTTTGGTATTGGCGATGATCCGAAAGTTTATACGGAATCCAGGCGGCCTCGTTATCTTAAAGAAGGTCTCTCTGATGAAGAATTTGAAAAAATGATGTACATTACTCTGCCGGGATCCAAGGGACCGGACTTTTTTGCCGGGCAGTTTTCACCTGTCGATGATCGGCAGACTTTTGCCGCCGGGGATTATACCCTGACTGCGATTCACACTCCCGGACACACTCCCGGGCACATGTGTTATTGGGACGAAGCCCACGGGCTGATGTTTACCGGCGACCATATCCTCTTTGATATTTCGCCCAACATTATTCCTTGGCCAGGGATCCCCAATATTCTGGGACTCTATTTATACAGTCTGCAAAAGCTCCAGAACTACCCGGCAGCCATTGCCCTGCCCGGGCATCGCCAGCCAGGGAGCTTATCCGCACGGATCGATGATCAAATTAGACATCATAAGCAGCGGCTTAACGAATGTGAATCGCTGGTTAAGCTCTACCCTGACAAAACAGCCCTGGAGATCACCCGGCTGCTTTCCTGGAAGATTCGCAGACCAAGAGGAACCAGGGGTATTCCCCTTCCCCTGCTGCGCTACGCTTTTGGGGAATGTCTGTGCCACTTGGATTATCTGCGGTTTCAAAAAAAGATTGAACAGACATTCAGCGGCGGATTTTACAGGTACCGCTGATCGGACGGGGAAGCCTCGGTACGCACCACGAAAATACGCCCGGCATATGTTCATACCAAGCGCTTCCCTTTTTTGCTATTTCAGCATCTTATTCAATCCTTCACAATATCGCTGAATCCTTTGCCCGTTCCTCCCCAAACGGTTTCCACCTTGGTCACCGTTACAAAAGCGTTGGCATCGATTTCCGCCAGCTTTTTCTTAATGAGGATACTTTCACGGGGCGAACAGAGCAGAATCAGCTGGCGCATATTTCTGTCGCTGTACTCCCCTCTTACCGCAGCGCTGGTAACACCTCTGTGCAGCTCTTTGATAATATACTCCGTGATTACGTTTCTCTGGGTAGTAAGAATGGTGAGTTCCACAATCTTGCTTTCCATTCCAAACAAGATGATTTCCGATGTCTTGGTGGCGATCACTTGGGTGATTAGCGCATAGAGCGCGATGTTCCGATCGTACACAAAAGCCGAAGCAATGATCACCATCGCATCCATGCAGAGCAGGATTTTGCTGGGACTGACTCCGGGGAACCGTTTCTTCCTGAGAATCTTTGCAATGGCGTCCATCCCCGCGGAAGCGTAACCCCGCCAGAATACAAGCCCGACAAAGGTTCCTACAAACACCCCGCAGAATACCGCTGCCAAAATGGTGTCATTGGACTCCAGCAGCTGGATATCTAAGTGTTCAAAGACCATCAGCACGGCCGGGTACATGACCGATAGCAGCAAAATCTTTCGCAGCTCCTTCCACCCCATAAATATCGCTACTAAAACGAGTACAAGAAATGAGGCTCCATAATATAGTATGGAAAAATCCACATCGACAAAATTTTGAATGATACGGATGATGCCGGTGATTCCGCCCGAGGTAAGTCCATTGGGAATCAGAACGCCCACCGTAGAAAATGCGCTGATGCAGCAGGCCGCCAGCAATATGACAAAATCCTTTAAAAAGGTGTTTATTTTTTTCTTTGTAAAGGTGTTCTCTTTCCAATATTTGATCTTCTCCCGAACCATCTTTCTTCTTCCTTTCATAATCTTGCACCTAACTGCGCTCCGCCTTCATGTGCGCTTCCTCTTGTAAATCCAAATCAATAACAGCCCGGTCAGCGTAAACAATGCGGCAACCAGGAAGGCATTGTTATACACGCCCTGCCTGGCATACATGGTCCGCATAATCATGGGCCCGACAAAACCTGCGATGGAATAGCCGATGCACATAATTCCATAATTGACGCTGTTGTTTTTACTGCCGAACCGGTCCGCAGTAAAAGCGGGAAAAGTTCCCATAATCGAGCCATAGCTGAGGCCGATCAAAGCAATAGCCCCATAAAAGGTAATCGTCATATTGGCATTGGAAACAAACAGCAGCAGCAAGCCCCCAAGGGATAAAATAAAACCAATGGTAAGGGTATGCACTCTCCCGATCCGATCCGAAAGAAAACCAGCGGCCACCCTTCCCCCTGTATTGAACAAGGATAAGAGGGATACACAGAGGGCCGCTGTGGAAACGGACAATCCGATCATCTGCTGCGCAACGCCGGAGGTCTGGGAAATGCACATCATGCCGCTCAGAGTGCCGCACATAAGGATCAGCATCATCACATAGAAAATCGGTGTTCTGATCATTTCCTGCCACGTAAATTCAGACGGGGTTTGGTTGGAGGCTGAGCCGCTTTGCGGACCCTCCCATCCGGCAGGCTCAAACCCTTGCGGACACTGATCAACCAGAAAGGCTCCGGCGCAGATAATCAAAAGAAACGCGATACCCAGTATATGAAAGGCATGCACCACGTCTATGGCGTTGATCAGTCCACTCGCTATGGGCGGAACTAAAATAGAGCTGATCCCATAGCTGGCGGTTGCGATTCCCCCGGCCAGTCCCCGCTTATCGGGAAAAAACTTGATGGAATTGCCGATGGTACAGGAGTAGACCAGCCCCATTCCCGCACCGCATCCAATTCCGTAGCTTGCGATCAGAAAAGGCGTATCCGCAGCAAAGCCGGAAGCAAATGTCCCGCCGCCGAAGAGCAGGCCGCCAAAGAATATCAGCCATCTGGGCCCGAATTTATCGTTGAGCCTGCCGCCGATAATCATCACCAGGGGCGCCAGCGTGCTGGTCACCATAAAGACAATGGATAAACTGCCGTCGCTCAGATTCCGATGATAAGTCTCGTTGAGAAACTCCTCCATGGGAACCGAAAAGACGCTCCATGCATAGATCGACCCGATACAGAGATTAATCAGGCAATAAATTATTAAAATAAACCATCTTTTTTTCGTCAAATCCATAGCTATCTGTGCTCCATTTCTGATCGACAAATTTTGTTACTTATATGGGTAGCTGGCATGAGCCAGAACCTTCATATCATGACCTGGGAGGATTTCTACGAACTCCGTATTATCCAGTTTAGCGAAAGATGCCTCCACCTCAGCCAAATTCACATGAATGCCTCCCGGAATATGGTCATATAATTCGTTTCCGTACCAGTTTTCATAGAGATTGACCGTATCCCCGGCAATCAGATACTTTCCCTGTGTTGTATTGACACGAACGCACTGCGACCCGGGGCTGTGTCCAGGTGTGAGGATTACCTCAATACCCGGAATAATTTCAACATCCCCATCGACAATCACCAATTTGTTTCCGGCAGTTGCCCATATGGGAACCAGCCCGGCCTCCGGGGCTTCATACGTATAATAATGGACCTGCAGCGGATCGATGGCATAGCGGACTTCTTTTTTCTGCACATATACTTTTTTCCCTGGGAAACAGTCATTGTTCTGACAGTGGTCCCAATGGAGATGGGTGCAAATGATAAAATCGATATCCTCGGCTGTCAGCCCGTGGCGTTCGAGTACCGTCATCAGCTTTTGCTCCGGCGGCAGTTTAACTTTTACGTGGCCGTGATTTTTTTTGACCCGCTCTATATCCTTTGGTCCGGTATCGACAAGGATATTCAGGCCGTCTCCCTGTACGAGAAATGCCAGAAACGGTGAATTGACCTTCACTTCGTAGTCCGCCCGGTAGGTGTGCATGGATTTTTCGTATTCTGTCAGCTCTCCCAAATATAATGGTTTAATGGTATAAGTCGGTTTTTGTGTATTCATATCAGGCTCTCCCTTCACGCCTAAAAACAATTACATTTAAATTAACCGGGCCGCATGGAATCCTTCATGGACGGCCGTATAGATCTTACGGGGTGCCACCGCATCGCCGATCACCAGCAAATGATCCTCCAAAAGCTCTTTCAATTCTTCCTCCAGTTGATGGTTGGTGCGAAAACCAGCAGCGATAATTACGTTATCACAAGGAATCTTCTGTGAAACGCCGTCCGGGCCGCAAACCTCCACATAATCGTCTGTGATGCAGGTGGTCTTGGTCTTAACCAGTACATTGATATTGGAATCTGCAATCATTTTTCTCAGTTCCGCATCATTATTCTGGCAATGCTGGGCTACGGCCAGAATATCATCCAGCATTTCGACAATCGTCACCTGCCCGGCCTCTTCATTCAGATGAAGCGCCACCTCGCAGCCCACAAGGCCGCCGCCGATGACGACCAGTTTTTTGCCCAGATCTTCTCTGCCCAGCAGCACGTTCATGGCTTCCTTGACATGGTCTTTATCCGCGCCCGGTATGGGCGGAATAAACGGCGCAGCGCCGCTGGCCAGGATTACTTTATCAAAGTCACCTTCTTCTACTGTCTTGGCTGTAGCCGGGTAATTCAGCTTCACTTTAATCGGCAGCTTGTTTATCTGTCCGATCAAATAATCTTTATAGCGAATCACATCCTGTTTGAAGGAAGGCGCGCCGGCTGTTCGCAAATTTCCGCCCAGATCGCCGTCTTTTTCCCATAGTTCCACTCTAAAACCTCTTCGCACTGCGGTAATGGCAGCCTCCATGCCGCCGGGACCGCCGCCGATGACCAGCACCGAATCTTTTTCTTCCGCAGGCATGACCGGATAATCGGCTTCCCGCAGCGCCCTCGGATTGACCGCGCAGCTGTGATCTTTTCCCTGATGGCTGCCATACAGACATTCATTGCAGCCGATACATGGAACAATGTCGTCAAGCCGTTCTTCTTTAACTTTCTGCGCCCAATAGGGATCGGAAATCATTTGGTGAGCCATGGCGACAAAATCCAGCTTTTCTTCCTTTATCACCCGCTCTGCAAGCGCAGCCCGATTAAGTTTTCCGTGGCCGATTACCGGGATATGAACTGCCGCTTTAACTGCTGCCCCATCCTCAAGCTGGAGCGCCTCTTTTCCGTAAACCGTGGGGATCTGCGTATACCAGCACTCATAGCAGCCTTTATCCACATGGATAGCCTGTACGCCTGCTGCTTCCAGCATTTTGGCGATTTCGATCCCTTCGGGGAGCTGCCGACCCCCTTCGCAGGCCTGATCTGCCGTAAACTTAACGATCAAGGGGAAATCTTTTCCGCACTGCTCCTGGATCTGCTCAATACATTCCAGAGTAAACCGCATCCGATTTTCCAGGCTGCCGCCGTATTCATCGGTTCTTTTGTTATAAAGGGTGGACATGAACTGATCCAGCAGATAGCCGCCATAAGCGTGGAGTTCCACTGCGTCGGCTCCCGCACGCTTTGCAAGGGATGCGGAAAAACCCGTCGCCCAGGCCAGATATTTGATGTCCTCTTTTTCATAGGGCTTGCACTTCAAGTCCGGATAGTAATGGGAAGGAACCGCGCTGGCCGAATAAGGCGGTGTAAAAGGATCCTGATGAACCAGCCGCCCCAGCCCCGGTCCGATCTGAACGCAAAGCTTTGTTCCATAGTGGTGCACTTTTTCGCACAGCATCGCCAGCCGATTTACCTGATGATAATTATCCAGCACATGATGGGACCGCATTTCATATTTTGTGGAACAGGCCACTCTGCCGGTGATAATCATCCCTGCGCCGCCCTTTGCCCGCTCAACAAAGTAGTCGATGTCTCTTGTGCAAAAGCCGCCGTCCGGATCGCTCTTGGTCCCCATGGGCGCCATAATCACCCGGCTGGAAATGGTCAGATTTCCGATTTTACCTTCTTTAAACAGATTTTTATGCTTCATGTCTTCCTCCAATCAATTTTCTTGAAACGTCTTAAAATTATCCGCGCCTGGCTGTTTTTATCCATCATCTCCCGGATCAACTGCGGCCCTGGGGATCAAACTGTTTTTCTTTGATGAACAGCACCACGCAGCCGCATGCGAAATAGAAACCCGCGATGAGCATGAATCCCATGGAATAGGAATGGTTACCGGCTGCAATGGCGCCAATGATCACAGGTGATAGCATAGCGCCGATCCTGCCCAGATTATAGGAAAGAGCCGTTCCCAGCGCTCTGCATTCTGTGGGAAAGGATTCGCTCATAAAGGTGGAGCATAATGCCATCGGCGCTCCGTAAAACAATCCGAAAGCAAGTAAAATGATACCCACGTTATCCGCTGTCGCCAGGTTAATCACAATGGGCAGTATGACAGCCGTACAAATGCAAGCCAAAAACCATACTTTTTTTCTGCCGATCTTATCCGACAAAACTCCTGCCAGCATTTTTCCAATGAAAACCATGGCGTAGTTTCCGGCGATAAAGTAAGTCATGGATCGGAATTCCACATCAAACTCCGACGTCATGTAAGTTGGAAGCCAGGTATTGGTTCCGTAGAACCCAGCCATGAGAAACATAGAGCAGCATATCCATTTTACAAGATTTCTCCTGCATCGCCGGTCTGCAAGAATCAGCTTCAAGCTGCCTGCTTTTGCGCCTTTTTGTTTATTGTGCGTGGCAAAGACCGGGGGTTCTGTCAGGGAGCGGGTAAAAATCAGAATGACCACGCCGCAGGCTGCAGCCAGCAGTACGATCGGTCTCCATCCAAAGACCGGGGTGATGACGCCATTGAGCAGAGTAGCTGCAAAGGAACCAACCGCATTGGCTCCCTGGATCAAGCCCAAAACCGTATTTCGTCTCGAGGTTGGTATGTATTCTGAAACCAGGACCGTACCACCGGCCCATGCTCCCGACATCCCCGCGGACGAAAAGAAGCGAATGATACAAAACAGGGTAAAGCTGCTTGTGAGGACCGATAGGCAGATACATACCGTAAAGGTCAGCGTCGCTGCCTGCATGGTCTTAAGCCGTCCGAAACGATCGGCAAACCAGCCGCATGCCACTCCGCCCGCCAGCATTCCGGCCGTACTGATGGAAAAAATCATTCCCGCCTGAATGGATGATAAGCCAAATTCACCGCTGATCACTGTGAGCGCCACCGATAAAGTGCTCAAATCGATCCCTTCTATCGCGATAACCAAAAATACGCATATGAATGTCTTTTTTCCCATTGCCAACACCTTCTGCCTTCAACATGTTCCTTTCTTTTACTCTATGTCCATTATACGTTCCTTTTTTATTAGGCGGGAAGTCTGAAAAAGCGATATCCATGTTAAAGAAATTTGATATCTTTTTTTGTGAGAGGTTGTATCAGTATCATTGTCTTCCCGCTTGCCCGGGGGTATGCTATGCTTGTATGGTAGATATTATTGAATCAGCAGAAGGAGATTATGAAGATGAGCGGTTTGGTTTACAGAGAAGAGGATCGCAGCGTGCCCATTCCTCCCCACGAAAAAAGCCTGCAGACGGTTACGGCCGATTATTGGCTGCAGATCCACAACAAGCAGGCACTCCACGGAGAAGGCACCTGTTTTGATCAGGATGGAAATCTTTATTTTACCATTATATATGAGGGCAAGGTCTGCCGCATTGATGCCGGCACCAGGGAGGTAAAAACCATCTTTGAAGATCCGGAACGCAAATGCGCTTCCGTCAAGATACATAAAGACGGCAGGCTCTTTATCAGCTGCCTCAACCGGGTCAAAGAAGGCCGGGTGTTTGCCATCCGTCCCGACGGCAGCGGCTATGAAGATATCGTTGTCGGATACAGCATTGACGATCTGGTCTTTGATGAAGATGGAGGCTTTTATTTTACTGAACTTACCGGCGATGCCACCAACCCCATCGGAGCGGTACATTATGTGACGCCGGATTTCAAGAAGGTCAAACCCTATATGACAGGTATGGCCGGCCCCAATGGTATTGCCATCTCGCCGGATTACGATGTTTTGTGGATCACTGAGAGCCATACCGGCCGCATCCACAGAGTCATGCTAAAAGGAAAAAATTACACGACAAAAAATGTAGTCTATACTATCACCGGATTTTACGGTCCGGATTCCTGCGAAGTGGACGGTGACGGCAATCTGTACATTGCCGTATACGGGCAGGGCCGGGTGTTGGTCCTAAACAAAAATGGCCTGCCCATTGGCCAGGTTTTGCTTCCCAATCGGGAACACAATTTATGGGTGACCCATACGGATATCAAGCCGGGAACCAGGCAGCTGTATATCATTGCTGCCGACGACACCGGTGACGATGGCTGCTGGCTCTTTAAAACAGAGGCCTTCGCCAAAGCCAACGAAAACAGCTTTCAATTTAAATAAATGCCTTTAACAAAAATACGGCCCGCTTTGTTTTCACTCCTCAAAGCAGGCCGTATTTTTTATCGTATTCTTAGTATTGCTGTTTCTGCAGATATTCAATGAACTTTTTGATCTGTACGGACTTTTTCTTTTCTGGTTTCAGAATAACACCCAGTTCCCTGGTAATATGGGGATCCAGCGGCAGCATCCGCACCGTATCCGGGCATTCTCTCAAATACAGGCTGGATAAAAAGGCGATCCCTAACCCTTCTTCTACCATACTCAGGAGCGCGGATCCGTCTTCGGAGGCTACGTTAATTTTATATGGTTTTTCTTTCCCCTTGCCCAGCATTTCTTCCACATGTTCACTGACTTTATTGTAAGAAGAAAACAGCAGCGGGTAATCCTTTAAAAGATCATAGGTCACAGCCTCCACATCGTCCGCCAGCTTGATGGTTTGCGGCAGCGCCGCATAGATCTCATATTTCATGAGGAAAATCCAATCGGTATTTTTAATCAGTCCTTTTTCTCCGACGGCCAGATCCACTTCATCTTCTTCCAGCATCTTGGATAAATTGTCGGCAGTCGCGACGCGGATGGTAATTTCATTTTCCGGGTTATCGACTAAAAAGGATTTCATGATCGTCGGTAAATAGTGGCACGCATAGATTGGATACGCGCCGATTCGGATCTTTTTCGTACCCTCTTTATGTATATCCGCGATGACCTTTGTCAGTTCCTCCTCACAATCAACGATTTTCTTGATGTACGGTTCAAGCAGAATCCCTTCTTGTGTAAGCTCAATTCCTTTGGTGGTCCGGTTCAGCAGATGAATGCCGAACTCGTCTTCCAAAGAATTCATCATGTAGATCAGCCCTGACTGTGTGTAATTGAGTTTCTCCGCCGTCTTTTTTAAGCTTCCGTTTTTTATGGCTTCCTGGAAAACCGCAAGTTTTTTTGTATCCATTCTTTCCCCTCATTGTTTTGTGCAATAGCAAATATGTGAGTCAAGACCGAGCGGGGATTAAAGAGCCGCCGTCCGTCGCTCATACGGTAACCATCGTACCACTGCTTCAGTTCCTCAAAGCTGACGCTTTTATACTCCCGGAAAAGGTCCCTTACCTCGTCCTCCGTGACCCCAAAATAGGCTTCGTAAATTCGATCATTCATAAAGTTGTGCTCCCCTACGTGGAGCTTGCCTATATGACCGGCTTGCTGCCCATCGCCAAGTATTCCAGCGGATCGGAATTGAATATGTTCCGAGCAGGATCGCCGAAAGATATGTCTAGGAAATCCGGGCATCCATCCGGCATCCTGCTCAAATCCATATAAGCTGCCTCTCTTTCTATATTTTACTTGATTTCCCGTTTTATGTACACCTTTATTTCCAATCCGCCACTGCTCCTGATCATATATGTTCCCGGCGCTACTTGGCCCACTTATTCCAATAACCACAACAAATTCGATCCCGTTGAGGCGGACAAGCTAAGGGGGTTTTCCCTGCCTCTCAGAATCGAATTTGTTCAATTACATGATATATTACTAAACTTTACGGAATATCCTTATCCCAGTCTGATTTCCGCCGCTTTGCGCTCCGGATACTTGACGACAAAGATGATGATACTTGCTACTACTGTGATACATGCGATCACGATGCCAGCAACCAGCTGTGCGCCGATTCCCTGTGCGATGGTAGCGTTTACCAGGGCATATACATAGGTCGCAAAGAAAGGACCGGCATTGGCGATTCCCCAAGCTACCGAGGATGAAATGGAACGGAACGCCTGCGGCACGAAATTCAATGCTTTGGCAAATACCGACGCATGAACAAGACCTGTCGCAATTCCGGCGCAGGCTGCCGCGCAGTAGATTCCAAACATACTGCTGTCAATAAAGTATGCGGCCGCAAGACCAACGGCGACAAAGGCATAACCAATTGGAATCAGCCAATCCTTAAAGAGCTTGATCCAGATGGGGTAAGAAAACTGGACCACAATCAACAGCACTCTGGTCAGAGACGTGCAGTTACCGGCCTGGGCCGATGTCCCCAACTCATGTTCGGTGATAATATAATTGGACAGGTTCAGATAGTACCCATTGATTCCAATGTAGAACACGCAGTGAAGAATCGCGATGGTCATCACAAAGCCAACAACCTTCTTTGGTAAATCTTTAAAACGAACTTTCGTGGTAGCGTTTTCATCTTCCAGGCCCAGCTGCTTTCTTCTTTCAATTCTTGCCGCCCTTGCTTCCTTGCTGTCTGAATAGCCGCCCTTTTTAATCATGATCAGGAAAACCGTAATAGCAATCACACACCACAAGCCCAGGGTATAGGCGAAGGGCCAGTTGTGTCCGTCGTTTCCGGCAGCGATCCTGCCGCTCAGCTGGAGCATGATCACGCCGCCGATGTTAACAAATACATTGTACATGGATATCTTTGAGGCTCGCTGATCCTCATCGAAGATTTCACCGACAATGGAGTTCATCAAAGGACCGAAGCCGCCCAAGCTGATTCCGCATAAAACGGTTCCTACATAATAGACCCAGAACGGCGCGTGAAGAACGCCGCCGATAATCATCAGGATTGAGAATGCCAGCATGCAGGTTCGGATAATGACCAGGAGTGCCACCTTACTGAACTTTAATGCCACAAACCCGATAATCAATGAGGTGAACAACCCGAACAAGGTCGGAAATGAAATTAGCTGCGCCGCTGCCACCGGTGATATATCCGGATACTCCATTTCAATATAAGCGCGCACATTTTGCGTAATCATGTAAACAACATTGGATGTCGCATAAATGTACAGCGCAAAGGAAATCAACTGATATTGTTTTTTCGTGTATAAAGGTTCTATACCTTTGTTTGCTTCCATCTTTCTTCTCTCTTTCTCTTTTACTTATACTTATAATCCGCTTCCAGTTCGACCGGTCTTCTCAGGCGGATGATGATCCAAATAACGATAACGATGGCTCCGAATACAACGCTGGCTCCTGCAAAGCTGACCGGATTTTGTTCCCCGATGAAAGCATACCAGCCGGAAATCCAGTATCCGCTGATGGTGGCTCCCAAATTCCAGAAGGCAGCGAAGAGACCGGAGTAGAACATCACGCCGCGCTGATTGGTCATAGCTGCATAATCCCTGAGGCATGCCGGCCATACGAGGAAGGCGCTGAATCCGATGAACAATTCCGCCAGCATCATCATAATGACGCTGTTTCCAATAAAGGCAAAGAGCACGCCGATCAAACCCAACACAATGGCAAAGGGTACGAGGAACTTTTTGAAAATTGGGAACAGCACCGGATAAAGGAAAGCAGATACCAGTCCCGCAACCGTATAGCAGGAAGCTACCATGCCGGCAGTAGCCGCATCCCCGATATCCCGGTAATCGAGCATCTGGGACATGTTCAGGAGAATCGCGTAGTACGGTATAAACATAATTCCAAAGGCCGCTGTCAGCCAGAAGGCTCTCGGGTGGCGAGATGGTTTTTGACCTTCATCCTTCTCCTGATCCGTATTTGCCGCTTGTATTTCCTCTTCCGTGGCTCCGGCAATCATTGCCTTATCTTCGGCGCTGACTTTTTCAGGATCCTTTAAGAATAACAACATCAGTACCAACGGAATAATCAGGCATGCATGCAGCAGCCAGATCAGCCCCACATTCTGGGTGCACAGATAACCGGATACATTTTGATAGACCACGCCCGATATATTGAGGACAAACATGGAGATGCCCTGAATAATGTTACGGCGCCGGCCTTGAAAGTACTCAATGATCAGAGCCGATCCCAGAGGGAATGCCAGGCCCTCTCCTGCTCCGCAGACAAACCGGCTGGCGTAAATCAGCCAGAAATGATCCTGTACAAAATACGGAAAAAGTCCGCCCACACCGATTAAAATTGCGGACACACAGGCCACGGTCCGGTAGCTGAGTTTGGTACCGGTAACGATCCCTGAAATGATCGAAAAGGGTATAATCATCAGGTATACGGCTGTCTGGAGCATCAAAATATTCGAATATGCGATGTCCGGATAGGTTTCCGACAAGGATTGTACGGCCGGTGTAATGATAAATGAAACCTGCGGCATCATAAACGTGGCCAGGACACCGATGGCTATGAAGATCCATGCTTTTGTGGAAATTTTCTTTTTTTCCATACCTACTTCCTCCTTCTTTTGCCGCTGTCTTTTGCAGCAAACCGTTTTAATCCCAAAAATTGAAAGCCCCAAATGCGAAATCGAATTTACTTGCTCGGGTCAATCGCCACTTTAATTGGAAATTCACCTTCTATTTCATATCCGGCAGCCTGTACGGCAAGCTCTGCCTGGGAAAGGCCGTATACATGGGTTACCAGCTCTTCCAGCGGATATTTCCGGCTGTTGATAATATCGATGGCCGCTTTGACCGATGCCAGGTTATGGGTGTGGGCGCCTCGAATCTGGATTTCATTGAATACTACCGTATCGAAATCAATGGGCGTCTTTTTCCCGCCATACATGCCCGGGGTAACGATCACACCGCCTTTTTTCACCAGTTCCGTCGATTTTGCCATGGCTGCCGTACTGCCGCTGCAATCAAAGGCAATGTCTGCCATCTCTCCGTCGGTTATCCTTTTTACTGCCGCGGCTTCATCTTCTTTCTCAATGTTGATGATGTGATCGGCACCAAGTTTTTCAGCCATTTTAAAACGTTCTTTATCCTTGTTTCTGCCGGTTATGATCACGGTTTTGGCGCCGGCCTCTTTTGCAGCTACGATTCCGCCCAGGCCCTGCTGTCCCGCGCCCAGAATCACAACCGTATCACCCAGAGAAACACCGCCAATATGTCCCAGCCAGCGAACCGAATCACCCAGTACCGCACAGGTCAGTACTGCTGCTTTTAGCGGTACATCCTTGCTGATTTTATGTAAAATTGCTCGTTTGGGCAGATATACATACTCGCTGTAAGCGCCCCATAGGTGGGGCGGCGTGTCGCAGGAAACCATAAATCCGTATCCCAGCTTATGGACACACTGGTTGTACTTACCACGGATGCAAGGCTCACAGACGCCGCAGCCAAATCTGGATTCGACCACCACTCGGTCGCCTTTTTTACAGCCGCTGATCTGCGCTTTCACAGCGCCGATTTCTTCAATGGTACCGACAAATTCATGACCCATGATGAGAGGCCAGACGTTGGAGCCGCTCCCTTGATACATATGAGTATCAGTTCCGCACACACCGACCATTTCTACTTTTAAGAGAGCATCGTCCTCGCTGATCTTAGGTATGGGAAACTCTTGTATTTCCATATCCCGGACGCCTTTGAGCACTGCTGCCCTGCATGTTTTTTTCATGGTATACGGCCTCCCGCTGTTTCCTTATGCCTATTACGGCCTGCTCATTTCTTCAATCAACGCATCTGCGTTTTCAGCAGTTTCAAGCGTGTAAACCAAGTCTAATAGCTTCTTGGTCTTGTTGGGATCAAGGCCCACTTCATCGTGTACCTTGATCATCAGCTTGGCATTTTCCTCCCAGGAAAGCTGATAATACTCTTCGGTAATCATCATTTCCTTTTCATAGACCGTGCCATCCTTCATCTTGATCACCACTTTCCCGCATAGAATCGGGTAATGATCGTCGTCGACAACCGTAGTCCGATCGACCAGATTGAGGATTCTCTCATCATCAAAGACCTGCTGTCCTTTTTTCGTACACGTTCGATTGACGATCGCATTGGCGATATTGAAAGCGCAGCTCATGGTTGTCTGGGTATCGGAAACAAATGGTCCTTTGCCTTTGGTTCCAGGGTAATTGCTGTCGAAGGGGTTCATATGATAGTGGATCGATTCAATCTGCTCGTGATCGATCTTTTTCTCATCCGCAAGCTCACAGCTGACAATAAACGGTGTTTGAGCGATGGCGCAGCAAGGATTGAATTTAAAGGTAACATTGCGAATGCGGTATTCTTTTCCCAGGTTTTCAATTCCTTCTCGTACCAGCTCATAATCGTTTTCGCCAGCGAACACATTCATAAAGCCTTTGTATCCATCAAAGGCGCTTTCGGCACCGGTAACACCGTCTCTTGCCAGCAGAGCGGCGGTAAGGCCATTTCTTGCGGCGCAGCCATTCTGGTAAAACCATTCTGTGGTACCGGCAGCAAAGGATTCCTGAATGCCTCCCACAAGAGATGCCGTAATGCGAATGGCATCAGCGATCTGCTCTTTGCTGAGCTTTAAAAGCTTTGCAGCGGCCGCGGCCACGCCGAAAGTCACGTAAATGGCGCTGGGCCGAAATCCTTTGGGCGTTGACAGCTTTGCCATTTTTCGCTCGAGAACTGCAGTCACTTCATATCCGGCTAACGTGGCAGCCAGAATTTCCTTTCCTGTGCATGGAAAATTCTCTGCAACTGCTAGAACTACCGGCACGATCATCGTTCCATTGTGGGTGCCGCCCAGGGTATCCTCCTGGGCCCGGGAATGGAACAAAACCGTATTGGCTGCTACTGCTCCCGGCATGGATAGCTTGGCTCCATCCATAAACAGGGTCGCCCGTCTGCCGGATTCCTTGCTGTCAAATTCTTTGGCCACATGTTTGGCATGGCCGGCCGGTCCCAGTTCATAACCGGAAATGCCGATACCGATGGAATTCATAAAGCAGGTCTTACTCTTTTCCTTCACATCCTCGGGCAGCTGGTCGAATTCCACCTGGTCCACGAATTCTGCTAAGGCTTTTGCTATATCCATTTTCACCTTCTCCTTTTCTCTTTTAAAATAACCATTTTCTTTTTTCTAAGGCTCTTCCTACTTACATCTTAACGTTCAGAATCAGTGAAAGGAACCAACAAAAAGTGATATCACATATCAGAATATTCACTCAGTAAAAATCGGCGCAAATAACTGCTCCGCCTGCTCCCGCAAAACCGGCTTGGCGATTTTCCCGATATTATTGACCGGCAGTTTCTCCATCAGGGCCAGGTATCTGGGTTTTTTAAAGCTGGGCAGTTTTTTCTTGCAGAATTCAGCCAGCTCCATACCGTTCACAGAAAAACCCGGATTGGTTACAACGGCTGCGGCGATGGCTTCTCCGAATCGGGGATCGGGAATTCCCACCACGGCGCAATCCCGTACCGCGGGATGCTCCTGCAAAGCCCGCTCCACTTCCAGCGCAAACACATTTTCACCGCCGGTTTTGATCACATCTTTTTTCCGGTCCAGAAAATAATAGCAGTCGTTTTTCGGGTCGGCTCTGACAATATCCCCGGTCCGAAACCATTCGTTATCCAGGAAAATATCTTTGTCTTCTTCCTGCTGGCCGATGTAGCCTTTGAACACCATCGGGGACCGCACAACCGCTTCTCCGGACTGGCCTTTTTTCACATCGCGGCCCCGTTCATCGACAATACGGAGTTCATTCAGCGGGATCACCCTCCCTACTGCCTTCAATAATGCGGGATTTTGGCGGTACGCTTCTCTGCTCACCTGCATACAGGTGACGCTGCAGGTTTCAGTAGAACCCCAGGATGGCCTGAGATGACATTGGGGAAATAGTTCAAAGACGTGCTCTATATAGTCACGGGTACATTTTCCGGCGGAAATGCATACTTCCCACACAGAGGATCGATCTTTCTGACTCCACCCATCATAGCGATACAGCCTTTCATAGGTGACAGGCGGGAGCATCTGCAGCTGGGTGACCTGCCAGGTTTCAATCATATGAAAGACTTCCGGCGGATGAATCCTTTCCAGGGTAATATAAGTTCCTCCCAGCACCAGCATCTTTAAAAAGCCCTGCAGCCCGCCGATATGATAGAGGGGCGCTGTGGAAAGCATCACATCTCTTACTCCCGGATGGTTATTCTCCATAGCAAGGGTCATGCCATGGAGCACCACCTGCTCTTGGGTGCGTACAACGCCTTTGGGGGCTCCTGTAGTTCCGCTGGTAAAGAGAACGACTGCCGGGCTGTCGTTCTCCAGCTTAATCTGGGCCTCCCGTTCATCCCCTTCCCGCAGCAAATCTTCCCAGGAAAGGGAATATTCCGATGAATAGGGGTATGCAGAATCCGGTGCTCCCACACAGATTTTAATTTGCAGATCTTCGTAGGACTTACAAATCTCCTTGGCTTTTTCATGGAGACTTTCGCCAAAGAACAGAAGCTTGCACTGTACCATTCTCATGCTTTCCACCAGTTCTTCGGCCCTCAGTCTTACATGAAGGGGCACGAACACAACCCCCAGTTTTTGGCACGCAAACCAGGCGATGACCCATTCAGCGCTGTTTTTGAGCACGATTCCGGCCGTATCGCCTTTTTTGATCCCCCGTTTTGTGAGGGCATTGGCAATGCAGTTGCTCTCACGGTTGAGTTCATAATAGGTTAACGTTCGCGTGCAGCTGATAACCGCAGTTCTCAGAGGATCGTTGGTTACATTATTCAGCAATAATTGTCCCAGATACAGCACAACCATCTTCCTTTCTATTTTTCGCATCCGCGGCCGCCGCTGAGTAAAAACGCTGCGGGCGGCCTCCTGGATGCTCATTCCAACTTGTTGTTACTTAAATTGATATCCGTTTTCATTGGCCTTGGCAAAGGCGCCGGCTTTGAAAATCCAGGCTCCCTTTACCGGGTCATTGGTACATATGTACAGCTCGTTTGTTCCCGGACGGATCATGGGGTGGGTCGAACCCAGGTGAAAGCCGTCTTCTCTTCCTGCCAGCAGGACCTGCCCGATGGGCCAGCCGGCCGGATTGAACACCATCACCCTACCCTGATCGTACATAGCCACATATAGGTTGTCATCATTATCTACATAGCAAGAATCCGCTACGCCTCCTCCAGTAAAAGTGTAAGGCACGTTCACGCCGAATGGAGCGATATCGGTAGGACCGCCTTCCGGATCCAGCTTTACGCGGGTCAGCCGCATAGAATTGGATTCTGTAATCCATACCACTTTTTCGTCCTTTGAAAGGGCGACGCCGTTAGGGCAGCAAAGGCGTTCCAGCAGCGGTGTCACAGTTTTTCTGTCCGGATGGACGTAATATACGCCGCCGATGGGATTGGCCACATCGCCCAGCATATGGGTGTAATAAAAGCCGCCCTTGGAATCGAAAACCAGATCATCGTACACGTGTCCTTCCATGAGCACCTCAAAACCAGTCCCGTCGGGGTTTATGGTAAAAATGTAGCCGCTGTTAAAGTCCGGTCCTACGCTGGGGATAAACACCGTGCCGTCCTTATGGATTTTGACAGCCGACATGGCTCGCTTTTTTGGATCTTCATAGACAACAATATCTTCTTTTGTCTTCATGTCGATCTTGTGGAGCCTGCTGGCCGAAGCTTTTGCCTCCACGTACCAGAGATTCCCTTCCCGGTCAAAGCACAGGCCTTCCAGGTCGCTGAAGTCCAGCTGGCGGACCTTGTGCCAGGGCTCGGCGATAATGGTCTGCAGCATCCTTTCAGCGGGCGGGATGGGGGCAAACTTATCTTCAGAATTATACTTCAAGGTAGCGGTGTAATCATTTATCATCATTTCTTTGCGGGATGCCGGACCTGCGGCATCCCGTTCTCCCTTCTACATATAGCTTCTGTATTAAGTTACAAGTGTCTGCTTTGCCATGTTCATGGCGGGCAAAGCCTTCTATTCTTCGTCGTAGATCATTTCGCAGACCTTCACCAGCATCTGCCTGTCTTCCGGTCTGTGGATCGGCGGCATCCAAAGCTGGGATTTGTAATCATCGAGAATGGCGGGGATCAGATTCTCAACGAAGGTCTTCTTATCATCGTCAAAACCGCTGGCCTTGATGGCTTCTTTACAGGTGGTAAAGCCAAAGCTCTTGTAGAAATCAAGTACCGCATCCGCCACATAGCCGGCCACTTCCTCGTTGGTGCCGATTGTAGGTACCGAGAAGATATCGGCCAGCTTGCGGATTCCTTCCGGAGCTGTGTTGGCCTGATGACGGATCAGAGTCGGCATAACCATAATACAGGAATGTCCATGAACCAGATTGTATTTTGAACCGATGGCATGGGCTACCGCATGACCGTTGGCCGCGCCGCCGGTGCTTTCCGCCATGTCAGCGGCATAGGCCATCTGGGCGCGCGCTTCTTTGTTTGCCGGATCTTTATATACGATGGGTAGCCATCTTCTGATGCGATCGATAGCATCCAGAGCAATGGGAGCTGCGAAATCATGCTGCATGGTGCCTACGACCACTTCAATGGCATGGCTCAGGGCATCCAGGCCGACGGTGGCCGTAGCCCTTGGCGGCATTCCGTAGGTCAGTTCAGGATCGATGATAACCACATCAGCAATCTGATTTTCGTTTGCAAAACTGTATTTCAGGTTCCGCTTGGTATCGTGGATAACCGCGCTTCCGGTTACTTCGGCACCGGTACCCGATGTGGTGGGGATACAGATGAATTTTGCAGTGCGGTTGAACTGGGGCTTCATCTTTGTGCCAAGGGCGCTGTAATCATGCAGGTCCTTGATCTCATCTGGGATATTGGCGATCAGGTTAGCCGCCTTGGCTGTGTCGATGCTGCTTCCTCCGCCGATAGCTAATGTGCAATCGCATGTTTCATCCGTTAAAAGTTTTGCCACTTCGATACAGATGTAGTCCGGGGGATTGGGCAGTGTCTTATCATAGATCACATAATCGATGCCCTCTTTTTTCAAGCTTTCCACAATTGGATCCACAAGACCTACTTCCATAACGCCTTTGTCGGTTACAACAAGGCACTTGCTGCATCCCATTGCTTTGAACTTTGCTCCGGCCTGCTTTGCCGTACCCTCACCAAAGACCATGTGGGGAAGTCTGTTCTTTTCAAACGAATTCATAACTACAACTCCTTTCTTTTTATGAGCGGGAAAGGCTTTGTACATCTTTCTGCACAAAGTCTTTCCGCATAATATGGTGGAACTAAAAAATGTTAACTTCCATTCGAAGCAGAGCGCATCCTAATGATTTTCCAGTTGTATCGTAGCGAAGAGTCCTGGTGGCACCGCCGTCAAGTCCGCCTCTGCAAACGATCTGAAAACTTTCGATATTGTCTTCCGGGTATACTTCCACATCGCCTTTTACCATGTCTTTAAAAAACTTTTTAATGGCTACCGGCGTCAGCTCCCGTTTTAACTGCTCGTAGTAATCATGGTTTAAGGCCATAATCCCGATGGTGGCTACGTCGCCTTTGTCGCCGCCGCGGGCAAAGGCCAGATCTTTTAATTGTACTTTTGCCATTTATTTCACCTCCTTAATGGTCAGCTGAGGAACAACAAATTCTCTTGGAACCAGAGTCGGCCACAGTCCGATGACTTTACGCGGTCTGCCGTTTACGCCGCAGGCAGCGCCCATCGGTCCATAAGTCCACAGGTGGGTGGTATTCTGCTTGATCAGCGCGGCTTCCGCAAAGGTATTGGTCTTGCATGAAATTCTAAGTGCAACTTCGTTGATGTTGGGATCCGGCTCTGTGGCTACGCTGCCGTGGAGACAGTTGACGCCAATATAATCAAAGCGCAGTTCCAGCGGTTTTACGCCCAGATAATCAAGACGTTTGCGTACTAATTCTTCAGCCTTCTGAGCCTTTTCGTAAGCGTTGGGCCATGGGTAGATGAGCATGGATTCGCTCATGAAGCCTTCTTCCACGCCAATGCAGACTTTCAGCATATCCGGACGGCCTTTTCCGGTCATATTTGTAATTTTTACTTTATCCTTGCCGATTTCGTCCAGCTTAAGTGAGGTAAAGTCGGCGATTCCGTCGGGCATGATGTAGTTATTGGGGTCAATTACTTCGTATGTCAGATGCTCTTTCATGGTCCACTGGTTGATCATGCCGCCGGTGCCCTCCACCTTGGAGATGACCGCATCGCCGTTTTCATCCATTTCAATGATTGGGAATCCGATATGCCAGTTTTCCGGTGAGCTGGCCCAGAGATTGCTGTTGCCGCCGGTGCACGGGCTGCCGCATTCCACGATATGTCCGGTATTGATGGCCGCGCCGATCTTATTGTTGTATTGCTCGGAAAAGTCCCATCCGAACTCATGCATCATCGGACCAACATACAGGGAAATATCGGAAACACGTCCTGCGATTACATGGTCGCATCCCTGATCTAGCGCTTCGATGATACCTTCCGCACCTGCATAAGCGTAAGCTCCCACGATTTTATCCTTAACCCGGTCAATGTCCTCTTCGCCGGTATCGGTGTTGGTCAGCTTGACGCCTGCCGCACGAATCTCATCCAGTTTATCTGAAAGATCATCTCCCGTAACAAGACCTAATTTCAATCCGTGGATATCCATCTTCTGGCAAAGCTCTTCGATGGCGTTGGCTGCTCCCATAGGGTTGGAGCCGCCTGCGTTACAGATCATTTTGATGCCTTTTTCCTGACAAATTGGCAGGAATTTCTCCCAATGGGGTACAATGTCCGGCACATAGCCTTTTGTTGGGTCTTTTAACATCTGTCTGCGCAGAATGGACATGGTCAATTCCGCCAGATAGTCAAACGCCAGATATTTTACATTTCCTTTTCTTGCGATCTCCAGACCCGGTTCGATATCATCGCCCCAGTAACCGGAACCGCATCCGATTCTAACTGTCTTCATATTTTTCCTCCTGAACTTTTTTATCAGTTTTAACGTTTCTACACAATTAACCTAAGTATTCGAAGATACCCGCAGCCCCCTGGCCGCCTCCGACGCACATGGTCACCAACGCATATTTTCCGCCGTTTATCGCAATATTGTCCAGAGCCTTCATGGTCAGGATGGACCCGGTAGCGCCCATCGGGTGGCCCAGCGCGATTGCTCCGCCCCACGGATTCACCTTTTTCTCATCCAGTTTCAGTTCCCGGATGCAGGGAATCGCCTGAGCGGCAAAGGCTTCATTGAGTTCAATGACATCCATATCATCGACAGTCAGTCCTGCACGCTTCATAACCTTGGGCACTGCGTAAATTGGACCCAATCCCATCGTCTCGGATTTGCATCCCGCAGTGGCGAAATTGATCAGCTTGGCGATGGGCTTTAAGCCAAGGGCTTCTGCCTTTTCTCTGCTCATCAGTACCACGAAGGCCGCCGCATCATCGGTCTGTGAGGAAGTCGCCGCCGTAACAAGGCCATCCTCTTTAAAGCAGGGCTTCAGTTTGGCCAGGCTTTCCATGGAACTTCCCGGGCGGATTCCCTGATCCAGGTCGGCCGTTACCGGATTTCCTTCCTTATCGATACCCGCAACCGGAATGATCGGTTTGTTCAAATAGCCTTTTTCCTGAGCCGCCGCTGCTTTTTTGTGGCTTTCTACCGCAAAGGCATCCATTTCTTCTCTTGTAATGCCCTTTTCCATGCAAACGTTTTCCGCGGTGATTCCCATGCCCATATAGGCTCCGGGAACCATTTCATCTAAAATTGCATCGTCGTCATCGTCCTTATAGGTCTGTTCCATGGACATACATTCAATGCCGCCGGCAACGGCCACGTCGATATCCCCCACTGCGATGGCGTTGGTCATGGCCGCGATGGTCTGCAGGCCCGACGAGCAGAATCGGTTAACCGTCTGTGCGCTGACGCTTTCCAGCCCTGCCCGAAGGCAAATGAGTCTCGCTACGTTCTTTCCGCACCGGTTTACCGTTCTGGCGCACCCAATCGCCACGTCGTCAATTTCTTCTGGTTTTAACTGGGGTACTTTTGCCAGGACCCCCTTGAGGATCTCTGCTCCCAGTTCAACCGGATGGGTATTTATAAAATATCCTTTTTTGGATTTTCCTACGGCGCTTCTGCCATAGGCTACAATCACTGCTTCACGCAATTCTTTTCCCATAGTCGATCACCTTCCTTTAAATACTGGTTTTCTTTTCTCGTTTCTGGCCCGCAGCCCCTCCTGATAATCCTCCGATACATCGATGGCCCTTCTGAGCCAGATGGAAATCTTCCGGGAAAGGTCGGGAGTTGTATTCAGGCCGTAAGTAATAGCTTTTTTCAGTTCCCGCAGAGCCAGAGGCGCATGCTGAGCGATTTCTTCGGCCAGCTCCAGCGCTTTGGCAAGAACCTGATCCTGGGGCACCACTTCTTCTACCAGATCATATTTTTCCGCTTCGCGGGCGGAAATTCTTCTGCCGGTAAAGAGCAGCAGCTTGGCCTTTCCCATGGGGATTCTTCTCGGGAGCATGGTTGGTCCGCCCGCCCCCGGATAGCTGCCGTAATCGATCTCCGGGAAACCGAAGATGCTTTGTTCTCCTGCGATGCGCATGTCGCAAGAAATGGCCAGCTCCATGCCGCCGCCCAGGGCAAAGCCGTTAACTGCGGCGATAGTTGGTATTTCGAGAGTTTCGATTTTTTCAAAGAGGGTTGTGACCAGCTCGTTCATCTCCTGAATCTTGCGGCCCCGTTCCTCCGGGGTATAGGTCTGCCTCTCCTTCAAATCGGCGCCGGCGCAGAAGGAACGGCCTTCGCCGGTGATGATCAGGCACCTGGTTTCCATATCAAACTTAATTTCACCCAGCACCTTATGAAAATCCCTGGCAAGCTGGGAGGAAATGGAGTTGAGGGCTTTGGGCCTGTTCAGTGTGACAATTTTGATATTGCCCTTTTGTTCAATCTTGATTAATTCTTCCATGTTTTCCACTTCCATTCTTTATTTTCCCTGCATCTCGAAGAAGGTTTTTCTGGCTTTGAAGGCTCTGCCGATGGAATCATATTCGGTGAAGGCCGGTATCCCCGCTTCGCGGATCATACGGATGGCCTCCATGTTGGTGGATCCAGTATACCAATGCACCACAGCCGGAATCTTGGATGCTTTAATAATATTGATAAAGTCTTTAGCAATAGCAATGGAAGCGCTGCGTTCAATGGTAGTAGGCGCCAGAACCATGGCATCCACTTCCCCGCTCTTTTCTAAAATTTCGCCCACCTCTGCCACTTTTTCGATGGTCCGTAAAATATGGGCGGTAACATCAATCGGGTTCCGCGGTGAAGCAAAGGACGGGATCTTTTCCATAACTGCGTTTCTCGTCTCTTCACTGAGATCGGGAACGGACATTCCCGCCGCTTCCACGCAGTCGGTCAGGCAGACGCCGCTACCGCCGGAAGTGCTGATTACGGCAAATTTTTCGATATCTCCGTAGTCCGCCCACTTGTCCAGCAGATTGGCCGTATCGAAGAACTCGTCAATGCTTTCGACCATGACGGCTCCACACTTTTCAAAGAACTTTTTGTAATCCTCCATATCTCCCGCATCGGACGCCGTATGGGCGCCGCAGGCAAATCCGCCTCGCTCGGTCTTGCCGTTCTTGAATACCAGCACCGGCTTGCCCTTTTCTTTTGCTTTACGGCAGGCTGCTTCAAACTTCAATCTATCCCGGATCCCTTCGCAGTAAACACAGATGACATGAATCCGTTCATCATCGGCCAGATGCCAGATAAAGTCCGCTGTCTGCAAATCGCATTCGTTGCCTGTGGTGATGACCACCGGCACATTGATCGCCGCATCCATCGCCCGTCCGTAGATGGAACTGCACATGGCTCCGCTCTGGGAAACCCAGGCGATGCTGCCTTTTGGCATGGAATCGTAATAAAGCAGGCTGGAGGATGTGCTGGCACACATGCCGTCGTTCATGTTAAAGGATCCCAGGTTGTTGGGCCCAAGAAGCCTCAGATCGTACTTGTTTGCCGCTTCGACGATGCTCTTTTCCATAGCCGCGCCTTCTTCCGTCATCAGTTCGGCAAAGCCCGAGCTGATGATGATCGCACTGCGCACGCCTGCCTTACCGCAGCTCTCCACGGTAGGAAGCACACTGTCTGCGCCCACTGCGATAATGGCCAGATCGATCTTCTCCGGCACATCTTCCACTGATGGATAGCATTTTTTGCCTGAAATTTCCTCATATTTGGGGTTGATCGGATACACGTTTCCTTTATAGCCAAAACGGACCAGGTTGTTTAAGATGGCCGTTCCGCCGACAACACTTTTCTTTGCCGCATTACCGGAAACACCGATTAACGCTACGGATTTGGCATAGATCAGGGCGTCCGCACCATATCCGATTTCATAATTTTTGATACTCATTTTATCGACCTCTTTCGTTTTTTCTTATCTTCCTTTCCAGACCGGTTCTCTCTTTTCCAGGAAAGCAACGGATCCTTCATGGGCGTCTTCACTGGAATTGAGCAGTACCACCAGATCGGTCAGGTAATCCATGGATTTGTAGAATTCCATGTCCCTGCATTTGTACATGCCTTCTCTTCCCAGTTTTACGGCCAGCGGGCTTCTTTTCGCCAGCTGTTTTGCGAATTTGTCAACTTCTTCGTCCAGCTTATCGTCCGGTACAACCCGGTTGATGAGGCCGATTCGCTCCGCTTCCTTAGCGCTGATCTTGTCTGCTGAATACATCAGCTCCAGGCTCTTTTTGGTCCCGATTAGTCTGGCTACCGGAGCGGTGATCATCATGCCCCAGATGCCTCTGGTGATTTCCGGAATCCAGAAGAAGCTGAATTCCGTGGCAAAGGTAATATCTGCTGTAACCGCAAAGCCCAGGCCGCCTGCGATGGCAAAGCCGTGAACGGCTGCGATGGTCGGCTTTCCCGCATCGGTCAGTTCAACAAGCAGGTCGCCGTAGTGGCTCAGGTGCTCCCGGATCATGATTGCGCTGCTCCGCATTTCGTCCAGGTTCCCCAGGTCTGCTCCCGAGCAGAAGCCTTTGCCGTTTCCTTTGATAACGATTACTCTTACGGCTTTATCATCTCTGGCTTCTCTCAGAGCATCGACGATCTCTGACATTAATTCCAGGTTCAGCGAGTTGCGCTTTTCATCTCGGTTGAGGGTGAGTGTGAGAACACCCTCGGTTAAATCTTTTAACAAAAGTCCCATTTTGTGACCTCCATCTGTCTCTTAGTTTTCTTCGATTACTTTGATTGCGTTTTCCGGGCAGATCGCCGCCGCTTCTTTTACATTGTCCAGTTTGTCAGGCTCCGCCACATAGGCCAGTACGTCGGAACGTACATCCAGCCCTTCACATACGATTGCGCATAATCTGCAGCCCAGGCATTTATCACCGTCTATTTTCACTGTATACATTAATTTTTACCTCCTAAATCTGAATGTGTTTTCTTTGCTTCCCTTACCGGCTTATTCATTTTTCGCCCACCATGCGCTGATCTTGTCTACGCAGTCTGCCATCGGCAGCGCGCCCCGCAGGTACAGATGGAGAGAAGAGTATGCATCGCCGATCGCCGCGATACATTTATTCTGCATTTCCGGCGTTGCGTTCATCAGCTTGAAGTACCACTGTCTGGCCTCATTGATCGCCCTTCTGTCGGCAATCGGATCGTTGTAAGTGGCGTCATATTTTGCCTTCAGATTCTTGTGCAGATATTCTTTGCTCAAGTCGCCGTCTTTCAGCGCCTGTGCGGCAACCTCGCCGGCAAATCTTCCGGAACGTACCGCGGTCGGCATTCCCGGCGTACCCCAGTCACTTCCCATCATCGGTCTCCAGGCCGCATCGCCTACCAGCAGGAAGGCATCGTCGGTGAGATCGTCGGTCGCTTCTTTTACAGAAAGGCTTGTTCCCGACATCATGGATACGACGGCCGCATCAGAGAAATCATATCTTCCCAGTTCTTCCAGATGCTTTACAAATCGGTCGTGAACCGTTCTCAGTGTG
The DNA here is from genome assembly GCF_020734085.1 of Hominibacterium faecale. Taxonomy (NCBI): domain Bacteria; kingdom Bacillati; phylum Bacillota; class Clostridia; order Peptostreptococcales; family Anaerovoracaceae; genus Hominibacterium; species Hominibacterium faecale. The sequence goes on from NZ_JAJAGH010000007.1 coordinate 280,940, forward strand.
TAGCCCTTCTGGATTCTTTTGGGGTTGCACATAACGGCAACGCCGTAGCGGTTGTCTCCCTTTGGGGAGGTCCAGCAGAAATAGCCTGGCAGTTCGGGAATCAGGTACAGTTCGTAAAACTCGCCTTCCATTGGCTTTGTCTTTTTCACATTCACCATATCGTATCCCAGGGATACGGCGATTTCGGATTCAAATACTTCGTGGTTTGTCTGTTTTACGGCTCTTGCGTAAACTCCGTCGCCTGCAATGACGATTTTGCAGTCCACGCTGTATGTAATGCCGCCTTTTTTGAAGATAACGCCGCTGATCTGTCCAGCTTTGTCCCGCTCAATGCTGAGGAATTTGGCATCCATCAGAATGTGAGCGCCGGCATTTCCGGCTGCCACTGCCATGGCTTTTTCAAATTCCGGTCTGCGGATGCCGTAGCCGTCGGACCACTTCTGGTATCCGCCGTAGCTGCCGTCGGGCGAGATAAAACAGTTGCCGTTGACGTGATATTCGTTCACTTTGTTTCTGTTGAATTTGAATCCGGCGAATTCTTCCAGTTCGTAGAGACCGTAGATAACGGCGGTGGAATCGTAAACCGGCAGTCCGACTTCCCGTTTCTTTTCCAAGATTAAAGTTCTGGCGCCGTTTTCTGCGGCGAACTTGCCTGCTGCCGCGCCTCCGGGGCCGCAGCCAATGACTACTACATCGTAAGATTTCGAATATTTTTCCATACTCATAATAAAAAGTCCTCCCTTTAATTTTTCAGTTCATTCATTTCCATCGTTCCTGTGCAGTGTCTGGTTAATGCTTGGAAAATCCGGCAAGCCATTTGCCGAATTATCGATCAGGCACTGTACTAGCTAGCTTCAGTTTTAACTTAACACACGTTTTACTGCGCAGGGAAGACAGAGGATATGATAGCAGCTATCAGAAAATTTTTAATACAAACGCAAAACTCTCCGCCTTCACTTATTCTCAAAAAAAATAAATGAAGGCGGAGAGTTTGACATTGAACACTTTTTTCTCCGTGTTGCGTCCTATGATCGCCGATCAGCTGCGGACACAGATAATTGCGGCCTTGCTCTATACCGCATACGCTCTCCCCGCTTCAGCGAAAGGTCACTTGCACATCACCGACGCCAAGGGCCTTTTCCAATCCCGCGGCGTCTTCCACCCTGCCCAGCTTGGTATAACGGTAGGTCGTCTGGAAATCTTTATAAAAGAGCACCAGGCAGTCAGAGCCATACAACATCAGGTCGCCGGCATGAATGCTGTCGATGTCTTTCGTATCTGTAGGCAAGGCATTGGGCAGATCATAGAATTTTTCATTCCCGTTCAGTTCCTGCATATTCACAGTTATCGGCAGCTGCTCTGCAAGTGCCCGCGCCGCAGGGCTGTCAAAGAGAACTGATGCAAAAGTCTGGCCGCCGGCATAAATTTCAATTTCCATGTTCCCATTATCCCCTATTTGTATTTTGCCCTGATTTTTTTCCACTGCGGTTTGAGGAGGGCTTTCTTCGGATGTTGACTGGTCAGATGATGCATCCTGCCCGTCGACGCACCCTGCCCAAATAAAAGCACACAAAAGCGCTGTCAGCAGCAGGAAACCTTTTTTTCCAATCTTCATATCTCCTCCATTATCCTTCCGCTGTGTCCAAATAGTTTATGATTTTTGCCGGAACACCGCCGACAACTGCCATCGCAGGTACATCCTTTGTTACGACTGCCCCTGCGGCAACAATCGCGCCGTCTCCGATCGTTACGTTCGAGAGAATCGTCGCCTTGGCGCCGATCCAGACTTTCTTCCCTACTACGATGTAAAAACTTATTTAGTTCCACTGTCGTTTCCTCCCTTTCAACCTCGTATCTTCCATTGTCACTGCTGCTGTGTTATTCATGATGCCGCTTCCTCTTTCAACATCCGGGAAAACTGCTCCAAAATCTCAGGTATATGGATTTTCTGCGGACAGCGGCTCAGACACGCGCCGCAGCTTTTGCAGCTTTCCGGGCCTTTTCCTTTTTGTTCAAGCTCCGCGATCCGCCAAGTTTCGCCGCTGACCCTCATTTCATTGAATCCCTTTATCAACAAGGGAATATCGATCCCTTCCGGACAGGTTGAAAGGCAGTAGCGGCACCCGGAGCAAGGAACCCCCAAATCGTCCATAAAGGCTGCCGCCGCTTTCTGCAGAGCCTCCTCTTCTTCTTTGCTTAAAGGATCGGGGTTCGAAAACAGTGCTATGTTTTCCTCCACCTGCCTTACATCGGACATTCCGCTCAGTACCGTCTGCACGCCTGGAAGTCCCATGAGAAAGCGAAAAGCCCATGAGGATATGGAGCGGTCCTGCGCCGCTTCTTTGAGGATGCTTCCTGCTTTTTCATTGAGAGAATTCAGCCGTCCCCCTTTTAAGGGCTCCATGACCCAAATGGGAATGCCGTAGTCTGCCAGAATCTGATACTGCTGTTTTGCTTCCAAGATGGTCCAATCCAGATAGTTAAGCTGAATCAGCGCCATGTCATAGCCGGAATACCAATCCAGAAAACGCTTCAGCGTTTTGGGCGCAGCGTGTGACGAAAAACCTACATAGCGAATCCGTCCCTCTTCTTTTTGTTTCAGCAGGTAGCCCAGATAATCCTTTTCTTTATCGGTGTAAGCGTTATAATAATTCTCGTCCAGCCCATGGAGCATGTAGAAGTCGAAGTACTCGGTTTGACAGCGTTTCAGCTGCTGTTCAAACATCTCGCTGATATCGACTTGCGCCGCTGCATAAAATTTTGTCGCAAGATAGTAGCTGTCTCTGGGATATTTGCGGAGTGCTTCTCCCAGGAAAACCTCCGAGTCGCCGTCGTGGTAAGTGTAGGCCGTATCGAAGAAATTGATGCCGCCTGCTATCGCCGCATCGATAATCTTCTGACCTTCCGCTCGATCAATGTGGTTAGGCTGATTCTTTTCTTCTGGCAGACGCAGGGAACCAAGTCCCAGCGCTGAAATCTTATCATTTTTAAATTGTTTGTAAATCATTTTTCCGAAACCTTCTTTCGAATATAGTCGATTGCTGCCTCATCCGCCTTCTTGCGGTCCTCGTCATCTCGGAACCCGTGGCCTGCGCCGTCCAGTTCAACAAGCCGGGCCGATTTGTATGCCTCGGCGGTTTTACGCGACAGCTCTACCGGCACCGCTTTGTCCTCGGTCCCCTGAACGATCAAAACGTCCTCCTCATATTTGGCGATCTTGCCGAAAAGGTCAAAATCTCTGCCTCCCATATTGATCATATAGGGATAGAATAAAACCATGCCCCTAATATCCTCCGATTTCCTGGGAGCCAGCAGGGCCGCCGCCTGTCCTCCTAAACTTTTTCCCAGCAGAAAGACATTGTCTTTATCCACAAAATCGTAGGTTCGAATCCCCTTTAAAACTGCTTCCATATCTGCTGATTCTGTAAATACGGTCATATCGTCCATGTCGCCGTCGCTGTTACTGTCTTCCGAACCTCCGCAGAAGTCAAAGGCAAAACTGGCGATCCCGGCCTTGGCAAAGGCTTTGCAATCCGTAGCCGAATTGCGGTAGGTGCTGCCGAACCCGTGGCCGATAATGACCGTGGGATAGGTTTTTTCATCGCCCGCAGGCAGATAAAGCTGTCCATAGATGTTCAGGTTATCCCGCTGGAAAGTCAGTTCGTAAATAGTATAATCGATTCTCGTTTTCACAGCCTTTGCATCCCCAAGACCCATGGTCTGCGCCCGCTGCTGAACGCCGCCACCGCAGCCGGAAAAGCAGGCCGCTATCAGCAGCAGGCACACGGCGATCCGGATTTTTCGCCTCATCTTCCTCACATACTTTCTTTGAGAATTTTCAAAATTTCCTCTTTAGACAGCACTTTATAGCCGCCTTCCATGATGAGGGTGCTCTCCGCTACAGCCTCCAGCATGTCTTCTGTCACTCCCAAGTCTTTGATATTCATAACGACGCCCATTTCCTTCATCCAGGCTTCCATGGCTCTCAAGCCTTCCTTCGCCATCTCTTCATCGGTTTTGCCGGCCGGGTCCACGTTCCATACGTTTTTCGCAAAGCGTTTGAACTTGGCCAGGCCGTAAGGCATGATGCAGCGGTAGTACGGCAGGGAAACTGCGGAAAGGGTCATACCATGGGTGGCATCAGTGTGAGCGCCCACCGCCTGACCCAGCATGTGCACCATCCAGTCAGTGGATTTTCCCATGGCGACGAAGGTATTAAGCGCCCATGTAGCTGTCCACATAATATTGCTTCTGGCTTCATAGTTCTGCGGGTCCTTGATGGCAATACGTGAGCTGTGGATCAGGGATTTCATCAGTCCTTCCATGACATAATCGGATGTATTATCGTCTTCGCCGGAGAAATACTGTTCGCAGATATGGTTGAGAATGTCATAGAATCCGGCCGCCATCTGGTATTTGGGCAGGGAATAGGTGAAGGTTGGGTCTAAAATCGAGAATTTTGGAAAAACCCGCTCGTCGAAAACGTGGCCGATTTTCAGTTTACTCTCGTGGTTGGTGATCACTGCCCCGCCGTTCATTTCCGAGCCGGTTCCCACCATGGTCAGCACACAGCCCACGGGGATAATCTTGGTATCCGGGTCAACATCCTGGAATTTCAGATAGTATTTTTCCCAGGGTTCTTCTTCGCAGTGAGCGGAAATAGAAACAGCCTTGGCATAATCGCAGCAGGACCCGCCGCCCACAGCCAGAATCAGGTCAGCCTTTCCTTCCCTGGCTAATTTACAGCCTTCGTTTAGTTTTTCTACCGTCGGATTGGGCATGACGCCGCCGTCCTCAATGATTTCTTTTCCGTTTGCTTTTAAAAGTTCCACTACCTGGTCGTAAATCCCGTTTTTCTTGATGGAGCCGCCTCCATAGACAAGCTGTACATGCTCTCCGTACTTGGGCAGCTCTTCATTGAGCTTCTTCAGTGAATCTTTGCCAAAATGCAGTTTTGTCGGGTTTGCGTAAGTAAATGTTCCTAACATAATATAAATCCTCCTCATTATTGAATACCCTGCCACCAGCGCTGCTGATAGCCGGATGCGTTTTTTAGTTTCATGGTTTCACCGATCAAAGGCGTAGCTACAGTCAGACCGCTGGCTTCTCCGGCCTTTGTAAATCGCAGGGCCGGATCATCCCACGGATGGTCGGCCAGCTTGAAAGCGCCCCAGTGAATGGGCATGACTGTCCTCGCTCCCAGTGACGCCGCCGCCTGGACCGCTTCTTCCGGGAACATGTGTACGTCCGGCCATCTGCTATCGTACTGGGCGCAGTCGAGCAGGGCAAAGTCAAAGTCTCCGTATCGCTCATGAATCTGCTGAAAATGGTTTCCATATCCGGTGTCTCCGCTTTCAAAGATTTGAAGGGATCCGCTTTTGAACACCCAGGAAGCCCATAGAGTGGCGTCCTGGTCATTCAGACTTCTCCTGGAATAGTGCCTTGCGGGCGTGCAGCCGATGGTAAGGCCGTCCAGTTCGATTTCTTCCCACCAGGCCATATTGGTGATTTTATCTGCGGCAATGTCCCATCGCTGCAAATGATTCTCAACACCCAGGGGAACAACGTAGTTTTCCACCTTATTGTCGATCTCCTTTAATGTGTGGTAGTCCAAATGATCATAGTGGTCGTGGGACAAAACAACCAGATCCAACTTTGGCAGTTCTTTCGCTGAAAGGGGAGGCTGACTGAACCGTTTGCCCCCTGCAAAGGATACGGGGGAAGCCCGCTGAGCGAATACTGGGTCGATCAGGATATTTTTGCCGCCGATCTGAAGCAGTAAGGAAGAATGTCCAAACCAGGTAACCTGTGCCTCCCCATTTTCCAGTTCCGGCTGCTTTGTGGGAATCGTGTCTTCCGGCTTCACTCCTTTGTGGGAGAGAATTTTGTCGTCTTCTTCCATATGGTCCGTCATCATTTCAAAGGGTTCGCTGTTGCTGAATTTGCCTCCGGAATAATGATCCGCTCGTCTTTCATAATCCTCCATGTCCGCTTTTGACGCTTGGCCGCCGAACGCCGGCCAGGTTTTGAGAAAGATCAGCGCTGCTGCGAGAATGAGCAGGAGGACGCAGACGAGGATCAACATTACCCTCATTACTTTGTGTCTCTTCAAAAAAGTCATTCTTTATTCTCCGATATAAAATATGCTGCGATTTCCGCCATTCGCTGTTCCTGCTTCACGTGAAAAGGACAACGTATCTGGCAGTGTCCGCACCGGATGCAGGCATCCGCCTTTATGGGCAGTTTTCGGTAATGGCCTGCTGCCATTTTATCTCCGGCCAGCGCCAGGTCGTAATACTTGTTGATGAGCCCCACGTTGAGACCCTCAGGGCACGGCTGGCAGTGATTGCAGTAAACGCAGATTCCGTCCGCGTCCTGCGGTGTAAACCCGCCAATGATGGAATAGTCCTTTTCTTCCGGCGCTGCGGTCACGTAGTGTAAAGCTGTCTGCAGGTCCTGCATATTGCGAACTCCGGGCAACACCGTCAGAACCGCCGGACGGTCGAGAACGTACTGAAAACATTGTTCATGGGTCAGCGCCTTTTGAAAAATGGATGTTTTAGCGTCCAGCAGCTGGCCTCCCGCAAAGGGTTTCATGACGGAAATGCCCACGCCCATGCGCTCACATTGCCGATACAGAGCCGCGCGCTCCGCCGCTTCTCCGATGGCGTACTCGCCCTCTTGGTAGTCATAGGCCGGATTGATGCTGAACATCATCATGTCTATAAGCCCGGTGTCAAGGATTCGGCGGGCGATATCGGGATTGTGCGAGGAAAAGCCCAGATGGCGGATCTTCCCTTCCTCTTTCAATGCTTTCATATATTCCCATAAACCTGCTTTCATCACTTGGTCCAAGTCATCCCGGTCGTCAATGCAATGGATAAATCCCATGTCCGTATAGTCCGTGTGCAGCAGTTTCAGCTGCCATTCAAATTGGCTTTTGATTTCATCGAGGTCTCGCGTCCAGCCATACTCTCCGCTTTTGTAAATGGCGCCAAAGTGCATCTGCGTGATGACCCTTTCTCTGCGTCCTTCGAATGCTTTTGCATAAGCAAAGAAAGGCGCTTTTACCGATGGCGCCATGTCAAAGTAATTGATACCCTGTTCAATGGCCGCTGCAATCACCTCGGTCAGTTCCTCTTCCGTACCCGTAAGAGAGCCGCTGCCAAGGCCGATGACGCTGACCGTTTCGCCGCCATGGGGCAATGTGCGATATTTCATAGTCTCACCTTCTTTTTTCTAAGTTTGTTTTTTCTTTTTTAATCATGTATAGCAAATAGTCGAGGCAGTCTATTTTACACTGCGCATCGTGGAGGGAATCCAGCAATGTGCGTCTATGGGCTGTCAATAGCTTTAAGCTGTCTGCAGTTTTGCCGTTTTTCAGCCCGTTTATAAATTGCTTTGCTGTTTGCTGGCTGCATCCTGCATCTATTAAATTGTCATAAATCGCATTTTCTGTAAGTTCCATTTTGGTCATTCCCTTTCGATAATAAGATTGCATTATACAAAATTTGGCCGGCTACGTTTTTTTCGCAGCAATGCGCTGATTTCTCTTTTTGGTTGATTCATAATCCCATTCATTGTTTTTGCGCCGCCATGGCAGGCCCGGCAGAATTTACGCTGTCGTAGCCAAAAGATTACCGGTCAATTCCCTTACCGAACTCATAAACTTGCTGCAGCTTTTCTGCTGATTTGTTCTGGCTGCCGTAAGCTGTAATCACACCCATGTCTTTCAAGCCCATGTAATTGATCAACGCCTGCCGGTACTGCTGCTTTGCCGGCCCATAAACTCCGTCGGAGCCGGAGCTGAGAAGCATGGCCGCCTTCTTCAGCTTCTTCGGGATCCCCACCGCATAAGTCCTGTGAATGCAGCATTGCAGCTGGCCGGACAGGGTAAAATAATAGATGGGGGAAGCCAGCACCAGCATTTCCGCATCCGCAAGTTCCCGGTACACATCCTGCATCGCATCCTTCTGGATGCAGTTTCCATCTCCTTTTGTGTGGCAGTATTCGCACCCCATGCAGCCGGCAATTTTCTGCTGGCCCACCGAAAGCACCTCAACTTGATGGCCCGCCTCTTTTGCTCCTTTGGAAAAGGCCTCCGCTATTGCAGCAGTGTTGCCGTTCGCACGGGGACTTCCATTTAATACAAGGATTTTCATGTTCATTCACCTCTCTATTTATTCAAATCGTTTATCGATCGAAGGGGGGCAGCCCCTTTTGTAGTTTTATTATTGCATAGAAATGTTTTTATAACAAATACTTATGATTTATATATACTTATGCCTTAAAGGCATTCATGGGCTATCACGTATTTGTTTCCAAAGATTCGGCCGCAGCTTTATACGAAAAAATAATTATGTTATACTCATACTGCAGCTAGTCAGCTGATCTGGTTTGTTTGAAAAAGAAATTATCAGTAAACGAGATGTTTTTAAGGAATTAAGACACTCTGACGCCACTTCTATGGTGGTATGCCAACTGGTTGACGTGTACCCATAAAAGTGGCGTAAAACCCGCGTTATCTTGATACTTTTTCGAACCCGGATTGAAAAAAGGCTGATGAAGGTTTACGGGCTCGACTCTAATCGAGATTGTCCGGGGCCGCAAACGATCGGGATAAGAGCCTTTTGGCAGTAATTCTGACACTAAGTGTTTTAAGGGGCTGCTCTCAGACCGTTCTGCTGGCAGCTCACATCTTATGAGGGAGGAAATTTAAATGAAATATGAAGGCGTTTGTATCGCGGTGAAAGATGTGAATCTTTCGAAAAAGTTTTATCAGGAGCTATTTGGACTTGAGGTTTTTCAGGATTATGGCATCAATGTTTCCTTTGGCGCCTTGTCCTTACAGCAGGAATTTGACTGGCTGGTCGATGTCCCAAAGAAAAGCGTAATGGAAAAATCCCATAATATGGAGTTGTATTTTGAGGAAGAGGATTTTGATGGTTTTATAGGGAAATTAGAAAAGCGCAGCGACATTCATTACCTGGGAAATGGTGTGAAAGAGGCCGCATGGGGACAACGTTCTGTGCGTTTTTACGACTTGGACGGCCACATTATCGAGGTCGGCGAAAACATGAAAATGGTTGTGAGGCGGTTCCTCGATTCAGGGATGTCCATGGAGGAAACTTCAAAACGTATGGATGTTTCCATATCGGACCTGGAGACACTTTTACGAAGCTGAAATACTTTTTTTGCTGATTCCTATTCGAAATGCCCTGATTTGGACGCAATGTCCATAGAAAATCAGAGCATTTTGCTGTTTTTGAAGCATGGCGGATCGAAGGATGGTATTTGTTTCCTGTTGATGTGATAACCCCGACATACTTAATCGATTTCGTCTCTTACGGCTTTACAACGATTTTTACAACCGGATCTGTTTTCGAAGTGAGCCGCTCAAAGGCATGCTGAAGCTCGTCCAGTTTCATAACATCCGTTACGTATTTGTCCGCATCGATCATCCCGCTGGCGATTATATCAATCGTTTCCTCAAATTCTTTTCGAGTGCAGGAAACGCTTCCCATCAGCCTAATCTCACGAAGAACGATTTTATTCAATGAAATATGAACTGTATCGTTGATGGAATTTCCAACCGTAACGATCGTTCCTCCCGGTTTTACAGCATCGATACTTGCCGCGAGCGATTCTTCCGTACCGACACATTCAAATACAACATCAAAGCCGCCGTTTGCCGCTTGATTCATGATGGCGCCGCTGTCCGAAGCGCTGCTATCAAAATAATCGTCAAAGTCGCCGATTTCTTTTGCCAAACCCAGCTTGCGGTCATTTCTCTTCGCCATTGCCAAATAAGAAGCACCGGCTTTTTTCACAAGACCGCCTGTAAGCTGTCCGATGATTCCGCTTCCCACCACTAACACTTTGTCATGCAGTTTCAAGTCTGATATCCGCAGCGCATGGTAAGCGACCATCAGCGGGTCAATCAGCCCTGCAGCCGTATCCGATACCGTATCCGGCAATTTATAAGCATTGCTTGCTCTCCAAACAAATTTTTCCGCATAGGCGCCATTGCGTACAAAGCCAATATAATTCTGACCGTTTACTTGGCGGCACAGCTGCTCTTTTCCTGCTTTGCACATATCGCATTCACCGCAATACATATTTGCCCAGAATACAACCCGATCACCGATCGAAAAATCACTGTCTCCCGGATTGGTAACAACACCGCAGAATTCATGGCCCATCACAAAGTCTGCCAGTTCAGGGTTCCAACTTTTTCCGGTTTTCCACATATGAATATCACTGCCGCATACCCCGCAGGCAGAAACCGCGATTTCTATTTCCCCTGCCTTAAGCTCCGGAACCGGAAGTTCTTTCATTTCGATCTGTTTTTCTCCCGCTAATACCGCGGCCTTCATCTTTTTTTCACCTGTCATCGTTTACCTCCCTATCATTTATCGCTGCAGTCCGTCGATCCAAGACTGCAATTCCTTCTCTGTCACGCTTCCGCCGAATCTTTCTCCCGCCAGCCAGCTGCCGCTGCCAGCCTGTTTAGCTAAATGGCTGCCGCTTTCCCCAAGTCCGCTTCCACCTGATGTGCAGAACGGAATTACTGTAATTCCATTGAAATCATGGTTTTCTACAAATGTACTCATGATGCGGGGAGCATCTCCATGCCAGATTGGATAGCCCAGATAAACGACCGAATACTCTTCAAGAGAAATCGCCTTGCCGCCGATTTCAGGACGAGCTTTTGGGTCATTCATTTCAATGGATGTCCGGCTTTCATCATCGTTATAATTCAAATCTTCCTCCGAATATGGCTCCGCCGGAACGATTTCATAAAGATCGGCATTGATAATCGCAGCGATCTTTTCTGCTGCTCCTTTTGTTGTTCCTGTTGCAGAAAAATACACGACCAGTGCATCGCTTACAGCAGTCTGTGCCTGCTCCGTACTGTTCTTTGATTTCGTTTGGGTCTTTCCACAAGCTGACAAAGACAAAATCAAACATACTCCTATAGCCAGGGTGATGATTCTCGTCACAACCTTCATTTTGTTTCCCTCCAATCACTTAAATTGACTTTCGTGGTGTTATCCACTATAATAACTCTAAGTTCAATATACAACTTAAAGTTAACTTTAAGTCAATAGGTATTTTTTAATTTTTTATGAGGTGACGGTTATGCTTTATACAGTTGGTGAAATGGCAAAGGTTCTAGGGGTTCCGGCTTCTACCCTGCGTTATTATGACAAAGAAGGCATTCTTCCTTGTGTGGAGCGGTCAAGCGGCGGCATCCGCATGTTTACGGACAAGGATTACGAATGGCTGAAGGTTGTAGAGTGCCTGAAAAAATCAGGTTTGTCCATCAAGGACATCAAGGCTTTTACGGAAATGATCGATCGCGGGGATGATTCCCTGAAGGAACGACTTGACTTGTTTCGCTTACGGAGAGATTCTGTCAAAAAACAAATGGCTGATATGCAGGAGACGCTTGATTTTTTGGAGTTTAAATGCTGGTACTACGAACAAGCCATCAAGGACGGCACGGAAAGCAAGGTCCGCGACTTACCCGTTGAGGAGCTTCCAACGCAGCATAAAGCTACCAAGGAGAAAATGAATATCCTGCATTCTGACCGCGGGGATGATTGATCGTTTGTGAGTGAAAAGGTTGATAAGTCTTTCTGTTCCTGCCCTTTAACCTTTACATCTGGCTTATCAAGGTAATACCTCCGCTATTCCAAAAAAATGCCTTGTACTCATGGCCGGCCGCGCAGACCAAGAAGCTGATCCACGCAGCGCCATAATTTGATACAGAGGACAAGTTAATTTACAGGCATTCGGCATAAATCTCTTTGATCAGCGCTTTTGTCAATGGAACATAGGAATTTACCACCAGCCTCTGCTGATTTTCAAGGACAGAATCAGCAAAGGTTTCGATGTCTTCTTCTTTGAATCCGTATTCTCTCAGGGGCTTTAAATGCAGGATCGTTTCCAGCAGTTTATTGAGGTTGCCGATGGCATCTTCAGCCGTCCCGCCCAGGATCCCGGCGATGGTCTGTTTGAATTCCATGATCTTTCCTTCAGGCTGAGCCGCGTCGTACTTTTCAAGGACTTTGCCAAAGAGGGCATAGTTGGACTCGCCGTGGGGCACATGATAAGTACCGCCCAGAGGGAAGGACATGGCGTGAACGGTTGCGCACCCAGCCTGCAAAAAGGCGATCCCTGCATAACAGGCAGCCGTTACGAACTCGTCCAGATAGTTGAATCTTGCTTCTTCTCCGCCTTCACGGATCCTTCTGAATCCTTCCAGGATCAGTTCCATCGCCTTTACTCCATAGAGTTCCGAGGTCATGGTGGCTCTGGATGGGGACAGGTAGGATTCTACCGCATGAATCAGCGCATCGATGGCTGAAGATGCAAAAGGCGCATAAGGCAGAGTCTTGAGCATTTCCGGAATGAGACAAACGGAGCTTGGGATCAGCAGATCCGATACCAATCCCAGCTTTGTGGTGTTTCCATTGTCATCGCGTACGATCGCTACGGAAATATTGGTCACTTCCGAGCCTGTGCCGCAGGTAGTCGGAATTGCGATCAGTTCTTTCTCCGGAACCACTTCTGCTTTTTTAAAGTACAGGTCATGTACCGAACCTGTCCTCTTCAAGGACAGCACCTTTCCGATATCCATGATGGCGCCGCCACCTACCGCAACGATCCGCTCGAAGGTCTCCGGCTTAACAGCCTTGAAAATCTCCGTAATCATCTCTTCGGAAGGTTCTCCCGCGCCAAAGCTTTCCTGGAAGACCACCTGGCACTCCAGATTCAGATCTGCCATGAATGGTTTGTAGATAAACGCATTGGTCAGGATCAGATCCTCGCTCCCCAGTTGAAATTCTTCTGCAAATTCTTGAAACGTTTTGAATTTGTTTAATTGTCCTTTGATTAATATTTCTCTCATTTTTTCCTCCTTATTTGCCCTGGAAGGCCGCATCCCGTTTTTCCAGGAACGCCTGCATACCTTCCTTCTGGTCTTCTGTAGCAAAACACATTGCAAACAGTTCATTTTCCAGGGAAATGGCCGAATCCAAATCCATCTCCGTTCCTCGGTTGATAGCGGCTTTTGCATATTTCACGGCCAAAGGCCCGTTCTTAATGATCCTTTTTGCAAGGCTTACTGCCGCATCCAGCAGCTCTTCCGGCTCCACCACCTGATTTACAAGGCCAATCTTCAAAGCTTCCTCTGCTTTAATCATATCGCCGGACAAAATCAATTCCATGGCTTTTGCTTTTCCTACCAGGCGGGGCAGTCTCTGGGTGCCGGAAAATCCGGGCGTAATTCCCAGGCTTACTTCCGGCTGGCCGAATTTTGCTTTGCTGCTGGCGAGGATCATATCGCAGGCCATAGCCAGCTCACAGCCGCCGCCCAGCGCAAACCCGTTGACAGCCGCAATGGTGGGAATGGCAAGCAGCTCCAGCTTTCTGAAAACAGCCGAACCATTTCTCCCCCAGTTTCTGCCGCCTTCCAGATCCAATACGCTTTGGGTGCCGATATCCGCACCGGCGGCAAAGGCTCTACCTTCTCCCGTTATAATCATCGCTTTGATTTCTTCGCTTTTTTCTGCCAGGCTGACCGCCTGATCAATCTCTTCCAGAACCTGCGCATCCAGTGCGTTGAGCACATCCGGCTTGTTGATGGTTAAAAATCCGATCTGCCCTTTTTCTTCAAATATGATCGATTGGAACATGTTCTTCACCTTTCTTTCTGTTATGCATCCCACTTTTCAATAATCTCCGGAATGACCTTCTTCAGATCGCCGCAGACGGCGTAATCCGCCAGCTGCATCATCGGGGCTTCCGGGTCCTTGTTGATGGCGATGATGATATCGGAGGTCTGCATGCCAGCCAGGTGCTGGATAGCTCCCGATATGCCGCAGGCAAAATAGATCTTCGGCTTTACCGTGGTTCCGGTCTGACCCACCTGATGGCTCTGATCGATCCAGCCCGCATCCACGGCCGCTCTCGATGCTCCCACCATGCCGCCTACTTGATCTGCCAGCTGCCCGATCAATTCAAAGCCCTCCGGGCCGCCCAGACCCCTTCCTCCGGAACAGATGATCTCCGCATCCGTCAGGGATACCAGTTCTTTGGCTGCCTTTACCACTTCCAGCACTTCCACCTGAATGTCATCCGCGCTGATCTTGGCTTCGACCCGGATCAGCTCGCCTTTGGCGCCCTCCTTCTTTTCCAATTTATCCATTACGCCCGGTCTCACCGTCGCCATCTGCGGCCTTGTTCTCGGCGTTATGATGGTCGCCATCAGGTTGCCGCCGAAGGCCGGTCTGGTCTGCTTGAGACCGGTATCCCTGCTTTCCGGATCCAGGCCCCCGGTGCTGGCGGTCGTATAAGTCTGGAGATAGTCCATATAGTTTCCGGTATCGATATCCAGCCGGGTGCAGTCCGCCGTCAGTCCGGTGTCCAGTCTGGCCGCGATTCTCGGAGCCAAATCCCTTCCGATATGGGTGGCGCCGAACAGCACGATCTCCGGTTTGTATTCCCGGATGGCGTCGGTCATCACCTTGGCATAACCATCGGTGGTATACGTTTTGAGCAGCGGATCCTCGATCTGGTAAACCGCGTCCGCTCCATAGGCGTACAGTTCGTCGAAAAGTCCGTCGGTCTCATCACCGATCAGTACGGCGCAGACTCTGGCCCCTTCTCCCAGTTCTCTGGAAAGCCGGCAGCCTTCGCCCAGAAGCTCCAGCGCCACCTTCATCAGCTTGCCGTCTCTCTGCTCCGTATATACCCATACGTCCTTGTATTCTGCAAATTGTTTCATGTATCCCGCCTCCTTAGATAATGTGTTTTTCTTTCAGTCCTTTAATCAGGTTTTCTGCCAGTTCTTTTGCTGTATCTCCCGCTACGGGAACCCCTTTCCCCTTTGGCTTTGGCGTAAAGGAACGAAATACGTTGGTCGGCGAAGCTTTCAGGCCCACCGTATCCTGATCCACGCCGATATCCTCTGCGCTCCATACCCGGATGTCGGCTTTGGCTCCCTTGAGGATGCCCCGGATGCTCATGTATCGCGGCGTATTCAGCTCTTTAATCGCCGTCAGCACACATGGGGGTCTGAGTTTGAGCAGCTCATAGCCGTCTTCCAGCGCACGCTTTACGAGGATCTCATCCGCTTCCAGCTTGAATTCTTTCACATAGGTAACCTGGGGCACGCCCAGCTTCTCCGCGATCTGCGGTCCCACCTGGGCCGTGTCTCCGTCAATGGCCTGACGCCCGGCGAAGATCAGATCATACTCGCCGATCTTTTTGATCCCTGCCGCCAGAGCATTGGAGGTGGCCCAGGTATCGGAGCCGCCCAGCGCCCGGTCGGATAACAGGATTGCCTCATCGGCGCCCATAGCGATGCATTCCTGCAGCATCTCTTTAGCCTGGGGCGGCCCCATGGTGATGACGGTCACCTTCGTATCCGGCTGAGTATCCTTGATCTGCAGCGCCTGCTCCAGGGCATTGGCATCATCGTGGTTTAAGATCGATTCCACACCTTCCCGGATCAGGGTGCCAGTTTCCGGGTTAATCTTGATTTCATTGGTATTTGGTACTTGTTTCACGCATACAACGATGTTCATTCTTTTGTTCCTCCTATTTAAAGATCGTTCCTGAGATGACCATCTTCATCACTTCCGATGTTCCTTCATAGATTTCGGTAATCTTCTGGTCCCGATACATCCGTTCCACCGGATAATCCTTGATGTATCCATATCCGCCGTGGAACTGGACTGCCTTGTCCACCACATAGGAGGCCGTCTCGGAGCAGGACAGCTTGGCCTGGGCGGCTGTCACGGAAAGCTGTCCTTCTGCCGATTTGTCTCCTGCTGCTGCCCGGTCTCTGGTGTTGCAGGCATTGTACAAAAGGAATCTGGAGCCGTCGATGCGGGTCTTCATATTGGCCATCTCAAAAGCCAATGCCTGGAATCGGTCCAGGCTTCTTCCAAACTGCTTTCTCTGCTTCATGTATTCGACCGTCTGGTCAAAGGCCCCCTGGGCGATTCCCAGTGCCTGGGCCGCGATCCCCAGTCTCCCCACATCCAGCGAACTCATGGCCGTTTTAAAGCCTTTTCCTTCTTTCCCCAGCAGGTTTTCCTTGGGAATCCGGCAGTCTTCAAAGACCAGCTCCGCTGCGATGGAGCCGCGGATGCCCATCTTGTTTTCTTTTTTTCCTCTGGTAAAGTCCGGCGTTCCCTTTTCCACGATAAAGGAACTGATGCCTTTGTTTCCTTTGCTCTTATCCGTCATGGCCATGATCACATAGACATCGGCGATCCCTCCGCCAGAAATGAAGATCTTGCTTCCGTTGAGGATCCAGCAGTCTCCCCCGTCTTTGGCCGTAGTCTGCTGCATGGCCGCATCGGTCCCCGCATTGGGCTCGGTCAGGCCGAAGGCGCCCAGCTTCTTGCCCGAAAGCAGATCGGGTAGATACTTCTTTCTCTGTTCCTCGGTTCCATAGGTGAAGATCGGCCAGCAGCACAGGGCATTATGGGTCTGGACGATGACCCCGTGGGACGCGTCTACTTTGGATAACTCCTCCACTGCCATGATGTAGGTCAGATAATCGCTTCCCGCTCCGCCATATTCCTCGGGAAAGGGCATGCCCATGACACCCAGCTCCCCTAACTTGGCTACCGTTTCGTAAGGATATTCGGCATTGGCGTCAATTTCCTCACTGATTGGCGCGATCTCGGTTTCTGCAAACTCTTTGATCATTTTCTTGACCATTTGTTGTTCTCTTGAATAACTGAATTCCATTTTTGCTCTCCTTTTTTATTTATTTTACAGACCCAGTGGGTCTTCATAAAAAACGTGTAGATAACCGAGTTACCGTATGTGTACATAAACAGCAACATAGCAGATTGGTTTTCTGCACAAAGGGTCATTTTTTAAGCCAACAATCTTTTTGAATGCGAAATGAATATACTTGACGTTTTTATCGGAAGCATTTGTTTGTCAACTCTTTTTCTCTCAAGCATTCGATGTATTTGGGGGACCCTTTGTCTTGGCATTTATAAATATCGCAAGAAGTATGCCAAGCACCTGCCGGCTCTTTTAAAAAGATAGATGCTGGCTGCTTTCCGCTCAAATTCACGATTTTTGCGTAAAAGGTCCTTTTATATTGCTGCCACTGACACAATCCAGGATCTGGGCCTTTATTTATATATTTGCAAGATGCAATCATACATTGCATCTTGCATGATTCTACTTTTTCCTCATACCGTACAAGAAGGAGCCCTGCTATTGTGATATATTGTTTGATTGCACTTTGCAATTTATATTTGCACAATGCAATTCAGATAATGCTTTCGCCAGGAAGATCGCTCAGCCTTTCTTAACCTTTCTCTTCTCCCGCCACTGTCAATTTACTGTCTCACAGCCCCTTTGATAAACTTTTTGCAGCAGCCCCGTCAGCTGGCATAGGAATTGCGATATTAGTATGGTAGAAAAACACTTTAATTAGTTTTCACAGAATGAAAAGAAAGAAGGTTTAGTATGAAAGCAGAAGATATCAAAAAAATATTAGTGATTGGCGCCGGCACCATGGCCGCACACATTACCACGCAGTTCGTTTTATTTGGGCGCGAAGTCGTCGTCTATGTCAGAAGTGAAGACAAGAAACAGGTGGTACTGGATCGGGTAAGAAACGAAGTCATGGCCCCTCGTATCGCAGAAGGCTACTTTACTGACGAATATGCGGACAAAGCTGTGAAAAATATCAGCTTTATTGTCGGAGATCCATCTCTGGTTCCTGATGACATCGGCCTTGTAAGCGAATCGGTCTATGAGGATTATGAAACCAAGGAAGCCGTATGGAAATCCTTTGCGCCATACCTGCCTAAGGACGCCATTCTCACCACAGACTCCTCCTCTTTGTATCCGTCCAGATACGCAGCAGCCTCCGGAGCACCGGAGCGTTTCCTGGCGTGGCACTTTTATATGCCGTCCTTCTATCGAAATGTAACGGATATCTCTCCGGTAGCGGAAACCAAACAGGAATATGTGGATTTATTGATTGAGTTTGCAAAGTCCATCCATATGAACCCCTGCCTGCTGAAAAAGGAAACACCAGGATATCTGGCTAACAATATGCTCTACTCCTTTGTTGATATGGGACTGACCCTTTATCGCACAGGCGCTGCGGGGATTGAGGAAATCGACCGGGCCTGGATGGGCGTCCGTCAGGAACAGACCGGCCCCTTTGGAATCCTGGATGCTGCCGGGATCGATACGATGTATCTCATTCTCAAAGAGTGGTATGGTACGACCAAAGAGAATCTGCCGATTCTTGAAGAAAAGCTGGCAAAAGGCGAATTGGGCGTAAAAACAGGAAAGGGATTCTATACATATCCAAATCCAAGGCATCAGGATCCGGACTTCCTCAAAAGAGCCTCCAAGGTCGAATAATCCTCACAAAAGGAGAGCGTAATTATGAACGTACTTGACTTATCCGCAAGATATGAAAGCGGGCAGATTGCCGGAAATCCGCAGAGACATCCCCAGGTTGAGCTCAGTCTTATGGGGAAAGTCGAAGACTGCGGCTTCAATACCAGTCGAATCGTTTTAGGCTCCCATACCGGTACCCACATGGATTCCCCCAGACATCTAATCAAGGATGGGCCGTCCATCGATCAAACAAACCTGGACGTATGCATCGGCGATACGGCAGTCATAGATTTTCGCCGTTTTAAACCATTGGAAACGGTGGAACTGAGAGATGTTAAGGGATTAAAGGTGCGTGAACGCATGGTCTTTGCCTTTGGCTGGGAAACCTATTATGGAAATCCAAACTACCATGGCAAATGGCCCTATTTTTCCCTGGAGGCCGCAGAATTCCTTGTGCAAAACGGCATGAAACTGATTGCGGTCGATACCGTATCTCCTGACTGCAAGGAAAGCGGCAGTCGAAAAGATGATCAGATCCATAAGCTGTTTTTTGAAAACCAGGTAGTGGTTGTGGAGCTGATCAAAAATGTCGATCGGATCGATTTTACAAAAGAATATTCTCTGGCAGCACTTCCTCTAAATCTTCAGGGTGTGGATGGTTCTCCCTGCAGAGTGGTGCTTTTTACGGAACAGGAATAGAGGCGACTGCCAAGGACCGGTCTGCCGGGACCAACTCAAAGCCCATTCTGCCCGCAGCTAAAAAAGCTGCCGCATCAACGGTGGAGTTTTCCATTGATGCGGCAGCTTTTTCTTATGCAATTTTTCAAAATCCGAATGATGTTTTAATGGCGGATTTTTATTACATTTTTCCGTTTTGTCCGTCGGCTTCCACCTTGCCTAAAAGATAAAGAAACGCAATGGCAGGTATCGCAAAAGCTTTTCTGAAATAGTCCATCGGCCTTGCAAGATAGATCAAATTAGACATTTCAAGAGCTTCGATATAACTGTCAACCGTGGCAACAGAGGTGTTCTCCAATTCCTTTGCACGAAAAAGGAACGGCCGGTATGACACAGCAGCCGCTCCCCTTATTATGTTAAGAAAAAGTATTACTTTTTTATTCCCAGGGCTTGATGATGACCTTACCTACATCCGGGCCTCCGGCCGTCTTCATGGCTTCCGGAACATCGTTCATACCGAAGATATGGGTGGCCAGTTTTTCAAGAGGCACAGTCGTTCTGTCCATGAAGTTCAGCGCATCCCGGAAGGTTACCGGATGATTTGCCCATACGCCGCGGATGTCGCAGTCCTTGTTGCAGATGGTATACGGATTGATGGGAATATCCCCGCCGTCTGTAAAGTGGCCCGCTTCGATTACGATACCGCCTCTTCTTACAAAATCAATGGCCTGTTTGAAGGCAATCGGCGCTCCCGCCGCTTCTACAACCACGTCCGCCAGTTCGCCGCCGTTGCTGTCCATGATCATCTGCTGTCTTTCCTCTACGCTCAGCTTGGCGTTGATGCATATATCCGCGCCGAATTCTTGTGCCATTTCCAGCTTTTTCGGGAGCATATCAATGGCAATGATTTTGCCTGCGCCCGCGTGTTTGAAGGCAGCCATAATCAAAAGTCCGATGGGACCCGCGCCGATCACAGCAACCGTCTTGCCAATTCCGAATCCATGTCCGGTGGATGGCGTTCCCGGTTCCATTGCCCGTTCCACAACTCTAAGTGCGATGCAGGTGGGCTCCGCCATGGCAGCCAGTTCCGGCGACATGCCGTCAGGTACCTTGAACAGCCATGAATCCGGCAGAGCATAAATGTACTGGGAGTAGCCGCCCAGGAAGTATGGTGGTTCGCCCACTTTGGAATGCCCATAACGGAACCGATTCTGGCAGAGCAGCGGTTTGTCCGGGTATTTGAGACAGGTAGGGCACTTGCCGCAGCCCTTGGTTCCCGGCCCCAGGATTACTCGGTCGCCTACTTTCAGATCCAGAGTTCCATCGACCATAAGCATGCTCTTTTTGTAGTCCGGGCCGATCTCTTCGATCACCCCTGCAAATTCATGTCCCGGAATAATGGGGAAATCTACCATGCCTGCGTTGCCGTTCCACATATGCTTGTCTGTACCGCAGATTCCGCACGCTTCCACTTTGATAATAATACCGTCATCTTCACATTTTGGATAAGGGAATTCCTGTAATTCCAGCTGTCCGGGGCCAGCCATGACCCACGCTTTTCCTGTTTTACTCATTGTTTTCCTCCTGTTTCGTAAACATCACTTTTATTTGTAATTCAGTTTTACCTTATACTTCTTCGCCAGCTCCACCAGCGGTGCGAAGGTATCGTCTTCGATTTCAATGCCGTCTTTGCGCGCCTTTATCTCCTTTTTCAATTCGATCTCGCCCGGCATAAAGATTTCCTTGATGTTTTTTGCTTTCTTACCGTTCTTCATATCTTGGATATATCCGTCCATTCTATTTTTAAACGCTTCCGGATCGCCAAATGTCTTGAGGTCGACGGCCATAAAGAAGTTGCCGCAATCCTGCGGGTTTTCCAGGTCATTGTAGATCGATCCCAGATGGACCCCGGTATCGGAGCCGCTGAGCACACCTGCCAGAATCTCCATAACGACTGCAATGCCGTATCCCTTCGGCCCTGCCATAGGCAACAGAAAGCCTTTCAACGCTTCCGCAGGATCGGTGGTCGGATTTCCTTCGCGGTCCAAAGCCCAGTTGTCAGGAATCTTTTGTCCGTTAATGTTGGCTACAATAATCTTCCCTTGCGCCACTGCGCTGCAGGCCGCGTCAAAAATAACCGGCATCTGCTCCCCGGCTGGAAATGCGAAAGAAAAGGGGCTGTTTCCGATGGCTTTGCTGGCTCCGCCCGGCGCTGCCATAAGGGCCGTGGTATTGGCACAGGAGAATCCGATCATATCTTCTTCTGCTGCCATTTGGGAATAGAAGGCCGCGATGCCATAGTGATGGCTCTTGTTCATACCTACCATACCTACGCCGCAAGTCTTTGCTTTTTCAATGGCCAGCTTCATGGCCTTTGTTGCTGTAATCTGACCCAGTCCGTATCCGCCGTCAATTACCGCCGATACCGGTGTTTCATGCAGAATCCGAATTTCTGCACGGGAATTGACTAGTCCCATTTCCATTCGTTTGATATAAATGGGAATCCTGCTGACGCCGTGGGATTTGATTCCCCGAAGGTCTGCCCGGATCAGGACGTCTGCGACCATCTGCGCATTTTCTCTGGTCGTTCCTGCAGCCTGAAAAAGGTCTGCGACAAACTGCCAGATCTCTTTATGGTCTACTTTTACTGTCATGGTTTTCTCCTTTCCGCAGCCGGCTTAACGGGCCAGCCAGCCGCCGTCTACTGCCAGAACATATCCGTTGATATACTTTGCTTCTTCTGTACACAGGAAGAGGATCGGCCCTGCGATTTCTTCCGGCGTCGCCCATCTTCCAAAGGGGATTCTTTCATTTAATTCCTTGAATCTCTGAGGATCGTCCTTATGGGCCTGATTCATCGGTGTGTCCACATATCCCGGCGCTACTGCGTTGACGTTGATGCCGTGTTTTGCCCATTCATTGCAAAGTGCCTTTGTGATGCCGGCGATGCCGTGCTTGCTTGCGGCATAGGAAGGAACCCGGATGCCGCCGCTGAAGGCCAGCATGGAGGCCAGGCTGACAATCTTTCCGCCGTTCCCCTGTTTGATGTACTGCTTGGCAGCCTGCTGGCTCAACAGGAAACAGGTAGTCAGATTGATGGTGATCGCTGCGTTCCAATCTTCTTCTTTGTAATCGATGGCATCGCATCTTCTTGCAATACCCGCATTGTTAATTAGTACATCAACTCTGCCAAAGGCTTTTACTGCCGAGGATATAATTTTCTCTGCCAGGGCCGTATCCGTCTTGGTCAGATCGGCCTGCATATATTCCACTTTTGTACCGAACTTGCCCTCAATCTCCTTTTTTAATTCCGCGCAGTCCGCATAATCCACACCGAAAATATCAAATCCTGCTTCCGCGAACTTCATTGCCACCCCTTTCCCGATACCGCCGCTGGGCCCGGTGATAACTGCAACTTTACCATTGATTGTAAACATGTTTGTTCCCTTCTTTCTCTAATTTGTTATTTCACAGATTTTTTTAATTCTTCATACATAGCATCGACTTCTTCCAGCTTGGCCTTGATCCTCGGCTCTTCCTCCGGCAGGATAACATCCTGGGGCATCATAACCCTCTTATCAATATGTCCTCTCAGAGAAATGGCATATTTGGCCGCTGCTGTGGCATTTTTCGACATGCCCAGGATTTTTCCCGATTCACGGATCAGTTCATCGTACTGAATGGTAAGTTCCACATCTTTACTCTTAGCTGCTTCATATGCGGATACGAACATTTCCGGGAAGGCTGGTCCCAGTGCGGGAACAAATCCATCTGCACCCATGAGCACGCCTGATAATGCCTGGGGCGTTGCGCCGGAAAGGACGCTGAACGAGGTATCCTTGTATCTTCCAACCATCTTGAGGAAATCCGTATAAGCGGCCGCGCTGTCTTTGTATCCTACTACACGCTCGTCCATATCTGCGATCTTCATCACCGTATCCGGCGTCAGCTTGATCCCGGTAAATGGTGGAATGTTGTACACAAACAGCTCTACGCTGGTTTCTTTGAGAATCTGTTCAAAATGTCTTATCGTCTCATCCTGCGATGTATGTCTGTCGTAGAAGATCGGCGTAACGGCTGCGCAGGTACCGCCCATATCTTCCAGGGCTTTGATGTTTTCGATGACCCTTCGGGTACTGGTATCCATCACGCCGGCGATGACAGGGACTCTGCCGTTTACCTGATCCAGGCAGATGCGGATCGCATTATTTCTTTCCTTCTGCGTCAGCTGCATCGTCTCTCCATTGGTCCCGGCAACCAAAAATCCATGCAATCCGCCCTTTATGCAATACTCAATCAACGCTCTGAACCCCTGCTCATCAATGTTTTCATCTTTATCTACAGGTGAAACGATCGGGGGAATGATCCCATGATAGTTCTTCTTCACTTTCTTACCTCCTAAGATTTAATCTCTTTTGTCCATATATAGAGCAAAATATGTGCCAACTGATTTTTGTATAAGGAAAAAGCCTTTTTTGTGTATATAAGCTGCCTTTCTCCTGGAAAATGGGTTTACTTCATGACGTTTATCATCCATCGACAGCCTGGCAGCTTATCTTTGTATTTATGCATCTATTGCAAATATCCACATTCATTGCAAATTGCAATGAATTCTTTAAAACAACCAACATTTCCTTAAACAAACAGATTCCCGTCAGGAAATTTCATCCATACCGGGAATCTGTTTGTTATCTATGGTATGTTAAAAGAAAAGCTTACTGTCTGCCGATCTTCTTTTATTCAGCAATATACTTATAATCATTGTCGTGCATCTTCTTCATTGCAACGTCAGCCGCTTCCAGCGTCTTATCGATATCTTCCATAGTATGGGCCATGCTCAGATAAAGTCTGCCGCCGAACATTAGAAAGACTCCCTGTTCCTGCAGATATTTCTGGAAGGACTCCACTCTCTTTGGCTTGAATTCAGCCAGCTGTTCGTTGGTATAAAGGGTCTGTCTGCCGCCTGGGATACCA
Source organism: Hominibacterium faecale (assembly GCF_020734085.1). Lineage (NCBI taxonomy): Bacteria > Bacillati > Bacillota > Clostridia > Peptostreptococcales > Anaerovoracaceae > Hominibacterium > Hominibacterium faecale. The sequence goes on from NZ_JAJAGH010000007.1 coordinate 304,994, forward strand.
AACAGTGTGGAAAACATGCCCGGAGCCTCTGTAATGGTCATTGGAATATCCCGTCTCTTGGCAATCTCGTCAAGGCCTGCCACCAATTTTTCCTGGATCGGCTCTCTTCTCTTATAGCATGCGCAATCATCTTTTGTCAGGATATCTAAGGTCGCCTTTACTGCACACTGGCCAAAGGCCCATCCGCGATAGGTACCCGGAGTCAGTACGCCGTTTTCTACCACCTGCATGACTTCTTTCTTGCCGCATACGCAGGATACCGGGAATCCGTTGGAAATGGCTTTCCCCATCGTACAAATATCGGGTGTCACGCCCAGATATTCCTGAACACCGCCGATGCCGACCCGCAGTCCGGAAATAACTTCGTCCATGGACATTACCACTTCATATTTGTCGCACAGTTCTCTGATCTTTTCCAGCCATCCTGGTTTGGGATAAAGCATTTCATGGTTTGCAACGATTCCTTCCAGATGAATGCCTGCAATTTCCTCATGGTATTTTTCAAAAGTGGCTTCCAGTCTTTCAAAATCGTTCCATGGCAGCATGAACACTTCTTCTCCCGCTGTCTGTTTTCTTCCCAGAGTAGCATACGGATAATCATCCGGCAGATCTTCTGTGCTAAAGTCCGTATATGGTTTTGCGTTGGGATCCGGATTGGCGCGGCCGCCCAGTACATCGTCCACCCATCCTGCATAGTGGCCTTCAAATCGGATGATGACCGGCCGGTTCCTGTACCCTCTCATGATTCGGAAAGCAACCTGAACGGCATCGGTTCCTGTGATAGCGAATTTCACCTGTTCACAGCATGGTATGTATTTCTTCAGCATTTCCGCTACTTCCACATCGTAGGGGCTGAACAGCAGATTGGAACCGATGGATGTTCCTGCTGTATCCAGGTATTCTTTTAATTTTTCGGTCCATTCCGGCATTGCATACCCCAGAATGTTTGGGCCCAGGGCGCCGTTGTACTCGATATATTCATTTCCATCTACATCGTAAAGATGGCTTCCTTTGGCTTTGTCAATGAACAGTCTGTAATCGGTGACATCCATCGGTACACGCAGATTAGAATGTCCTCCTGGGATCAGTTCCATAAACTTCTTGGACAGTGCTTTGCTTTTTTCGTTTTTTAACATTTTTTCCTCCTTGTTGCCAGCTATTTATTAGAATAATTTTTTGCCTTCTTTATATAATTTTCCGATCTGATCGGCTGTTTTCATAGCTGCGATCGCCTCTTCAACCGTCACATGGAAGGGATGGTTTTTTGTCGGCGGCAGATCGACCACGCATTTAGCCACAGTTTCAAAGTCAGCCTCATCCATATAGTCCAGCTTTACATCGGCAAGGCAAACCGGAAGGCCTACTGCCGCGCAGAAGCTGTACATCTCATCCATCTGTGCCTTTGGCGCTCCCTGAAGCACCAGCGTTGCCAGTGTGGAGAAGGTCACATATTCTCCGTGAAGCAGCACTTCTTTTCTATTTTTCAGTTCACAGAATCCTGTATAGAATCCATGGTCAGTAGTTCCGCCGTTTACTTCACAGCCGATACCGGCCAGCAGGATGTTGGTTTCAATGATTTTTTCCAAATCCTTCGTTACCACATGCTGTTCACAGGCATATTTAGCTGCCTGCCCGTGCTCCAGCAGCAATTCATAAGACAGCTTTGCAATGGCATAACCCAGCTCCGTCGCCTGTCCGCCCAGCTCGTTATTTCTATAGCCCTCATAACAAGTAGTGGCGCATACGATCTTAGCCATGGCATCGCCCATACCTGCCAGCAGGAATCTTACCGGCGCATTGGCTATGATCTGGGAATCCACCAGTACGATGTCGGGATTTTTGTCAAAACTATCCTCGCCGTCTTCTGAACCATCTTCATTGTAAATGCAGGCGCATCTGGTGGTAGCCGCGTCACTGGCAGCAATGGTTGGTATGATTACACATGGCGTACCCAGCTGATTTGCCACCGCTTTAGCTGTATCGATGACCTTTCCGCCGCCCATGCCGATGATGCAGCCGCAGGCTTCTTTTTCGGCCTGCTGTGTCAGCCGGGCAATCTCTTTTCTTGAAGACTCCCCGCCGAACTGGGCGAATACGATCTTATAACCTTCTCCAAAGCTTTCCGCAAGCTGTGCTCCCAAGTCCTTGACTCTTCTGGGACTGGCGATCACAAGAAACGAATCACCCATGGATGCCAGGTGCTCTTTTACATGGTTTAATTCTCCCGGACCCTGTATGTACAGTCCCGGTGAGCCAAATTTTCTTGCTGTCATAGTTACCTTCCTTTTTATACGTTCACAACGCCTCCTGTAATATCGATCGTACAGCCTGTTATGTAATTAGCCTTGTCACTGGACAAGAAATACATCAAGTTCGCGATTTCTTCCGGTTCCGCCAGTCTTCCGAGAGGAATTTCTTCAGTGCGCATTTTTTCGAACTCTTCCGCAGTCATGCCTTCCAGCACGCAGGCTCTCTTGAAATAGGCGCGAATCATTTCCGTATTGGTGCAGCCCGGTGCAATGGCTGTGCAGCAGATGCCATACTTGGCCAGATCCAGTGCCATTGTCTGGGTCATCATGCGCACGCCTGCCTTGGAAGCGCCGTATGCGTGACCTCCCGGTTCACCGACAACGCCGGCCTGTGAGGAAATAGAGACAATTTTACCGTTTTTCACCTTGTTTTTCACCATGTTCTTTGCGCCTTCCTGAGAGAGGAAAAACGCTGCCTTTAGATTTAAATCCAGGCTCAAATCCCAGTTTTCTTCTGTGTATTCCAGCATATCATTGTACAGAGAAATACCTGCGCAGTTGGCGATAACATGTACTGCGCCAAAGGTCTTTTCTACCTTTTCCATCGCTGTCTTAATCTCTGCCACAGAGGTCAAATCTGTCTTGATCGCCAGCGCTTTACCGCCAAAGGCTTCTACTTTTTTAGCGTTTTCAATGATTGCCTCCTCGTTTACATCCAGCAGGACAACATTAGCTCCGTCTTTTGCATACTGCTCGCACAGCGCGAAAGCAATTCCGCCTCCCGCTCCGCTTACGACACATGTCTTACCATTGAATTCCATAATATTATCTCCTTTTAAAACTTTTCAATTACCTATGGATATATGTACGCTGTCAGAACCTGTCTCCCGTATTTTATTTGTACCAGGGAGGAGGGACCAGCCGCGCATCTGTTGTCTTTTCGTATGGAAGCTCTCCTGGCTTCCACCTCATAATTTCAATAACAAGTCCCCAGGTAGTTACTGTATAAATCCAGTCAGCACTGTCGATTGCACCGCCAGCTTCCTTTTCAATATCCCCCATTACAAGTACATCAGCTCTTGACCTCAGTACCTTCACCGCCTCTTCTATATCTTCTGCGAAGAAACAGATATGCGCCCCTCCTTTTTCACAGGGGCGAGGCGGAACTGCATCCTTTTGACCAGGGTTCTGATATTCCAATAGCTCGACATTGGTTGTTCCTCCGTGAGTAAGCAGCGCGCAGCGCATAGGTGTTCTTTCTGGTTTTGTTTCACCCGGCCAAACATAACCGGCATCATCATATGGTCCGCCCGTGAACACGATCTCACAGCCGAACACATTGACAAACAGCTCAACGGCTTTATCCAAATCAGGCACGGTATAGCCCACATGATCTACACATATTCTTCCAGGGATTTTTGTTGGATTTTCCATAATCAGTCTCTCTATTTATTTTGGCCGGCCGCCTTTCCAAGTGCCGCCTGCCCCGTAATGAAACTATTTTTACATCTCTTCCATTTCATCAACACTCATATTTTCAGGATCGTAACGCCCGATTCGCAAGTAGGTATCCGGCTTATTCTTCTGCAGCCAGTTGGCATAGATGAGCGCCGCAATTACATATACGACAATCAGTCCAACGATGATCACAGACCCTCCGGTGGCTGTCCCCAGGAACTGATTGAGGTTCAACGCACAGAGGATTACCGTGAAGCCGATGCCGATCAGTCCGATGATCGGAGAAACAGTCGTATGGAATGGGCTGAAGTTATATTTCTTTGCATTCTTTCTCATGTAAACCAGAACTGCCACAGCTACCAGGCCCAGGATTGCAGTCACACACAGATTGCCGATTACGTTTGGTCTGGTGTAGGTGTATTCCGCATCAAATCCGCAGATGATTCCCAGGATCACGATGAGAACGATCCACAGGATACCGATGGAAATAGCCGCAACATACGGGGAATGCTGTTTCGGATGGATTTTGCCGAAAGCTTTGGGGATTACGCAGTCCACTCCCAAGGAGTAAAAGTATCTTGCACCAACGTTCTGGATCGCAAGACCGGAGGCAAAGATGGAGATAATGGAAATGATCTGAATAAAGTGGCCTGCAAAAGGTCCCAGGAACCCGGCCATGACGCCGCTGAACAGGTTGGCTGAATCCGCTTCTGCTGCTGCTGTTACATTGCTTGCTCCAAAGTGAGCGATGAAGCCCCATGCGCACAGCAGGTAGAAGATACCAATCCCGAATACTGCGATAAACGTAGCTCTTGGGATCGTTTTCTTTGGTTCTTTACACTCTTCTCTGTAGATAACCGTTGCCTCAAATCCATAAAAGTTACCCATTGCAAAAAGCATGGCAACGCCTAGGGTTCCAGTCGAAACATCAATGAAGCTGAACATGGGACCGCCGGAATTGGCAGGAGAGCCATTTATAAAGCACAAAGCATCAAAGATCAGCATGATCCCCGCTTCAAAACACATTACAATAAATAGGAATTTTGCAGAAAAATCAATGCTCATGGATGCCAGCAATGTGGATAATACGGTGAAAGCGATGGCATAGATCCACCACGGAATAGCCGGACCGCCTGCGCCCTCAACCAGACCGCCCACAACAATGGCCATCAGTCCCGGCATGAAAAAGCCCACGAGGGAATATCCAATGGCCGATACCATGGCCGCCGCCAGCCCCACCTTTTTGCCCAGGGCATCGGTGATATAGGCGTAGAAGCCTCCCGGCCTTTCCATTACCGTCCCCATTTTGGCAAAGCCAACGGAAAAAAATCCCAGGGTTATGATGCAGATAATATAAATCCATGGCGCCGAGTTGCCCTGGCCGCCGTCTGCATTGCCGTAGATCAAGAGCTGCGGGATGAATCCGGTCGCGGTTGAAAGCGGCGCGGAAAACGCCAATACCGTCATAACCAGAGCGCCGACGCCCATACTGCCTTTCAGACCAGTACCTTGGTTGTTCAAAGTGTTTCCATTCTCTGTCATAATAAGTTCTCCTTTTAAAAATTTTTGTAAACTCAAATAATAACGACAGTAGAACTGATCAGAGTCAAACCCCCTGCTCAGCTTTATACAGTTATATTTCCACCGGCAATGGTCAGTACGACACCGGTGATATAAGATGCATCTTCCGATGCAAGATAAGCCATCATGCTCCCCACTTCTTCCGGGGCAGCCATTCTTTTCAGCGGCACGCCCGCAGCGACTTCCTGTGCGTAGCTTTCCGGATCGTTTCCTTCCAGCGCACCCCGCTTGGCGTATACATCCTTTAACATTTCTGTGTAAGTGAAGCCTGGAGCGACAGCCACCACATTGATATCATATTCACCTAACTCCAGAGCCACTGCCTGACACCAGGCGTCCATAGCTGATTTTGAAGCACCGTAGGTGGAATTTCCGTATTCTCCCACCTTCCCCGCCTGGGAAGAGATGAGTTCGATGGTTCCATGGATGCCGTTTTTGATCATATGTCTGGCCACTTCTCTGGACATGAAGACCGCTCCCTTGAGGTTAATGTCCATCATGTTGTCCCAGAATTCCGGTTCCAAATCTACCAGTTTTGATGGCTTCCAGATACCCGCGCAGTTGAACAGAATATCAATATGCCCGAACGCTTTTACGCCTTCAGCAACCGCCCGCTCAATGTCCGCCAGGTTTGTGACATCCATTTTCACTGGCAGCGCCTTGACACCGAGAGCCCGAATCTCTTCTGCGGCTTTTTCAAGCTTTTCCAATGTTCTTCCGCAGAGGATCACCGAAGCTCCGCTGTTTGCCGCGGCAAGGGCGGCTGCTTTGCCGATCCCCTGGCCTGCGCCGGTAATAATCGCCACCTTGCCGGTAAGTTTATAATCGTTCATGCTTTCCTCCTTTCTTATAAAATCGTCTTGGACAAACCGTATACCGACTTCCAGCCTTCTGTATGGGGCTCTTTCAGATAAGGCGCCAGTTCTTCCTTCGTTCTGAGGGTCGTTTTTTCCGGATCAGGAACCGTTCCCGGCGGATAAGCTTCCAAATATTCATCGATCAGCATGACCAGATATTTCATAATAGCCAGATAAGGTTTCTTCAGTTTATCTGCCGTAGCGGCCGTGGCTTTTCCGGCTACTCCGTTGGGCGTGGCGACAAACGCCATTACATTATGGCCTTCTCCGTCTTCCCAGCGGCTGGGATGGGTGTCATCGACGCTGCCGTCAAAATGTCCGCCCGGCAACACGCCCGCACCGGCTCCATTTTCCACATAGTCCATATTGACCATATCCGGAAAACACAGCAGACCGCATCCGGTCTCAGCCTCGCAGGCATGGGTAAACATGGTTTCAAACTGACCGCCCCATTCCTTTAAGGCAAACATTTCTCTTACGGCTCTGTGCCAGTCAACAATCCGGTAGATCCCCGGGAGCTGATATTCTTTCATGAACTTCCAAACTGCTGTCTGCAGTACCGGCAGATGCCCATGGTTGTTGATCAAGATCATCTTGCGATATCCCGAGTTCCATAACCCCAGCATGACATCTTTCAGCATGCTGATGGCGGTTTCCTCATGAAGTACGATGGTTCCGTCCATACCCACATGGCTCTGGGGATGGACGCCGTAAAGGAGCGGCGGGAAAGCGATACTGACCTGGGGACCGTGGTTTAAGGTATATCTTCTGACACCTTCTGCAATGGCGGTCACCATGAAGGTATCCATACCGGATGGATTCATAGGTCCATGGTCTTCGGTACATCCGATTGGGATCAGTACCACATCGTTCTTTTTTCGGATCTCATCCTGCTCCTTGCCGGGTGTTGTCTGAATATAGGATCCGGCTTTGCAAAGTTCAGGAGGCGCCGGGAATCCGAACGCTTCCAGCTCTTTATCGACTTCTTCGTCACTCATGTAAAAGACTTCTTTTTTCATTCTGCCGATCTTATCGTCTGTAAAAGCGATATTCGGACTCGGTCCTGCAATAAATTTTTCTGCCATTGCTCTTCTCCTTTTCTCTCATAATTTGTTATACATTAACGTTTCCCCCGGTGATATCGATGGTTGCACCGGTAATATAATTTGCTTTATCGCTGGACAGAAACCAGATCAGATCCGCGATTTCGTCTGTCCTGGCAAACCGCCCCAGAGGAACTTCCTGCGCACGCATTTCTTCAAATTCCTGTTCTGTCATTCCTGCCATTTCCGCTCCGTTTTTCAGATAATTGCGGAACAGTGGCGTATCGGTAATTCCCGGAGCGAGTGCCGTGCAGCAGATTCCATATTTCGCCAAGTCCAGTGCCATTGTCTGCGCCAGCATACAAATCCCGGCTTTTGAAGCTCCGTATGCATGTCCGCCTTGTTCACCTACCCGGCCGGCCTGGGAGGATACTGAAACGATTTTTCCATTTTTCACGCCATGTTTGACCATATTCTTCGCTGCGGCCTGGGAAAGAAAAAACGTTCCTTTTAAGTTGATGTCCAGGCTTAAATCCCAATTTTTCTCCGTATACTCCAGCAGATCGCCGTAAAGGGAGACGCCCGCGCAGTTAGCCAGAGCATTTACGGCTCCAAAGGATTGGTCGACAATTTCCATGGCTTTTTCAATTTCCGCCACAGAAGCAAGATCGACTACCATGGGGAGCGCTTTTACATCATAGGCTTCAATTTTTTCCACAGCCCGTTCCAGAGCCTTCATATTGACATCCAGCATAACCACATTGGCGCCGCTTTTCGCGTACTTTTCACAGACAGCGAATCCGATGCCGCCGGCCGCCCCGCTGACCACACAATTTCTTCCTGTTAACTCCATTGTCATTTCCTCCTGCATTTTGTCCTATTCTACTTTCGCACGAAGCTTATCAAAAGCTGTCAGCACCTCTTGGGTGTTTCCCTGAGGTGTAATTTCAAAACAGACGATGCCGTCAAAGCCGTTTTTCTTGAGACTGGTCAATAGGAACTGGTAGTTGATCTCCCCTGTTCCGGGCTGGCCTCTGTCAGGTGCGTCCGCAATGTGGATATAATTCATGATGTCCAGATTGTGCAGCATGTGATTAGCCAGGTCTCCATGCATGATCTGCATATGGAACAGGTCGCAGAGCATCTTTATATTGGGCGAGCCGACGGCGCGGATGATATCCGCCGTTACGCCTGCGTCCACCAGAAACATACCGGCCAGATCGCCAAGATTGTTAAGAGGCTCCAGCCACATGGTGATCCCCTTTTTTTCCAGGATCGGCGCCGCCTTGACCAGCGTGCTGGTGATATTGGCAATCTGCCGCTGCGGACTATAGACCTGGTTGAAATTCGACGATCCGTCCTCTCCGATGGAATTGGAATGTACGATGATCGAGTCGCAGTTAAAAAACTTAGCTGTTTCAATGGATTTTTTCATCCAGTCAATAAAGTCCCCGCTGACCGTGTTATCACAGAGAGACCAGTCCAAATCCCCTTTGAAACCGCTGATCTTCAAGTCATGCTTTTGACATTCTTCTTTAATCCGTTTAACGTCCTTCTCCTGCCAGCCCCAGAACTCCACATAATCGTAACCTGCTTCTTTTGCCGCCTTAAATCGATCGTAAAAATCCAGTTCCGGGAACAATTCTTCAATATTCAAACAATATTTCATTTTCAACCTCCTTGTATGTCACAGCCTGTTTTGACCTTTGCTCCTATATAACGCAAAGTCTGTGCCAAAAAAATTAACAATCTGTTACAAGATGTTACAAATCGCTGAAATTCTTACAAATATTCGACTTTTCAATAAATTCAGGCGTAAAATCCGACCCATAGGAAGAAATTTATCATTGTAAAATGCCGTTCACCTTTGCATTATGCAATGATGCGCAAGGCTTTTTCTTGCATTTTCCTCTAGCGCATGCTAAGATTGGTACATATTATTCCAACGCCAATTCCCTTTTACGGAGGTACATATGGATTATTCTGTAGCGATTATTCTGCCCAATACCCTTACCTACAACACCACCAAAGAGGTCTTAAAAGAGCTTAATCTGGATTACCCGCTCTATAAGGCCACGGAACATGATGCTGTAAGCATTGCTAATGATCTGATTGCCAGGGGTACCCGAATTATTATTTCTACCGGTCTTGCCTACCAATATTTAAAGAGGGAAGTTTCCATTTCTCTGTTGGAAATGCCTTTCAGCGGGCTGGAAGCTGCCATTGCCGCAAAAAAAGCATTGTCCTATTCTAACCGGATCGTCCATATTGGGACAGCTCCGTTGTTTCACTATTTGCAAAAAGGCTTGGAATTTTTAGGGGTGGAACAAAACTGCATTCGATTTTGTGAATTGGATATGGAAAAGACCATTGAGGAGCAGACGTTAGATATGCTCTCAGAAGGATATGAAGTGATCATCGGCGGTTATCGGGCGGTAAAACAGGCCCAGCGTTATGGAAAACAAGGGATTGAAGTCAACGTGGACGAGCTGGTCATTCAGACTACGATCCTCAATGCACAATCCATCGCTGCAGAGATGATTGAAAAAGAAAAGAAAAGTGAGCTTGATAATGCAATTCTCCAGGCCACCTCGGAAGGAATCATCGCCGTCGATGTAAATCAACGAATTCTCCGAGCCAATCCTGCCGCGGAACGGATTTTTAACGGTTCTCTTTTGGGTCTTCGCTTTGACGATGCTCTGCAGCAAAATCATGTCGTGGATATCGATACAGTCACACCCGACCAGCTGGAAGATCCTTCTCAGTATACTCTGGTAATCCTAAATAAACTTCCGGTAATCGTGCATGGAGAGGAACAGGGAAGCGTTATCTCCGTTAAAAAGGTTTCGGAAATCCAGGAGCTGCGTCATAAGACCAGAAAGCACTTATATGTCCAGGGCTTATGGGCGGAACATTATTTTGCCGATATTAAGGGAACCAGCAAAGCCATCACCGCTGCCAAAGAAAAGGCTGAAATATATGCCAAATATGACAGCGCCGTTTTAATTTCCGGTGAAACCGGAACCGGCAAGGAACTCTTTGCCCAGAGTATCCATAATACCAGCAGAAGAAAGACCCAGCCCTGGGTCCCTGTAAACTGCGCTTCTCTTCCAGAAAATCTAATTGAAAGTGAGTTATTCGGGTATGCGAAAGGCGCCTTTACCGGTGCCAATAAAGAAGGGAAAATGGGATTTTTCGAGCTTGCCGACGGCGGAACCATTTTCCTGGATGAAATCAGCGAGATTCCCATTACCACACAATCCAAACTCCTCCGAGTTATCCAGGAAGGAGATGTGATCCGCGTAGGCGGGGATAAAATCATTCATGTGGACATCAGAGTCATTTGTTCCTCCAACAAAAATCTGCTGCAGCTGATCCGTGAAGGCAAGTTCAAAGAGGATTTGTATTATCGCCTATGCGTTTTGGAACTCAAGCTGCCGCCGCTGAGGGAACGTAAGGAGGATATCAAGGATCTGGCATACGCTCTGCTGAACAAGTTTAATCATCAGCATGATAAATATATTACCAGCATCGCTCCCCAGGCACTGCAGGTTTTGGAAAATCTCCCCCTTTACGGCAACGTCCGCGAGCTTTCCAATATCATTGAGCGGACGGTCATTCTTTGCGAGAAGTCATCCATTGACGAAACGCTCTTACGGGAGACCATCGATTCATCGGCCTTAACCGCAGCACCTATCTCTGCGGCTTCCAGCGGCAAGCTGAAGGATCTGCAGAAAGAGGTGATTTTGTCCACGCTGGAGCAGTGCGGCGGAAACAAAGCTGCAGCAGCAAGGGCCCTGGGCATTGATCCTTCGACCTTATGGAGGAAAATGAAAAAGTATGAGCTGACATAAAAATTGATTTCCTTTTTATCATTGCTTTTATCTGTTCAACTAGATATAATATGAACTAGGTAGTTCCCAAGCAGTTTGTCGTAAAGAGGAGTTGAATATATGAAGCATCAAAAAAATCTCAATATGGAAGAAAATTGGAATATCCCTGAAGCCTGTACAACGGAGCTATCCAATTCACTCATAGAGACCATCGGCTGCAGCGCCGGCAAATACATATGCGAAAGTACCTTATCGCTCCTATGGGCAAACAGCCATTTTTATAAAAGCATCGGTTTTGCAAAGGAGGAGTTTCACTCCCTTTTTAGAACCCTCACTCAGTACTTTACCAATCATCTCCAGGAGCTAGACAAACTCAAAGATGCTGCGAGAACTGCGATGGAATTGGCACAGACCTCATTCACAGTTGACTACCGCATGCCTTCTAAAAACGGCAGCTTTATTTGGGTGCGCACAAGAGGAACTTTTACTGGCGAAATGATCGAAGGACACCCTGTCTTTCTTGCTGTTCATTCCGATATCACTGATCTTGTCTTGGAAAAGGACCGTCAACGCCAGTATTTCGAATGGATCTTGGAAGAATATGAGGGGAACGCCTATGTCAGCGACATAGACACCTATGAACTCTTGTACGTAAATCAGACCTCTCTGGACACCCTGAAGGCCCGCGAAGAAGATGTAATCGGCCGAAAATGTTATGAGGTTATCCAAGGCCGGACTTCTCCTTGTCCTTTTTGCACCAACTCCAAACTGAATCCCAATGAGGTGTATAAATGGGAATTCTTCAATCCTGTTCTGGATCGGACTTTTATGATCAAAAACAAGCTTATTATTTGGGATGGACATACGGCACGCATTGAACTCTCTCACGACATGTACAGCACAGAATTCAAGCTGGCAAAAAAAGACCGGGAGCGGGATGCTCTGCTCAAATCAATTCCCGGGGGTTCTGCCCGCCTGGATGCGAGAGATTACAGCACTATTCTCTGGTACGGCGCCGAATTCCTGAATCTAATCGGTTATACAAAAGAACAATTTGAAACGGAGCTTCACTCCCAATGCACCTATGTGCATCCGGACGATCTGGAACGCTTGATTCCGATCATGGAAAACATGCAATCCTCCGGCAAAAGTATGATTACGGAAGTTCGGATTATTACACGCAGCGGCGAAACAAGAATCTTGACCTTGACGCTTTCTTATGCCGCCGCCGAGGATAGTTGGGACGGAATACCCTCCTTTTACAGCCTGGGCATTGATGTGACCGCCGAACGCCTAGAACAGGAAAGACAGCGCAAAGCTCTGGAAGATGCCTATCAGGCAGCCAGAATAGCCAGCTCGGCCAAGACCAACTTTCTGTCTTCCATGTCCCACGATATTCGAACGCCAATGAACGCCATTATGGGAATGACGGCGATTGCCCAAATGAACCTCACATCACCGGATAAAGTACATGACTGTCTGAGCAAAATCAATGTCTCCAGCCGTCATCTTCTCGGCCTCATCAACGAAGTCTTGGACATGTCCAAAATAGAAAGTGGAAAAATTGATTTAGCGCCTGAGGAAATTCACCTGCCGGAGCTGATCCAGAATATCTCAGATATATGCAGACCTTTGATTAGCAAAAAACAGCTGGAGCTTAATATAAGCGTCTGTGATGTACAGCATGAAACGATTATTGCGGATGGCGATCGATTACAGCAAGTCTTAATGAACTTGCTGTCCAATTCTATCAAATACACGCCCGAGGGCGGAACTGTATCCATGAGAATTAAAGAAGGCTCTTCTCCGATTGAAAGCAAAGGACAGTTTGAGTTCTCCTTCACAGACAACGGGATTGGTATGCCGGAAGAGTTTATACCCCATTTATTTGAACCTTTTTCACGGGCCGCCGATTCACGAATCAGCAAGATTCAGGGAACAGGTCTGGGAATGGCCATTACGGAAAATATTGTTTGTATGATGAACGGTTCTATCGATGTAAAGAGTGAGCTCAATAAGGGAAGTCAGTTCACCGTCACCCTTCCCTTTGAGCTGATCGATGAAGAATTCTCTTGTGATAGCGAACTAATGGGACTTCCTATTCTTGTCGTCGATGACGATAAGGCCACATGTGTAAACGTGGCTGCTCTCTTAAATGAACTGGGCATGCGGGGTTATTGGGTTCTATCCGGCGAGGAAGCCATCATCCGCGTATGTGAGGCACATGAATGCAGCGATGATTTCTCTGCCGTTATTTTGGACTGGAAGATGCCGGAGATGGACGGCATGACAACTCTGAAAACGATTCGCCAAAAGCTGGGAAAGGATGTTCCTGTCATTATAATATCCGCTTATGATTACTCCAATATAGAAGAAGAATTTCTGCAAGCCGGCGCTGATGCCTTTATCACCAAACCCCTCTTCAAATCCAAGGTGCTCCATGTTCTTCACATGCTCCTTTCCAGCGGCAGAGTTGACACCTCAAATATGCGGATGGAAGAGACGCCTTCGGGCCTTTTTGGCAAACGCGCGCTGCTGGTAGAAGACAATGATCTGAATCGCGAGATTGCTCTGGAACTGCTCCAAATGCAGGGAATGATTGTGGAGTATGCAGAAAATGGAAAGCGCGCCCTGGATATGTTTGAAGAATCATCATCCAAATACTATGATGTAATTCTGATGGACATTCAAATGCCGGTCATGGATGGCTATGAAGCCACAGAAAAGATCCGCAGTCTAAAACGAAAGGATGCCAAATCAATCCCGATTCTGGCTTTAACTGCCAACGCTTTTACCGCTGATATCGGAAAAGCCTATAATGTCGGAATAAATGAACACATTCCAAAGCCCATCGATGTGAATTTTTTAATAGAAATTCTGCAGAAATATATTGGTTAAACAAAACTTTCGTTCAATGAAACGCCTTTCTGTGCTAATATAAAAGAATCCTCCCGATAGCCGGCACTTATGAAGCAGATTTTAGAAAGGATGTTCACAATGCCTAAGAACGATAACAGCCAGGAGCAAACAATTTATCGCACTCTTGCGGGCAAAATACAGATGGGATTTTACGACCAGGAACGATTCCCCTCTGCAAAAGCTATTGCAGACCAATTTCAAGTTTCTTACTGTCCGGCCCAGCGAGCACTCAAAATGCTTGAAAACAACGGCCTGGTAAAGCTGTGCCGCGGAAGGGCTACTGTCGTTCTAGCCAAACCATATGAAAACTATTTAAAAACGGATATATTCCGGCAGAGGGCTGAGGCGCTGCTGGATCTTTGTGCAAGTTTGAAATTGATTTCACCGGCCATCTGTTTTCACAGCATCCGGCATATGGAGATCGATTTTTCCATGAGCTCTCGCTTCCAAGGCGAATTGCCATCCAATGGGATCAGAGATCTCTATCAAAAATTTGAACAATCCCTCCATGCTCTTGGAAGCCGTACTGCGCTCAATCTATATTATGATATCGGCGCCTTTGCAGAAAGCGCTTTTGTAGATATTCTCTTTAACCAATATGGCAAAGCAGGAGCTATTTCCTTTTTTCAAGAAATAAAAAAGGAATATCTGACATATATCCAGCAATATACCGAAAAAACTTCCAACCGTTCCATGAGGCCTTTAGAACTGTTGTGTCAGCGTTTTTTTGAAAAGATTGAAGCTTATCTGCATGTCTTTGAATCGACATCGAACAATCTGTCTCCAGAAACTTTTTCATGGGAACCACATAAGGGGCGCACCCGATATTGTGATGTCATTGCCATTGATCTTGTGTGCAAAATTAATCAAAACGTTTATCCAGTAAGCACGCTGCTGCCCAATGGTTCTATCTTGGCAAATATATACCATGTTTCTGAAATTACAATTCGCAGAACAATGGCCCTACTCAACAAATTGGGTGTGGCTAAAACCGTTAACGGCGTTGGGACTCGTGTAATTTCTAAGGGGGATTCCACGATTCCCCGCAAGCTAAAAGAGCTCACCTTAGATGATAACATGAGAACGTTTCTAGAAGCTCTCCAGCTGCTGGCAATCATAGGGGGACCAGTCATGCGGTATACATTTCCTCATATTCATCAATCGTTCTTCAAAGAGATTATCCATGCGGCGTCCCAGTCCGGTGAAAAAAGAGCTATGGTTGATGTGGTCAGCGCCGGTCTGCAGGCTGTAGTCAATTGCTGTCCACTTGCGGCTATACGGGAAATTTACAGCAAGATCACCTTGCAGCTTTTGAATGGCAGCGTCCTGCGCCTTGAGGAAACCGGTACAGAGCCGGTTCCCGGATGGGTACGTATCGCCGATCCTCTATTGGAAAGTTGTCGTTCTTCAAACCAAGATCGGTTTGCCAGCGCTTATCAGCAGCTATTTGAACAGAACTTTAACAGCACAAAGCAAACACTGATAGAACTCGGCGTTGATGGGGCCGATGGTTTAACCGGATTTTAAGCTGCACTGAATTAAAAATTAGTGTAAAGAACGATTCCTGCTCTGTTGTTCCCGCTTCCCCTCTATCCAAAAACCAGCACAAAGGCCATCCCGCCCTCCTCTTTTTGCGCAAAGATTTCCCCGCCCATTTTACGCATGATCTCCCGGCAAATGTAAAGCCCCAGCCCGGTTCCCGGAATCCCTTCGCTGTTGCCGGCCCGAAAAAAGCTTTCGAAGATATGGTTAAAGTCATTATCGCTGACAACAGACCCGCTGTTAAAGACGCGGATCAGCTGACAGTAATCCTCTTCAAAAAAGGTAATCTCGATGCGCCTTCCATCGCCATATTTAAAAGCATTTTCAAACAAGTTTTCCAACACTTCCGCCGCCCGCTGCAGATCGCCCTTCAGCAGCCGATCTTCATAAGCCCCTACTTCCAGTTCCACAAGCCGGATGCGGCATTTCTCACCATAGGTAGCCAGCACCTGTTTCATCAGCTGATCTAAATAAAATTCTCCTTCTTCGATCCGGATGTCGAGAATATCCTCCCGGGACGTTTTCATAATCTCTTCCACATAGCGCTCGATCTCCTCCGCCTTAACCCCGATCTGATGAGCGGCGCGGGTCCGTTGAGCTTCGCTGTCATACATCTTGTTTTCCAGCGCATTACCGTACAGCTTGATGGTTCCCAGCGGCGTTTTGATATCGTGGGACAGGGAAAGGAGCAGCTTTTTCTTTTCTTTCTCCAACTCCATCTGCCTCTTTTTGCTGGCATCCAGCGTATCTTTCAACTGACCGATCCCCCACAGAAAGCGGCCGAAAAATTTATTGTTTTCTTCTTTCACAATCCCCTTGAAATGGCCGCAGGCCAGTTCCTGAGGCAGACTGCTCAGCTGCTGAAAAGGCCGGATCAATCGGTATTTCAGGTACAGCAGCACAGCCAGCAGGAACAGCTCCATCAGTGCCAGGCAGATTTGGACCAGCACCAGCAGCATACCGGTATCAAACTCGGGCTCCTGATAATCAAACCGCAGATATCCTTTTAAACGATCGTTTTCAAAGAGCGGTTTGATCTCCGACTCCAGTTGATTGTCCTCTTCATAAAACAGCGCCCCCTGTGCTTCCTCCATTGCATCTTCCACAGAAAGCCAGGTTACCCGTTTCACATGGTCATACCAATGCAAATTAAGCTTATCCAGAGGGGCTCCCCCGGATAAGCTGGTGTAAATGCGATTAATTTCCACTTTCCATGCCTGATCCTTCTCACCTGCCGTATGCTTGACTCCATATCCTGCGGCGGCAGCCAGCAGAAGATAGACCAGGACAGAAACGGCGATCAAACCATTATATTTCTTCATAGCGATACCCGACTCCCCAGACCGTGCGGATCCTCTTTGGTTCACGGGGATTATCTTCTATTTTACTGCGAAGCCTTTTCACATGAACGGTCAGGGTTTGGCTTTCGCTGAAACTGTCGCTGCCCCAGATGCGATCAAAGAGGAATTCTTTGCGCAAAGTTTTCCCTGGATTTCGGACAAAGAGGAGCAGCAGCTCATATTCTTTCACGTTCAGCTCTACTGGTTTGCCTTTCAGACTCACACATCTGGATTCCAAGTCAATGGCAAGATCCCCTGATACCAGGGGGCCTTTCTGCTGGCTGCCGTAGGCTCTCTGCATCAGTGCCCTGACTTTCGCTGAAAGGATTTCCCCATCCACTGGCTTTTCCACATAATCATCCGCTCCCAATTCATAGCCGCTGAGCTTATCTTCACGGCCCGAACGGGCGCTCATGATGAGGATGGGCAGATTATGCTGCTTTCGCACTGCCCGGCATACGGCAAAACCATCCATCTCCGGAAGCATGATATCCAGCAGCATCAGCCGGACAGAGTGGTTTTCCATATACGATACCGCCCCTTTTCCCGTTGTCACCCAGCAGACTGTATAGCCGTCCCGCCGCAGAAACGCCATAATCAGCTCCGCCAGCTCTTCATTATCTTCTACCAGTAAAATATCGTTCATCCATTACCATCCTAATTTTATCAGCCAGTCATTGAGCGCTCTTTCCCGCGCCCGGATATCCTGGGTATTCTTCCATTTTCCCAAGGCGAACTCGTCACGAATATTGCCGTCCTCAATATACAAAACCCGTTCACATTTTGCCGCCACCTTCATATCATGGGTAACCAGCAGGATGCTGGTTCCGCCTTCGTTGATGCGGCACAGCTCATCCATAACCTCAATGGAGTTCTGTTTATTGAGGGCTCCGGTAGGCTCGTCGGCAAAAATGATTTTGGGCTGGTTGATCAGGCTGCGGCAGATACAGGCTCGTTGCAGCTGGCCGCCGGACACTTCGGTGATATCGTTTTCCCCAATGGCGCTGATCCCCAGCTTTTGCATCAGAACCTTTGCCCGCTCATTGGCGGCTTTTCTCCCGGCTTTGCTCTTTCCTTCCCTGGACTGATACGCCGGTAATAATATATTATCATACACGGAAAGATTTTTCAGCATATACATCTGCTGAAAGACAAAGCCCATCTCTTCCAGCCGCAGATCGCTGATCTGTCTTGCATTGAGACTCGTCAGCTCACTTCCGAAAAAATCCACTTTCCCGGCCGTCGCCTCATCCATGCCGCTGACCGTGTAGAGCAGTGTGGTTTTGCCCGATCCGGAAGGTCCCATGATTGCTGCCATTTCTCCCTCTTCAATGGTCAGATTTACGTTGCGCAGAACGTTATTCTGGCGTTTATTCACAATATAAGTTTTACAAAGATTGGTTACGTTTAATACTCCCATTTCATTTCTCTCCTATTCCAGATTATTCAACTCACGGATATTGATTTTCTTTACGTTTATAGATGCCAGCATAGTGGCGATGATAATTCCCAAAAGCAGAACAGCCGGACAAATGCCGTATACCTGGAGGGGTACAACCTGTATTTCAACATTGGCTCCCATAGCGGAAAAGATCGGCTTCAGCACGAACTGATTGCTGAGCAGCGAAAGCGGCACGGCGGCGAGCATGGAAAGCAGCGCAACCAGAACCATCCGCAAAGTCTGCCACATACGAATATCTTTGTTTTGGAATCCCATGCTTTTCATCATAGCGATTTCCCCTTTTTCCCTCACGACGAACAGACGCTCCATGAGGAAGGTGATGAGCATGATTACCGAAAGAAGCACCGCTGTCATGGGCACAATCATATCTTCCAGAGATTGTTGTATACCTCCTGTGTTTCGGTCTACCACATCCTGCGCGGTTGCCCATTCATAATCGGGCAGTTCTTTTTCCAGTTTCTCTGCCAACTGCTTCTGGGTAAGATTCGTGTCCATCTTAACCATTATATTCCAGTAATCGAATAGACTCGCCTTACTGCAATCTACTTTTGGATTGAGACGGGCGCTCTTTCCTAGCTGCATATAATCAGAATAGGTTCCGGTAATAATCATGCGCTTTTCTTTGCCGCCGATCTGCGTTTCCACCGAATCGCCGATCTTCCAGCCATTCTCTTCTAAAATCTGCTGGGAAAAAGCGATTTCATTTTCAAGTACCGGCGCATCCCCCTCCTGGTAACGAAGAAAGTTTTGGTCAGATCCCAGAATCTGAGTGGTCATAACATTGGTATTATCATCCCTGCGCGGCTCCTTGTATTGGAAGAAATAGATGGCGACTCCGGTAAGCTCTGCTTCATACCCCTTTGCTTTCAGCTCATCCGTAACCCGATCCATATCCTTCTCAAGTTCAACGCTGGTTTTATAGGTTCCCTTGCCGCTTCCTTCTATTTCTCTTGCGCAAACAGCCGTATCCGGGTTTACACAGAACTGCCGGGCCATTTCATCGCTCTGCATCGTATTGATGGTGTTGAGCGGTATGGTGATCAAAATAAAGCTGATGCAAAAGGTAATCATCAAAACCAGATAACGCTTCACATGGCTGAAGATGTCGTTTACGCCCAAAAATGCGGTTACCGGCATTCGTTTCCGGCGGTAGAGTCTGAAGCCGGCTCTTTTCCCGTACCGCTCCCCGGTCTGTCCGCCGTGTATGGCGGTTATGGCCGAAACTTTGTTCAGTTTGTGCATACATCCATAGGAGAATCCCATGACCAGAAGGATAATCAGCAGGGCGCACAGACTATTGACCCAAAATTTGGAATCACTGTTTTCCAGGATCAGGTTTTTGCTGACGCTGGAAAGCATAACCCGGCTCACCGGAATGCTGACAGCCAGACCGCACAATGCTCCCGCTGTTACCAGGATCAGATATTTGGCCAGATAAACCTTTTTTATGGCAAAGCTTTTGATGCCGACAGCTTTCATGATCCCGATTTCCCGATAATCCTCTTCAATGGTAAATACAAGGGTAAACCGAAGGACCAGAAGGGCAATCAGGATCAGGCAGATTCCAATGAGAATCAAAAGGGCAACGGTGAGCATGTCAAAGGAATACGCCATCTTGTACGTGTTTTTATCGATGGTACTGCTCAGGGTTGTAAAACCATGATTATTCAGTTCCTGATTAAACCGCTCCTCATCATCCGTATCCACATAGTGCATGCCCAGCAAATCAGCCTTATCGTTCGCGGCAAAGCGCGCATATTCGGCAGAGCTTACGACTAATCTGCACATTCCTGCCATATCACTGCCAAAGGCCGCATCTTTGATGGCCAGCTTTATGGTGAAGGTCTTTTCCATATCGCCCACTTTGATGGTAACCTGGTCTCCTGTCTGCAGGTCATTGCGGTCCATAGTGACTTGTGTCAGGGCAATGTCTCCCTCGCCCAGATCAAAGTCTTTGCCGTCTTTATCAAAGACTTTGCAGTACGGCTCCGTTTTGGCGCTGAGATAGATGCTGGCTCCATTGGCATCAAAAGCTTTTTTCTTGTTGTTTTGTGAAAGGTCGACTCCTTTTTCCGGTAAGATCAGAATATGATCGTACCCATAAGTTTTCACACCAGGAGCATCCTTCTTCAGCCAACGCTCAATGTCCGCCTTTTCCTCCGTCCCTGAAGTAATGATATTAATCTGGGGGATCTTGGCGTAGTCCAAATAAAAATTCTGCGCAGATGACGCTACCAGAATGTTGCCCACACTGCTGGACAGAAAAATGGTTGCGATGGTTATAAAGAGAAAGAGAATCAGATTGATGCTTTTTCTCCGTTTCATGTCTTTTTTCAGTATTCGCCCTATCATAAGTTTTCGTCCTTTCCTGTTTTGTATGATCAGTATAACGGGGCAATTATGAAAAAATCCTTAAATAAATGAATGATTTAAGGATTTTTCTCGGTATTACTCTGTCTTTGGTTTTACTCTATCCACAGCTGCAATTATAATGACCGCCCCTGCGGCAGTCGCCAGCGTGCTTACCATAGTCAGCATCTTTGCGCCGCTGGCGTCGATAATCATGCCGCCGATCAAGCTGGAAAATACAGTGGTAATCGTGATCATGGTTGTAAACAGCGCTTGACCTTTGACCGCTTCCCCCTTGCGCATAACCTCGTCGATAAAATGAACCATAGCCGGCAAAAAGAGAGCAAAAGAAACCAGCTGGAATACCTGGGCGACGAAGATCATAGCCACGGAGCCTGCCAGATAGCAAATCCCAATCTTGGCCGTAAAGCCGACAGCCGCTGTTTTGATCAGCAGCTGACAGGAAAACTTTTTTCGCAGGAAATTAAAGCAGATCATGGTGGGAATTTCTAAAAAAGCCATGAGCGACAGGATCCAGCCCATGTCCTGGCTGCTGCCGCCTACAGAGGCGACGATCTGCATCATATAGTTGTTGAGTATAGAGTTGCTGAAATATAAGCCGATCACACCCAGATTGACCAGAAAGAAAGGTTTGTTATTCTTGATGAACTGCCAAAGATTGATCGACTCTTCATCCTTCCCATTGGGCTTCTCCGCTGCTGCCGGCACCTTTTTTTCATTGATCTGCCTTGCCTGATCGTAAGACTTTTTTGTAAAAATCAGACTGATGAGCAGCATTGCCAGAATGATCTCGCCCGTGATAGGCAGCACCAAGATCCCCCGCTCTTCCACCAAAGTCCCCAGCACAGCCACCAAAGCGGAATAAGCCAGTGATCCCATGCTCCTGGCAACGCCGAAATTAATAGCCACCCCGCATTCCTCCAGTTTAAAGGTCAGCGAATTCAAAAGAGGATGCAGCACAGTGTGCCAGGCGATCAGGAGGACAAACGTCGTACAAAGCGCAGCCGTTCGGCCGTCAAAGATAAAAAGACCCACCGTCACAGCCATCATCATAATAGTAAGAATCTCAGTGATTCCAATCAGTGACAGCCGCTTTATCCGGTCAGCCAGGTCCGCGACCATGGGCTGGAGCACGACGGCCAGAATATTGGCGGCGGCCAGCGTGACCCCGATTTGAGAGCTGGAATAGCCCCTTGCCAGTAAAAAGACCGAGGCAAAGCTGCTGGCCACCCCGTAGAACATCCAGTATGTTCCGTGGATGCAGGCATATTCAAAATTCAGCAATCGTTTCATGAAAAAGTTAATCCCTCCGCTTCAATCAGAATGGTTCCATTATACCATTCTGCGGCAGAAATTCCAGCTGTTTTCACTGGGGAAGTTCCGCGGGAATCGGCCTGGGCTGGGGAGAGCGCCAGGCAAAAAGGGGGCGAGAAAAAATGAGATGCCTGGATGCAAAACAAAAAATCCAACTTTTTTTCTTTTTTGAATCTGAAATGCTGATTCTTCAAAAAATCCGAACGCAAGCCCCCTTTTCAAATAGTCTATTCATCAATTGTGGTAAACAGTTTGCTCACAATCTTCCATGTTCCATCTGCCTTCAGCAGCTGAAAGCTATCTTCAAAGCAGAAAGAGCCGAAAAAGTTATCTTCTGCCACAACAGCAGTCGCAGTATCCTTGGTCATGCAAATGGATTTCACTATGCAGCGGCAGTCTATGCCCTCCTCTCTCATCGAGGGCCTTGCCCCAATGTCTTGAATAAAAAGCTCCGGTGATCCAAGAACAAGCTCCCCGGCCAGATATCCGTACATAGATGCCTGCGGATGGAAGATCTCTCTCAAACGTTCCAGATCCTTGCAGTAAGCCGCTTCAAAGTAAGTCTCAAGGACCTGTTTTATCTTTTCCAATTCCTGATCATATGGATTCATGCTATTCCTCCTTGCCGCACCAGAATTTCCATTAACATCTTTTTCGCCTTCGCTTCCGTGACTTTAAAAGGTGCGATCTGTGCAAACGGCTCATTGGCAATCGCATTTGCCATCGTTTCAACATGGTCTGCCTGGAGACTTGGCATCTGCTGCGGCTCCAGGCCCAGAATCTGGTCGCGGAAAACCATGTATGCTTTGGCCGTCCTTTCTCCAATCTGATTTGGCGTCAGATTTTCATCCAATGGCGCACCAAGAATCTGGCCGATCTTGCGGACCTTCTCCGGCAGAACGCAGGCCGCTTCCTTAATCATAGCCGGAAAAGCATATGCGCAGGCTGCTCCGTGAGCGATCTTCAGTTCGGCGCCGATCACGTGAGCGATGGAATGTCCCACATGGGCGCTGGCGTTATAAAGCATCCAGCCTCCAAGAGAAGCACAGATCAGCATCTTTCTTCTGGCCTCTGAATCCTGCCCGTCGCTGGCTGCTGCGGGCAGACACTGGAAAACCGTTTCCATCAGTTTTTCACAGATTAAATCTGAAGCAGGGTTGGACATAAGAGTCGTATAGGCTTCCGCCGCATGGGAAAACACATCCAGCCCAGTGGTAATCGTCAGCTTTCTTGGCATGGTTTGCGTCAGCTCCGGATCCAGGATCGTATATTCGCTCATAGCCTGAAAAGCAAGCAGCGGCACTTTTTCCTTTTTCAAGGGATCCGTAATGATAATCCCCTGAGAAAGCTCAGAGCCGGTTCCTGCAGTCGTGGGGATGGTGATCAGACCGGCGGCAGGCTTAATCTCCTTTTCTCTATAGTCCAAAATTTTTCCATCATTAAAGCGAAGTACAGTGATGCCTTTGGCCGTATCGATCGCGCTTCCGCCGCCTATTGCAACAACACAATCACAATGCTCCTTCCTGCACAGTTCAGCCCCCTCATCAATGATGTTTGCAGGAGGGTCCGGCTCAACTTTATCAAAAGCTGTATAGTAAACCTGTTGGCGGTCTAGATATGTAAAAACCCGTTCAATAATCCCCGCTGCTTTGACCCCACTGTCATAGACAAGAAACGCTCTGCTATATCCGGCCTCCTTCAAAAGAACGCCGATCTGATCCAATTTCCCATCGCCTATGAGCACTTTGACTTTTTGTTCCAGTACAAATTCCATAAGAAGGTCCTCCTGTCTATCATGGTACAAAAATGCCGGTAATTTCCGTATACGGACACTGGTACTTGTCAAACCGCTCTTTCAGAAACGCCTTATCTACGTTCTGCGGATCCTGTTTTTTCGTGAAGACAAGTTCGTCCAACAGCAGCATCAAAGGAAACTGAACATTAAAATCCTGCAAAGTCGTACCGGACTCCAGAGAAGTCAGTTTGTGGGCCGTAAAGTTGGGAATGTTGATAATCTGGCCTTTCTTGGCCGTCATAGGATCGCGCCCCTGCACCTCAACTTTGACGCTGCCCTGTGTCACAGCAATGAGCTCATGGCTGACATAATGGGTGAAGCTCACCGCTATCTGTTCATCCAGCTCAAATTCCCAAATCTCCTTTCTTCCGGCCATCTCCCACTTGGGATATCTCAGTCTGCACTGGATCCCGGGAAAACTGTAGGTCTTATAAAATCTGCCCTTTCCGCTGAAGCCCGGCAAGTTTTCCGCCTCCGTCTTTGTCACTGCCTTCATTGGAAACTGGGGATAGGATACCTGACCTTTTCTTCTCTCGAACTGATCTCGAAACGCTTTGTCTTCATATTTCTCCGGACAATTTTCAAAGATTCGATCCAAAGACCAGATTCCATCCCACATGAACATACCATTCATGACTTCCCACCATACGGTCTCTTTGCCATAGGTAAAACCGTGGGGCATGGCGGGCGGAATCAGCAGCATATCCCCCGACTTTACCTTTGCCTGATATCCGCCCAAAACAGCGGTCATCTCCCCTTCCTGAACATAGAACAGCTCATATCCTTTGTCATGGGTATGGAGCGGTATGCTCGTTCCTTCGTAAGCGATATAATCGTTCATTTCATTATTGCCGCTGATATGCACATTTTGCACAAAGCTGTGGGCGCTGTCTTCTTTTCCGGAAACGGCGCTGATCGCATGCGTTGGATCCTTTGGATCAAGGATGATTCTTTCTGTATTCATGTCAACCTCTTTTCTTTTTCTCTTGCAACAACTTGTTTTCCGCTAGCGGCAGATCAGCCCGCTGGCTTCTGTAACCGGACATTGATAACGATTCAGGCAGTCTAAAACCAAATCATCGTCCAAGCGTCCTTCTCTTCTTGCAATGTCCAGCTCTTCCATCATCAGAAACAAATCGTACTGAACATTGAAGTCCTGCAGCACTGTCCCAGACTCTAAAACAGTAATTCGATGTCTTGCATAATCGGGGATATGGATGATATCCTCAGTCTTTGCGATTTGTGTTTCATATCCTTCGATTTCGACCTTCACACTGCCGCTGCGCACTACCATCAGTTCATGGCTGAAGTAGGGTTCATCCCAGGCGATGATCTGACCCTGGTCCATGATGAACTCCCATACTTCTTTTCTGTTATCCATTTTCCACCTTGGATATTTGATGCGGCATTCGATACCCGGCAATTGGTAGCTCTTGTAATACATGTCTTTGCCGCAGAATCCAGGCATTTCTTCCGGAGAAACTGTCTCCGCTTCCAGATAAGGATAGCCTAGATAATCCACTCGGCCTTCTGTTTTCAGATAATCTCGCATGAACAGATCGTCCTCTATTTTTTCCGGGCAGTTTTCATAGATTCGGTCAAGCCCAGTCAAACCTTCCCACAAATCCATTCCTTGAATAATCTCATGCCAGACAGTTCCATTTTCGCGATATTCAAAGCCGTGGGGCATAAAGGGCCGGATCAGAATCATATCACCTGGATTGACAACAATCTGTTTTCCTCCCATCACTGCATCTACGCTTCCTCTTGTGACAAAGAAAATCTCACTTCCGTATTCATGATAATGGTAAGGGACTTCATCCCCTTCATTGACGCAGTAATCGCTCATTTCCAAATTTTTTTCGGCTCCTTTGGCTGTGATGAACAAATGACCGACGCCGTTTTCATCTGCTGATTCTTCCAGGGAAAAGGCCGTCGGATCAATGACAACCGCTTCTCTGACCATTTCATAGTTTCCCGTTTCTTGATTAAACTTTAACATTTTTCAACCTATTCCTTTCTTGTTTCAGATCACGCGGATTGGCGGGTTTTCTTTTTCAGATCCATAAAGTTGCTTCGTCCTTTCATACCTAATATAATTGCAATGACGATTGTGACCGCCATAAATATACCGCCTACAAAGAGCGCGCCTCCCGGCGTTACTTCTCCTGAGAAAAATTTTGTGATCGAGTTGACCAAATAGGGCTCGACCATTGTTCCG
Source organism: Hominibacterium faecale (assembly GCF_020734085.1). Lineage (NCBI taxonomy): Bacteria > Bacillati > Bacillota > Clostridia > Peptostreptococcales > Anaerovoracaceae > Hominibacterium > Hominibacterium faecale. The sequence goes on from NZ_JAJAGH010000007.1 coordinate 330,978, forward strand.
ATGCAGTCGAATCCCCAAAAGACTCCCATGCAGCTGGAAACCCATTCTGGTTTGACAAAGCGCCCTACCATTTCCATGCCTCCTACGATGCCGATGCTGTAGCCGAAGAAGATGAAGGTCTGTGCGACCGCATAGATGAAAACACTGTACGACGCATAGCTGAGGAACAGTCCAATGGTCATGGATACGGCGCTGGTCACCAGGATAAATTCTTTGGAAAGCTTGAGGATATAGACATATAAGATTCCGGAGACCATGCTGATTAGATAGGAAAAAGAGCTCATCAGGCCAGCTACCCATGCGGCACCGCCTCCAATATTCCGGTCTTCAATGAGCATAGCCGCATTCACATTGATCGAGGCAAAGCCAATTTCAAAGAAAAAGATAAACGCCAACAGCAGAATGACCGGTACGGATAGAATTCTGTTTGCCTTCGGCCCCGATAAATCCGCATTTTCTGCCAGTTCCTCTTCTGTACTGTGGGGATTTTCTTTCGGCAGCCAGAGGGCAATGAAGATCAGGGTCGGTATGCCCAGAAAGCTGATCAAGTAGATATAGGTCCATTGAATGCTGGCGAGAGCTCCTCCCAGCATGGAGATCAGAATCAGGGTAATCATGGTCACCGTATTCTGCCATCCTAGCAGCTGACTGCGCATCTTCCCCGTGAATAGGGTATTGATTAAGCTCCCCATCAGGGTGAGAGCAATCCCTTGTCCAATGCCCATAAACAGGGAGCCGATATATAGATAAATGATGCTTCCGTGGAGCAGCATGGGCATCGCTCCGCCCGCAATAATGCAGATGACGCCAAAGAGCAGCAGCTTTTTCTGGCTGATCTTAGCCCCGGCAAAGCCGGAAGTTACACTCATCGGAAACTGGCCGATCATGGCAAAGGTCATGATCATTTGGATTGCTGTCGGGCTGGCCTCGGGAAAAGCGTCAGCGATGACCGCCAGCGCGGGGATCATAAAACAGTTCATTGAACCAACCACCGCAATTGATAATACTGCAAGCCGCATCAGATTGGTTTTTGCCGTATTTTTACTCATCAGTCTACCTCCTGTGTATTCTTATTCAAACCCTCGCTCCTGTAAAAACAGGTCCAGGTCTTTTTCATATGCTTCCAAATCATGGTCTATCGCCGTCCGCCTGCCCAAGATATTGGCACCGTAAGGCTGTACGTTTTTATCATAGGACTCGGCATCACGGGCGACGCTAGATATGGTTTCAAACAGCGGCGCGTCTGCCGCGGCCCCTGCAAAGGGCGCTGGAAAATTGAATTCTCCCACATGTTGTAAATAGTGGTCCATAAACTTGGTTCCGCAGTTTCTTGAGCGCTTTACCAAGTCCAAATCCAGCGTAACAACACAGATCGCAGCCACATCTCCGCCTTCCCATACGAGAAATCCTTCCGGACTAATCACTTGTGAATGGCCGTACATGGTCGATGAAGCAAATTGGCCGACACAGTTGGTTGATACCAGGTATGCCTGATTTTCCAAAGCCCTGGCATAATGGATATGCTGGTTCAATTCAAACAGCTCCTGGGGGTCCAGCGTTAATTTGACCAAGACTTCAGCACCCATCAGCGTCTCATTTCGCGAAATCTCCGGAAAGTTGAGATCATAGCAGATCTGCACACCAATCTTGGTATCCTTTTCCGGAATATCAAATACAACGTAGCGATTACCAGGCATTACTTTATCTTCGGCCGGATACCAGGGGGCCATTTTACGATAGACATCGATCAGTTCTCCCTGGGGATTAAAAATCGGCGCCGCATTATAGAATTTGTCATCAGGCAGCTCTTCGTGCTTTTCATAAACAGTTCCGGGAATGAGATAAATTTCATATTTTCTTGCAAGGGATGCGAAATAATCGGTCATTGGTCCGGGAATACTGCATGGGACCAAGCTTTGAAGACATTCCACACCGACTACCAGTTCCGGTTTATGAAATCCCATCATAATGCGCTCCAGTTCTTTTTCAAAATATGCCAGATTTACGGACGGGTCTTCTGTGACAGGCATCTGCAAGATGCCTACGTTTAAAAATCTTCCCATAATGATCCTCCTATAGATTCTAAATTTTCAGACATGTCTGTGTACACTTAGATATTAAGCAAAACCCATGCCACTCTGTTTTTAAGTTGACGCTCCATATAGCCGGTCCTGCATTTTTCAAGGTTTCTAAGCTTGAGTGCGGGGGGTGTCCAGACTGACTGTTAAAAAAAACCTTCGTTCTGCTATCTAAAAGTGTAATGTTTTGTTTCCACGATTTCGTTCTCTTCAACCAAATCTGCATCTTTTCGCCTAATTTCAGGCTTCTTTCCCATATGTAAACTTTTCTTTCCTATTTGCTAAACATTCTGCATATCGGAAACATTTGTTTCCACTCCCTTAAGATCATCGCCATGAAACAATCGGTTCGCAGCATACATCATTCATTTTTTTCTATACAGCAAAAAGCCCCGGCTGAAAGGTTCAACCAGGGCTTCGGCTTATTTTTATTTATAGATTATGCTTTTTTACGATCTTACCCAGGGCCTGCCGGCTGATTCCCAGCGACTGGGCCGCTTTTGTCTTATTTCCATGAAAAACGCTAAGCGCTGCACGTACTGCTGCCAGCTCTGCGTTCATCTTTGCTTCTTTGAGCGTGATCAGGCTCATCTGCGGAAACAGTTCTCCCATTCGGTTGACAGTGGCCGCAGGCTGGGATTCGATGACTTTCTGCTGAAAATCTTTCAAATGCTTTAAATCCAAAATCGGCTCATAGCAGAGATTCACCGCTCGCTCCAGAACATTGTGCAGCTCCCTGATATTTCCCGGCCAGTCATATTGCTTCAGCAGCAGCAAAGCGCCTTCCGATATGCCTTTAATCCGGCGTACCTCAGCTCTCCCCAGCAGATTGTTCAGCTGCTGCACGATCGATTCTGTGATGGGCTGGATATCCTCTTTTCGGTCCCGCAGAGGCGGTACTTGTATTTCAAGGATATTGAGCCGGTAGTACAGATCTTCCCGAAACAGTTTTTGTTCCACCAGCTCTTGTAAATTCTCATTGGTAGCAGCAATGATTCTTGTATCCACGGTCATCGTCTTACTGCCGCCCACCCGTATAAACTCCCGCTCCTGCAAAAACCGCAGCAGCTTGGATTGCATGGCGAAGGACAGTTGATGGATTTCGTCTAAGAACAAGGTTCCTCCATCCGCCAGCTCCACCAGCCCCTTTTTTCCGCCCCGTTTAGCTCCGGTAAAACTCCCCTCTTCATAGCCGAAGAGTTCGGATTCAAAGAGCTCGGAAGGGATCGCGGCGCAATTGACTTTGATAAAATTGTGCAGGGACCTGGTACTCAGGTCATGGATGGAATGTGCCACCAATTCTTTTCCTGAACCCGTTTCCCCATAGATGAGGACAGTGGAAACACTGTAAGACACCTGCTTAATCTGTTTTTTCAAGAGTGCAGTAGCCCTGCTGCGGCCGATAATATTATCGATGGAGTATTTAGTGCTCTTCAAAGGCCGGAGATCATTTTTATGATAATTGATCTCATGGTTCATATTGATCACTTTATCAAGGAATTTATGGATTTCTGCTGCATCGCCAAAAGCATCGTATTCCAAAACGCCCTCAAGCTTTCCATCCATATAGATGGGGAACGCATTGGAAACGATCGTGTGTCCTTCAGAAATATACACTTCGCCGATCTGTTTTTGACCGGTGGACAATACTTTATAGGCGGTATTATGGGGCAGGAGCTCTTTGATGGATCTTCCTACTGCTTCGTCCCCTTTTGAAAATCCGATACTTCTGGCCAGCTCATCCTCCATAAAAAGGATATCGCTGCTGGGATCGATTATCACCAGCCCTTCGATAATATTTAAAAGCTGTTTTGTCTCACTTGTTAAATGGATCATTTCACACTTGTTCCTTTCAGCTATGCAGGAGCCCCTGAATCAAAGTCCCTTTTCTGGGTTTTGTTCACTTCTCCAGACATTATATAAAAAATTCGAACAATTGTAAATTCAAACCCTGTGTATGATCATTTCCATCATGGTCATGAGGCGTCTCAGACAGAAGTGGTGTGGCAGATACAAAACCTCGAGTCTTTGCATTTTTTGTATCTGAAATGTCCATCTCCCCAATTTTTTAAATTTTAACTAGAAGCCTGTGCATCATCCAACTTCTTTTCCGGACCTGCATCCTGCTTTCCCAGCACTTTCCAGATCACAGCGCCGACGATGAAACCTATGACCGCAGGTATCAGCCAGTCAAACCCGTACTGAGCCAGCGGAATGGCTCCGATCAGCCGATCCAGTCCATCGGTTGCTATTGAAATCAGTCCGTTGGCCCTCGCCAGAGCAAAGGCGTCGTAAAAACTGAATAAGGTTGCCGCATAAACCGCGCCCTTCCAGGCCCCATCGTTGGGAACGAACTTCTTGCCAACACCAAGGATAGTCATCACTATGGACATGGGATAAATAAACGTAAAAATCGGGCCGGAAACCTTAACCACAAAGTTGACCCCTGTAGATGCCATCAATAAAATAATCAGTGTAACCACCAGGCTCACGATCCGAAACGACAGCTTGGGGAAAGCGATGCAAATCCAATCTGACCCGGTAGCGATCATTCCGGCCGCAGTTGTCAGACAAGCAAAGATAATCGCAATGGAAAGGACAACAATTCCGCCGTAGCCGGCTAGTTTTCGAATCAATCCTACCAGTAGAACGGTCTGGTCCGTGTCAGAGGCAAATAGCTGGGTTCCGGTGGAGCCTAAATAGCATAGGCCGCCATAGACGATGAATAGGATGATAAAAGAGACCAGAATCGTCTTAAAAAGGACCCCTTTAAAATCCCTATCAGCCGTATAACCTTTTCCTTTAATGGTCGCGATAAAAATCCCGGCGCAGACCAAGCCGGTGCCCACATCTCCCGTGTTATATGCGGTCAGCAGCGCATTTGAAAATGGATTGGCCACAGCTTCCCCTGAAGGATGACCCAGGGGATTTACAAAAGTCATAACCACAATCGCCACAAGGGCGATGAGCAAAATCGGTGTTATGTATTTGCCGATCTTATCAATTACACTGGATCTGCTGCTTGCAAAATAGTAGGAAATCCCAAAAAACAAAATCAGAAAAATCCATTTGCTAAATGGCGGAAGGTCGGGAAAAATCCCCATCAGCCCGGTTTCATAGGCGACGCCGCCGCACCTGGGGATCGTGCCGAATAAAATAATGAACAGGCTGAGTACCATATAGAGCACGTGCCACCAAGAATTGACATGCCTGGTGACCGATTTCAGACTGTCGCCCATATTTCCCACTGCTGCTACCGCCAGCATGGGCAGCAGAATGCCGGTCAGAGTCATACCGATAATTCCCGCGGCAACGTGTGCGCCAGACACCAGCCCGATCTGAGGCGGAAAGATCAGATTGCCCGCGCCGAAAAATACGGCAAACATGGCAAACCCGATCACCAGACTGTCTTTTGTCGATCGTTTCATTTTCGATTCCTCTTTTCTTAAATCTACTTCTGATATATTTTTTCACCCGCGATATAAGTCTGTTCAACAGTGATTTTATCAATATCCTCAGGAGGAATGCTGAAAATATCTTGATCGAGGACAATAAAATCCGCATAGTATCCGGGTTTCAGCTGTCCGATCCTTTCGAACCCGGCAGCCTGGGCGCTTTCTCTTGTATAGAGCTTAATTGCAGTCTCTACATCCACCTTTTGCTGCTGCCCGCAGTCCGTACCATCATAAGCAATTCTGGTCACAGCCCCTTTGATGCAGGGAAACGGATCCGAAGGAACTGCCCACGATGTGGCGGGAGCATCGGTAGAAAAACATAATTTAACGCCCTTATCCAGCATATGCTTGATCGGGTAAGTTTGTTTCATCCAATCTTCTCCAAGATTGGTCAGATAGCTCTCAATCTCCGCATAGAGGAAAATCGGCTGAGTAACAAAAGCAATCCCCTTTTCAATAGCTTGGTCCATCGCCTCTTCCGTCGGGTCGGTGACGTGTTCCACCCGAAGATGAGGCTCATTTCCATCTGTCCACTTCGGTTCCCCATATACCCGACCTACAATCCGCTCGATCGCCTTTGCCCCCATAGCATGCATGGAAAGCTGGCAGCGCTTCTTTTTACAGAAAGCTATGGCGCTCTCCATGAGTTCATCGGAACAGACCGGCATTCCGTATTCATCGCCTGTTCCCAAGTAGGGCTTGTTCATCCAGGCCGTCCTGCCGGAAACACTGCCGTCTCCGATCAATTTCAGACCTGCCGCCCGTATCTGCCGATTCTTTGCGAAATGGGATGCAGGAATGTCAAACTCCTTGTTATCCGCAAAATGATCCCACATATAATAGATCGCCGCTCTTTGTCTAAACCCTTTTTCTGCGGCCTCCAGATATTTGTCAAAATGATCTCCAGGCTCCAGGTTTCCCATATCGCCGATTGCCGTTATTCCCTGGGAAGCCAGCAGCTGCCCCAGCTCCACCAACTCTTCTACAATCTGTTGCCGGGTCAATTCCGGCATTACTCCCATCACTAAATCTCTGGCATTTTCTCTCAGAATTCCGGTGGGTTCTCCATTCTCATCCCGGTCGATTTGACCTCCCTGGGGATCGGGGGTGTTTTTATCGATTCCGGCCAGCTCCAGCGCTTTACTGTTGACACAGCGGATATGGGCGCAGGTTCTGAGGATGCACACCGGAGCATCCGCACATCCCCGATCCAGGTCATAGCGATTGGGGGAACGCTTTTCCGCCAGCTTTCCCTCATCGTAGCCCCACCCTTGAATCCACTGATCCGGGCCTTGCTTGCGGCGCGCTCGGCTAATCTCGCTTACCATCTCTTCAATAGAATGCACCTTTGGCGGCAGACAAGAGATTTGCCTGCTGAAATCGGCCAGGATCACCGAATGCATATGGGCATCAACAAAGCCCGGAAGCACCCGCTTTCCTGCCAGATCAATGCTTGGATAATCTTTAACCGGCAGCTCCGCCTCAGCACCAATCCAAGTGATCACACCGTCTTCGACAATCATGGAATCCGCATACAAGCCTTCCTCATCAGAAGTAAAGATTTTACCGCCTGTTATGATAAACGTTTGTTTCAATTCTCTTCTCCTTTCACTCTGCTTTTTCAGCAGTAAAAGCACCAGGTGACTGCCGCAGTAATAGTAATCGTCGTGATCCCTGAATCCTTAAGTGTTACGTTCCCGGAGGGCTGAGGCCGGGAGTCGGGGCCGGGAGCAAATCATCGTGATTCCTTGGGTTATTTTCGCAGCATCATAGGCCATCGCCAGCTGGCCCGCGTTTGGACTCTCCTTTCAGCGCTTCTTTGAAAAGATATGCCGTGCATCGATTGATTATGTCTTGCAGATCAAGTCTGCCCCGTCCAGGACTTTCGAAAGCCGCCTCCTGGACAACCCTTTTATAAAAATCTTTTAAGAACGATTATCACCGCAGATTTTTTCAGCTTAGTCTCAACGTAGTATTATGTGAGTTAAAATCGTGAAAGGCACCTTTTCATCTCTGCGATCACTTGCACCATATCAAGGGGTTTGGATATATGTCCATTCATACCCGCATCCTTTGCCGCTTGAATATCCTCAGAAAAGGCGTCGGCCGTCACTGCTAGAATGGGAATCGCTTCTGCATCAGCACGGGCACTGGATCGGATTTGCCTTGCGGCCTCATAGCCGTTCATTACCGGCATCCTGATGTCCATCAAAATCATCTGGTAATAGCCGGCCTCAGATGCCAAAAAGCGTTCTAAGCATTGGTATCCGTCTTCTGCAGTATCCACCAGAGCTCCGCTTGAGGACAGGAGCTCCACTGCGATTTCCCGATTCAGTTCATTATCCTCCGCCATAAGAACATGGCAGGCTTCCAAAGGTTTATCCGTTGGAAGCGGCGTGGGTTCATCTGCTCTGTGAAGCAAGACTCGTGTGATCTCTCTGGATAAGGTTGATTTAAAAAACAAAGGACTGATCACAGCATCTGCCCCTTCTTCCTCCACCTGCTTTCCGATCTCAGAATCGTTTGCCCCAGCCACGATTATAATCGAGCGGCGAGCCGCTTCATGTATCCTGGCGATGGAAGCAAAGAGGTCTTCCTTAGAAAAATGATGATTCAGCAAAATAACATCGTATTCACACCCCGCTTCATGCTTGTGCGAAATAAATTCCAGCGCTTTTTTTGTATCGCAGGCCGTATCCACCAGAAATCGGAGGGTTTCAAGAGTAGAGGCGGCACTCTGACTCGATTGCTCATCCCTATCGATCAGCAGCAGTGAAAGGCCTTGTTCTAGACCGCATACCTCTATCGGTTGGCCGGATACCGGGAAATCTAACGTTACCAGGAACTCGCTTCCTCGTCCCAATTGACTGGATACTTGGATCGTACCGCCCATCTGATCGACGATCCATTTGCTGATGGACATCCCCAGGCCGCTGCCTTCGATTTTCTCGATGCGGCTGCTCTTTTCCCTTGTAAAGGCATCAAAGATGGTCTCCTGGAGTTCTTTGCTCATTCCGATACCGTTGTCCTTGACCGTAAACAAATATCGACCGTATTCCGCACCACGCGGGGAAAAAGTTTCTTCCACAGTACACCGGATTGACCCTTTATTTGGAGTAAATTTCACAGCATTTGCAAGGATATTCATAAGAACCTGATTCAAACGGACAGCATCGCACAAAACAGTTTCGTGTTCCACATGCTGAATCACCACCAGCAGCTGCTGCTCTTTCTCATCCGCCTGGAACTGAATAATATTTACCAGTCCTTCCATCACTTCGGGAAGCGATGTGATACCTGCATTTAAGGTCAGCTTTCCGCTTTCGATTTTGGACATATCCAAAATATCATTGATTAAGCCTTTGAGGTGGTTGCTGGACAAGGTAATCTTATTCAGACAGTCCAGTACTCGCTCCCGGTCTTCGATACTGCGGATTGCGATATCGGTCATTCCTGTAATCGCGTTCATCGGCGTACGAATATCATGCGACATATTTGCCAAAAAGCTGCTTTTGGCCTCATTGGAGCTTTGGGCTTCCAGCATACTTGCATGCAGCTGTTCCATCAGGTTTTTATTCTCCGTAATATCGGTAAAGGCCACCATATATTCTTTCCGGCCCTTAAGGTTCAAAGGCGAAACGCTGACGCTCAGCCAGACTTCTTTTCCCAGATGGGGGTTATTATATTTCAATTCCGCCGTAACCGGTTGTGAAGATAATTCTACCTCCTCCACCATAGCGATCACCTCGGCGGGCAGACCGATATGTGTCAGCCACTGCGAATCACATATATTCCCTTGCACCTTCTCTGCCGGAATGCCGAGAATACTGCGCATGTTTTCGAACACATGGCGGATACGGTGTGTATGCTGATCCATAATGAAGATAGCCGTATCAATATTCTCAGAAATAGCTTTATAGACCCGCCCTTCGTTTGTCTCCTGCTTCCATTTGTCTCGCAGCAGAACAAATAAGATGACCCCTAGAAAAACAAAAAAAGCGAGAACGAATCCAAGAAACAGCGCAATCATCCGAGAAGACAGCCGAATCACGGTCTGACCGTTGTTTTCCACCAGGGCCAAAGGAAGTACGGAAACGTAATACCACCCTTCTTTTACTGCGGAAGGCTCAAAACAAAGGATTTGCATCTCCCCCGAAAACTCTAACACCGCATTTCCCCGCTCTCCTTTTTTCAGTGCATTCATAAGCGCCTCCACGGTCTTCTGATTGCTTTTAGAAGCGGCAAACACGTCTCGTACATTGTGATAAATTTGAGCATAGCTATAAAAACTGGGCGCCAGGAGAATGGTGCCGTCCTGTTTCAAAAGATAACTATATCCGGCCGAGTCATAAAGAGAGCTCTCACCAGCGCTGCGTAGTATCTCCGCGTCAAGATCAATATATACGCCCCCAGTGATAACACCGCTTTGATAAATCGGCGCGTAAACCCGTACTTCCTCATAACCCATCTCACCTAAAAAAGTATCGGTGACACCGGACTTCCCGGCAAACACCTGACGATAGACTTCATCGTTGGAAGAGATTTTGGCTGATGTTCCCCCCGAGCTGACAACAGCTCCATCCGAGTTGAACACCCCAATGAAAAGATATTCTTTACGCATTTTTGCAAAAGTTTTTAACATATCGGGAGTAACGGTAAGTTTCGGCTCTGATAGATGTATCGCCAGTGCCTGGGCCTGGGTTTCGAGCAGGTTGAGCGTTTTATCCAACATCTTTACTCGGTCGGAGGTTAATGCCTCCACGCTTTCCGTTGTGGATTCCCGGATATTTTGGTAAATTCCGTCGGAATATTTTTTCACGGTATATCCAAGAAACAAAATCAATGCCAAAAACAATAAGAAACAAGCGGTTATGTACCATGCAGGATTTCTTTTTCGGTTGACTTTATTCACCACCAGCCCCTCCTTCTAATGCTTGCTTCTCTTCATATGCCTGAATTTCTTCCATCTGAATGCGATTGAATTCTTTCGCGGCATCTTCCGCCGACATGCCGCCTATCATTTTCAAGCAAAGTTGACGGGTATTGTCCCAACAGCCAAAACGGAGGTTCATATCTTCCAAAGGTATCTGCCCGCCCCCATCCAGCAATTCCAATACAGCCTGCTTCCAGGGGACCTCTGCCTTCGTCTCAGCCGGTCGTTTAAAAGGAGAAAGGCTGCCCGACGTATCCGATGACAGCAGCTCCTCACGCTGTGAAGTCAGATAATCTACAAATTTGATCGAATCTTCAAGGTGGCTGCTGCCCCCATTCACACAAAGACGAACGGAGATTGACGGCAGGGTGATCACTCCGTCGGGCAGCATGGGAATTCCCGTACAGATGGCCTTATCTTCATTCTCCATTTCAGTAGCCTTCAGTTCTTCAATCGGAAAGAAACGAAAGGCTGTCTTGCTGCTGAGAAAATCCGCACGGTCCTGAGTATTAGCCTTGATCGCATCCACCTTTTCCATCGTCAGACCTTCACCGTAATACCCATTCTTTAGAAATTCCTCAAACATTCGAAATCCATTGATCATATAGTCGCCGATTTTCAAGTCTCCCTTATTCAGACCATCGATCAGCTGCCGTTGATTTTCCGCCTGGTAAATTGGATAGAGACTGCGTGCCATGACCGGAACAGCCATAGCTCACCAGCGATTGAGTGAAATTGGCGTAATGTTTTGTTTCTTCAGGACTTGACAGCAGTGCAGAAAATCCTCATAATTTTCCGGCACTTCCAAATCATACTGTTTTAGAAGGGATACATTGACATCCATTACATAGACCGCCATTTTCAACGGAATTGAATAAGCAATATCACCAACCATCGCCTGCTCCTTGGCGCTTTTGGTGAGTTCATGGAAACTCTTAAGGCCGGACAGATCATAGAATTGCCCTTTTTGTGCGATGTCCTTAACATTTTCTGCATTAACAACAAAGATATCCACCGCATCTTTTGTATCAAGACGTTTTTCTAAAAAATCGTCAAACCCATCTGCGGTAGAAACGCTGTCTACAGTAATTCGAATTTTGCTGTCTTGTTTATTATACGCCAGCGTCAAGTCCCGAAAGCTATCAGTGCCACCTAGGTCCACACCTACCGGAACAAACATGGAAAGAGCGACCGATTCGTCAACTTTTTCATCAATCGTAATGGTGGAACTGGTTTCCTGGGAGCCGCAAGCTGGTAAAGATGCGGTTAGAACACAAATCAGTGCAAGTATTACCAATCTTTTTCGCATAGCCGTGTCTCCCTCTATTTTTCATCTAAGCACGCAAAGCCGGCCTTGCAACCATACTTTACACATATATAGCTATAGTATAGCAAATAGGTTAAACAAGAGCAACCTTGGAGGCGTCCTCATACATATAAACCGAAAAAGAAAAACTGCGGCAGGAGCCGGCAGCATCCTAGTCCGCAGTTTCTTTTCAGCTTTATCAGGCAGAAGCCTTATACTGCCACATAATAGGTCCTGCCGTCGTGGGTTTTCAGGTACCCCGGCAAAACTTTCAGTTCAGCCACATTCAGAGGTCCTCTTAAAGTACCGCTGCTGTCATACAGTCTGTCTTCTTTGATATATCCCCCATGCAGCAAAATACGTTCTGTTTTGTTCATAATCATTAACCCCCTTTTTTCGTATTTTTACCAATGAAAAAGAAACACTCAGTGCGAATCCAGCCACCTCATCATGGCGTTCTTTTGCCTTCGCATTCTCTGATGATGTTTCCTATTAACTATATATTATATTCCATTATAGCATTTTATACAACTACTTTATTAAAATTCAACAAAAAAAATGGCAGAACCCGCAAAACTTTCGCTTCGGGGTTCTGTCATTTTTTATCTTTTTAGCCGCATTTGCTGTATCCGCACTGCCTGCAAATGACGCAGCCGCTCTCGTGTTCCAGCCGGCTGCCGCATTCCGGGCAGCGGCTTTCTTCATCCGGCTGAATTTCCGGCGTCGGTTTTATGGCGTCCGGCAGGGGCAGCCAGTTACCAAGTGCAACCTGTTTTTCATATTCCTGCTCGATCACCCTTGCGATGGCATCTGGACAGGACGTGCATTTCAATCCGTGTTGACGAATGGTCGAAGGGCAGCGAATTCCCCTCAGCTGATCAATGATGGTATTGACATCGATGCCGCTTCGCAGCGCTACCGAAGCTAATCTGGCCGTAGCCTCGCTCTGGCTTGGACACCCGCCTGCTTTTCCAGTATTGGTGAAGATTTCGCAGATGCCCTGCTCATCGTAGTTAACCGTTATATATAAGTTGCCGCAGCCGATCTTCACCCGTTCGGTCACTCCGGTGACAACGTCAGGACGGGGACGGGGCGTAATATGCCGGGCTTCCTCCGCCTGGTCGGCACGTTTTACTTTTCCGATGTTGAGCACCTGTTCATCCCGGCTGCCGTCGCGATAAATGGTAACGCCCTTGCAGCCCAGCGTGAAGGCCAGCGAATAAACTTTTGCCACATCCTCCCTGGTCGCCTCGTTGCTGAAATTAACCGTCTTGGAAACCGCGTTGTCCGTATGTCTTTGGAAAGCGGCCTGCATGCGCACATGATATTCGGGGCTGATATCGTGGGTGGAAACGAAGACTCTGCGGATATCTTCCGGCAGCTCTTTGATATGGCTGACCGCGCCTTCCTGAGCAATACGCCGCATCAGCCCTTCCGAATATAAGCCTCGTTTCTCCAGTTCCTCTTTGAGAATGGGGTTGACTTCCAGCATTTCCGTACCATCCATGATGTTGCGGATAAAAACATACGCAAAGACCGGTTCCACGCCGGAAGAACAGCCTCCGATGATGGAAAGGGTTCCTGTCGGCGCAATGGTGGTAATGGTTCCATTCCTCTGGGGTCTGTCCTGAGGAAGGATGCTCTGCTCGAAGAGGGGGAAGGTTCCGCGGACCTCCGCCAGCTGCTGGCTGGCCTGGCGGCCTTTTTCCGTTATAAAGGACATGACCTCCTCGGCCAGCTGTACGGCTTCCTCTGTGTTGTAGGGAATTCCCATCATCAGCAGGCTGTCAGCCCATCCCATGACGCCCAGTCCGATCTTCCTTGTCTGCTTAGTGGTAAATTCGATCTGATCCAGAGGATATTTATTGACTTCAATAACATTATCCAGAAAGTGGACGGCCTGTTTCACGGTCCTCTCCAGCTTTTCCCAATCAAAAGTTTTTCTTCCCTTCTCTGCCTTTACCATCTGCGTCAGATTGATCGAACCCAGATTGCAGCTTTCATGGGGCAGCAGCGGCTGTTCACCGCATGGATTGGTGGCTTCGATCTTTCCCTGTTCCGGTACGATATTATCCCGGTTGAGGCGATCCAGGAAAATAATCCCGGGTTCACCGTTTCTCCATGCCGCATCAACGATTTTATTAAAAACAGTTCTCGCATTGAGCTGCTTTACCGTTTCACCTGTATGGGGGTCAACCAGATCGTAATCCTTTCCAGCTTCCGCAGCTTTCATAAATTCTTCTGTAAGGCCGACGGAAAGATTGAAATTGGTAATCTCCGTGTTATCTGCTTTGCAGTCGATGAATTTCAAGATATCCGGGTGGTCGATGCGCAGGATGCCCATATTGGCTCCGCGCCTGGAGCCGCCCTGCTTAATCGCTTCTGTTGCCATATTGAATACCTTCATAAAGCTGATGGGGCCGCTTGCTACGCCTCCGGTGGAATTAACCGTGCTTCCTTCCTGGCGAAGTCTGGAAAAGGAAAAACCTGTGCCGCCGCCGCTCTTATGGATAAGCGCCGCCTGTTTGATGGCTTCAAAAATTGATTCCATGCTGTCCTCTACCGGCAGCACAAAGCATGCGGAGAGCTGTCCCAGATCCCGGCCTGCATTCATCAGCGTGGGAGAATTGGGCAAGAATTCCAGATTGGTCATCATATCATAAAAAATGCTCTCCGTCTTATCCGTGTCAGCATGTTCGTCATGGAGCGCATCGGCAGAAGCGATGGCTTTTGCCACCCGGTGAAACATACCATCTACCGTTTCCACCGGATTTCCATTCTCGTCTTTGATCAAGTACCTTTGCTTCAGTACCGTTTCTGCATTTGCATTTAATTTCATTATTTTCTCCTTAAATCACCACAAGATACTACATATTGTATCACCATGATTTTTATTGTCAATACTTTGTGTTTTTATTCGGTCAAAAAAGAAGGTTAAAGGCCAAAGACTTCTTTCGCCGCTTCCACCGACTTCATCGCATCCTTACAATAATAATCTGCTCCGATCTTTTCTGCGTATTCAGGAGTCAATACCGCTCCGCCAACGATAAACCTGCAGTCCGGCGCCTCAGCCCTGACAGCTGCAATGGTCTCTTCCATGCTCTTTAAGGTCGTGGTCATCAATGCGCTGAGGCCCACCATCTTAATCCGGTTATCGACTACCGTTTGAACCACCTTCTCAATGGGAACATCCCTTCCCAGATCGATGATCTCAAATCCGTAATTTTCCATAATAACTTTGACGATGTTTTTGCCGATATCATGGATATCGCCCTTTACGGTGGCGACGACCACCCGGCCTTTGGACACGCTGCTGCGGCCGGAAGCGGCCAGGCGGTCTTTGATCAGCTCAAAGCCTCCCTGGGCGGCTGTTGCGGCCTGCATCATCTGGGGGAGAAAGATCGTCCCCTTCTCAAAACCCTGGCCCACCTGGTCCAGCGCCGGGATCAAATAATCGTTGACCACGGTCATTTCATCGTTTTTGTCAAGGAGCGCTTCAACCGCATGAATGGTTTCTGTTTTCATGCCCTTTTCCAATGCGTAGAAAAGGTCCGGCTCTTTGCCCGATTGGGAATTGGGCTGACTGGCTCCGCTGCTTCTTTCCATGGTTCCCATGGCCGCATCGCCGTATCGTTTGATGAACGCTTCCGCGTTTTTATCTCTGTTATGAAGCATTTCAAAGGCATAGATGGTCCCCATCATATCCTCATCGTTGGGATTGATGATGGGCAGATCCAATCCGTTTTCCATTGCCAGAGCCAGGAAAGTCCGATTGATTAGCGGTCTTAACGGAAGGCCGAAGCTGATGTTGGATACCCCCAGGACCGTATGTAGGCCCAGCTGTTCTTTGACCATGCGCACCGCTCTCAGCGTCTCTGCGACTTCTGCCTGCTGGGCTGACGCAGTGAGGGTCAGGCAGTCGATGAACACGTCTTTCTTAGGAATGCCCATGCTCACCGCCTTGTCGAGAATTCTTCGGGCAATGGCAAAACGTTCTTCTGCTTTGGCGGGGATGCCGTTTTCGTCCAGGGTCAGGCCCACCACCGCAGCGCCATATTTTTTCACGATGGGAAGAATCGTATCCAATACCTTTGCTTCTCCATTGACTGAATTTACAATGGCTTTTCCGTTATAAACCCGAAGTGCCGCCTCTATGGCCGCCGGATTGGAAGAATCGATCTGCAGGGGCAGGTCGGTAATGGCCTGGATCTGTTTGACCACCATCGGCAGCACTTTAGTATCATCAATATCAGGAACGCCCACGTTGACATCCAGCACCTGGGCGCCGGCATCCACTTGTTCCACGGCCTGTGATAAAACGTAATCGTAATCCTCATCGATGAGCGCCTGCTTCAGCCGTTTCTTTCCCGTGGGGTTGATCCGTTCGCCGATCACCGTAACATGATCGACGGTCACGGCATTGGAAGCGCTGCATATTACGCTGTGTTCCGCCGGTTTTCGCACCTTCTTATGTACGTCCGCGGCGGAAAAAACATCCTTCATTTTTGCGATGTATTCGGGTGTCGTTCCGCAGCATCCGCCTGCCATGGAAATTCCCAGTTTCAGATATTCTTTCATTGCCTGCGCAAATTGGTCGGGCCCGATATCATAAGCACCTGTCCGCGGATCAGGCAGCCCTGCGTTGGGCTTAATAAAAATCGGCAGGTCGGTAAGGGCGCACATTCTTTCCGCCAGGGGCAGAATTTCCACCGGACCCAGCGAGCAGTTGATACCAATAGCATCAACGCCGAGACCTTCCAGCACAGCTGTCATGCACTCGATGCTCGTTCCGGTAAAGGTCCTGCCGCTTTCTTCAAAGGTCATGGAAACAAGCACCGCAAGATCGGTCGTTTCCTTGGCGGCCAGTACGGCTGCTTTCACTTCATACAGGTCAGTCATGGTTTCAATGACAATCAAATCGGCCCCAGAGGCCGCCCCCTGTTTCATAACCTGGGCGAAAGCATCGTAAGCGGCTTCAAAGGACAAGGTGCCCATAGGCTCCAGCAGCTCTCCCAGCGGCCCCACATCCAGAGCCACCAAGCTTTCCTCGCCGCAGGCGGCTTTGGCTGCCTTCACCGCGCTGTCGATCACCTCTTCCAGGCGATAACCGCAGCCTTCCAGCTTAAAGCGATTGGCTCCGAAAGTATTGGCATAGATCACATCCGATCCGGCCTCAATATAACTTCTATGAATGGAGGTGATCAACTCCGGATTGGTCAGGCTCAGAAGATCGGGAGATGCTCCCGGCTCAAGGCCGCTTTGCTGCAGCATGGTGCCCATCCCTCCGTCTAACAGATATCTTTTTTTGCTAAAGTTCAGCACAGTTTTTTCCTTCCTTTCTCAGCTCACAAGTATCCCTCAGCTTACATTCTTCACAGGTGGCCAGATAACCGCTCACCGGATGGTCCGCGATCCCCAGGATAGCGGTCACAGATTTTCTGGGGATCATGATGTGGCTCTGATTCACCGTCAATCCGATCTTTCTAGGTCCGTCCAGGATCCGCACCAGCGCGTCCTGTGTCTCTATGGGAAGATCGCCGTATCCCGGGCTGTACCTTCCGGTCAGATAACCTTCCGTTTCTTCCCGGATCTGTGCCTCAAAAGCATCGCAGATCTGTTCTACCAATACGGATGCTCCGCAATCGAGGAGAACCGCCTCGGCCATGTCCCGAATCTGGCTTTGACGGATCAAATGGTCGACGGCCGCTCCGATGGTCACGCCCATCACTGCCAGCTCCCGGCATCCTGTCAGATGTTTTTTTATGGCGCTGCCCCTCAGCTTTATGTCTCCCAGCTCCAAAACCCGATAAATTCCCTGGGGAGCCGCATATCCGAGCAGCCTTTCTTCCGCCCTCTTCAGAGATTGCTCCAGCATTTCATCCGCCTGGCCAAAAACGCCCAGCCTTATGAGCCATTGTCTCCGGTCTACCCGTTCTGGTGTCGCCAGCTTCATCTTACAGTAAGTCCTTGATCTTCTGATAGATAGCAAGGGAGACGTCCGGGTTATTCATGGTATACAGATGGATCCCCTCCACGCCATGTTCCAGCAGATCGCGGATCTGATCCACTGCGTATTGAATTCCGTGGTTATAAAGCTCCTCCGGATCGTTTTCATAGAGGCCGATCATCTTGGTAAATTCGTGGGGCAGGCTTGCTCCGCTCAGGGCTACGGTCTTTTCAATCTGTTTTTTATTTACGATGGGCATGATTCCGGCGGAAACGGGCACGTGGATCCCCGCGTTTCTCACTTGAACAAGAAATTCGTAAAACAGCTGATTATCGAAGAACAGCTGGGTAATCAGCACTTTTACCCCTGCGCCAATCTTGTATTTCAGGTTTTGAATGTCCTCCCGCAGATTCTTGCTTTCATAGTGGCCCTCCGGATAGCAGGCGCCTAAAATTTGCAGGCCGCTGTTTCTCTGCACCTCGATTGCCAGCTCGTTGGCGTGGGAAAAATCTTTTTTGATCGCTTCGCCGGGAACAATATCTCCCCGCAGAGCCAGAACATTTTCAATGTCCGCCTTGGCAAAGCGTCCGATCATTTCCGTCACGTCCTCCATGCTGGAATTGACACAGGTCAGATGGGCCAGGGGTTCTATTCCGAACCGTTTTTTAATGTTGGAAGCGATTTCGCAGGTGGAATTGTCTGCCATATTGCCGCCTGCGCCATAGGTCACGCTGATAAAATCCGGCTGGCAAACGGACAGCTTCTCGATGGTATCATAGATTTTATCCAGCCCCGACTGTCTTTTGGGCGGGAAAATTTCAAAGGAAAAAACGGGCTTTTTGTGTTCAAATAATTCTGGTATCTTCATATCGTCCTCCTAAAGGTTATTGTTAAAACCCCAGCAAACGCCAGGGCTTTGATTGTTTCTGTCATATGCGTTTATTACGGTTGTGCGCCTCCACCATATCCCGGTACTCTTCCTTGGTAAGAAGTCCCGAGTCCATCAGCGTGCGGAGACTTTCCAGGTAGCTTTCGTCAGGCGTCTTTGCTTTCACTTCCTGACTGTCCCTGACCTGCATGGACTTTCCGTCCGCTGTCACTGATTTCGTTTTGGGAAGCTTAATTCTCACCTTTCTCTTATCCGAAGCAGGAGGATAACCCGTCGTTTCTCCGGCTGTCATTTGCACTTGTTCCTGTTTACGGTCCGCAGGGCGTCTTCCATATCCTGCGGCGGCAGAATTGGTCCTTTTGCCAGCCGCTACGTATATCACCGCGCAAACCACTATAATGATGAGAAACGCATACACCATCCAGCCATCATCGCTGTCGCTGTACTCATCATCGTAACTATCCGTATCAGCGGCCATCATATAGTCGTCATACCAACCGTCGTCGGAATAGCTTGAGACAACCTCTTCTATATCTCCTACGGATTGTTTTGAAGGCGGGCCGCTGGTGGTCAGGCTGAGGGTGATAACCGCGCTGCCCTTCTTGGTAAAGTACATTTGATGATAAAGCTTGCTGCCGTCCTGCATGGTTTCTGTCATCTGCGCATGGATAAATTTCCCCCAGCTGTTTGAAAGAATCTCCATCTCATCTGAGGTCTCCGTGACCCCAAAGGTCAGAAAAAGCACCGCGTTTTCAAGGACGCTTTTGCCCTCCTGTTCTTGATAGAAAGCCTCCAGCTCTTCATCCGTGCAGTCACTGAAATCCATTTCAGCGGCATCGGAATAGTCTGTGGTGTAAAGAATCTGCATCATGGCCTTTGGATCCGCGGACGGGTCTTCTGCCATCATCAGGCTGTGATAATAGTCCATATATTGAGAAACTTCTTTTTCCTCAGCGCTGCAGACAACCCGCAGTACATCTTCCCGATCCGCCTCATCCACCACCTGCCAATTTTCCGGCAGATCAATCTTCACCTGGCCATCGCCAAAGGTCTGTTCCGACCCGTAGCTGAGCGGCGCGGCTAGAAGCACAATCAGCATCAGCAGCATCAGCATGCGAAACTTTCTCATAGGCCCCTCCTTCGATAACAACACGCAATTACAATTCGTTTTATTATACGACAAAATCCGTCCTCCCGCAATGCTCCCTGTGATTTTTCATTTGAGATTCTTGGCTGCTTTGGGCAGCAAAAACAATATCTGGTTTTTATATATTTCAAATTTATGCTATAATGAAAAAAAATTGTTAAGTGAGGAGATTGATAGATGAAACCATTGAACAAATACTTTGATCATACCAATCTGAAAGCGGATGCCACCACAGCGGATATCATCAAGCTGTGCGACGAAGCGAAAAAGTATGATTTTTATGCCGTCTGTGTTCACGGCTGTTACGTCCCTCTGGCAGCCCGGGAGCTGGCCGGTACGGAAATAAAAATCGCCAGCGTCGTCGGCTTCCCTCTGGGCATGGATTCGACGGAAGTGAAAGTTCGCCAAACTGTCTGGGCCTGTGAAAACGGCGCTCATGAGATCGACATGGTCATCAATATCGGCGCTTTAAAAGAGGGCCGATATGATTACGTAAAACATGAAATTGAAGAAGTGGCAGCTGCTGCCGGGCAGCGGCGCTCCATTGTCAAAGTCATTTTAGAGGTCTGCCTTCTGACCGACGAGGAGATCGTGAAAGCCTGTCGCCTTGCCGTAGAAGCAGGCGCTTCTTTTGTCAAAACTTCTACTGGTTTTGGCAAGTCCGGCGCCACGCCTCATACGGTCGCCCTGATCAAAGAAACGGTGGGCGATCAAGTTATGATCAAAGCCTCCGGCGGCATTCGGGATGTTCTGGCAACCAAAGAGATGCTGCGCCTGGGCGCGGACCGGATCGGAGCCAGCGCGTCAGTGGTTATTATGGAAGCGGTGAAATAGTGATTTCTTCCGGTACCGGAAACACCTTCCTTTTCCAACAGGTTACTTGCTCTTCCATTTCATTATATTTTCTTCGAAATAGCATTCCAACTGCCCCTGATCCTGCAGATAAGACAAGTAACACCGCAGCGTAGAACCGGCCAGCGCGTTCTGCACCACATTGGGCTTTACTCCATAGCGGTCGTACACGCCTTTCAAAATGCAGTCAAAACTTTTGCCGCCTGCACAGTCCCTTAGCAGCGCGGCAATATTTTTTTCAATGTTTTTCCGATTGCCCTGAGCCAGCGGCTGGATATCCGCTGCCACATCGCCGTGGGAAGGAATGAAAAGGTTTCCCTCCAGCGTCTCCAAAAGATCCAGGGTATTCAAATATCCTTCCACATCCACCAGATAGCCGAACTGATATTTTTCCAGGGATTTGCGGTTGAGAACGCTGTCGCCCAGGAACCACACGCCGTCATCCGTCTTGATGCCGATCATGCCGAAGCTGTGGCCCGGCAGCCTGATGGACGCAAGGCCTTTCGGCAGTTCAAAGTCCTCCAAATCCAAAAAACCGATGGGTCCCGGATGGCGAAATACCTTGCGCAGTTCCCTGCATGGATAGCCGCCGTACATATAGGCTGCTTCCAGATGCTCATAGTTGGCAAAGGCATTGTCCAGATTGGTCGCGTAAGCCGGGCATCCCCATTTTTTCATCAGATAGCGGTTGCCGCCCAGATGATCGATGTGGGTATGGGTGTTAAGGATAAACTTCAATTTCCACCCCTGTTTCTCCAGAATTTCATCGATGGCCTCTGCCGCCTTGTCTCCATTTCCCGTATCAATCAGACAAACGTCCTCTTCATTTAATTGGTAAACCCCCATGATGTTGGGGTTGTCGATATAGTAAGTATGCTTTCCTGCCTGTATTAGTTCAAACACGTATACGGTTCTCCTTTCTGTCAAAAAATTTCCGGCATTCATTAGTATAATACAAACCTAAAGATTGTACAACGTTTTGGCAGCGGCTTCCCGTTTAGTGTAAGCCTAAGGTGAGCAAAGAAGTATCAAAGTCTTGCTTAACAAATAATGTATCTGAATGCAGCCTGCGTCCTTCTTATTTTACTTTAATTCGTTTTGTCTTACTATAGGCTCCGTAAATTTTAGTTTTGCCAACCTGTTTATAAGCTCTCACTTTATAGTAATAAGTCTTATCTCGCCTTAATTTTTTGAACGTCTTAGATGTTGTTTTGTTTTTTGTGATCAAAGCAGATTTCTTTCCCTTATGGAATTTTCTATTTTGAGCAATAACAACCTGATAGCCCGTTACTTTTTTGTCCCGCACCCAACCCACTTTCAACGTGCGTTTCTTAGTGGATTTAGCTTTTTTTAGTACTGCTTTCTTTGGTTTTACCGTAATGTTAATCTGTTTTGTTGCGGCATTATAATTATCAGTAGCAGCAGCATTAATAGTGATGCTAGCTTTGCCAGGACCTTTCAAGGTTATTTTTCCAGTATTATTTATGGTAGCTACGTTTGTGTTGCTGGAATTGTATGTAAGTTTACCTCCTCCACTGGTTTTGGCGTTTAGATTGAATGGTTTGTTGCCATAAGTTTTGGTAACAGAACTTGCATAAATGACCTGGGAATTTTTATTAACCGGACGATTATCTACCACTGTAACCTGACACACATTTTTAAAATTACCTTCTAGGCTCTCTACTACGATTTCTGCAGTTCCCTTCGATATTCCTTTTACAACGCCATCCTGATTAACCGTAGCAACTTCTTGATTTGAAGATATCCATATTACTTCTTGATTTGATGCGTTGGACGGTAAAAAGATTGCATTTAATTTTACTCGTTTACCCGGCTCTAATTCTAGAGTTTTTTTATCGATCTGCATAGATTCAACAGGTATAAATTTGTCTTTCAATTCTGCTGGATATTCTCTTATTACTTGATTGCCTTCAAGCAGCTTACAAGTTGGATTATCACCAGACAGATCAGAAATGCTAATCTCGTCCCCTTGTTTAATTGGAATACCTTGAGCTTCTTTTCGTATATTAATTCCCTGTTCAGATATTGTCGATATGGAATAATCTACCTGGCCTAAATCGTTTGCTAAACATCTCAATGAATAGTTTTTATCGATAGGAGCTCTTATTATCTTAACAAAATCATTCTCTAATGGATTATACAAAACAGCATAATAAATATCATCCAAATAGCCTTCGCTTGAAGATCCATCGTGCACTGTGCAAACCAATCTTCCTGATGCATCATATATTTGAACATCTACCGGGCAAGCAATCACAGATGTCGACATAATATTAAAAAAGTCCTGCATAGATTTTAAAGTTGAAGATACCTCCAGAGAATAATTATATGCCTTTTTCCAAGTTGTTTTTGACACTTCCATCATTTTCTGTAAGCTTCTTTCTCCCTGTATCCTACTTTTCAATAGCATTTTATAAGCATATACCGTTTTCTTCGCATACCACGCTTTTCTAGTGCCAGTTTCAGCTTCCCATTGCTGCCGACTATCTAAAAGCCAACTGCTCAAACAGTTACCAATGTAGGCTACACAGCGCATATTATCTTTTTGTTTTTGCATATCCGCGATCCCAAAAACAGTATTAGATATACCTACTGCAAACTCATAGTTCTTCTTAATAATTTTGCCATATGGAAGCTTTTCCGCTGCAGCTTCTAATATGAGGTCAACTGATTTCACTTCCGCCGCATCCTTTAGTGACGTCGTCGCATACTTCAATTGGTCTGAATAACTACCATGTATTACGGTATATAGTTCGTCAGCAGCTTCACGTACAGGAATAAAAATGCAGTTCTTATTCAGATATATCAACATTTCTGAAAACATTTCGTCAGCTGTTGCAAGGCGTTCAACCTCATATAAACGATTAATCGTTCCATTTGTCATAGAAAGAATTTGTAGTCCATCCCCAAGCAATCCAATGCTATCAGAAAGTTCATTTGTCAACTTTTTTGATTTTGTAAATTGCTCAATACATTTCACAGCTTTTGAATCAGCCGAATATCCCCCTTTTATTTGCAGATATGCCGATATTGTTTCATATTTACCGTCTATAAAAAATTGTGCCAAAACGTCTTCAGTGCAAACTTCCTTTAGTTGATCAATTTCATTATCCTTTAACCCAAAGTCAATTGCATATGCCCAGTCAGATTCTTGTAATGTTTTTACATATAAATTTGCATATTTATATGCTGTTTCAGCATCTGCCAACTCCTCTACTTCTGAGCCATAAGTATCCAGCAACGCTATCAGAACTTCCCTTGCCTGCTCTTTGGTAGTTGCCAATGAAAAAATATCTTTCCATCCATCTAAACCACAGTACAACATATTTGTTATTGTTTGTACAAAATGGTCAGCAAAGCTTGAATCACTTTCCGCAACTGCCCTGGAACACATAAAATTTTCATCTTTCGTAAGATACATAATACTATTTAGAGATCCCTGATTTAACAACCATTCTTCCAACTCTGTTGAATGATCATAAGAGTAATCACTACCAATTATTCGGAAAGTTCTCCCGTATTTAGCTGCGTATTCCTCGGCTGTAGAATCTAAGTATCCATAAATAATTGCATCTTCTTCAAAGGTTCTTCCACCATTTTCTCCGCTATAAATATCACAAGCTTTATTATAAATTTTGATCGATTCTAAGTTAGGACAGCCGCCAAATGCATATTGCGGTATTCTTTGAACCTTTTCTCCAATGATAAGTTTTTTAACACCTGACATATTTTCACTTATGCCACTTACTCCACCAAACGTATATAAATATCCTGCCCATCCACTTTCTCCCATGGATGTACAATTTATTGCATTAAAATTAATTGTTTCTATGTTATTACAACTCCCAAAAATTCCATATCCTAACTTTTTAATGTTTTCAGGGATTGTAACCTCCTTTAATGATGTGCAGAACATGAAAGCCTTCGGATTAATTTCTGTTAGCGAATCAGGAAGTTCAAGCGTCTCTAAGCTTTTACAACCTGCAAAAGCAGCCCCACCTATTTTCCTGACATTGTCACCCTCGTAAATTATCTTTTTTAATCCTGTACAACCACTAAATATTCCAGTTGGAACCACGGTTACTTTTTCATCAATATATACCTTCTCTAACTTCATACATCCTTTAAATATGGTTTCATCTGAACCTCTACGCTCTGTAATAGCTTCACAATTAATCGTATTGAGCCGAACCGTGGTTAGGCTTGTACAATTTTGAAAAGCATGGTGCTGCACATTCTTTAACTGTTCCGGCAATGTAATTTCAGGCAAAGCGATACATCCTGAAAACGCTTCATATTCCACTATTAAATTTTTGTTATTCGGTAACCTTAAAGCACTAAGATTGGTACAGTTTCGAAATGCTCCCTCTCCAATATACTCGACTGTGTCCGGGAGATTAATTTGCTTTAAACGTGTGCAGTTTGAAAATCCAACGTTGCCAATCTGGGTTACTCCAATAAAACAACCCGCCGTTAATAATTCCTTCCCCTCAGGACAGCGAATTATCATTTTATTATCTTTTGTATACAAAATTCCATCATGGTCTGTATAGATAGAATTATTCCCACTTACTACTATAGACAATAATTTCGGTAAATTTTCAAAAGCATTCGCTTGAATTGATGATACGGATGCGGGTATGTTAATTGATTCCAAGTTGGGGCAGCCGCCAAATGCATATTGTGGTATTCTTTGAACCTTTTCTCCAATGATAAGTTTTTTAACACCTGACATATTTTCACTTATGCCACTTACTCCACCAAACGTATATAAATATCCTGCCCATCCACTTTCTCCCATGGATGTACAATTTATTGCATTAAAATTAATTGTTTCTATGTTATTACAACTCCCAAAAACTCCATATCCTAACTTTTTAATGTTTTCAGGGATTGTAACCTCCTTTAATGATGTGCAGAACATGAAAGCCTTCGGATTAATTTCTGTTAGCGAATCAGGAAGTTCAAGCGTCTCTAAGCTTTTGCAACCTGCAAAAGCAGCCCCACCTATTTTCCTGACATTGTCACCCTCGTAAACTATCTTTTTTAATCCTGTACAACCACTAAATATTCCAGTTGGAACCACGGTTACTTTTTCGCCGATATATACCTTCTCTAACTTCATACATCCTTTAAATATGGTTTCATCTGAACCTCTACGCTCTGTAATAGCTTCACAATTAATCGTATTGAGCCGAACCGTGGTTAGGCTTGTACAATTTTGAAAAGCATGGTGCTGCACATTCTTTAACTGTTCCGGCAATGTAATTTCAAGCAAATCAATACATCCAGAAAACGCTTCATATTCCACTATTAAATTCTTGTTATTTGGTAACCTTAAAGCACTAAGATTGGTACAGTTTCGAAATGCTCCCTCTCCAATATACTCAATTGTGTCCGGAAGATTAACTGAAGTAATTTCTCGGCAGCCTTCTAGTAGACAATTTTTTATATGAACGATTGTATATGTATTTCCATCATAGGTTACATACGCTCCAAAATTAATTTCTCCTTTTTTCTCCCGATTATAGTTGATAATCTCTACTTTATCAGTGGAAACAATTTTGTATTCAATATTGTCAACCGTAAAAGTTTGATTGTCTAAAGTTTCTGCTGCAAACACATCACTTTTACCAATCGATAATACTATTACAACAAAAATAACTATTATAACTAAAACATCTACACTATGCACCGTGTATCGCTTAAGCTTATACATAACAGCACGTCTCCTTTACTAGTTTTCACCTAGTCCTGATAAAACTTCACGTACTTTATATGAAAATACCCTGTTCAAAAAGAAAATTAACCTCCAAGGGCAATCATATCCATACATCCAATTCTAGAATAGACGATCAATTTTAAATTGTCAAGTTTTTCCTTTTATATATATTACTGAATCATACAAGTTCAATCCTTCTAGTTTCTTTCATAAACATATAGATCAGCCGTTATTATCTTACTGCTTATGAGCCCTCCTCATTTGAATCAAAGGGACTTATTTTACAGCTCCTTTACCATACTTCTTCGGCGACCAAAAACAGGACCGGGCGCAAATACAATCATCGCGCCCGGCCCGGATCCCCGTTAAAAACTATTTATATTCCTTATGCTCCACATCGCAGTAGGCACAGCGGTAAATTTTCTTTTCCTTATCCGCCAGCTTGAACATATGGGTGATTTCCTGCTCCACAGAAGTGATGCATCTGGGGTTCTTGCATTTGATCACATTGGTCAGCGTTTCCGGCAGTTCCAGGTGTTCTTTCTTGGTTAGAACGCCGTCTTTCACCCGATTGATGGTGATATTGCTGTCGATATATCCCAGCATTTCAAAATCCAGTTCGATTTCATCGTCGATCTTAATGATATCCTTTTTGCCGTATTTGCTGCTGCGGACATTCTGCACCACCGCCACGCTGCAATCCAGCTTATCCAGTCCCAGATAGTTATAAATCTGCATGCTTTTTCCCGCTTTAATATGGTCCAATACGATTCCAGTCGTTACGCCGTCGATATTCATCTTCCATCCCTCCTATTTTATACCTAACAGATTCAAAATCAGCGCCATTCTGATGTGTTTTCCGCACAGCGCCTGTTCAAAATAGCAAGCCCTCGGGTCATCGTCCACTTTTACGGAAATCTCATTTACCCTGGGCAGCGGATGCATGATCGTCAAATCTTTCTTAGCGCTTTCCAGCTTGTCCATATCCAGAATATAAGTATCTTTCAGTCTGATATAGTCCTCTTCATTGAAGAAACGTTCTCTTTGCACGCGAGTCATATACAGCACATCCAACTGAGGCATGACTTCCTCCATGCTTTCCACTTCGCACCATTCAACGCCCGCACTGCGCAGTTTTTCACGGATGTACTCCGGCACCCTCAGTTCTTCCGGTGAAATGAGCACAAACTTCACATTGGGATAACGGAGCATGGCTTCGATGAGAGAATGAACCGTTCTGCCAAACTGCAGGTCCCCGCACAGCCCCAGGGTAATGTTGCCCAGTTCTCCCTTTTTTCTTTTAATGGTCAAAAGGTCGGTCAGCGTCTGGGTCGGATGGAAATGTCCGCCGTCGCCGGCATTGATAATGGGCACAGTCGTTCTTCGGGAAGCCACTAAAGGCGCTCCTTCTTTCGGATGGCGCATGGCGATAATATCCGCATAACAGCCGACTGTCCTCACAGTATCGCTGACGCTCTCTCCTTTTGCCGCTGAGCTGGAAGACGCTTCGGAAAAGCCCAGAACTGATCCACCCAGTTCCAGCATGGCCGCTTCAAAGCTGAGTCTGGTTCTGGTACTCGGTTCGAAAAACAGCGTGGCAAGCTTTTTCCCTCTGCAGATCTCTTCATACTGGTCGTGGTTTGCAACAATGTCATCGGCCACATCGATCAAGTGGTCGATCTCTTCCACGGACATATCTAAAATACTGATCAAATTACGAATTGTTTCACTCATTTATTTATCTCCTTTCATCCATCCTTCGTCAGAAGGGTTGTTTCTAAACGCGATCAACCGCTCCACGTCGCTGTCTTTGATGTAACCTTCTTCTGCAGCAACCTCAACCAAAGTATCCAAGTCACAAAGGCTTACGTTTTTAATGCCGGTTGCATCCATTCTCTCGATACCTTTGGCCATGCCGTATGTAAAGATGCTGGCGATTCCCAGAACTTCAGCTCCGGCGTTTCTCAGCGCTTCCACTGTTTCCAGGACCGACCCGCCCGTGGAAATCAAGTCTTCAATGACGACCACCTTCTGGCCCTTTTCCAGCTTTCCTTCGATCTGGTTGGTTCTTCCGTGGTCCTTTGCCGAACCTCTCACGTATCCCATGGGAAGGTCCATGATGTGTCCCGTAATGGCCGCATGGGCAATTCCGGCCGTGCTGGTTCCCATCAGCACTTCACACTGGGGGTAATGCTCCCGGATCACCGCCGCCAGTCCCTGCTCCACTTTGATACGAACCTGGGGCGCTGTCAGCGTCAGTCGGTTGTCGCAATAGATGGGGCTTTTGATACCGCTGGCCCAGGTAAAAGGCTCATCCGGTCTTAAAAATACAGCTCCAATGGACAACAGTCCTTTTGCAATTTCTTTTTTCATAATCTATACCTCCACAAAATCTTCTACACAACGGTTATATGCGGCTACCGGATCGTCGGCCTGGGTGATCGGTCTGCCCACGACAATGTAATCGGAACCCAGTTCCTTGGCTTTCGCCGGGGTGGTCACCCGCACTTGGTCGCCTTTTGATGCGTTGTCAAAGCGCACGCCCGGCGTTATGGTTAGAAAATCCCTTCCGCATGTGTCGTGAATTTTCCCTGCTTCCAGCGGAGAGCAAACGACTCCGTCCAATCCGGCCATATCGGCGTTTTCCGCATAACGGATAACCACTTTATCCAGGTCTTCCTCAATGAGCAGTTCCTCGGTCATCCGCTCCTGGCTGGTGGATGTCAGCTGGGTCACTGCGATGAGAAGCGGTCTGGTGCCGTCCTCCCTGGTCAGGCCCCGCAAAGCTGCTTTCATCATTTCGATGGTTCCCGCAGCGTGGAGGTTGACCATATCCACATCCAGCCTTGACAGGACTGCCATGGCCTTCTCCACCGTATTGGGGATATCGTGGAGCTTCAGATCTAAGAACAGCTGGTGTCCACGCTTTTTAATTTCCCTGACAATGGCCGGCCCCTCTGCATAGTAGAGCTCCATGCCCACCTTGACATAGGGCTTCTTGTCCGTAAACCTGTCTAAAAACTCTAACGCCTCTTTTCCATTCTTAAAATCCAATGCGATAATTACATCTTTTCCCATCACGTACCTCCTCTATTCAACGATTCCGATAATATCCTCAAGCCTTTGGATCCCCAGCTTCTCCATAAGATGGGGGAGTTCCTCGATGATTTCTTTGCATACATAGGGGTTAACCAGATTGGCTGCTCCGATTTGAACCGCGGATGCGCCTGCCATCATCATTTCGATCACATCCTGGGCAGTGGAAATACCGCCCATGCCGATGACCGGGATGTTCACTGCTTTTGCCGCCTGGTAAACCATTCTCACTGCCACCGGAAAAATGGCTGGTCCGGAAAAGCCGCCCATTTTGTTGGCAATTACCGGCTGGCGCTTTTTGATATCAATGCGCATTCCCAGCAGCGTATTGATCAGGCTCAGCCCGTCGGCTCCCGCGCTTTCACAAGCCTTGGCTATGGAAACGATATCCGTTACATTGGGGCTCAGTTTGATGTAGACGGGTTTGGTCGTCACTTTTTTGACTGCCTCTGTCACCGCAGCCGCGCTTTCAGGAAGCACGCCGAAAGCCATGCCGCCGTCATGAACATTGGGACAGCTAACGTTTACTTCAATGATTCCCACCTGCTCCTGCTGATCCATGGCCTTTGCGCAGGCTGCGTATTCATCGATGGAAAACCCGCTCACATTAGCAATCACTGGCTTTTGGTAAATCTGTGCAAGCTCTGGCAGTTCCTTTGCGATCACCGCTTCCAGTCCCGGGTTCTGCAGTCCCACGGAATTGATCATTCCCTGGCTGCACTCGGCGATCCTGGGCTGGGGGTTGCCGAATCTGGCTTCCACAGTAGTTCCTTTAAAAGAAATGGAGCCCAATATATTCAAATCGTAAAACTCGGTATATTCTTTGCCATAGCCGAAGGTCCCGCTTGCAGGAATAATGGGATTGTCCAGGACAAGACCGCTGAGGGTCACCTTTGTATCTACCATAGGATTTCCTCCTTTTCTAACACCGGGCCCTCTTTGCAGATTCGCTTTGACCCATATTTTGTCTGACAGCTGCATCCCATGCATCCGCCGAATCCGCAGGCCATTCTGGCTTCAAAGCTGAATTGTCCGTCCTTTGTCCGGTCATAGACAGCCTTTAACATGGGTTCGGGTCCGCAGGCGCAAACATATTCCGGATTCTTCATGGCGTCGGTTACAAAGCCCTTAATTCCATAGCTTCCGTCGGCTGTTGTTACCTTCACGTCCGCTCCCAGAGCGCGAAAAGCTTGTTCGTAAAACAGCTCTTCTTTTGTGTTGAATCCCAGTATGACCTGAGGTTTTTTGCCCCGTTTCAGCAAAGCTTTGGCAAGCCCGTACATGGGCGGGATTCCAACACCTCCGCCGGCAAGGACCGGGCTCGTTTTTTCAATTTTGTCCAGATCATAGCCATTTCCCAGAGGTCCAAGTATGTCCAGCTCCTCGCCCGGTTTCATCTCAGCCATTTTCTCCGTCCCCATTCCAACGACTTTGTAAATGATCGTCAGCAAATCCGGCTCCCAGTCGCAAATCGAAATGGGGCGTCTCAGATAAAGCCCTTCCAGTTTTATGTTGACAAACTGTCCCGGCGCTGTAATTTGAGAGGTGTCTCCCTGCAGCTTCATCTCATAAATATCCCTGGCCAGTTTTCGATTGGATTGAATTTGATATTTACTTGTTTTCATAAACGTTCACTCCATTCACAAAGGTTGCAACGGTTTTTCCGGTCACTTCCATGCCCGCAAAGGGTGTGCTCCGTCCTTTTGACAGAAAGCTGTTTGGGTCGATCCGGTAGGTGCTCTCCAAATCCAGAATTGCCAGGTCCGCGATCTGCCCTTCCTGCAAAGCACCGCCTTCTATGCCGAAGAGCCGGCGCGGGGCGATAGCCATTCGGTAAACCAGCTGCTCCAGAGAAAGCTTCCCGGTCTTAACCAGCGCTGTATACAATACCGGAAATGCGGTTTCCAGCCCTACGATTCCAAATGCGCTGCCCTCAAGCCCCTTGCTTTTTTCTTCCTGGCTATGGGGCGCATGGTCGGTCGCAATCACATCGATGGTTCCGTCTAAAAGGCCTTCGATCAAGGCTTCCCGATCTTCTTTTGTACGAATGGGCGGATTCATTTTGAATCGGCCGTCTTCCTGCAAGTCCTCGTCGCAGAATACCAGATAATGAGGCGCTGTTTCGCAGGATATCTTTACGCCCTCAGCCTTTGCCTGGCGGATCAGCGCAACTGTTTCCTTTGTGGAGATGTGGCACACATGATATCTTGCCCCCGTTTTTTTGCATAACGCAATGTCCCGCTTGACCTGTCCCCATTCGCTTTCTGAACAAATCCCCTTATGTCCATGGGCTTTTGCATAAGCTCCGTCGTGAATGTATCCGCCGTCAAGCAGCGTTTCATCTTCGCAGTGGGCTACAATCATTTTGTTTAAAGCATTTGCTTTCTTCATCGCCTCTTCCATCAGATCAGCGGTCTGAACGCCTTTTCCATCATCGGAAAAAGCGATCACTTGATCCTTCAAGGCGTCCATATCGGAAAGCATGCCTCTGCCGTTCTGTTCTTTTGTAATGGTTCCATAAGGATAAACTTTAATGACAGCATCCCTTTCAATGAGCTCCAGCTGCTGCCTGAGCCCGTCTGCTGTCGATGGCACCGGGCTTAAATTGGGCATGGCGCAAACAGCTGTATATCCGCCTCTGGCCGCTGCCATGGTCCCGGTTTTCATGGACTCTTTATAAAAAAAACCAGGTTCCCGAAGATGTACGTGCACATCGACTAAACCTGGAATTATAAAGAAAGAATCGCAGTCAAGTCTTTCATCGTATTTATCAAAATGGGAAAGAGACAAACGATCGTCAATGACAAAAACGTCTCTTTTCTCGAATCCATTGCCTGTGAAAATATATCCGTTTTTCAGTAATGTTTTCATACCTTTTCCCTTTCATTCGTGTTTTGGCCTAAATCTTCGATAGTATACCACAGGGTCCTTCCGGCCGTCAATAGGAAATGAAAATATTTTTTGTTTTGTGAGGCCTGGGTGAGTTGCAGGCAGCACTCCTCCGCTCACTGTGTTCCTTTCGCTGTCCAATTTTACATAAAAATAGAGACTGTTTAAACAGTCTCTATTTTTGTAAAATTGGCAACGTCCTACTTTCCCAGGCAGTCACCCGCCAAGTATCATCAGCGCTAAGGAGCTTAACTTCTGTGTTCGAGATGGGAACAGGTGTGACCTCCTTGCTATCGTCACCAAATCAGATCCCCTACCCAAGCGTCTTACTTGTTAAGTAGGTATCCGTTCTTTCTTGCGAAGGCTTCTTTTGTACCTTCAAAACTGAATAATGTCAAGTGTCTTTCTTCCTTTACACGCTTCTTCCTTGAAACCATTGGTCAAGCG